>NZ_JBIJCN010000028.1:0-43529 GCF_044344655.1 Gemmatimonas sp.
CACGGCCGACGATGAGGCCATCCTGCACTTCACCAGCGGAACCACCGGTACGCCGAAAGGTGCGGTGCATGCGCATGGAGCCGTTTTGGCGCATCATGTCACGGCGAGCTATGCCCTCGACTTCCGAGTGGATGACGTGTTCTGGTGCACCGCGGATCCGGGATGGGTGACGGGCACCTCGTACGGCATCATTGCTCCCCTCAGCCACGGCATCACGAGCGTCGTGTACGAGGGTGACTTCGACGTCGAGCGCTGGTATCGCACCCTGCAGGACGAGCGCGTGACGGTCTGGTATACCGCCCCCACGGCCATTCGCTTGCTCATGCGAGCGGGAACCAACGCGGTGCGACCGTACGACCTCTCGGCCTTGCGGCTTATCTGCAGCTTTGGCGAGCCCCTCCATCCGGAGGCCGTGCAGTGGAGCGCCGAGGTGCTCAGCCGTCCCATTCACGACCACTGGTGGCAGACCGAAACCGGAGGCATCATGATCGCCAACGTTCCGGCGCTGGAGATCCGCCCCGGGTCCATGGGGAAGCCACTCCCCGGGGTCACCGCAGGCATTGTCAAACGCGCCCCCCATGCGGTGGAGGAAGTACAGGAGCCGGATCAGGTGGGCGAGCTGGCACTCCGGCCGGGATGGCCGTCGATGTTTCGCGGCTACCTCAACGAGGATGAGCGCTACCGCCGTTGCTTCGCGGACGGCTGGTATCTCACCGGCGACCTCGCCCGACGTGACGCCGATGGATACTACTGGTTCGCGGGGCGGGCCGATGATGTCATCACGAGCGCGGGACAGCTGATCGGCCCGTTTGAAGTGGAAAGCATACTGCTGGAGCATCCGGCCGTAGCCGAGGCGGCCGCGATAGGCATTCCCGATCCGCTGGCCGGCGAACTCGTCAAGGTGTTCGTGACACTCAAACCTGGCTTCGCGCCATCGGAGGCGTTGAGCCTCGAGCTACGTGACTTCAGCCGACAGCGGCTCGGCGCGGCCATTGCCCCCAGAGCACTGTCATTCCTCGACCTGATCCCACGCACCCGGAGCGGCAAGATCATGCGACGGCTCCTCAAGGCACGCGCCCTCGGATTGCCGGAAGGTGACCTCTCCTCCGTGGAGGGCGGCAC
Source organism: Gemmatimonas sp. (assembly GCF_044344655.1). Taxonomy (GTDB): domain Bacteria; phylum Gemmatimonadota; class Gemmatimonadetes; order Gemmatimonadales; family Gemmatimonadaceae; genus Gemmatimonas. Next base: position 1,123 of record NZ_JBIJCN010000028.1, read on the forward strand.
CATCTGACCGGCTCCGCACGTCCGTCGTCAGGGTGGGCGTTTGCGCTGGCGCTGAGGCTCGCCCACATCGTGCGCCCACAAGAAAGAACCCCCGCAGGGGCATCGCTGCCTCCCGCGGGGGTTCATATCGCTGGCGATCGTCAGCAGCGTGGTTCGGTACCAAATATCGATGAGGCTCTTTCGAGGCATCGGTATTGTGGCAACCGACGATCTTTCCCTTGTTGGACGAGCCCAACGCAGGCGCCCGATGTACATCGGACTTCAGTTGTGTCCAGCGACCTCACAACCTGCGTGTCGACACCGAACTGCCGGCACGCGCCCTTCCGTGAACGTCTTCGAGGAAGGATCCATGCGCGGCGTCTCGTTCCGTGCATGCACCGCGAATATGCCTGGCTCGTTTCAGCGCACCAGTCGGAAAAAATCCGACGCGGTACCCACGCGCTCGATCCCCTCGAGCCGCAAGCGCCGCGGCCTTCGCGGTCCTGGTCAGATATTCGTCACCCGCACTCGCTGAAGCCGCACACATGGCACTTCACGCACCCTTCGGCGAACTCCAGCTGGCTCCCGCAGTCCGGGCACGTGCCCATGAACACCTCACCGCCCACGTTGCCGAAGTCGATCTGCGGGAGGGCATTTTGCGGCACCCCCTGCTCCGCCGCCGTGGATGGGCGCGGGCTGGACATGCCGGCAGCCGGGGCCGGCATGGGTGAGAGGAACGCGGGGCCGCTCGGCGTCGTGGCGCTCTGCCCGCCGTTCAGGAGATCCTGCTGCACCCCCTGCTTCTCACGCCACCACTGCTCCAGCGCGATACCCACCGCATCGGGCAACGACAACACCTTGTTGGGACCAAGCCCCACCGCCCGGTCGCTTGAAATGCCGCGCAGCTGCCGGTGGATCTCCTGCATGCTGATCCCGCTGCGCAGCGCGAGCGAGATCAGGCGACCGATGGCCTCGGCGTCGGCCATGGCCGACCCACCCGCCTTGCCGAGATTGAGGAACACCTCGAACGGCTGCCCCTTCTCATCTTCGGTGATGTTCACGAACATCGTGCCAAGCGGCGTGTCCTTCCGGTACGTGGTGCCGCGCATGACTTCGGGACGCGAACGCTTGCCGCGACGATTGGCGTTCTCGGCCTCCGCACTGAACAGCGCTTTCTTGGTGCGATCGAGTTCGTTCTGCAGCTCCGCCATCGTGCCCTGCAGCTCCCCCAGCTCGCGGCGCATCGCCGTGACTTCCTTGGCCGCTTCAGGCTTCGCCTCAGCCGCAGACGCCGCGGCCGGCGCGCCATCACGCTTCGCGGCCGCTTCCTGCGTGGCGCCGGTGCTCAGCACCTGGCCGTCGCGCGAACCGTCGCGGTACACGGTCACGCCCTTGCACTTCATGTCGTACGCGAGCTCATAGATCGCGCGGACATCGTCTACGGTCGCGGCGTGACTGAAGTTGGTGGTCTTGGAGATGGCCGAGTCGCAGTGCTGCTGGAAGGCCGCCTGCATGCGGATGTGATACTCGGGCGCGATGTTGTTGGCGGTGTTGAACACGCGCTGCCATGTGAGGGGCACCTCGGCGTGCTTCACGCTGCCGGTCTTCGCAATGCGCTCCATGAGCTCATCGCTGTACCACCCCTCTTTCTTCGCAATCGCCACGAAGTCTTCGTTCACGTCGGGCATCATCACGCCCGCCTGGTTGCGCATGAACGCCACGGCAAAGAGCGGCTCGAGGCCGCTGGAGCAGCCGGCGATGATGGAGATGGTGCCGGTGGGGGCGACCGTGGTCACGTTGCAGTTGCGCAGCGGCTGCATGGGGCGGATACGCTGCCCGTTGGCATCACGCGCGCAGGTGTCGTCGGGACCCCAGATGGAGCGTGCCCACTCGGGGAAGGCCCCGCGCTCCTTGGCGAGCCGCTCGCTCTCCTTCTTGCCTTCGACGTCGAGGAACTCCATCACCGTGCGCCCCATTTCCACGCCCTCGGGGCTGTCATACGGAATGCCGAGGCGTACGAGCATGTCGGCAAAGCCCATCACACCCAGTCCGATGCGGCGAATGCGCTTGCTGAGCGCGTCGATCTCCGGCAGCGGATACTTGTTGACGTCGATGATGTTGTCGAGGAAGTGCGTGCTGAGCGCGATGTCGCGCCGCATGGCCTCCCAGTCCACCACGCCGTCGCTCACATAGTGGCCCACGTTCACGCTGCCCAGATTGCACACGTCGTAGGCCAGCAGCGGCTGCTCGCCGCAGGGGTTCGTCGCCTCGTAGTTCCCGAGGTGCGGCACCGGATTGTAGTGGTTGGCCTCGTCGATGAAGAACACGCCCGGCTCACCGGTGCGCCACGCGCCGAGGATCATCTTGTCCCATACGTCACGCGCGCGCAGCTGCGCCGTGACCTGGCCGTTGGCCGGGTCGATGAGGGCGTAGTTCGTGTCGGCCTTCACGGCCTCCATGAACGTGTTGGTGATGCCCACCGAGATGTTGAAGTTGGTAATCTTGGTGAGGTCTTCCTTGGCGGTGATGAACTCCATCACGTCAGGGTGATCGACCCGCAGGATGCCCATGTTGGCGCCGCGGCGCGTCCCGCCCTGCTTCACCGCGTTGGTGCTGCCGTCGTAGAGCTCCATGAAGCTCACCGGGCCGCTAGCCACGCCGGTGGTGCTGCGGACCGTGCTCCCCTTGGCGCGCAGGCGCGAGAAGCTGAACCCCGTACCGCCGCCGCTCTGATGGATGAGCGCCATGCTGCGCAGCGTATCGTAGATGCCGCTCTGTCCGTTGCTGAGCGCGTCATCCACCGGCAACACGAAGCAGGCAGAGAGTTGCCCGAGCGGACGGCCGGCGTTCATCAGCGTGGGCGAGTTGGGCTCGAACCGACGCTGCGTCATGAGGAAGTAGAATTCCTCCGCCAGCGCCTGCACCGCCCCGTCGCTTGCCCCGTAGCGGCGGTCGGCCTCAGCCACCACCGTGGCCACACGCCAGAACATGTCTTCAACCTTCTCCACCGACTTGCCAGCCGCGTCCTTGACGAGGTAGCGCTTGTCCAGCACGGTGCGAGCATTCGCCGACAGCGTGACCAGACCTTCCGGGGGCGTTGCGGAGAAGGACATGCGAGGGCTCCTGAGCTCTTGACGGGTGGCAGACTGCCTGGGTGCGGCGACATCTCGGTGGGGAATTCCGAGAGCGGGAGGGGGTGGCAGCGGGGCGGTATGGTGCCGCTATTCGTGAAGCCACGCAAGCCGTGGGCTAACCGTTTGCGCGTGGACGAGTTGCAATCGGCGGATCACTTTTGTGCGACGATGGTGGAGTTGTCCACCAGCCACAGCAGTGTGCCGTCATCCGAAGTGCCGTGCATGCCGAGGCCCGACTCGCTGCTGGTGAGCCCTCTCGCGACAGTCACGGCATGAACCGGCAACACATTGCACAGCAATAGCTTACAAGGCTATTGCCAGAGCAGACTCGGCAGTAACACAACAGCAGGACGCCACGAGTACCCCGGGGTGAGCATTCCCGCCGGGTCTCCTGCGGTCGTCTCCGCTTGCTTGCAGTCACACCTGCGGTGCCGCCGTTGCTCGCATTCGCGTTGCGGCGATTCTCCTTGCCTCGCCGGACCTCGCCGGACCTCGCCGGACCTCAGCGCCTCCGCCCGTACTGTTCAGCGGTGCCGCGTGATCGCCCCTGACCGGTGCGCCTGCGCCAGCACCACATACCGCGCCGCATTGTCGAGAATCCGGGCCTGCTGTGCGGCGTCGAGCTGCCGCACCACCTTGCCAGGCACGCCCAGCACCAGCGATCCCGGCGGGACCTGCATGTTCTCCGTCAGCACCGCCCCTGCCCCGATGATGCTCCCGGCGCCCACGTGCACGCCGTTGAGGAGGATCGCGCCCATCCCCACCAGCACGCCGTGCTCCAGCACGCTGCCGTGCACGATTGCCCGGTGCCCAATCACGCAGTCCTCACCGACGATGGTGGGCTTGCCCGGATCGGCATGGATGACGGCGCCGTCCTGGACGTTGCTGCGGGCGCCGATGGTGATGCGCTCCACATCGCCGCGAATGACGGCGGTGGGCCACACGCTGGTGTCCTCGGCGAGCTGGACGTCGCCGACGACGACCGCGGATTCGTGAATGAAGGGAGAGGCCATGCGGGAAGTTACTCCAGCGTCCAGCAGGGGGCGGCAGGCAGGGAACGCGACGAGCGGCATGCTCGGACACCCGCCACCCTCAGAAGTACCCCCCAAGGGTCACGTACACACTCGCCTTCCGCGAGACCCCCGCCGGTGCCACGTACGGCACCGCCGTTCCGAGCCGTACGCGATACGGCACGTCGTACTGCAGCGCCAGATCGAGCACGACCTCGCCACCGGCGCTCGCCAGCCAGCCGTCGCGCACCCCGTTGGGGAGGCACACCACCGCATTGCGGCGCAGCGACGCCGGACACCACGCGCGTGCCGCGTCGCTGAACAGCACTACGCTCAGACGGTCGCTGTATACCGTGAACGGACTGGGCACCCGCCGGAACATCAGCAGCGGCGCGCGATACTCCACGCTCCCCGCTAGGGCACGCGCGCCGCGCTGCACGCCGGGCGGCGTACCGCGCACCGGGAACGGCCGCAGGGGATCACCCACCACCACACCGGGGAGCAGCTCCGAAGTCACGCCGCTCGCGCCGCCCACCGTAAACTCGGTCCGCGTATTGTTGTCGGCGTAGCCCACCGCCACGCGCGTGGCCAGCACGTGCCGCGCGTATCCCGGCAGATCGAGCGGCAGATACGCGCGCGCCGTCAGGATATCGCGGAACGATCCGCCCTCGGCGCTCTCCTCCTGCCAACGGTACGCGACACTGTTGCTGAGCGTGAACCCTTCCTCCACGCTCACGCCGCGCAGCGCGCGGCGGGCCGTACTCACGCTCGCATTGAGAAACAGGCTTGGATAGCGCACCCCGGTGCGTAGCGGATCGTCGGCGGTGCCGCGAATGGAGTCGGCGGCGGCCTTGAAGGCACGCAGTTCGTATTGCGCCCCGATGGTGCCCACGACGTTCCAGCGCACGCGTGGTACGACGTAGGTGTTGCTGGCCGTGAGAAAGCGGCGCCGGCGTGCGACCGTACCAAGGCGCGCACCGCTGTTGTTGCGCACCACGAAGGTCCCGTCCCACTCCTGACTGTAGCTCACGTCAGCAACGGGCACGCCCAGCCCGGCGTAGCGATAGGACAGCGCCCCATCGTACTCGCGCGTGGCGGGCTCGAGCAGCAGGCTGCCGCTCCAGGCATGACGCCCCAGAATGTCCACGCCACTCGATGACACGCCGTAGGTGATGTCGCCAAGGCGCGACTCCCCCGCCAGCGGCAACCAGTAGCGCGGCACCAGCTGACGCCACACCCCGTAGCGAGTGGATGCCTGGGCGCTCACACGCGCCGAATCGGCGAAGGCGGGAATGCGCACGGCGTTCGTGCGGGGATAGAACCCACCCCGCACCATCGCACCGGCGGTATCGAGCGGTGCCCAGGCCACATGATACCCGTCGCCCCGCTGCACGAGGGCGGCCACACGCGCCCCATCCGGCGACACACTGGGCTCATAGACCCCCGTCGTCACGGCACTCGCCTGCGTCGCCACTTCGGTGGTACGCCACGACAACGTATCAACCACCCCGAGCGCACCACGCGCGGCAGTCTCGAGCTGCATGCGCCCGCTGCGATCGCTGCTCCACACCAGCCGCGCGCCGTCTGGCGTGAAGGCGGGGCTCGCAAACACGGCGCGCCCACCGCTCACCACGCGGCGCACGTCGCCGAACACGGTGAGCACGACCACCCGCTGCTCACCGGTCGGCAGCAGCTGCACGGCGGCGATCTCTTCACCGTTCGGTGACCAGCGGGGCTCCGCCCAGCGTTCGCCGACCAAGTCGCGCGTGAGTGGGGTAATGGCATCACCGGTACCGCTCACACGGACAAGCCGGCTGCCATTGGCGGACAGCTGCACCGCCACGATGCTGCCGTCCGCGCGCACATCGGGCATGGTGAGGCGCTGCCCGACCGTAAGGCGCCGGTCGCGCCCGTCATGCACTCCGCCGTCGCGCACATAGAGATCGCTGCGCGTGATGTAGGGATCGAGACGCTCGTCTTGCGCAAATACCACACGCTGCGCCGAGCTGTCGAGCGGCACGTTCACATCGAGTCCGTTGCGCCAGGCCACGCGGCGAGGCAGCCCGCCCCCCGCGACCGGCGCCACGTAGAGCCCCGTGACCTCACGCCCCGTGCTCGCACTCCAGAGCAGCGAATCGTTGCCCACCCAGCGCGGCGCCTGCGCATACCAGCCGTCGAGGCTCACGTACTGCCACACGGCATCACCGTCAGCCGGTGCCGCGCTGGCTACGGCCTGCGCCGAGTCGCGAAGCGTGCGATAGAGCGTGGAAAACCGTTCACCGAAGCCGGCGCGCGACATGCGCTGCAGCCGAAACGGAATGAGATCCCCCGCAGTAGCCTCGACGAACCGCCGCATGCCGTGTACCGAATCGGCCAGATCCACCGCCCGCTGCATCAGCAGCGAGCCATAGCCGTACGCCGTCTGCCCCCGCGGGAATCGCGTGGTCGCCAAACTCCAGCGGCCGTACGGTACGAGCGCGCTGTCCCGTGCCGCGGCGCGCAGCAGCACGGGGAACTCCGTGCTCACGAGGCGTCCGCTGCCGGTCAGGGCGCTCTCGTAATGCACCGCGAGCCCCTCCTTCACCCAGCTCGGCGTGAAGGCGTTGGGGAAGAACAGCGGGTTGCGCCCGAACAGCCAGCGCCCGGCGCGCCAGAGGCCACGCGCCCGGTCAATGTGAAAAATGTGCGCCAGCTCGTGGGTGATCACGAGACGCAGCCAGTCGTCGTGGAAACGCAGCTCGCGTGTACCGACCGGTGGCACCGCGTAGATCACCACGCGGTTGGTCGGAAACACCTGTGCGAAGCCGTTGCTGGCGTCCACGTTGTCGGTGAGCAGCAGGTCGATGCGACCACGCGGCGCCACGAGTTCGCGCGCCAGCTGCCCGTACGCGGTCTCGCCGAAGACCGCCGCGAGGCGCGCCAGCGAATCGAGCGCCGCAGGATAGTGCACGTAGAGGTGCGGGGTGGTGATCGTGCGCACTGTGCCGCGCGGATCCACCTGTGCGGCGGCGCGCTCGGCGCTCGTCATGACGAGCAGGATGCCGATCGCGGCGACCAGCACCGGGCGCCATACCGCCATCGTCACCGCTCGGATCATGACGGAGCGCGCCGCGGGTCTCACCGGCCTCCGTCCCTGAGCCAGCGGAAGTACGACTCCAGCCCCGCCACCAGCGCCTCGGCATATCTGCGCTGAAAGGCCGGGTCGCGCATGGCCGCCTCCTGCTCGGGGATCATGAGGAACAGGCCCTCGGCGAGCACACTCGGATACCAGCTGGGACGCGCGACCGCGAGGTTCTGGTAATGCACCCCCAGATCCCGCAGACCAAAGCGCGCCTGCAGCGCGCGCTGGACATCACGCGCCAGCGGCTCGCTCGCGTTGTGATAGAACAGCGTGCTCGTGCCGTTGGCCGTGAACGGATTCACGCCGTCCGGCAGGGCGTTGAGATGTATGCTCACGAAGGCATGCGCATTGTCCCGGCGTGACTGCACCCCACGCTCGGTCAGCCCCACCGGTGCGAGGCTGGTGCGGGTGATGACCGGTTTGGCGCCGCGTTCCTCGAGCAGCGTGACCAGCAGTTGCCCCACAGGGAAGACCGCGTCGCCCTCGTACAGCCCCGTTGGTCCCGTCGCGCCAGCGGGTGGGTGGCCCGGATCGACAGCGATCGTGAGCCCCGCCAGCGGCAGACGGGCGTCAATCGACGGTACGCGGCGTACCCGCAGCACAAAGGCCCGGCGCACCTCATCCCATAGCGACAGCCAGCCGTAGGCCGGCTGCGACAAGGTGAAGACAAGGCGCACGCGATCACTGGTGACCTGTTCCCATGCCATGCGGCGCACGAGCGTGTCATTGCCGATGATCGGCGAGATCTCCGGGTTGGCCTGCACACCGTACAACGTGAGGATCAGGTCGCGGCCGTTCGCCTCGACATGGTGCGCCGGGCGGTCGCCGGTGCCGATCACGACGTCGACGTAATCGGCAGACGGATTCACGCGGAACCCGCCCGTCACGCGACGGGGCAATGCCGTGCCCTCGGGGAGCATGGTGATCTCGTCGCTGTCCACCCACACCTGCAGTTGGTCGTCGAGCTGCACGCGGGTGAAGCCATTCTGCCGACCGGTCACCTCGAGCACCGTGCCGGGCATCAGCTGCCATTTGTACGTGCCGCCCACGGTCGTGCGGGCGCTCACCACCTTGTCGCTGTCGCTGCCGACGGCGTTGCCGGACGTGAGCACCCCCAGCAGGCGTGTGGTCGTGGGCAATGCCCGCACGAACGGCACGCGCAGTTGCACAGAGTCCGCGGCGCCATCGTTGGCACGGACGACCACGACGCGCGCGGGGGCCGTGCTGTCAGCCAGCAGGGCGGTCGCCACGTCGGTCGCGAACACCGCCGATGCGTCGCTGACGCTGTCGATCACGGTCACCATCCCGCCCGGCGGCGGAAGCATCGGGCGCGACACCCCGTCGGTGCCGATCAACCGCACGGTGGCATTGCGCGGCGCGCGCACGCTCACCCGCTGCATGTCACTGGGGCGCGCCCACCAGCGGCGTCCTGGAATGAGGGAGCCGGTATCCACCCGGAGCCGTCCAGTGGCCGGTAGTGCCATTCGTACCGGATAGCGCACGGGCAGCGAGCGGCGCGCCGTGTCGGCGCCGCGGACCGCCATCAGGTCGTAGCGCGGGGAAGGCCCGGGCGGATTGGCGAGCCACCCCAGAAAGGCGCCGTTGGGCGCCACCGGCACCGCCACGCCGTTGATCGTGAGCGTGGCATCACCGGTGCCAACGGTTCCGAGGACGAAGTTGGAGTCGCGACTGGTGAGGAGCTGGTTGACGCCGGGGTAGCGGACCTGCACCGCCAGCGGGGCGGCGCGGACCACCGGCACCGGCGGCAAGCCAACGGTCGGCGCCTCAGGAGCCACCGGCGGTACCGCTACGGTGGGCAGCGGCACCCGGCGTGCCGGGGTGCAGCCGGCTATCCAGGCCGATGACAGGACGGTGGCACAGGTCACGGCCGCACGGGCCGACATCAGAAAGAATCGGGGAGGTCTCCGCATATCTCCGAATTTGACCCACTATTGAAACGTGGGCCATCTTCCCGCCGTCATTTGGAATACGAGGCGGGGCGCCGCCGGGCAGGATGTCGACGCCCTCATGCCTGGGATCTCCGAACAACCCTTCCGTCGGGGGCGCCCTCGGTGCAACCTCCGGCGTTCCCATCCGCAGCGGCCTCCGGCCCCGGCGAGCGTACCGGCCCTCCCACAGTCGCTGTGACCGTTCCCATCCGCGATTCCAATCAAGCGCCCCCCCACGGAGAACGCCGCGTGCGCGCGCACGTGTTCGCGCTGACCGACGTGGGGCAGCTGCGCGACCACAATGAGGACACGTTCCTCGTGGCCGATCTGGAATCAGGAACGCCGCTCGACTTCGCGACCGACTCCCACGAGCTCATCGCCGACACACACGGCCTGCTCTTCCTCGTGGCCGACGGCATGGGCGGCGCTGCCTCCGGAGAACTGGCCAGCAACATGGCCGGCCACCTCGTGCTGGAGGGGCTGATGCACCGCTGGAGTGCTGGAGCCGCCAGCTCCGTCGACGCGTTCGCCGCCGCGCTGCGCGACGCCACGGTGCAGGCCAACGCCCGGATTCACCAACACGCGAAGGACCACCCCGAACACCGCGGCATGGGCACCACCGCCACGATCGCCGGGCTGCTGGGTGACCACGTGTACGTGGTGCAGGTAGGCGACAGCCGCGCGTACCTGATTCGCGATGGGCATGCCCGACAGCTCACGAAGGATCAATCGCTGATGCAGCGACTCGTGGAGGCGGGGGAACTCACGCCCGAAGAAGCCGAGGTGAGCGACCGCCGCAACATCATTCTGCAAGCGCTCGGCCCTGAGGATCAGGTCACGGTCGACCTTACGCACCAGCAAGTCCGCCGTGGCGACACCCTCGTCCTGTGCAGCGATGGCCTGAGCGGGCTCGTGAAGGCCGACGAGATCGCGCAGCTCACCACGACGGACCCCGACCTGCGACGCGTGTGTCAGAAGCTGGTCGAACGCGCCAATGCGCGTGGGGGCCCGGACAACATCACGGTGGTGGCGGTGCGCTTCGAGGGGGACGGGCTGAGCGAGCCCGCCGCGACCGACCGCGTGGGTTACCACGCTTTCCCGCTCGCAGGCACGCTCAACGACCAAACGCGCGAACTCCCCGTTGCCCCCGGCAGCACGCACCGGAGCACGCTGCCGGTCGGTCCGGAGGACCAGGCCCCCACGGCGACGCCGCCTCTCGCACCTGCGCCCGCGCAAGTCATCGCGCAGCGCAAGGCGGCCGTGCAGCCGATCTTCATCCTGCTCGCCATTGCGGCGGTGGCCGCAACGCTCTGGACCGCCGCGGAGCTGCTGTACTGACCGCGCGCGGGCGCTGATGGAGCCGAACGCGTCTCAGCGCTTCCGCAGCAACCCGCGACCGGCCGCTTGCTGCATCACGCGGTCACCACTCCACGCCACGATCGTGGGCACCTCCATCTGCAGCTGCTGCACCCAGCGTGGATCACCAAGCCCCACCATGACCACCTCTCGCTGCATGGCCGCCGCCTGCGCGACGAGCGCGCGCACGGCAGTGATCGTGCTATCACGCAAGCGGGTGCGCCCCTTGTTGGGCAGATAATCAGCGAAGAGGGCGATCACGAAGGGACCACTACTGGCTGCGGTGGGCGCGCTGACGATGCGCGCATCGTTACCGGCAACGCGCATCGCCTCCACGATGCCGGTGCGATCGGCCCGGCGCCCTTCCACATCATCATCGTCGTCCACAATCGCAACTTCCGTCACGCCGCCCATCGGCGGCACGACGCCGTGTTCGAAGCGCAGCACCTTGTCGGCCAGCAGGGCACCCCACGCGGTGTCAGCGCCACTCGGACGGCGCCAGTCGTTGGGCGGTGACACCCACTGGGCCCACTTGAGGCGGCGGCGCACACTCTGCTTCACGCGGTCGGCATCGAGCGTACCATCGTCGAGCGCGCGCTCGAGCGCCCCGAGCGTGACATCGAGATCGCCGGGCGACAGTAGCACGTCGCACCCCGCGCGCAGTGCCTGCACGCAAGCGTCGGCCACCTCGCGCCCCTCACAAACACCGGGGAGCGTCATGAGGTCACCGACCAACAGGTTGTCGAACTTGAGCTGCTGCCGCAGCAGCCACTGCAAGATCTCCCGCGACACGGTCGCGGGGGCCTTGCTGCTGTCCAGCGCCGGGTACGCCGCGTGCGCGGTCATCACACTGGCCACACCACCGCTGACCGCGGCGCGGAACGGGTGAAGGTCGAGCTCCTTGAGCTGATCCGCGGGGGTGTCGATCGACACGGCCTCACGGTGCGGATCTTTCAGGGCGCGCCCGAGGCCGGGGAAATGCTTCGCGCACGCCATCACGCCCTCAGCTTGCGTGGCTTCGACCCACGCCTGCACCAACGTTGCCACCGTGCGCGCATCGCTACCGAACGAGCGCGTGCCCATGAAAGGATTTTCGGCCAGCAGATCGAGATCACACACGGGGGCGAGGTTCCAGTTCACACCCATGGTGCGCGCTTCGCGCGCGGTGAGCCGCGCGGCCCGACGCAACGATTCGATGTCGCCGAGGGCCGTGATCGCCGACAGCGGCGGCAGCCCGGTGGCGCCGGCGAACTGCTGCCCGGCCCCCCGCTCGAGTTCCGCGGCCAGCAGCAACGGATGCTTCGACTTGAGCTGTAGTTCCTTGGCTAGCGCGCGCACACCATCCTTCTCGCCCCCGGACAGTAGAAACCCGCCCACACCGAGGGCCAGCGCATGATCGATCAAGGGACGCGCGTCGGAGAAGCCACGCTCGGGAGTCCAACGGATGACAGGCAGCAATAACTGCGCGAGGTCGCGACGCGACTGTTCGCTCATGACTTCAACTCAGTACCAGGAGTGAGTGCGCCAAGTACCCGCGGCGCACGGGCACCAGTGGCAGCAGGCACGTTGCCCGCGCGACCAGTGAGATGGAGATACCCGAGCAGGGCGAAGGCCACCGCCTCCTTTGCTTCGGCATCGAAGAACAACTCGTCGAAGAGGCGTACCGAAGGGACTGCACGCGCGGCCTGCTCACCGTGGCGGGCGAACGCGCGCTCGATGCAGCGCACGAGGAACGGGTTGCGGGCCCCGCCGCCGGACAGCAGCACCTCCCGCGGTACCGGATGTACGAAACGCGCGTACTGGTCGGCAATGGTCGCCGCCGTAAACGCCGTGGCGGTGGCCACGACATCGTGCGGCGTGCCGCCGGCCTCGGTGCAGTGCGCGATGAAGGCGTCGATGAACACCGGCGTGAACAGTTCGCGCCCGGTACTCTTGGGAGGCTCCTGCCCCAGGAACGACAGGGAAAGCAGCGACTCGACAACCGGTTCGAGAATGCGCCCCGTCGCCCCGAGAGCACCGTCGGTGTCGTAGGGCGTGCCGAAGAGCCGCTGCACCACGCCATCGATCACCACCACACCGGGCCCGGTGTCGAAGGCACGTACCTGAACGCCTGACGCGTCCGACGCCAGCGACGCCAGTGCCTCGCGCGCTGGTGGCACCAAGGTCACGTTGCCGATGCCGCCGATGTTCTGCAGCGCACGCCATTCGCTCTCGTGCGCGAAGAGCACGGCATCGGCCATGGGCACCAGTGGCGCTCCTTGCCCGCCCACCGCCATGTCGCGCGTCCGGAAGTCGCTCACCACCGCGCAGCCAGTGCGCTCGGCAATGCGCGCCGCGTCGCCGATCTGCCATGTACTGTGGCCGGGTTCATGCCACAGGGTTTGCCCGTGAGACGCAATCCCCCGTACGTCGCGCGACGTGACGCCGGCGCCCTGCATCGCCTCCACGGCGGCATCGCCGAGCCATGTACCAAGATCGGCCTGCAGGCGGCAATACGCCTGCGCCGTGCCGCCCTGCATTGCCGCCTGCAAGCGCGCCCGCTGCTCGGGGGTATATGGGCGCTGCACGAAGTGGCGCAGCGTGGCCTGCGTACCGACAGACACCGGAAGGCGCTCGGAAAACTCCACCACGGCCGCACTGATGCCGTCGAGCGACGTGCCCGACATCAGGCCCACCATGAGGACCGGCGCGCTGATGCTCACCAAACCGGCGGCGGCGCGTTCGGCACCACCTTGCGGATCACGCCGCCGGCCTCGGCGAGGCGCGCATCGGCGGTGGCCGCATCCACGCCGAGCGCGTGCATCACGAGCGCGCGCTTCACGCGGCCGTCGGCCTGCGCGAGCAGCACCCGGGCGTCCTCGCGCACGAGCCCCGTCACCTCGCACACGATGCGCTCGGCGCGATCCTGCAGCTTCACGTTGGTGGCGCGCAGGTCCACCATAAGGTTGCCGTAGCTCTTGCCGATGCGAATCATCGCGCCGGTGGTGAGCATGTTGCACACGAGCTTCGTCGCGGTGCCGGCCTTGAGGCGCGTGCTGCCGGTCAGCACTTCGGGACCCACGATGGGCAGCATGAGAATATCAGCCGCCGCGCGCATGACCGGCGGCGGCTCACTGCAGGCGATCAGCGCGGTGGTCGCCCCCAGCTCGCGCGCCCGCAGCAGGGCCCCACGCACGAAGGGGGTGGTGCCACTCGCGGCAATGCCAACCACCACATCACCGGCGGTGACCGTGTGGAGGTCTACAGCCGCCGCTCCGGCGGCAGGGTCGTCTTCAGCGCCCTCGATCGGATTGCGCAGCGCGTGATCACCCCCGGCGATGATCCCCACGACCATATGCGGATCGGTGCCGAAGGTGGGCGGGCATTCGCTGGCGTCGAGGACACCCAGCCGCCCCGAGGTTCCGGCGCCCAAGTAGAGCAACCGGTGCCCGCTGCGGAACGCCGCTTCGATCGCCGCAATGGCGTGCGCAATCGGTTCGCGCTGCGACGCCACAGCATCCGCCACGGCGCGATCCTCCGCGGTCATCAGATCGATGATCGCCAGCGGCGACGCGACATCGATGTCGGCCGTGCGCGGATTGCGACGTTCGGTGACTCGTGGGTCGAGCGGCGGAGCGGACACAGGAATGGACTGGGGACGACGCCGTGGCAGGCCCGGTGCGTTTCCCGAACCCCGTGGCGATGCGTAGCTTGGAGATGCTCAGGTAACTTAACGGATGGTCAACCTCGGAGTCGCATTGTCTCTGCCCTCGGCGATACGCACTACCTGGTGCGCTGTCCTGCATGCGCTCGAACGCGCCCAGCCCCGATCCCGTGCGTGGCTTCGGCTGGCGGTGCCTGCCGTCGCCGCTTCGGCATTCGCGGCATCCCCGCTGGCGGGCCAGATCCGCGGACGACCGGTGGGCGGCAGCCCCGGGCAGGCCCCCCGTGCCAGCTGGACGGTCTCCGGCGGGGCCAGCGCGATCGTGATGGGTGACATCAACGACGGGGCGTCCCGATCCCAGTGGCGATTCGGCCCGGATCCACTCTGGCAGCTTCGCGGCACCCTCGAGAAGGCGCTCGACGGGGTCAGCACCATCGGGGTCGCCGCCGGGTATGGCGTGGTGGATCTTCTCTCGGTCCCGTTCCCGAACAATGGCGTGGTGGCCCCCGTCGGCGAATCGGCGGTCTGCCTCGGCGGCTGCGAGGCGCAGACGCAGCTGTGGTCGCTCATGGGTCAGTTCCGCAGCGGTGGCGGGCCTGGCGTGCACACCGTCTTCGAAGCACAGGGCGGCGTGAATGCTTTTCGCAACCTGCGCGAGCAGGCCACCGGCGTGTCGTTCGGCGCCACCGGCATGCAGATCGACGTCGTCGGCGCCCTCGGCGTCGGCGCGGGCGTCACGCTGTCACAAGGCGTGGCACTCACCCTCGTACAGGACTTCGGGATGGGATGGCATTCGCAGCAGGCGCTGCCCACCGAGGCCGCACGCACGTACCGCACGCGGAGCACACGAGCCACGCTGCGATTCAGCTTCTAACCCGTTCCGTTCACACTTCCCGACACCCCACCACGTGACGCACAGCCTCTTCGCCGTGACCACAACATCGTTTACCACCGCCGCGCGTGCTTCCGCCTGCGCCCTCGGGGCGCTCTCCCTCGCCTTTTCGGCAGCGTGCACCGCGCCATCCTCTCAGGCGGTCGACACGGGCGTTCCGGGCGGACGCCCATCCTCGGCGGTGCGTGCGCCGGGCGATCCAGCGATCCCCGAGCGTCAGACGGCGCGCTTTCCTGACGGGTGGCGACTGCCCGCGGGCACGCGGGCGACGTTTGCTCCGGAGGTGATGGCGGTGAGCAACAGCCCCGAGGCGAGTGCTGCCGCAGCCGAGATCATGCGCGCGGGCGGCAACGCGGTCGACGCTGCGGTGGCGCTCGGGTTTGCACTCGCGGTGTCGTGGCCCGAGGCGGGCAATATCGGTGGTGGCGGCTACACCGTCGTGCGCATGGCCGACGGGCGCACCGCCGCGATCGACTACCGGGAAGTCGCGCCGCTCGCTGCGACACGCAACATGTATCTCGACGAAAACGGCAAACTGACCGACAAGAGCATCTACGGCCATCTCGCGTCCGGCGTACCGGGCGCGGTCGCCGGCCTCAACGCGCTGCTTGAACGCTACGGCACCATGCCGCTGTCCCGGGTGATGCAGCCGGCCATCAAGCTCGCACGCGATGGCTTTGTGGTGGATACCGCACTCGCCGGGTCGATCGAGCGCGCCTCGAAGATGCTGCTGCGCTTCCAAGCCCAATCCCCGTTCACCCCCGGCGGCAAGCCGCTCGCGGCCGGTGCGCGGCTGGTGCAGCCCGATCTCGCGCGCACCCTCGAGGCGATCGCGGCGCAGGGTCCCAGCGCGTTCTACAGCGGATGGATTGCCGACTCGCTCACGGGCGAAATGCAGCGCGGTGGCGGCATCATCACGAAGGCCGATCTCGCGAAATACGCGCCGGTGTGGCGGGCGCCCATCCGCACTACTTACCGCGGCTACGGACTGCTCTCCATGCCGCCGTCCTCGTCGGGCGGGGTGACAACGGCCGAGGCACTCAACATCCTCGAGCAGTACCCCACGGTCCCGTCGTACGGGAGTACGCAGTGGTTCCACCTCGTGGGCAGCGCCTACCAGCGGGCATTCATCGACCGCAACGCGAAGCTGGGCGATCCTGCATTCGTACAGGTGCCGTTGGCGCAGCTGACGAGCAAGACGTACGCGGCGCGGCTCAAGGCCACCATTGCCGACACGCGCGCCACGCCGACGCGTGACCTCGAGCCTCGCATGGAGGCGGCAGCGCGTGAGCCGATGAACACCACGCACTACAGCGTGGTCGATGCACGGGGCAACGCCGTCGCCACCACCACCACGCTCAACAACTCGTGGGGCTCCGGAGTGTGGGTACGTGGCGCCGGGTTCATGCTCAACGACGAGATGGATGACTTCGCTGCGCAGCCCGGCAAACCCAACATGTTCGGCCTCGTGCAGGGCGAACAGAACGCGATTCAGCCCGGCAAGCGCATGCTGAGCGCCATGTCGCCCACGATCGTGCTCGACCCCGTGGATCAGGTACTACTGGTGGTAGGCGCCGCCGGCGGTCCCACCATCATCACCGGCACCAGCCAGGTGATCCTCAACGTGATTGACCACCGTATGTCGCTCGGCGACGCCATGCGGGCGCCGCGCGTCCATCACCAGGCCCTCCCCGACTCCCTCACGTTCGAAGCCGGTGGTGTACGCCCCGCCGTGCTCGACTCGCTGCGTGGGTACGGGCACGTGATGCGCGAACTGCGCAGTCTCGTGAACGTGAATGCCATCATGCGAGTGAAGGGGGGATGGGAAGGCCAGCCCGAACCCCGTCGCTCGGGTGGAGCCGTGGGATACTGAGAGCGGAGACGCTGCGTCTCGTGTCTCGAGGCGCCTGTCGGTCAGTTCACCGGTGCCGGCCGCACAGTGATCGGGCCGTCGAGCGTTACCGTCACCGTTCCTCCGTTGTTCAGGCAGGTGTCGAAGTTCGCCGTCGCGGCAGCGGCGGCGGTGCCCGCAGCGGCACCTGCGGCAGCGCCAACCACGGTCCCCTTGGTGCTCTTGCCGATCACCTGTCCAGCGATAGCGCCTAGAATGGCGCCACCGACCACCTTCCGGGCGTCGGCTCCCTTGGCGGTGCTGCGCACGCGCTCCGTACTGGCCGTCTGCACGGTGGCATCCACGGGGTACGTGTAGCCGCCATAGGTCACACTCACGAGTCGCACCCGCAGGTACGTATCATCGCTGCTGTTCTGCGCCGTCTTCGCGTCGGCGACCTCGAAAACTCCCGTGGCGCCCGCGGGGATGCTGATGCCGTTAGTGGCGTTCACCGTCTCCGACAGCTCGGCGGTGAACTTCTCACCCGCGGGCGTCGTGTTGCTGCACACCTTGGCCCTCACGGCGAAACGCATGCTCGTCCCGGCCGCCACGGTGCCCGTCACTGGCACCGCGGCCGCAGGAGCGGGTGCGGGTGTGACAGCCGGCGCCGGCGTCGGACGCGGTGTCGGACGCGGGGTCGCGGCGCGAGGCGTACTGCGCGGACGAGGCACCGGCGCCGGCACCGGAGCCGCCACTGGCGCGGGTGCGGGTGCGGGCGCGGCTGCCGGGGTCGGTATGTTGGGCACGTCCTGCAACTGCGGCTGAGCGCTGTCCTGGCGGGCGAGCGCGAGGTCCCGTCCACGCGCCGAATCGCTGGCGAGTGCGCCGGTCTCTGACCGCTTGTCACCACCGCACGCGGCCAGTGCGGCCAAAGCCAGCGTTGACATGAACACGGTGGGTCGGCAGGAACCGCTATATTGGCGCATGGGCAGACTCCAAGGGACGGGGGGCAGGAACAAGGCGTGGCGAACGCTGCGCCGGCTGCTCCCATACTACCACCCCTATCGCGTACAAGTTGCGCTGGGGTTGGTCGCCGTCGTCATTTCGGCTGCACTCGCCACCCTGATCCCGTCGTTCCTGCAGCGCGGGCTCGATGACCTGCGCCGAGGCGTCCCCGTTCGTGCCCTGGTCGCGCTCGCCGTGGGCATGGTCGCCACGCAACTCGTGGCGGGCGGTCTGCGCTTCACCATGCGCCACACACTCAACGGTGTGAGCCGCCGTATCGAGACCGACCTGCGCCGCGATCTCTTTTCGCGCCTCAGCGCGCTCGATGCCGCTTGGTATGCGCGCTGGCGTACCGGCGACGTGATGGCACGCCTCACGAACGATCTCAGCGCGGTGCGCATGGCGGCCGGTCCCGCCGTCATGTACTTCACCAATACGATTGCCGGTGGCCTCTTCGCCCTCGTGATGATGCTACGCATATCACCCGGGCTCACGGCGGCCGCGCTGCTTCCTCTGATTGGCTTGCCCTTCCTGATGCTGCGGCTCGGCAAGCAGGTGCATGCGCGCTTTGAGGCGGTCCAATCGCAATTCAGTCAGCTCACCACCCGCGCACAGGAGAATCTGTCCGGCGTACGCGTGGTCCGTGCTTACCAGCAGGAAGCGGCCGAAGTCGCGCGGTTCGAAGCGCTTGGCCACGGCTATCTCGAGGCCAACATGCGTCTCGCGTGGTTGAACGGGCTGATGAGCCCCAGCTTCGCCCTACTGGCAGGACTTGGTGGTGCGGTCACCATCGCCGTGGGCGGACAGATGCTGATCGACGGGCGCCTGAGCGTGGGCAGCTACGTGGCCTTCGGCATCTACCTTGGGATGCTCACCTGGCCGTTGATCGCCTTGGGGTGGACGACCAATCTCTTCCAACGTGGCGCGGCCTCAATGGCGCGCGTGCTCGAACTGCTCGATGCCTCCCCCGAGTCGGTCCACGACACCGGGACCGCCACGTTGCCACCCGCTACAGGCGGCGGGCGCAGCATCGAGTTCCAACACGTATCGTTCCATTACCCTGCCCCGACGGCGCTCAACGACAACGGCGAGGCGGCCACGGCCACCTATGGGGACCACAACGGCACGCCGCGCTGGGTGCTGCGGAACGTGTCATTCCGCATCCCTGCCGGCGGTACGCTGGCGATCGTAGGAAGCACCGGCTCGGGCAAGAGTACGCTCATGGACCTGCTGCCGCGGATGCACGAGATCCAACAGGGGCAGATCCTCGTGGATGGCGTGGACATCCGGATGCTCCCGCTTCGCGAGCTCCGCGCCATGATCGGCGTCGTACCGCAGGAAGCGCTGCTCTTCAGCGATACGATCGGGGCGAACATCACGTACGGGCTCGCGCAGCCCGAGCCGGCGCGCCTGCACCAGGCCACGACGGTCGCACAGCTCGCCGCCACGATCGCTGCGCTCCCCGACGGCTACGACACGCGCCTTGGTGAACGTGGCATCAACCTGTCCGGCGGCCAGAAGCAGCGCACGGCCTTGGCTCGTGCTCTCGCCCGCACCCCAGACATCGTACTACTCGACGATGCCCTCAGTGCCGTCGATACGCACACGGAAGCTGCCATTCTGCACGGCCTGCGTGAGGCTCTGCGCGGACGCACCGCGATCATCGCCTCGCATCGGGTCAGCGCGGTGCGTGAGGCAGACCACATTCTCGTACTGCACGAGGGGACGGTGGTGGAGCAAGGCACGCACGACGCGCTCGTCCTCCTGGGCGGCCGGTACGCGGACCTGCTGAAGCGCCAACAGCTCCTCGACGCCATCGAGGCCGCGTGAGCGCTGGGCACACCGCCCAGTAGCAGAGAACAACGCGTCGAGTGTAGAGACGCGGCTCGGCGCTTCGGCCTTAGAGACGCTCCACCAGGAACGCCGGCGTGAGCGGTTGCAGGAACGCCGCCAGCCGCTCGAACCACCCCGTGAACATCAGCACGCCCACGATCACGAGCAGGATCCCCGCGATGCGATTCACGCGGCCGATGTTGTGCTTGAACTTTTGGAAGAAGCCGAGGAAGCGTTCGATGGCCAGTGCGCTGAGCAGGAACGGCACGGCCAGGCCAAGCGAGTACGCCGTGAGCAGTACGATGCCCTTGGACAGGTCCGTCTCGTTCGCCGCGAGCAGCAGGATCGCACCCAGCGTTGGGCCGAGGCACGGCGTCCACCCCGCACCGAAGGCGATACCCACGAAGACAGTACCGAGGTAGCCCAGCGGCTTGTCGCTGAGGTGCAGGCGCCGTTCCTGCTGCAGCGCACCGACCTTGATGATGTCGAGCATCCAGAGCCCCATCACCACCATCATCACGCCCCCGATGCGTGCGATCCATGCGCGGTATTCCCGCAGGAGCTGGCCGAAGGCACTGGCGCCTGCGCCCAGCGCCACGAAGATGAAGGTGAATCCCAGCACGAACAGGACCGCGTGAATGAGTGCCGTGCGCCGGGCGCGTGACACGTCGTCGAGTCCCATACCCGTGATGAACGTGACGTAACTGGGCACCAGCGGCAGCACGCACGGACTCAGGAAGCTGAGCAATCCGGCGGTGAACGCCACGAGGACGGTGAGCGATTCAGGAGCCACGGAATGATCCGGAGGGCCGGCCGCGGCGGCAGTCGCCGCAGAGACCGTAAATGACGAGACGATGGCGCTGCCGCGAGAAGTCGTGCGCTTCGGCAAGCAACTGCGTCATGCGCTCGAGGCGTTCGTCACGAAACTCGGTGACACGTCCGCACGACGTACACAACAGGTGTTCATGATGCGGCACGCCGCGCGCCGCTTCGTATCGCTTGAAACCCTCCCCGAAGTCACGCTCCACGACCAACCCGCTACGCACCAGGACGTCGAGTGTCCGATAGACCGTAGCCGTGCCCGCGTTGGCGCCGCGCGCGCGCAACTCTCCCGCCACGTCTTCAGCGCGTAGGTGACGGTCGGTCCCGAGCACCACATCGGCAATCGCGAGACGCTGCGCTGTCGCCGGCAGGTTATGGTCACGCAGGTACGCGCGAAACGCCTCCTTGTCGGCGGCAATCGCAGCGGCATCGGAGGCGTGCCCCACGCGTGTGGCGTCAGGCGGGGTACGGCATGCGCAGCGCGCGCGCGATTTGCGCGGCGGTGTAGCGCACGATTTCGGAGTCCTCTCCGGCGCGACGCTGCACACCGCGCACGACGGTTTCCACGGTAATGAGCGGTGCGTCGGCCTCAGCGACCACGCTTGCCTCCCACTTGCCGCGCTCGGGCCCCTTGATCACGTAGCGGTAGCGGGCCGTATACACCGTGAGCCGTTCCGGCCTGACCGGCAGGTCCTCCTCGGCGTGCAGCGATCCGTCTTCGTCAGCGATCGGCGCGCTCACAGCCGCCGACTCGTCCGGGCCGTCCGCGGCGATCACCGCCGCCTCAATCTCTTCGGTCGCCTCGGCCTCCTCGGCCTCCTCGGCGTCGCGCACGTCGTCGCCACCTGGCTGGTCTGCCGTGTCGCCACCGCCTTCCGCCCCGGCGATGACCGCGTCATCGATCGTCGCGTCGCCAGCCAATTCCGTCCCGTCGGCGGCCCCGTCGAACAGCTCCGGCTCACCGGTCGCCTCCCCGGAGACCACGCCGGCGATCATCACCGGGATACGCGCAGCGAGCACCGCGATCCCCGTCTCCACCGTACCCTGTCGCAGTGGGGAAAACAGGTGAAGTTCCTCGAGTCGATCGAGTGGCACGCTCGTAATCACGGCCCGCAGGAACCGTTCGACCACCTCGGACACCGGTGCGTTGGCGCGGTCCGGGACGGTGGGGATCGGCGCGGCGGCCAGTTCAGTGGGGAGGTCGTCGGGCGCGGAGGTTACCGGAGCGGTCATCGAGGGGGGCAAAGGATCGGCGTCACGCTCTGGAACGAATCCCGCCGGCTACGCACTCACGGAGGGGCGCGCGGGCGGGCATTCGGCACCGCGTGGGCACCAACGCGGCTGAAGCGTGCGTAAAGATCGCCGCCGCCGGGGCGCCGGTACAAGGCAACCGACCGGAATTCCCGGGACTTGCTCGGCGCGTCAGGTAAAGTATCTTACAACTATACTATTGTTTATCCAACAGAAGCCAGAACGTGAATACCTGGAGCCGCTGCGCCTTGCGGCCCACACGGACTGACACCACACCATGCCACCATCGGAGCCTGCTCATGTTCGCTGTCCGCCAGTTGGCCGCGGTCCTCGCGCTGCCCCTTGTCCTCGCCGCCCGCCCCTTCGTCGACGCCAAGCCGCACATGATCGACAAGGCGCACTCGGAGATCAATTTCGTGGCCGACTCGCGCATGCTGAGCGCGCATGGCTTCTTCGGGAAGTGGGATGCCGACGTGAAGCTCGACGCGGCCAAGTGGGAGAACTCCACGGTGGCCATCACCATTGATGCCGCCAGCATCAATACCCGTCAGGAGCGCCGCGATGGGCATCTGCGCAGCGCCGACTTTTTCGATGTGGAGAAGCACCCCACGATCACCTTCAAGTCGGTGAGCGTGAAGTCGACCGGGGCGAACAAGCTCGACATCACTGGTGACCTGACCGTACGCGGCACCACCAAGCGCATCACGGTCCCCGCCACGATGATGTTCTACGAGGGCGGCACGGGACGCTTCCGCGGGCAGTTCGTGATCAACCGCCAGGACTACGGCGTGAGCTACGACTCCAAGCTCAATCCCATTCAGAACGACGTGCAGGTGCAGTGGGACATTGCGCTCAGCGAGCCGAAGCCGGCGAAGTAACGGCGTGCTCGGGCCTCGCGTGATGTTTCACGGCGAGTAACGGGAACGGGGCACGCTCCCGCCGTGCCCCGCTACCGCCGTTGCGCGGTGCTCCAAGCAGCGGTCGCAACGATCCCCTCCGCCGCCCGCACCAACTGCTCCGCGGGCTGCACGAAGCTCACGCGGAACTTCCCCCGCCCGGCGTCACCGAACGCCATGCCCGGCGTGACCACCACGCCGGCGTGCTCGATCAGAGCATCCACCCACTGCCAGTCGCTCAGCCCCGGCGGCACGTCGAGCCACAGATACATGGTGGCCGTGGGCGCCGGCACGTGCCAGCCGCCGGCAGTGAACGCCGTCACGATCGCATCGCGCCGGGCGCGGTACTCCGCCACGATGGGCGGTACGATCTGCGCGTGGTGCGTGAACGCCGCCGCACCGGCCAGCTGCGCCAGCGTGCTCACCCCGTAGCCGATGTTGGCGCGATACGCGTCGAGCCGCGCAATCGCCTCGCGATTTCCCGCGAGGAAGGCGATGCGCACACCGGCCATGTTGAAGCTCTTGCTGCAGGTGTGCGTTTCCACCGCCACCCGCGACGCGCCCGGCACCTGCAGCACGCTCGGCACGGCATAGCCGTCGTACGACAGCTCGCTGTATGCCAGGTCGCTCAACAGCAGGAGGCCGTGGCGCTCCGCGAAAGCGACGTAGCGCGCCAGCTCGTCGAGCGAGACCGACGTGGTGGTCGGGTTGCCAGGATAGTTCACGATCATCACGGTCGCACGAGCGACCGTGGCCGCATCGAGCGCATCCAGATCGAGACACCCATCCGGCAGGAACGGCACGTACACCGGCTCCGCCCCGGCCAGTAGCGTGGCGCGCGCATACACCGGGTAGTACACCGCCGGGATCAGCACCACGTCACCCGGATTGGTGTGCGCGAGAATCAGCTCCGCGATCCCCTCCTTGGAGCCCGCCAAGGCCAGCAGCTCGCCGGCGGGATCGATCGTCACACCGAAGCGGGTGTGCAGGTACCCGGCCACCGCCTCGCGGAAGAGCGGATGCCCCTGAAAGTACGGGTAGCCGCTCAGCGATCGATCGGCCGCGACCCGCTGCATCGTCTCCACCACCACAGGGGGGATGGGGCCGTCGGGGCTGCCGATCCCCACGTCGAGGAGTGGCTGGCCGGTCGCGCGCGCGGCGGCGCGACGGGCGTCGAGTTCGTAGAACACATACGGCGGAATCGCCGAAAGCGAAGTGCGCGACATGTCGGAAAGATAGCAGGGGGCGGGCTGCCGGACCGGCAGCGACGGCGCCTCCGGACACCGCGTGTACCGCTACAGCAAACTCACCGGATCCCGGTCCACCACCAGGCGCAGGTCTGAATCCTTGGGCACCGGACACCGTGCCGCGATGTAGTGCGCCACCCGCGTCATCAACCGGGGCTGAGAACTCTTGAGGAGGAAATGCCAGCGCCACCGATCCTTGATGCGATCGATCGGACAGGGCGCCGGCCCCACCAGCACGAGATCGCGCAGCCCCTGGCGCTGCATGAGTGTGGTGACCCACTGCGCCGCGGCTGCAGCAGCCTCCGCAACCGCCGCCTGATGCACCCCACTCACCACGACGTTGGCGATGTGGACGAACGGCGGATACGCCGGGGTGCGGCGCGCCCCCAGCTCCTCGCGCACGAAGCCCACGTAATCGTGCGTGAGGGCATGTCGTACCGCATGCGCCTGGGGCATGCGCGTCTGTACGATCACATCGCCCCCCTTGGGACCGCGTCCGGCACGACCGGCCACCTGACTGAGGAGCTGGAAGGTGCGCTCTGAGGCACGGAAGTCGGGGAGATTGAGCCCGGTGTCGGCGTCCACCACACCCACCAGGGTCACGTTGGGAAAATCGAGCCCCTTGGCAATCATCTGCGTGCCCAGAAGGATGTCCACCTCGCCGCGCCCCACGCGGTCGAGGATCTGGGTGTGTGCCCACTTGCCGCTCGTGGTGTCCACGTCCATGCGCGCGATGCGCGCCTCGGGGAAGCGTTCGGCCACGAGCGTCTCCACCTGCTGCGTTCCCAACCCGCGGCGTTGCAGCTTGTCACTGGCACAGCGCGGACAGGTGACCGGCATGTCGGTCTGGTACTGGCAGTAGTGACACACCAGCGCCTCGGGCACGCGATGATACGTGAGCGAGATGCTGCAATGCGGACACACCTGCACATCGCCGCACGCATGACACTGCACGAAGGCCGCAAAGCCGCGCCGGTTGAGCAGCAGCAGGCTCTGCTCCCCGCGCGTGAGGCGCGACTCGATGGCGGCCAGCAGCGTGGGGCTGAGCACGCTCAACGCGGGGTCATACGGCGCCTGCGGACTGCGCGTGGCAAGCGCCTCCCGCACCGCCACCCGCATATCCACCACCGCTACTGGCGGCAGCTGTGCGCCGGCCGCACGATCGGGGAGCGTGAGGCGGACGGATTGCCCGCGATCGGCACGCTCCCAGCTCTCGAGACTGGGCGTGGCGCTGCCCAGCACGACCAGCGCCCCCTCAGCGCGCGCGCGCACGATCGCCGCCTCGCGCGCATGGTACCGCGGCGTTTCCGACTGTTTGTAGCTGCTCTCGTGCTCCTCGTCGACGATCACCACGCCAACCTGCTCAAGCGGTGCAAACAGCGCCGAACGCGCCCCCACGGCAATACGGCGCTCGCCGCGACGCAATGACTGCCAGGCGTCGAGCCGCTCGCCGTCGCTGAGCCCTGAGTGAAGGACCGCCACATCATCACCAAACGCCCCGCGGAACCGGTCTACGGTCTGCGAGGTCAGCGCAATCTCCGGCACGAGCACGATCGCGGTGCGTCCCTGGGTGCGCAGCACTTCGCGGAGCACCTCGATATACACGAGCGTCTTCCCGCTGCCGGTGATGCCGTGCAGCAGGAACACCTGCCCGGGGTCACCGGCGAGAATCGCGTCAATGGCGGCGCGCTGGGCCGGCGACGGATTGGGTGGCGGCGCCACGCCAGCGCGATCGGCGAAGGGATCACGCTCCAATGACTCATCGCGAATCTCGATCAGCCCGCGCTTGGCCATGGCGGAGAACACCCCGGCCGAGCAGCCGGCCTGCGTCCGCAGCGCCTCAAGCGGCGCCAAGCCTCCCTGGGCCTCAAGCAGTTCGTAGACGGCGCGCTGCTGCTTGGCACGCGCGAACGCCTGCTCGCGCTGCAGCAGTGACGGTAGCTCCTGCACAAGGCGCACCACCCGCTGCAGCTTTCCCGCCGGCGCCGGCGCACTGGCGTGCGTGAGCGCCGTGGGGAGCATCGACCGGAGCGTGAGCCCCAGCGGAGCCGCGTACCAGTCGGAAATCCACCGCGCCGTGTGCAGCAGCGGCTCGGGGAGCGATGGGACAGCGTCCACCACGGCCCGAATGGGCTTGAGCGCGACGCCCTCCGGTGGCTCGGTCTCGCCCAGGCAGATGCCGAGCTCCGGGCGATTGCGAAACGGCACCAACACCCGCGAGCCGGCCGCGATCGGCCAAGCCACGCCCTCCGGCACGCGGTATGTGAACGTGCGAAAGAGCGGGACGGGGAGGGCGACGGCAATGCAGCGCATACGGAAAGCTACAGCCTCTCCGCCAGCCCGGGGTCAGCGCCGCGTCACCCCAAGTCCCACGCCATTCCCCAAGACCACCTGCCCACCCGGAATGCCCGGCCCCGCGAACGGGTCGTCGCTGAGAAGCGCGGCGCCGTCCAGGTCCGCATCATCGAGCAACGGCGAGAAGTGGGCGGCGGCAGCGATACCCAGCGTGGTTTCGATCATGCACCCGCACATCACGCGCATGCCGTGCGCGCGCGCGACGGCGATCATGCGCAGGGCTTCCCGCAGCGAGCCGCACTTCGCGAGCTTGATGTTCACGCCATCCACGATCCCCTCGAGCTTGGGGATGTCGGATGCCACGAGGCATGACTCGTCGGCCACCACCGGCAGGTTGGCCCGATCTCGCACGAACTTGAGCCCCGCGAGATCGTGCGGCGGCAACGGCTGCTCCAGCATGTCGACGCCCACGCGATTGAGCGGCTCCAGCATATCGAGTGCCTGCTTGGGCGTCCACGCGCAATTGGCGTCCACGCGCAGGACCGCCGCGGGGGCCTCCTCGCGCACGATGCGCAGCACGTCACGGTCCCAGCTCGAGCCCAGCTTGATCTTGAGAATGGGATAGTGCGCCGCCTCACGCACACGGGCGCGCAAGGTGGCTTCGTCGGGCGCGATGCCGATCGTGAAGCTCGACGTGGGCGCCGCGTTGGCATCGAGCCCCCACAGCTTCCAGAGCGGCACCCCTAGCCGTTTGGCGGCCAGATCATGCAAGGCCGCACTCACCGCACACCGCGCCGCCGCGTTCCAGCGCATCGCCTTCTCGAGCTCCCGCTCGATCGCGTCGATCGACCACGCATCGGCGTCGGCCAGCACCGGCGCAAAGCGCTGCAGCGCCACCATCACCGTGTCAGCCGTCTCGCCGTAGAACTTGCTGGGCGAGGCTTCCCCCCACCCCTCAGCGCCATCCTTGTCGACCAGACGGACCCACACCACGCGGTATTCACTCTGGCCACCGCGGGCGATGATGAAGGGATGGGTGGTGTGAACGGTGACGATGTCGGCGTGAAGTTGCATGACGAGGGGAGAAACGAGGCGAAAGGGTTCTGCACGGGTGTATCAAAACGGCGTCAGCCACCGCGACCCCCCGATCGTAACGCTCCGCGGGCGGCTTGGCGAGGCATGTCATTACGATGGCGCCGAGCGCCGCGAGCCCCGGGAATCCACCGGATCAGGGGCAACGCGGGGCCTACAACAGCATGCGACGACGCAGCGCCAACAGGAGCAACCCGCCCAGCCCCAACTGCACCAGCAGGAGGACCCAGAACCCATTCGGCCACTCGGCCATCGGCATCGCCGCAAAATTCATCCCCCACATGCCGCTCACTACCACGAAGGGAAGCGACAGCGTGGCCACCACCGACAGCCCCTTGGTGGTAGCACCGAGCCGGTTGCTCACCTGCGTGAGGTACGCATCCATCGTGCTGCTCAACAGGTCACGATAGGTATCGAGCGCATCGTTGATCCGCAGTACATGGTCGTAGATGTCGCGGAAGTAGATCTGCACCTCGGGCGTGATCAACGTACTGGGACGGTTGGTGAGCACGTTGAGGACTTCACGTTGCGGCTGCAGGTACCGGCGCAGCGACAGCACGAGGCGCTTCACTTTGAACACGTCGCGCAGCGCATGCTCATCGAACGCCACGAACACCCGCTCTTCGAGCCCGTCGATGAACTCGTCGACCTGATCGAGAATGGGGAAGTACGCGTCAATCGTGCTGTCGAGGATGGCGTGCAGCGTACGCTCCACCCCGCGTGCCATGAGCTCCGGTGACCGACGGAGCACCTCGGCGATGGCATCGACCGGCCCCACCGGTCCGGCATGCACCGTAACGAGGAAATTGGGCCCCAGAAAACAGTGCAGGTCTTTGGTTTCGAGATCGTAGGGATCGTCGGTGTCGGACACGAACTGCACGGCACGTGTGACGATGTAGAGGAACCCCGGGTACTCCTCCAGCTTCACACGTGAGGCCGGATTGAGCGTGTCCTCGATCGCCAGCGGATGGAAGCCGAACACCTGTTCGAGCAGCGCGTGCTGCGAATGTACGGTGCTGTCGATGTCCACCCACAGCTGGCCGCCGTCCGTGAGCAGCTGCGGCACATCGCCCGCGGGGCAATCCACCACGTTGCTCCCCGAGGGGGAGCGATAAATCGTGCGCGGAGCGGGGTCTGGGCGGCCCGGCACCGAAGCGGGAGTTATTCGCGTCATATCACGGCAATCTCCTCGGCAGTAGTGCGTCTCGCCAGCGCCGCCGAGCCACGGGCGTTACGCCAGGGCCCGCAGGTGGACCAGCACGGCCTGCGCGACCGACGCTGGCGCGTAGCCACCTTCCAGAGCGCTCACGAGACGCCCGCCACACCACCGCTCAGCCCGCTCGACCAGCGCGCGCGTCATCGTGTGCACGTCGTCAAGCGTGAGGGTGAAGGCTCCCAGCGGATCGCCTTCGAGGCAGTCGAACCCGGCACTTAACAGGATGAGGTCGGGGGTGAAGTCCGCAGCCGCCGCGTCCACGGCACTCAGTAACGCCTCCACGTAGCGCGCCGATGGCAGCGACGGGGGCATCGGCACATTCCACACGGTCCCGTGCGGACCACGATCGTCGGCCGCGCCGGTACCGGGATACCACGGCCACTGGTGCATGCTCACGAAGTGGATACGCGCGTCCTGTTCCACCAGCGCCTGCGTGCCGTTGCCATGATGCACATCCCAGTCCACCACCAACACCCGCTCGCAGCCGTACCTCGCAATCGCGTAGTGCGCCCCGATCGCCACGTTGCCGAAGAGGCAGAAACCCATCGCGCGGTCACGCAGCGCATGGTGCCCGGGCGGACGTACCGCGCTGAAGCTGCGCCGCGCCCGGCCGTCGAAGGCCATATCCACGCCATCGAGCACACATCCGGCACCGGCCGTGACCGCTCCCCACGAGCCCTCGCTCACCACCGTGTCGGGATCGAGACGACCGCCACCCTGCTCCACCGTTTCTCGCACGCGCGTGATGTACGCGCGGTCGTGTGCGAGGGCGAGTTCGTCCTCGGTGGCGTGCCGGCCCTCCACGTGCTGCAACGCCTCGAAGAGTGCAAAGTCGTGCTTGAGCGCGCGGGGAATGGCCACCAGCCGACCCACGTGCTCCGGGTGCTCCCACCCCGTGTCGTGCTGACCGCAGTCGGGGTGAGAAATGAGGGCCACACGTGTGCTCATGTACGCTCCGGAAGGTCGGCGTGATGGGTGGTGCACAGCCGCAATCTGTCCGTGCCGCTCACCGCAGGCCACGGAGGCGGCGCGAGCTCCACTCCACCAGCAGCGCGACCGTCGCCAGCGCGAACAGCCAGCGCGGCCAATGCGAGGGCACAGGGCGTCCCACGCGCCCCGCCGGTCCGGGCTGCGCCACGGACGGGGCGCCGGCACGCGCCGCCAGATCCGCGTACGGCGCGGCATCACCGGGCCAGGCCTCCTGCGCAGCGCCGACGGGCACCGCACGAAGCGCCGGCAGAGAATTCGGCAGCGCCGTCGGCAGCGCCGCCCGCAGTACATCGCGCCACCACTGCCGATGGTCAGACATGCCGTCCTCAGAGCCCTGCATGCGCCACCGCCAGCTCTCACGATACGCCGTGGCCACCACGCGCCCCGCCCCCACGCGGCGCGCCACCACGGCCGGTTCCGGATGCGCGTGATCACCCCGATCGTCCTGCAGCACGGTCGCCCCACGCACGGGTGTCAGTTCCCACGCCTCCAGCCCACGACGCGGCGTCTCGCTAAGGAGCGCGCCGGCAATGCCACCACGCACCTCGCTCGCGGTTGCCGGGCGCAGCGGGGCAAGCGCCGGCAAACGCAACGCGTCCCCGCTCAGCACCACGCCGCCTCCCGCATTCACGAAGGCCGTGATCGCGCGCGCGTCGACCGCCGTACTGTCCACCACCAGCACCGCGGCATAGCGCGCGGTGTCGAGCCGCCCGGGTACCCCCACCGTCACGCGCCCCGATGGCGAGACGCGAACGGTGCCATCCACCTGCCACCCGAGCTCCTCGAGCGCCGCCACCACAAACTTGCTTTCCCATCCGGGCTCACCGTACACGAACAGGCGCTTCGTGCTGCCCACGGCACGGAGATCCACGACGGCCTGCGCGCTGCCCGCGTCGAGGTGCACCCGCCGAGCGTCACCGGACACGCGCCAGCCGTGCACCTGGCGCGGCGCGCCCTCGAGCGAATCGAGCACGCCGCCCGCATCGCGTAGCGTGACCCGCCCTGAGCCGCCACTTGCCGCACGCACATCGAAACCACCGCGTGGCCCCGGAATCTCGGCCACCGAGAGCGCCACGCCCGCCGACGCTGTGCTGTCCACCCAGAACGCCAACGGGCGCGCCGCTCCCGCGACCGCCGCGAGCGCGGCACGGGCTGGGCGCGTCGGCAATTCTCGCAGCTGTACTTCGAGCGTATCGCCGGCGGAGGCCACGAGCGCGAGATGCATCGCCGCCACCGCACCCTGCCCGCTTGCATCACGCACGGCGGCACGGTCCAGTGTCAGCAGGCGGCGAGAGGGGGCCCCCGCCGTCGCGGACGCGCCACGCCCATCGCGCCATGCCATCCATGCCGCGGCGGTCAGCGCCACCACGGCGAGTGCACGACACGCGCGCTCCGCCATCGCGCGGGCACCGCGCGCCGACTCGAGCGGTGCCACGGGTGGCGCCGGACTCGGAATGTTGGGCGTGGTCATCGTACGACCCGCTTGGCGCTATCGCGTAAGCGCATACACCACGAGGTTGACGGCGAACTTGGTATTGTCCACCGACAGGAAGCGCTTGTTGTCGGGGTGAAAGCTCCACTCCGAGCTGTAGTCCTTGTTGGAGTACAGTACGCTGATCCGTCCGTCACGCAGCACGGCGTCGAGGTTCTCGTGCACGAGGTTGTCCCCCCAGCCGTTCATCTCGTGCGAGGTGGTGGGGGGGCCGTTCTCGAACACGAAGAAGCAGCGGTAGAGCTCATGCGCATTGGGAAGCGGCACCAGTGGCCCGGCGATGCGGCGGATCTCCTCGCGCACGGTCTTGTGAAAGGCGCCGTCCACGTCGTGGTTATGGTCGTCCACGAACAGCAGTCCGCCGCGCGCGAGGTACTTGCCCAACACATCGGCCTCACGCGTCGTAAAGCGCACCGGCAGGTGGCCGGTGAGATATAGCAGCGGATACTGAAACACGGCTTCCGATGCGAGCGGCACCGACACGCCTTGCGGCCGCACCGGTAGCGACGTGTAGCGCGCGATCGAATCGATCACATTGGCCGGCACCAAGGGCGCCGAATCCCAGTCGCCCGACTCGTACTGCGCCGTCGCAAAGACGAATGGTGCCGAGGCAGCGCCATGGCCGCTGGGCATGGTCTCCCGCGCGACCGGGGTCATGGCGGCACGCCGCGTGACCAGGGCACCACCGTGGTCCGCACCACGGTGCCCAGCGCCCGCCGCGCATCCACCAGCGACGCGGTGGCGTCGCCGCCCTGCTCCACGACGCGCAAGACGCGCGCGATCGCCGCCGCGAACGCTGGGGCATCCCCCAGCGCCTCCGCGCGCAACAGCACCAGCGAATCACGCGCCGCACTGCGCTGGTCTTCGCGCTGAAGCAGCGGCGCCACCGTGAGCAGCCGGGAATCGCGGGCGGCCGCCCGCGCGGGGAGCATCTCACGCGATGAGCGGGTGGTCTGCTGGCCGGTATCCTTACCCGCCAATCGCACCTTATTGATATCCACGATCACCTGCGGCGGCCGGCCGCGGAGGTAGAGCCGCGACGCGGCGCGCGAACGCTCGATCGCTTCGAGGGCGCGCTTCATGGGCGGAATGGCTGCATGCGGTTCCCCCTGTTCGAGCGCCCGCCCCGCATCCCACATCGCGTTGTAGGCCTCGAGCAGCGGCTGGTTGATCGCCACCACCGGCGAATCGTTCCCCTCTTCGAGCATGCCGGTCGTCGCCGAGGTACTCATCGACAGCTTACCGCCCTGCTGATCCACACCGTGCTCGTGACCGTCGCCGGCATAGTGCGCGTGCTCCGCGCTCGACTCGCCGCTCAGGCGCTGGAACACCACATCCCCCACCGCCAAACGCAGCCGTGCCTGATCACGCGCGATCCTGAGCGACTCACGCACCACCTCGGGGCGCGCCATCCGCCGCTGCGCCTTGTCGAGCTTCTCGGTGAGCATGAGCAGCATGCGCTGGCTCAACAGCGACGTGTCCACCTCCGGCGGTGGTGCCGGCTCCACCGCCACGCTATCCATCTCGCTCGGCCGAGCGATGCGAAACGCGCGTGTTTCACTGCTCCCCAGTGCACGTGCCGGTCCGGGATGCGCGTCACGCGCCACCGCCCGCAAATGCACCACGTCGCCGGGCTGCAGCTTCAACGCCGCAAGATCCAGGGTGCCGGTGATGCGTGCCGCACGCACAGCTCCGCGTGGCCACACGGCGGCCCCCGCCGTCACCGTCCGTACGGTGAAGCGCTCCCCTTCACCGGAGGTCACGATCAGTTCGAACTGCGCCTGCGCCAGCCCGATGTCATCGCGAAGGACGGCCAGCATCGGCAACCGCCCCGTGGCCTCACGGAATACGCTATCCCGAGCCGGCAGCTGCAGCATGACGGTGGGAATGCTGTCCGGGTGCCCTTCGATCACCAGCAGCCGGCTGCGCCCCCCGCGCGCGATCGTCATCGACGTGGGACGCGAATCCGCCACGGCGTGCGTACGCCACGCGCCATGGCGCTCCTCGACGTCACGCATGGTGCTGGTGCGGTCACCAACGCGTTGCTCCTGCACGGAGGGCGCGGCTCCATCGCCGCGCACGTCCACCCGGCTTCCGGTCAGTGCGACCACGCTCGTTGCGTCACCGAAACTGCGAGGCGCCTGCGCGGTATACGCCGGCGGAATCACCCGTACCGCCCAGGCACCGAGCGGCGCCACGGCGGCGTCGGCGCTCGTACTGCCGGCACCGGCGGCGTTGCCGCCGACCGCACGGAGCACCGGCGCCTCGGAACGCCTGACCACCACGGCGAGCAGCACGCCGGCCAGCGTGACGAAAAGCAACGGGCCACCCCAACGGCGCCGACGCCGTGCCGAGAGCGCCGCCGGTACTGGAGAACGCGCCAGCACCTGCTCCGCCGCCGTCAGCAGTGCAGGCGTGACCTCCCGACCATCGGCGAGCAGCTCCACGCAGGTGACCAGCGCAAAGTCGGAGGACACGCCGGAGGCGCGCGCGCGCGCGTCGCTGATCGCCCGCTCTTCCACCCACAGCGCCGCCTGTTGCACCGACGGCCATGCTGTGCGGCGCGCGAGCACCACCCACGCCAACGGTGCGACGAGCACGGTGGAAACCGTCCACCCCTTCGGAGCGCCCGCCACCAGCAAGACCAGCGCACACATCAGCACGGCCGACAGCGACAACAGCGCCGTGCGCACCAGTTGCTGTCTGACGAGCTGTACCTGCGTTTGCTGTACCGAGCGCAATACGGTGGTGATCATGCGCTCTCGCTCCGACGCACCAGCCATTCGGCACCCAGCAACGCAAGCGCGAACAGCAGCAGAATCGGCCCAAGCCAGACGGGGAGCGTCCCGGCGCGCGGCGCACCACCGGCGCGAAATGCCACGGCGGCCGCGTGGCCACGCCTGGGATCATCACTGCGGAGCGAATCCGTGCGCAGCCCACGCATACCGCACGGAGCACGCAGCGCGCGCAGGAGCCCCTCTGCCGGCGCCGACAGCAACAGATCGGACGCCGCCGGCACGCGAATGCCCACGGTCCGTAGGCATCGGTCGCCTACCCGCTCCTCCACGGCGGCCGCCGCACCGTCCGACCACCACGCGATGGCACGGCGTGTCTTCGCGCGGCTGGGTGGCGCATCGGCGACTCGCACGAACGGCCCAACCAGTGCCTGCGCCCGCGCCGCCACGGCGCTCACGGTGTCGGGCACCGGGCGCACCGCCCAGCCCACCGGTGCACCATCCTGCGGCCACACAATGGTGACCCGCGGGTCCGGGGCCGTGGGCCCGAACAGCGACGTCATCGCCACCATGGCGGCCTCGTTCATGACGCTCGCCACGACCGACGGCGACACTCCGCTGTTGGTTCCCACCGACGCCTCGACCAATTGCCCCACAGGCTCTGCACGCTGCACCGTGATGGCGCCGGGCCACTGCGTACGCCATGCCGCCCACCCGTCGAGCGTTTCGACACGGTCGGGCATCACCACCAGCAATTCGACCCGTTCGAGCGCCGGGCGATCCGCCGCCAGCGTGGCAGCAACCTGTGTGGCACGTACGACGGCGCGCGCCGGATCACGTGCAAGCCCCGCGACCGGGTGCAACTGCTGCTCTACATCGCCCTCCCCCCTCGCAGCACTCGCGATGTTCGCCTCGACAGCGCGCAGCTGTCGCGCACGCCAGCTACTGTCCGCAGCGGCCGCGCTGTCCACCATGACCAGCCGCACGGTGCGTGCACCGCCCGCGTCGAGCTGCATGCCCGCCAGGGCGGCGCCAGCAGCCAGCAAGGCCAGCACGCGCAGGATCAGTAGGAGCAGATCGTTCGGGCGCGGGCGCCGCGCCACGGCGCGCGCGTCTTCGCGCGTTGCGAATCGCGCCGTGGGGAGCGCCAGCACCGGTGGCTGACGCACCGACAGCAGGTGCAGCCCCCCCACCAACAGCGAGGCCGCGACGGCCGCGCCGAATAGCCAGGGCGTGGCGAACGTCACGTCAGCGGGCTCCCTCGATCGGCGCGTCCCCCGCCAGGACCACGGCACGCACACCGCGTGCCGCGTTTCCACCGGTCACCACTTCGGTGTAGCCAGCGCCGAGGCTCCGCCACAGCTGCGCCGTGTCGCGTCGAAACTGCGCAAAGCGGTCGCGATAGCCGTCGCGGCCGCGCGCGTCGAGCACGAGGTCGGACAGACTCGCGGCACTGGCGAGTGCCTGTTCAGGATCGCGGAGGAGGAACGTTCCTTCAGGCGGGTCGAGCTCTTCGCGCGCCACCACGTGCACACACTCGACCAGTGCGCCGGCCGCCCCGTGTGCACCCGCCACCTTCTGCAGGTCGGTCAGATCACCGAGACAGTCGGTGATCACCACGATGCGGGCGTTGGTGGGCAGCGAGGCCAAGTGCGGCGCAACCGGCGCGCCACCGCCTGGCTCCAGCGCCCCGAGCACGCGCGCGAGCTCCTGCACGGTCCCCCGCCGTGTGCGAGGCGGCACACGTGTCACGCCATCGCCGTGTACCACGAGCAACCCCACGGGATCGCTCGACGCATGCGCCACGGCCGCCAACCCCACCGCAAGCGACTGCGCCAATTGCCACTTGCTGCCGGCCCCTTCGGGGAACGCCATGCTCGCCGATCCGTCCACCACGAGCCAAGTGGTGAGCAGGGCACGATCATCGCTCAGCCTGACGAACGCACGGTCACTGCGCGCCAGCAGCCGCCAGTCGAGCGCACGCGGGTCGTCGCCCTGCCGATACAGACGATACTCGGTGAACTCGCCGGCCGTGCCTTTCTGTCGCGACCGATGCGTGCCGGGCGGTGCCGCCCCCACAGCGCGGCGCGGCGTCCAGCGCAATCCGCGGAGCGCATCGAGCAGGGGGCCGTGCGTCGCGTGCCCCACCCGCGTTACGCCGCGCTCGTGGGCACCGCCACGTGCGAAAGCAGCGCCTCGATGATCGGTGCCGCCGACACGCCGTCGGCGTCGGCCGCAAAATTGGGGAGGATGCGATGGCGCAGCACAGGCATGGCGACGCGCTGAATGTCCGCGGGCGACACCGCCGCGCGCCCCGCCAGCAGCGCCGAGGCCTTGGCCCCGAGAATCAGCGCCTGTCCCGCGCGCGGCCCGGCGCCCCAGCGCACGTACTGCTGCACCAGCCGCACCGCCGACTCCTGCGGACGTGACGCCCGCACCACACGCGCCGCGTATTGGAGCAACAGTTCGCTGCAGGGGACGGCACGGACCGCCCGCTGGAGCGCCAGCGCATCGTCCGCGGTGAAGACCGCCTCGATCGCTGCCCCGCGCGCGCCCGTGGTGGCGCGCAGGATCGACACTTCGTCGGCCTCGGTGGGATACCCCACGCGAATATCGAAGAGAAACCGGTCGAGCTGCGCTTCGGGCAGTGGATACGTGCCTTCCTGCTCGATCGGATTCTGCGTGGCCAGCACGAAGAACGGTTCGGGAAGCCGCATCG
The DNA here is from genome assembly GCF_044344655.1 of Gemmatimonas sp. Lineage (GTDB taxonomy): Bacteria > Gemmatimonadota > Gemmatimonadetes > Gemmatimonadales > Gemmatimonadaceae > Gemmatimonas. The sequence goes on from NZ_JBIJCN010000028.1 coordinate 37,631, forward strand.
TCTGCCCCGCCGCCGTCACACTGTGCTCCTGCATGGCTTCGAGCAACGCGGCCTGAGTGCGCGGCGGCGCGCGATTGATCTCGTCGGCCAACACGATGTTGGCAAACACCGGGCCGCGCACGAAGCGGAACGCGCGCTGCCCGCCACCCGTCTCCTCGAGAATCTCGGTGCCCGTGATGTCACTCGGCACCAGATCGGGCGTGAACTGAATGCGACGGAATTCCAACTGCATGGCGTCAGCGAGCGACTTGATCATGAGCGTCTTCGCCAACCCGGGGACGCCCACTAACAGCGCATGCCCGCCGGCCACGAGCGCCATGAGGATCTCGTCTACGACGTGATCCTGCCCCACCACGCGCTTGCCGATTTCGGCGCGCAGACGGCGCACCGAGGCTACGAGCGACTCGACCGACCGCTCCGCAGCCACACCCGCCGCTCCGCCGACCATTGCTGAACTCACCCGGGGCGTCTCACTTGAGCGGACGACGACGATGCGCCGCGAGGAAGAGCGTGGACGCATTCTGCGCGCCCACCCCACGAAGGCTCTGCGATTCGTCGACCTCGGCGCCACGCAGCTTCACTGCGTGGCCGTCGAGGTCCGGCATGTCGGGAAGGAGGTTGGCCATGGCCGCGCGCTTGACGTCCCGGACGAGCGACTCAGGAGTGCACGCCACGCGCACCGCATCCCATGCCTCCGCCGCTTGGACACGCAGCATCCACACCGGGGCGGAACCCTCGGGGGCCACGCGCAGGACTTCGGGACGCACGCGCAGGGTGTTCGCGAACGCGGGAGCACTGTCGTGAGGGGCACTCATGCAGCACTGCCTCCCTCGAGCAGGGGGGGGACCGCTCCGGGCAGTTCAGCCGGTGCCGCCGACGGCACCACCGGCGCGGGGGGCAACGACTCGAAGAAGCGTGCGATCTGCTGGTCGAACAGGTAGCTCGATCCGCTGACGGCCGTGCCGGCCGGCGTGTCGCGCACACCAATCACGATTTCCTCACCGCCCTGCCCGCGCAGCGCCACATGGGACGGCCCCTGCTTCTCTACGAATGCGGTGTACACGCCACTGCGATTCGCGAAGAAGTGCGTAGCCGCCCGAAGGACTTCATCCATCGGGAGCGATGTCAACGTGTCCTGGAGCTGACGGGACGATTGCTGGTGCATAGCCGGGTTGATCGGAATATCGGATTCGGATGGTCGACACAGCGGCCACGGTGCACCGCACGCGAGGCCGCAGATACAGCGGGACGGCGTCAGCCGTGATCGTGCTCCGCGTCGACTGGGAAGACGAGCAGCAGCTCACGGACCAGGTCGGGGTCGCCGGCCTCGATGTGCAATTCGCCACCGAGCCGCGCCACGAGGGCCCGGGCCAGTGGAAGGTCCACGGCGGTCACCGCGGTGCGCACCGCCACGAACGGATCGCCAGCGTCCCACGCCAGCGCGCCGTTCCGCATGCGTAGTATACGCGCCGGGTCGGCCGGAAGTTGTCCTCCCGGCCCGGCCGGGACGCGGTCATCCCGCTCGAACAGGGGCCGGCCGTGCCAGCGCACGGAGAGCTCCAGAAAGCCCGGCCCCAACCGCACCCCCGCCTGCACGGCGCCGCCCTCGACGGCCGCCCCACAGACCCCGAGCCCCACCACGAGTTCGAGCGCCCGCGTGAGTTGCGCCACATCGGCGCGCATCGTGGGAAGCAGCACCGTGGGTTCGTCGATCTGCACGGGGATCATGGGCGCTCGGGCGCGCCACCGCGCAACCGCCTCACGCAGCGGCTCGCGCGGGTCCACATCGTCTGGCGACAGCACGAAGGTCGGCGCGGTCACCTCGCGGTATTCGCGCGCATGCTGCGCCAGCCATTGCACCGCCGCCAGCCGGTCGGTCCGATCGCGCGGATCATCCTGCCGCGTGAGCGACAGCATGGCCTCCACCACCACCCCCTCCGACGCCGTACGCGCCCGTGCGGCGGCGCTCCAGCTCGCCGCCTGCAGTTCGAGCTCGGCGTTGGCCTCCGCCAGCGCGGCGTTGGCTCGCCGCAGCGCATCGGTGCGGCGTGACTTGTCGGTAGCGGCGGCGAGCTGGTCGGCCACCAGTCGGACGAGCGCGCGCTGCTCGTCGCTCACGCAGGTGGCGTCGGCGAAATAGAACGCCACCGCACCGATCGGTCCCTCGGCGGTCTCGAGCGGGACGGCGATGATGCTGCGGAAGCCGAGCTCCGTGGCCACCTCGTACCAGGCCTCGAGCGACGGATCGGCGAAAAGATCTTCGATTTCCACCGTGCGACGCTCGGCGACAGCCAGCCCGCTGGGCCCATCCCCCACCCGCACCCGCAGCGCACCGATCCACTGCCGATGCGGCGCCGGCCACTCGTGCTGGGCAACGGGGCGCAACAGCCCGCCGTCGGGCCCGAGCTGCATCACCAGCGAGAACGAGGCGCCGATGAGCGGCGTGACCCGATCGAGTGCGAACTGCTGCACGTCATCGGGATGCTCGGCTAACAGAAAGGCGTGCGCGATTTCTCGCACCGCCAGCAGCTCGCGTGCGTCACTCATTCGAAGCGGAGATGGGGGTCAGAAGCTGGCGCGCGGACGTTTCGGCGACAGCGGTCGCACTTCGAGACGATGCACCAGCATGATCAGGTCGTGCGAGGCGCCGGTCACGAGCGCCACGGGCCGGGTCAGCGTGGTCGTCATCTTCCAAAACTAGAGAGGGCGACCGGCCAAGGACACCAGAGACAAGGCCTCCCCATTAGAATTCCGTGATTGCGGACGGTCCCGGTCCACCAGCCGACCGGGCTGCTGACGTGGTTTGTTGCTGTCTCTCGAGGATCCCACCGTGCTTCGCGCCTTCCGTTCCTCCCGCAGCGCCACGCCCCTCCTGGCCATCGCCCTCCTGTGCTCGGCGTGTGACCGCCGCGGTACCGCGGCCCCCGCGGCCGCCAACGGCTTCGTCGACGACACCCTGCGCGCGGCCGTGGTCACTCAGCCGGTGCCCAACGACGCCGATGACCCGGCGATCTGGATCGACGCAGCAGATCCGGCCCGGTCGCTGGTCATCGGCACCGACAAGGGCGACAGCACCGGTGGCCTCTACGCCTTCCGCCTCGATGGCACCATCGACAGCGCGCGCACTCGCCGTCCCCTCAAGCGCCCAAACAACGTGGACGTGGTGCTGGGCGCCGTCATTGGCGGGGAGACGATGGACCTCGCCGTGACAGCCGAACGTGGCACGATGTCGCTGCGCGTGTTCCGCCTGCCCGACATGACGCCCGTCGACGACGGTGGCATCCCCGTCTTCGACGGCGACAAGAGCCGCGCCCCGATGGGCGTGGCGCTGTACAAACGCCCGCGAGATGGCGCCGTCTTCGCCATTGTGGGAGGCAAGAGCGGTCCGCGCGACGGCTACCTCTGGCAGTACCGCCTGGTGGCCGGCCCCGGAGGCACCGTCCTCGGCAGGCACGTGCGCGCCTTCGGCACCTACAGCGGCAAGAAGGAAATCGAGGCGATCGCCGTCGATCAGACGCTGGGCTTCGTGTACTACAGCGACGAAACCGCTGGGATCCGTCAGTACCATGCCGATCCCGACGCGCCCGGTGCAGCGGTCGAACTCGCGTTCTTCGGGCAGACCGGCTTCGTGAGCGATCACGAGGGCATCGGCATCTATCCCACCTCCGACACCACCGGCTATCTGCTCGTCTCCGACCAGCAGGGCCAACGCCTGCGTGTGTTCACGCGGGAAGGGCGAAGGGATCAGCCCTATCGTCACGACCTCGTGGCCGTGATCCCGGTGAGTGCTCTCGAGACCGATGGCCTCGAGGTGACCGCCGCGCCGCTCGGTCCACGGTACCCCGACGGCATCCTTGTGATGATGTCCACCGATCGCACCTTCCACCTTTTTGACTGGCGCGACGTCCGGCGGGCGATCGAGCGCCGTGACGCGTCTGTTACCAAGTAACAACCGACTTGTGATCTGAGGGGCGGATGGTTCAGTGCGCGCGGCGAGCAGCTCTACGCGCCCCCCTCCATCCCATCCAGCCCATGCGTTTCTCACTGCTCCCGATGGCGGTCGTTGTCAGTGCCGCCATTGCCCCCCTTCAGGCTCAGGGTGTCGTGACCGGTACGGTCACCGATCCCTCGGGCCGCCCACTGTCCGGCGTGCTCGTCCTCGTCGATGGCACGTCCATCCGCGCCTCCACGGACCGCGGCCTGTACCGCGCCGTGAACGTCCCTGCGGGGTCGCGCACCATCACGTTCCGATACATCGGCTACGCACCGCAGACCAAGTCGGTCACGGTGGTGAACGGACGCACCGCAATCCTCGATGTGAAGCTCGCGGAAGCGGTGACCTCGCTCTCCACCATTGAAGTGCGCGGCCAGGTCGTCGGACAGGCCTCGGCGCTCAATCAGCAGCGCACGGCGTCGTCGATCGCCAGCGTGATCGACAATGAACTCGTCGGTCGCCTCCCCGACCCCAACATGGCCGAAGCGCTGGCCCGCGTCCCCGGCATTGCCGTGCTGCGCGACCAGGGGGAAGGCCGCTTCGTGCAGATCCGTGGCACGAGCCCGAACTTCAACGGCATGTCGGTGAACGGCCTCCGCCTCGCGACGCCGGAGCAGAACAGCCGCCAGCTGCCGATGGACATCGTGCCGTCGGACCAGGCGAGCCAGATCCAGGTGTCGAAGACGCTTACGCCCGACATGGACGCTGACGCCATCGGCGGGAACGTGAACATCGTGACCCGTTCGGCTCGCGCGAACGAAACGCTGTTCAACGTCACGGCAGCCGGTGGTGGCAACCAGCTCGGCGGTGGGCTGCTCGCCAACCTCGGCCTCAACGCCGGCAAGCGCTTCGGCAAGAGCCAGAAGTTCGGCGCCATGCTGGGCGGCACGTACTATCGCAACGATCGCGCCTCGCAGAATGTGGAAGGCGACTGGTGCTCGCAGACGCGCAACTGCGGCGTCGCGCCGTCGCTCACCTCGCTCGACGCGCCGAACCTCTTCGAGTATCGCGACTATCCGCAGGTGGACCGGTTGCGCACCGGCATGAACGGGACGCTCGACTACTTGCTCGCCAACAACAGCAAGATCTTCCTGCGCGGCTCGTGGAATCAGTTCAACGACGACGAAATCCGTGCGCGCGCCCGTTTCCGCTTCCGTGGGGGCGGCGGCTCCCGCTGGACGCAGGTGAGCGCCGATTCCGGTATCACCACCGGCTCACAGTTCGACCGCGACATCCGTCTTCGCGAAGTCCTGCAGGACATCTACACCGCGCAGCTGGGCGGTGAGCACTACAGCGGCGACGGTAAGTCGCTCGACTGGGCCGTGGGCGTGTCGCGCGCGACGGAAAACCGCCCGGGCGCCCTGACCATGTCGTTCCGTCAGAGCAACATGTCGCTGGCGTACAACTTCGCCGACGCTGAGCGTCCCCGGGCCTACGTGGTGACCGGTTCGTTCGACGATCCCGCCCGCTTCGGCTTCAACAGCTTGGCGAACGAAAAGCGTGACACCAAGGACGAAGATCTGTCGGCCAAGATCAACGGCTCGATTCCGGTGCAGTTCGGCGGGTTCAGCGGCACGCTCAAGGCGGGGCTCGCCGCGCGCCTCAAGGACCGCTCGAACACGCTCATCACCACGAACTACACGAGCGCACTCGGGACGAACTCGCTGAACGCGACGGCGGCCACGCTCATGGGTGCCCTCACCACCGAGACGGCCGGCCGCAACATCTTCGACGGCGACTACGCGTTCGGTCGCACGTTCGACCCCACGCGCATGCGCGACTTCATCGCCGCCAATCCGAACGCCTTCACGGTGAATGCGCTGTCGTCGGCCACCACGTCGGCGGGTGGCTCGTTCAAGGTGAAGGAAGACGTGTACGCCGGCTACCTCATGGCCAACCTCGATG
>NZ_JBIJCN010000089.1:0-4073 GCF_044344655.1 Gemmatimonas sp.
CTTTGCCACTCGGCAATCCTCCCTATGGTCATGAGTGCCACCCGCAGTGCCGAGCCGCGGGCGGAGGGTCGAGCGGAACGGCCCACGCACAGGCGGACCGTTCCGGATGAGCCTTGAAGCCTAGTCAGGAAAGGGGGGCGGAGCAAGCCGGCCCCTCGTTTCTGGGGGCGTTCACGTACGTACTGACCGGGAAGGCGTGCATGGGGCCCTCCCACGGACGGATCAGCGCCTGCGCCACCGGCGCCGGGGTCCCCGGGTCAAGCCAGGCCGCATAGTCCGCCGGGGCCACGATCACCGGCATCCGGTCATGGATGGGTGTCATGGTCGCATTGGGCTCGGTGGTGATCAGGCAGCAGGTGACCAACGACTCGGCGTCCGACGCTCCGTCCGAACCGGCGTGGGGCACCCACTGCTCCCACAGACCGCCAAAACAGAAAGGGGCGTCGTCCGGTAGCTGGATGCACCACGGCTGCTTGACCTTCTGTCCCTCCAGCACCTGCCACTCGTAGAATCGGTCGGCGGGCAGAAGCGCACGGCGCGCCTTGAAGGCGCCACGGAAGCTCGGCTTGGTGGCCACCGTATCGCCGCGCGCGTTTGCCAATCGATTGCCGATGGAGGGATCATCGGCCCACGAGGGCACCAGCCCCCATCGTGCAAGCCCGGCCCGGCGACTTCCTGAACGGCCCTGCACGACGATCGGCACCGCCTGCGACGGTGCCACATTGAACCGGGCCTCGAGCGGCGGCAGCTCCACGCCGAGGGGAAGGGTGCCCATCCGGGCCGGATTGCCGAAACCGTAGCGTCCGCACATGCGCGAAAGCTACGCTACTTCGTCCCCCGCGCCCCCTTGAGGTACAAATTCAGGGAACCGAAGCTCAGCTTCGACTTCATCTGCACTACCATCCGACGATCGTCGTCGCTGATCCAGACCTCGGCCTTCCCGTTCTGACTGAAGATGCCCTTGGTCTGGAAGGTGGGCTGGAGCACGACCGTCTTGAACGTGCCCCCCGGCACCGTGACGGTCTCCCGGCGCAGCACGCGGATGCGTACGGGGTTCCCCTGCGCCTTGAAATAGCGCGAGAACTCGTAGCTCTTGCCCACCTCGAGTGGCAACGTGCGCACGAAATACAGGAACGACCCTTCGTCGAGCGGGTTCGTCACGGTCGGCTCTTCGGGGCGATCTCCCTCACGCAACACCCCGCGCTCCGGAAAGATCTCGTAGCGGCGCTTGCGCTCGTAATTCCCCTCGTCGACGTCTTGGTGGTAGCGGAGGCTATTGAGCGTGTTCACGTCGAACCACGACTCGTACAGGTCGTTCACCCGATAGAGCGGAATGCCACCCTTGATCGTGAAGGCCGTGTGCCACACGGGGCGGCCGCGCACTTCGGTGATCTCCTTCACCTCCATGCTGCCGTTGCCCACCTTGAGCGCCCCGAAGCGGACTTCGTACTCGAGCCGCTCCCCCACCTGGAAGGGGACCGGGGTCGCGTTCCCCGTCGCGGTCCTCGCGGCCGCATCCTGCAACGCGAGTGCCGGTTGCGCGCCGAGCGGGGCCGCCCGGTCCGCGAGCGGAGCGAGCAGGCCCAGAGCCACCAGAAGGGGGGGCGTGCGCATCATGCGCCGATGGTACCCGCGAGCATGCGAAAAGGTGCCTGGTGCGCCCCTGCCGACAGCGCGCACGGGAGGGACCATCGCACGATGGCGCTACTCAGACGTTGAAGCGGAACAGCAGCACGTCGCCATCCTGCACGACGTACTCCTTGCCTTCTGAGCGGACGACGCCCTTTTCCTTGGCGCCCTTCCAGCCGGCATGCGCCACGAAATCGGGATACGACACCGTCTCGGCGCGGATGAACCCCTTCTCGAAGTCGGTGTGAATGACACCGGCGGCCTTGGGGGCGGTGTCGCCCTTGTGGATCGTCCAGGCGCGCACTTCCTGCTCGCCAGCCGTGAAGTAGGTCTCCAAGCCCAGCAGCGAGTAGCCGGCGCGGATCAGTCGGTCGAGCCCCGCGCTTTCAATGCCCAGCGACGCGAGGAACTCGGCACGCTCCTCGGCGCCAAGCTCGGCGAGCTCCGATTCGATCTTGGCCGAGAAGGGCACGATCTGGGCGTTCTCGCCGCCGGCGGCCACGGCAGCGCGCAGCGAAGTGAGGTACTGCCCCTCCTCGCCCGAGAGTTCGGCATCGGTCACGTTGGCGGCGTAGAGCACCGGCTTGGCCGTGAGCAGCTGCAGCCCGGCGAGCTTCTCCAGCTGATCCGCGGTAAGCCCAGCGCGCCAGAGCGGCTTGCCCTCGGAGAGCGCGGCATTGGCCGCTTCCAGCGCCGGCAGTTCAGCGAGCGCTTCCTTGTCGGCAGCCTTGGCGGCACGGCGTGCCTTGTCGAGCCGCTTCTCCACCTGCGCCAGATCGGAGAGGGCGAGTTCGAGCTCGATGATCTCCTTGTCGCGCGCGGGATCGGGCTGCCCCATCACGTGCGTCACGTCGTCGTCGGCGAAGCAGCGGATCACGTGCACGATCGCGTCGGTCTCGCGGATGTTCTGCAGGAACTTGTTGCCAAGCCCTTCCCCCTGCGACGCCCCCTTCACCAACCCGGCGATATCCACGAACTGCACGACCGCCGGTACGGTGCGTTTGGGCTGCACGATCTCCGCCAACTTGTCGAGCCGCGGATCGGGCACTTCCACCATGCCCACATTCGGCTCGACGGTGCAGAAGGGATAATTGGCGGCCTCCGCCTTCGCCGCCGTGAGGGCGTTGAAGAGCGTGGACTTGCCGACGTTGGGGAGACCGACGATACCGAGGCGGAGCATGACTTGCGGGCTTGGGGTTGGGTACAGCCTCGAAAGGTAATGGGGGAGGGGAGGCGTTGGGGGAAACCGGCTACCCGCAACTCGAAACCCGAAACTCCTCGCGGACCGCCGGGAGTTTCGGGTTTCGGGTTGCCAGTGGCGGGTGGGCCACGCCGCGTCGGAACGGCACAACGCCCGTCGAATCGGTGCGGCGTTCTTGGTGGGCCCATCCTATCCTGCGCCAATGCAGGATTTCAGACAGCTCCGTGTGTGGCAGCGATCCGAGGACTTCGCAGCTCGTGTGCATGATGTCACGTCGGATCCGGGCGCTTCGGTCATCGGCCCGTGGCGCGGACAGCTCAGGAGGGCCTCGTCGTCGATCGGGGCGAATATCGCGGAGGGCGCCATGAGAGACTCGCCGAAGCAATTCGCGCATTTCCTTTCGATAGCGATCGCGTCCGCGTCCGAGAGCGAGAGCCATGTCGATCTCGCCTGGAGAATCCGTGCGATTCCTGATGACGTTGCTTCGTCGCTCCTCGGGAAAATCATAAACATCCGCCGAATGCTCGTTTCACTCCGCCAACGGGTGCAAGCGGCAGGGGAACCCAACCGTCCCTCACCCGAGACCCGAAACACGAAACCCGAAACTCCTCGCGGACCGCACGGAGTTTCGGGTTTCGAGTCGCCAGTGGCGGGTCGCGCGGGCGATCCCCGCGCTGTCTACGCGATCACTGCTTGCACTGTCCCCGCGGATCCATCTTCGCTCCATCGACTTTCGGCCGGCTCGCGCCATTCCCGATCGCCAGCGCGATATCCGCCACGAGGCGCGACACCCGCTGCATATGCGGGTAATCGATGTACTGCGGCTCGTCGGTCAGCTGGTGATAGGCCGAGTGGCCGCCGGTTGTGAAGAACGTGACCGGGATGTTCCACTTGGCGTACTCGTAGTGGTCGCTGCGGCAGTAGATGTTCATCGGGTGACCGTTCGCGTCCATCGCGTAGTCGAACACGAAGTTGTGCTTGCGGTCCTTGTTCACCCGCTCCACGGCGTCGCCGAGTTCGCTGCTCAGACGGCGCGAACCCACCAGCTGCAGGTAGTCGGGGCCGCCGCGCAGTTCCTTTCCGTCAGCGCTCATACCGGTCTGGTCAGTCGCGCTACCGCGGCCCACCATGTCCATGTTGAGCTGCGCCACGATGCTGTCGCGCGCGACCGTGGGGTACTCGGTGAAGTGCGCCGATCCCCACAGCCCCTTCTCTTCACCGGCGTGCCACACGAACAGCGTGC
>NZ_JBIJCN010000091.1:0-3901 GCF_044344655.1 Gemmatimonas sp.
TGATCAGCCGTGGGTCATCGACACCGCCCCGCACATCCTTCGATCTCATCTTCGATTGTCAAATAGCGTCCTGCTATCGAAACGTAACCGCTTGCGGTCACGTGACTTACTCTTGTTGTGATTGCCGCTGGTTCAGCGGCAGTTCCAACTAATAACCTTTTGGTGTTTCAGCGTCAACCCCTGCCAGGTCTCTTTTTAGATCTTTTTTGAAGATCAAAAGATCGGCGCGGGACGCGCTCATGCGCTCGCACTCCCCAGCGAGCGACGGTCCGACTCAGTACTACTCATCAGACCCCCTGCCGGCGCGTTCCCTCAGGCGCTGGACTCGCTTGGCGAGTACACAACAACCGCGGCGCGTGTGGCGGGTCGGACATGAAAGCACATCGCGGCCCGCTTGTCAACCGGCGGCCGCACACTTTGGCACGTTGGCGCGGCCCCCGGCGGCCGAACGCACGAGGGGCGGCCTCTCCTGAGAGACCGCCCCCGTGCCTCCGACGCAGCACGTCCGCTCAGAGATTCGCGCCGTGGCACTTCTTGAACTTCTTCCCTGAGCCACACGGACACGCATCATTGCGGGCCGTCTGCTCCCACCCCGGCGGCAGCATCGCGCCGCCCGCGCCATCAGCGAGCGAGCGAACACGCCCCGCCCCCACCACCGTCGGGGCCCCCTTGGCCACCGTTCTCACGGGCTCGTCGGCCGTCCCCTGCTCCGCGCCCACGCTCTCCGCGTCAGCGCTCGACACGTCGCCACCGAGGAGGTCCCCCGCGGGGACGTCCTCGAGAATCCCGAGCGCGTTGAAGCGCTTCGTGGGGCGCCCCGACTCCTGCGGCACGTACTCATCGGGGATCGCCGGTGCGTCCAGCAGCATCTCCGTCGGCGCCGGCTCGAAGATCAGCTGCGCCTTGAGAAACCGCTCCGTGAAGGTGTTGGCCACGTCGTGCATGAGGTCCACGAACATGGTGTACGCGTCCTGCTTGTACTCGACAAGCGGATCCTTCTGCCCCCACGAGCGATAATGGATGGACGCGCGCAGCTGATCGAGGTCATAGAGATGATCCTTCCATTTCTCGTCGATCACATTGAGCGTGACCAGCGACAGCAGCCGGTCGGCGAACCCGTTGCCGTTCTCGTCGGACACCTGGTTGAGGCTGTCGATCTTCTGGGCGAAGGCCGCGTGTACCGCCTCAACGGCCAGGGCCTGCGCCTCCTCGAGCGTGGCAGGGGCGTGCGCCGAGAACGCCGGCACTTGCAGCATGTAGTGCATGAGCAGGTCCTGCTGCACGTACTCGAAGTCCCACTGCTCTTCCTTGTCGAACGTGGCGAGCGCCTGCTCGACCCGGCGCTGCACACCGCGCTCGAGCATCTTGATCGCTTCGCCCTTGAGCTCCTCTCCGCCCTCGAGCGCGAACGCGCGCAGTGAGTAGATGACCTCGCGCTGCTGGTTCATCACATCGTCGTACTCGAGCAGCCGCTTGCGCGACTGGAAGTTCTGCAGCTCGACCCGCTTCTGCGCCTGCTCGATAGAGCGCGTGATCAGGGGGTGCGTCAGCACCTCGCCGTCCTGCGCTCCCATACGGTCCATGAGCTTGGCAATGCGCTCGGAGCCGAAGAGGCGCATGAGATCGTCCTCGAGCGACAGAAAGAACTGGGAGGCCCCCGGATCGCCCTGACGGCCGGAGCGGCCACGCAGCTGGCGGTCGATGCGCCGCGACTCGTGACGCTCCGATCCGATGATGTGCAGCCCACCAATCTCGGAGATGTCGATCTCCTTGCCGTCGGGGTCCGTGATGCGCGACGGCTTGGGCTCGATCACGCCCGCGCCAAGTTTGATGTCGGTCCCGCGGCCGGCCATGTTGGTCGCGATCGTGATCGCCCCCGGACGTCCGGCATCGGCGACGATCTCGGCCTCGCGCTGGTGGTACTTGGCGTTCAGCACGTTGTGCTTGAGCCCCGCGCGGGCAAACAGGCGTGCCAGCGTTTCCGACGCCTCCACGCTCGCCGTTCCGACGAGCACCGGGAAGCCCAATTCGTGCAGACGCTTGGTCTCGTCGACGATCGCGTTGTACTTCTCGCGCCGCGTCTTGAACACGAGATCCTGGCGGTCGTCCCGCTGGATGGGGCGGTTGGTGGGGATGACCGACACCTCGAGCCCATAAATCTCGTGAAACTCGCCTTCTTCCGTCTCGGCCGTCCCGGTCATACCGGCCAGCTTCTCGTACATGCGGAAGTAGTTCTGGATCGTGATGGTGGCGAGGGTCTGCGTCTCGCCCTTCACCTGCACCCGTTCCTTGGCTTCCACGGCCTGATGCAGCCCCTCGCTCCAGCGACGCCCCGGCATGGTACGCCCGGTAAACTCGTCGACGATGAGGACCTGCCCTTCCTGCACCACGTAGTTCACATCGCGCTCGTACAGCGCGTGTGCACGCAGCAGCTGGTGAATGATGTTGAGCCGCTCGCTCTTGGTGGCGTACTCGCGTTCGACCGCATTGCGACGTTCGAGGCGCTCGGCAGCACTCAGCTCGGTGTCCCGATCGAGCTGACCGATGAGCAGCGCAATATCGGGGAGCACGAAGGTGTCAGGGTGATCCGGGGAGAGCCAGTCGAGTCCCTGCTCCGTGAGATGCACCGTGTGCCCCTTCTCGTCGAGCACGAAGAGGAGGTCGTCCTCGAGGTCGCGGAACGCCCGCTTGCTCACCGGGAGCTTGCGATCGGCGATCACGTCGAGCTCCACGCGTTGCACGAGCTGCTTGATGCCAGGCTCCTGCAGCACCTTCATCAGCCGCTTGTTCTTCGGGCCACCCATCTGCGCCTTGTAGAAGAACAGCCCTGCGGCCTGCTGATCGTTCGCGGCCATGGTCCGCTCGCCCTCGGCGACGAGCTGGTTGACCATGTCGGACTGCTTGCGCACGAGGCGCTCGACAGAGGTGTTGAACTCCGCGTACTGTCCATCGCTCTCGTTACCCACCGGGCCCGAGATGATCAGGGGGGTGCGCGCCTCGTCGATGAGGATTGAGTCGACTTCGTCGATCAGCGCAAACACGTGCGGGCGCTGCACGCGCTGCTCGAGCGTCGTGACCATGTTGTCACGCAGGTAGTCGAAGCCAAACTCGTTGTTGGTGCCGTAGGTGATGTCGCACGCGTAGACGGCGCGACGCTCCCATGACCCGGGCTCCGTGTCATCGAGGCATCCGACGGTGAGCCCCAGCCAGCCGTAGAGGTACCCCATCCACTGCGAGTCGCGGCGGGCGAGATAGTTGTTGACCGTTACCAGATGCGCGCCGCGTCCCGGCAGCGCGTTCAGGTAGAGCGGCAGGGTCGCCACGAGCGTCTTGCCTTCGCCGGTTGCCATTTCAGCGATGCGCCCGAGGTGGAGCTGAATGCCTCCAATGAGCTGCACGTCGTAGGGGACCATGTCCCACGTGAGCTCATGCCCCGTGACGCCGACGCGGGTGCCCTTGAGGCGACGGCAGGCTTCGCGGACCGTCGCGAAGGCCTCTGGGAGCAGTTCGTCGAGCGTTTCGGCGATGGCCTGCCGGAGTTCGCCTTCCGCGCCTCCCCGTCCATCGGCGCCCTGCAGCTCACTGTCGAGGCGCTCGCGCTCGGCGGCATCGGCCGTGTTGTGCTTGGCCGCCTTGACCTCAGCGATGCGCGCCTCGATCGGTCCCGTGCGCTCGGCAAGGATGGCGCGGAACTTGGTCGTCTGCGCCTGGATCTCGGCGTCGCTGAGCGACGCGAGACGCGCTTCGATCGCGTGCACTTCTTCGAGGATCGGCTGCACGCGCTTGCGTTCGCGCTCATGGCGCGTGCCGAACACCTTACTGATCAAGCCCTTCAGCATACGGACCTCTGGACCTCATGGCAAAGGGCCCGGGAGCGGTCCGTCACGCCTAGAGGCGTTCA
>NZ_JBIJCN010000038.1:0-31140 GCF_044344655.1 Gemmatimonas sp.
TACCGTGCCCTGCCACGATAGCACGAACCGGAATGGCCGCAGAACCCACTACTCGTCATCCTCCTGCAAATACCGCTGCACATCCGACTTCCGTCGCATCTGACCGATCAACCGCTCGTTGAACGCGGTGGCCGTATCGTACCCGCGATAGTAGCGCAGGAGATGATTCATGGCGATCACTTCGGCGATCACGGTGATGTTCTTTCCGGGATTGAGATGCACGGTGATCTTGGGGATCTCCACGCCGAGGATGTCGATGGTCTGCACGTCGAGCCCGGTGCGATCGACCTGCGCATCGGCATCCCACTCTTCGAGGACCACCACCACTTCCAGGCGTTTCTGCTGCCGTACGGCATGGATGCCGAAGATGGCGGGGATATCGAGCAAGCCGACCCCGCGGATCTCCATGAAATGTCGCTGGAGCTCGTGCCCCTTGCCGATGAGCACATCGTTGCCGCGGCGAGAGACGAAGACGAGATCGTCGGCCACGAGGCGATGCCCGCGCTCGACGAGATCGAGCACGCATTCTGATTTGCCAATGCCGCTCTTGCCCGTGAAGAACAGCCCCACCCCGTACACGTCAGCGAGCGAGCCGTGCATGGTGGTGGTAGGGGCAAACTGATCGGCGAGGAATGGCTTGATGAGACGATATAGCTCGGCCGTCTTGAGCCGCGAGCGCAAAATGGTCACGCCGGCTGCTTCGGCGAGACGCATGAGCGGCTCAGGGGGCTCGAGCGCCTTCGTGACGAAGGCGCAGGGGATGGGAAAGCCGAAAAACTGCTCGAGGTTGGCCGTGCGTGTGGCGGCATCGAGCGACTGCAGATAGGTGATCTCGGTTTCGCCGAGCACTTGGATGCGCTGGTACGGAAACCGGTTGATGTAGCCGGCAAGGACGAGCCCCGGGCTGGACGCCTCGGGGCTCGTGATCTCACGTTCGAGACCTGTGGCCGGCCCGAGCAGCTCCAGCTCGAGCACGTCTTTCATGCGCTCGTAGAGCGTGCCCACGGTCAGGCGTCTGGTCACCCGGTCCGGCCTCCATTCCGCGGCATGCGACGCGAGCGGCGCACCCGCGCCACCTGGCTTTCGAGGCGTTGGACGGCGGTGCTGAGCGCGGGCGCGAAGGCGGACGCATCGGCTTCGGCGAAGAGCTCACGGTGTCGGGATCCGCGCAAGACGATTTCGACGCGACGAGTCGGCCCGTCGCCCACGAATCGAACGAGGGCATGCGCGGCGCGATGCAGGCGCGCGGCAATACGGCGGATGGCCAACTCGGCCTGGGCGCGGAGCGACTCGGGGACGTCCGCATGGTGCGCGTGCAGGATGATATCCATTAGCGACCTTCCTCCCTTCCCACGACCTCGCGGAGGTGGGCTTCTGTCTCCTTCGCGGCGTTCGCCCAGGTGAACCCCTCGGCGAAGCGTCGTGCCTGAGCCCCCAGGTGTTCGACGAGCGTCCGCTCGCCGCTGAGGCGCGTCATGCAGGCAGCCATGGCAGCCACGTCGCCGTGGGGCACGAGAAATCCAGTGTCGCCGTGCCGCACGGACTCGCGAATTCCCGGGGAGTTCGACGCAATCACCGGCGTTCCGCTCGCTGCCGCCTCCAGATTGGTAATGCCCCACCCCTCCTTGGGTGATGCGAACACCGTCGCCCACGCTCGTCGCAGCAGGGCGCACTTTTCCGTCTCGTCGATACGACCAAGGAACCGTACCCGGGACGCCACCCCGAGGGTTCCCGCCATCCGCTCGAGATCGCCACGAAACTCACCGGCCCCGGCGATCTCGAGTGTCGCCTCCGGTACCGGACACGCCGCAAAGGCCCGAAGCACAAGATCGACGCCCTTATACTTCTTCAGCCGACCCAGATATGCAAATACGGGTCGATCCGCTCGCAGGGAGGGATCGGGCGTGTAGTGCATGCTGTCGATTCCCGGGAAGATGACCCGGATGAGATCGGCGGCCACCCCGCGCCGCACCAGATCGTCCTTGGTGCTTTCGCTGATCGCTTCAAAGGCGTGCCCCCGGTAGCACCACGGCAGCGGCTTCTCGGACAGCCAGACGGCGGTGGCCAGCGGAGCGGCGAGCTCCTGGAAGGCCGTGCCACCGAACAGATGCGGGACGAGCCCCACCAGCTTCGGGGTACGCCAGGTGGGGGTGTAGAGGGGCACCTTGTTGATGTCTTCGACGAGGACGTCGAAGCCGCGCGGCACCAGCTGCCGATGCCAATAGCGGCGGGCGAGGAAGGGGAAACTCTGTCGCGTGCCCACCCGATGGACCTCGATGCCGTCGAGCGTGGCACGCGGCGGGCAGCCGGGCCACCCGCCGCACAAGAGGACGACCTCGTGGCCGGCCGCCGCGAGGCGCCCGAAGATCTCGTGGAGGTGAATCTCCGCACCGCCCGCCAACGGATTGTCTCGGCACTGCCAGTTGACGACGGCAATGCGCAGCCGCTCGCCCCCCGCCGTCACAGCTTGCCGAGCTTGCGGGCGTACGCGTCGAGCACTCCGTTCACGAAGCGCGCGCTGCGCTCGGTGCCGTACCGTTCGGCGAGGTGCACGGCTTCCTGCAGGACCACCTTCACCGGCGTTTCGTCCCGCGCGAGTTCGGCGGCGGCGAGGCGCAGCACACTGCGTTCGATAGCGCCGAGACGTTCGAGCCGCCAGTTATTGGTCACCTCGGCGAGCGCGGCATCGAGGTCGGCCCCACGATCAGCGACGGTGGCCACGAGGCGTGCGGCGAAGGCACGCTCCTCGGGATCGATGGCAAGATCGTCGAACACGGTGGTGGCGATGCGACGCAGCTGCGCCTGATCGCGCAGATCGGCGGCATAGAGTGCCTGCAGGGCGCGGGCGCGCCCGCGCGTTTCCACGCGCTCGGTCTTGGTGGGCTTGCTGCGCTGGCGGCGCCCCTGCTTGGGGAGCAGCGGCTCCTGCGATGGGCCGTCCCAGAAGGCTTCGTCGTGAAGGGTGGCCATCACGCGTCCTCCTCGCTGCCATCGTCGGCAAAGGCGCGATCGAAGAGGTCAAGCATTTCAAGCGCCGCGAGCGCTGCGTCGGCGCCCTTGTTGCCGTGCGCTCCACCGGCGCGCGCTTCGGCCTGTTCCATGGTATCGGTGGTGAGCAGCCCCATGGTCACGGGCACTTCGAAGTCGCGTGACGCCTCCATGATGCCGCGGGAGGCCTCACCGGCCACGAAGTCGAAATGCGGCGTGTCACCACGCACCACCGCCCCCACGACCACAACGGCATCGTAGCGACCGGTCGCGAGGGCACGACGGACCGCCACCGGCAACTCCCACGCGCCGGGCACCCAGAGCACGTCCACGTCATCGAAGGCCACGCCCCGGCCCACGAGCGCGCTCACGGCGCCCTCGGCGAGTGGCACCGTGATGCCCTCGTTGAAGCGGCTGGCGACGACGACGATGCGGCGCCCTTCCCCGCGCGGATCTCCATTGAATTCGGCCACGGGAATCTCAGACGGCGAAAAGGTGTCCAAGCTTGGTGCGCTTGGTTTCAAGATAGGAAGCGTTCTCACTGGTCGACGGCGCCTCAATGCGCACGCGATCCTTGAGCACGAGACCGTAGCCGTCGAGCCCCACGAGCTTGCGCGGGTTATTGGTCAGGACACGGATCGAGCGCACTCCCAGATCCAGCAGGATCTGGGCACCGATTCCGTAATTGCGGAGGTCTGGCTTGAAGCCGAGACGCTCATTGGCCTCGACGGTGTCGGCGCCGGTGTCCTGCAGTTCGTACGCTTTCAGCTTGTTGAGCAAGCCGATGCCGCGCCCTTCCTGGTCGAGGTAGACGATCACCCCCTTCCCCTCGGCCTGGATCATCTGCATCGCCTTCTCGAGCTGCCACCCGCAGTCGCAACGGTGCGAGTGAAAGACATCGCCGGTGAGGCATTTACTGTGCATGCGCACGAGCACGTCCTCACCGTCCTGGACATCGCCATAGACCACGGCAATGTGCTCGCGGCTGTCCACCTCGTTGCGATAGCCGACGATGCGCCACTCCCCGAAGGCGGTGGGGAGGCGTGCGTCGGCGACGCGATGCACCAGGCGTTCGTTCTGGAGGCGATACGCCACCAGCTGCGCAATCGTGATGAACGTGAGCCCGTGCTGTTTGCTGAACACTTCGAGCTGTGGGCGACGTGCGGTGGTGCCGTCCTTGTTGAGGATCTCGCAAATCACGCCCGCCGGACGCAAGCCGGCGAGACGCGCGATGTCCACCGCGGCCTCGGTGTGCCCCACACGCTGCAGCACGCCGCCGTCACGCGCCCGCAACGGGTGGATGTGACCAGGCACGCGCAGGTCGGCGCGCGTGGCGCTGGGATCAACGGCCACGCGGATGGTGGTGGCTCTATCGCTGGCACTGATGCCCGTGCTCACCCCGAACTTGGCCGCGGCATCGATACTGACGGTGAAGGCCGTGGACATCGCCTCGGTGTTGTGATCGACCTGCATCTCGAGCCCGAGGCGGTTGGCCCACTCGTTGGTCATCGAGAGGCAAATCATCCCCTTGGCTTCGAGCATGAAGTTCACCATCTCGGGGGTCACGAGCTCCGCCGCGCAGACGAGGTCACCCTCGTTCTCCCGGTCTTCGTCGTCGGCCACCACGATGAACTTGCCGGCACGGATATCGGCGAGGGCCTGTTCGACGGTGCCGAACACCGGCTCCGCCGCTGCGTGTTGCTCCTGCTCCTGCTCTGTCATGCCCTCACCTCCATGACGGCCGCCACCTCGGAGCGCGCGCCGTGCGCGCGCTGATAGGGGGTCAGCAGTCGTTCGATGTGCTTCGCAAGCACGTCGGCTTCCACATGGACGGAATGCCCGGCCTCGAGCAGGCCGAGCGTCGTATGCTGCTTGGTGTATTCGATGATCGATAGCTGCACGCCGATGTCGAGCACGGCGTTGACGGTCAGGCTTACGCCGTTCACCGCCACGGAGCCCTTATCGACCATCAGCGGCCGCAGCGCTTCGGGGATTTCGAGATCGATGAGCCATGCATCGCCGACCTGCGCGGTGCGACGCACCAGGCCCAGGCCGTCCACGTGGCCCAATACCAGATGGCCCCCGAGGCGGTCCCCCAGCTTCATGGCACGCTCGAGGTTCACGCGCTCCCCGGCGCTCCAGTCTCCGACGGTGGTGCGGCCGATGGTGGTCACGACGGCCGCCACGGTGAACCAGCCGAGACCACTTCCGGTCACGCCGTGCTCGCGCACGGTCAGACAGGCGCCATTCACGGCGATGCTTTCACCGTCGGTGAGATCGGTGTAGCGGCAGGTCACGCGCAATTCGCGGCCGGCCGGCGTATCGGCGACGTGCTCAATGAGCCCCACGTCGTCCACAAGCCCCGTGAACATCCTGTCCTCAGTCTCCGGAAACAGCGTAGCGGGTCATCAGATCGACGCCGTATCCACGACGCTCGAGCACCTGCAGGCGGGGCGCCGGATCGACGTCACGCCCGTTCAGTGCGGCAAACGCCGGAACGGCGCCTGCCCCCAGAATGACCGGAGCCTGAAAGATAATCAGGTGGTGCACGAGGTTGGCCTGGATCAGGGCGGACGCCAGTTCGGCGCCGCCTTCGACGAACAGATGGCGCACGCCGACCGCGGCCAGCGCGTCCAGCCCGGCCGGCAGGCTGTCCGCCCGCAGCAGCTGCACGCCCTGGGCCTCGAGCGCGTCGAGGCGCTCAAGCGAGGCGTGGGGCCCATGGAGCACGATAACGGGGGTCTCACGAGCCGTCCGGGCCAACACGCCGGTGAGCGGCAGCCTCGCTCGCCGATCGAAGACCACCCGCCGTGGGGCGACCGTCGGGGCCTCAGCGAGACGCACGGTGAGCGCGGGATCGTCGGCGAGGGCGGTACCGATCCCCACCCCCACGGCGTCAGCGCCGGCGCGCAAGGCGTGCACCGCCGCCTGACTCTCCGCCCCCGTGAGCCAGGCGCGCTTGCGCGCGGGGCCGGCGATGGCCCCATCGATCGAAACGGCCAGCTTGAGCGTGACAAAGGGAGGCTGACGCCCGTGCGCCGCGTGGAAGAACGGTGCGTTCCTCCAGATGGCCTCGGCCTCGCAGATCCCCCCATCGACAGCGAGCCCCGCGGCACGGAGCCGTTCGGCGCCGCCGGCGGCCGTCGGGTTAGGGTCGCGCGCTGCGAAGACCACGCGTGACACCCCCGCTGCGAGCAGCGCCTCCGTACAAGGGCCAGTCTGACCGTGATGATTGCACGGCTCGAGGCTCACGTAGGCCGTGGCGCCCCGCGCCGCCTCGCCGGCCGCGGCCAGGGCGTTGACTTCGGCATGCGCGCGACCGAACCGCTGGTGCCATCCTTCCCCTACGATCGTGCCCTCGCGCACGATCACCGCCCCAACCTTGGGATTGGGCCATACCTGACCCGCCCCGCGCTCGGCGAGATCGAGGGCGCGACGCATGAAGCGCACGTCGTCGGAGCAGCCCTCCGACCCGTGCGCTTCCGTATGCGACATCAGCGGCGGCTCAGAAACGGACAGTGAGACCGACCGAGCCATAGCGATAGCCTTCGTTGGCCTGACGGTCCCCGAAGCGATTGATCGTATGCAGACGCTCGCCGTTGTCCGACCAGCCGTATTCGGCGATGAGCCGCGTGACGATCAGGTTGAGCGAGGCATTCACGAACGCCGTGTTGCGGACGACCGTGGTGCGCAGGTCGGGGAGCGACGCCCCATACCGCTGGGTGGCTGCGAGGAGGTTCTCATTGACCGTCGCCCCGAGCGACGAGCTCCCCTCGATCTGATCGCGCCCCACGCCGGCAGCGATGCCGAAGATCAGGAACCGCTTCGCGGCAGTGAGCCGGAGCGCGTTCGAGGTCAGCGCGAAGTTGTCAACGCGCAGGGTGTCGTTGCTGGAACCGTAGCCGAAGTTCATGGTGGGGAGCTTACGGCGCATGACGCTCAGGCTTACCCCGGGCACGAGCGACGACTCCTGCAATGCCCCCACGCGGAGGCCGTACGAAAACGCCCAGTTCGCCCCGGTGGGCGTGAGCGAAAAATCGCCGTCCTCGATGGTGGGCAGATACGACGCTCCGAGCAGCACGTCCACCCCTCCGGCATTGGTGAGACCGAGGGGGATACCCTTGAACAGCCCGACTGCGGCATCGAGGGTTGGCATCGGCACCGGCACCCGCTTGGCACCGAAGTCGGAGGCCGCGGCCGGACCGGTCACCCGAATGGGCACATCGTTGGCCGGCACCCGACCGTCGACCGCCGTCGCCCGGAGCTGCAGCATGCGCTTGCCCCAGCCCCCGAGCGTGCCGCCCTCGCCAAGGACAGGGTTGCCGCCGGAGAGCGCCACCCCCACCTGCGGTACCAGAAAGGAGAACAGATCGCGTCCCTTCTGACAGACGTCGGCGCCGGACGCACCTGGGACCGCCGGCGAGACGGTGCAGCTGCCGGACGACGTCTGCGCCGCGGCGGGCGCCGCCGACGCGAGCACCAGCGCGCAGGCAGCGATGACGAACGACACGCAGCGAGAGGTCATGCGATCCTCATGCAGTGGGGACTGGAGCGATCTCAGGTGACCGTACCGTCGAGACGCACCCGACCGGTCCCTGCCACCACCGTACCCAGCTCCCACGCAGGAATTCCGCACGCGGCCGCGCGCGAGGTGATCTGCGACACGTTGGCTGGTGCGGCGATCACCACCATGCCTACGCCCATGTTGAATGCGCGGAACATCTCGAGGCTCGCCACCTGCCCCGCCTCGGCCAGCACGCGGAACTCCGACGGGACCGTCCAGGTGCCGGTGTCCACGCTGGCATCGAGGGTGGGCGGCAGCGCGCGGTTCAAGTTGCCCGGCAGGCCGCCGCCCGTGATGTGCGCCATCGCATTGATGGAGCCGAGTACCGGCTTGAGGCACTGCAGGTACGAGCGGTGCACCTTCAGCATGACGTCAGCGACGGTAGCGCCGTTCGCATCGGGGAACGGATCGTGCACGCCAAGCTGGAGTCGGTCGCTGATGATACGGCGTGCGAGCGAGTAGCCATTGGTGTGGAGGCCGTTGCCACCGAGCGCCACGAGGGTATCGCCCTCGTGCACGCCTGCGCTGCCGAGCACCGCGTCTTCTTCCACAATGCCGGTGATGAAGCCCGCGAGGTCGTAGTCGGGCGGCGTGTACACACCGGGCATCTCGGCGGTTTCACCACCGATCAGTGCACATTCGTTCTCGCGGCAGCCGGCGGCCACGCCGGCCACCACACCTTCCACCACGGGCGGCTCGAGCTTGCCGAAGGCGACGTAGTCGAGGAAGTAGAGCGGGATTGCGCCCTGAACGAGAATGTCGTTGGTGCAGTGATTTACCAGGCAATGCCCGATCGTATCGTGGCGCCCGGCCTCGATCGCGATCTTGATCTTGGTGCCCACCCCGTCGGCGCTGGCCACCAGCAGCGGAGAGCGGTATCCCTCAGGAACACGGAACATGCCGCCGAAGCCACCGAACGCGCCGCGCGCGCCCGACGTCATGGTGCTCTGCACGAGCTTCGCGAGGCGATGCTTCGCGTCGTCTGCCGCGTCGATATCGACGCCGGCCGAGCGGTAATCGAGCGGGGTCTGGCTCATGCGCCGAGCTCCGTGTCGAAGGCCACCAGCTGCCGGAATGCCTGAACGCGCGCATCAATGTCGCGCCGCGTGATCTCGAGCAGACGTGTGTTGGAGAACTTCTCCACGGCAAACGAGCCCATGGCGGACCCCACGACCACCGCGCGCCGCATGTTGGCCTCGCTGAGATCACCGGTTGCGGCGAGATAGCCGATGAAGCCCCCGGCAAACGAGTCGCCCGCGCCGGTGGGATCGAATACGCTTTCCAACGGGTAGGCGGGCGCAAAGAAGATGCTGTCACGCGTGAACATGAAGGCGCCGTGCTCGCCCTTCTTGATCAGCACGTGCTTGGGCCCCTTGTCCATGATCCAGCGCGCGGCCTGCACGAGGTTGTTGTGCTCGGTCAGCTGGCGCGCTTCGGCGTCGTTGAGCGTGATGAGATCCACATGCCCGAGCAGCTCGACCAACTCCGGACGACGCGACTCGATCCAGAAGTTCATGGTGTCGCACGCCACGAGGCGCGGCGTCTCGACCTGTTCGAGCACCTGCAACTGCAGGCGCGGATCGATGTTCGCGAGGAACACGAAGGGGGAGCGCTTGAACTGCTCAGGGATCTTGGGGCGGAAGTGCGAGAATACCCCGAGATGTGTCTCGAGCGTTTCCGCTGAATTGAGATCGTGGCGGTAGCGGCCGCGCCACCGGAAGCTCGTGCCCTCGGCCGTCTCGAGACCAGCCAGATCCACCCCACGCTCGGCAAGCGGCGCAAGCTTCTCGACGGGGTAATCGTCCCCCACCACGCCGACGAGCTGCACGGGGGTGAAGTGCGACGCGCTCGAGGAGAAGAAGGTGCCGGAGCCCCCCAGCACCTCATCGGCCTTGCCGAACGGCGTCTCGACAGAGTCGAGGGCCACCGAGCCGACGACGAGGACCGGGCTCTTAATGAGCGGATCGGCAGAACTCACATGCGCTCCGGCGCAGACAGTCCGAGAATGCGCAGACCGGCGGCGATGCCGAGCTGCGTAGCGCGTGCCAATACGAGGCGCGCGCGTGTGATGTCCTCAGGCTCGCCGAGGACATGATGCTTGTGATACCAGGTGTGCGCGGCACGAGCCGTCTCGAGGAGCCAGCCCGCAATGCGGTGCGGCTCGAGATTGTCCGCTGCCCCCTTCACCATCGCCGGAAAGTCGAGCAACTGCTTCACGAGCTCCTGCTCAGCCGGCGCCACCAGCACGCCGAGGTCGGCGCCTTCGCCGGTGACGGTGCCGGCGTCGATTTCGCCCACGCGGAAGATGCCGCACATGCGTGCATGCGCCATCTGGATGTAATAGACCGGATTCTCCTCCGACTGGCTGCGCGCGAGGTCCACGTCGAAGACGAGTTGGGAGTCGCCCTTGCGCATCAGGAAGAAGTAGCGGACGGCATCGCGCCCCACTTCGTCGATGAGATCCCGCACCGTGACGTAGGAGCCGGCGCGCTTGGAAATCTTCACTTCTTCCCCGCCCTTCATGACGGTCACCATCTGGTGCAGTACGTAGTCGGGGTAGCCCGTGGGGATGCCGATCCCGAGCGCCTGCAGACCAGCACGCACGCGCGTGGTGGTGCTGTGATGGTCCGCACCCTGCACGTTGATGGCCCGGCGATAGCCGCGCTCCCACTTGGTTACGTGGTACGCCACATCGGGCACGAAGTAGGTGTAATCGCCGCCCTTCGCCGCGCTTTTTTTCATCACGCGGTCCTTGTCGTCGCCGAAGTCGGTGGTGCGCAGGAAGAGCGCCCCCTCCTCCTCGTATGTGTAGCCCGACTGCCGCAACGCGTCGACGGTCTTCTCTACGCGCCCATCGGCATAGAGCGAGCTTTCGAGGTAGTAGGTGTCGAACTTGACGCCGAAAGCCTGCAGGTCGAGATCCTGTTCGTGCCGCAACGCGGCCACGGCGAAGGCTCGCATGGCGTCGAGGTCATTTCCCTCGCGGTCCTCGGGGTGCTGCTGCACATAGCGTTCGGCGATCTCTCCGATGTACGCCCCGTGATAGCCGCCCTCGGGGATCTGTAGCGGTTGCCCCGCGAGTTCACGGACACGCGCCTGGGTGCTCTTCGCGAGATTGGCGATCTGCGCACCGGCATCGTTGTAGTAGAACTCGCGGTCGACGTCGAAACCGGTCCACTCGAGGAGCGTGCTGATGGCATCGCCCAGTGCCGCCTGCCGCCCGTGACCCACGTGCAGCGGCCCGGTGGGGTTGGCGGACACGAATTCCACGCACACGCGTTCACCGTGCCCGAGTGCCACGCGTCCCCACTGGTCGGGCGCGCGCAGGATCTGAAGCAGCCCGCGCGCCTGGAAGCCGGGATCGAGGCGGATGTTCACGAAGCCGGGCCCCGCGATTTCCGCGGAGACGATGCCCACGCGGGGCATGTCGAGTGCGGCGATCAGCGCTTCGGCGATGTCGCGCGGCTTCTTGCCGAGCGCCTTCGCAAGCGTCATGGCGAGGTTGGTGGCCCAATCACCGAACGACGGATCACGCGGGCGCTCGAGAATGGGGGTCACGTCGTCGGGCGCACCGAGCGTGCGCGCCGCGCGCGCCAGTTCAGCGCGCAGGGCGTCGGCCTGAGTCACGGAGTGGTCAGCAAGAGAAGAGACGGCTCACTGCCGCCCTGTACGAGACGGTGCACGAGACGGTGCACGACGGCTGTGGTCACTCGGCCTTGGGCGTCGAAGACGACGCCGGCTTCGAGTCGCTACTGGAACCGCCGGAAGTACTGGTGCTACTGGAACTGCTGGGACTGGCGGAACTCGGCGATGGCGCGCGTTGGTCCTTCTTGCCGTCCTTGCCGTAGTCAGTGATGTAGAACCCGGAGCCCTTGAACAGCAGGCCGGCACCACCCGAGATGATGCGCGTGGCCACGCTGCCGTCGGGCAATTCGACGGAGTCAGGGACTTCGCTGATCTTGAAGATCCGCTCGATGATGGAGCCGTCGGGCGTGCGAAATTCGTAAGTTGGCATGGCTACGAAAGTTGGCTGGGGTCGAACAGCCTCGAAACGTAGCCATGTCCGGGAGCGGGTTCAACGGCTGCCGGTCGCCGTCGTTCAGGAGACCACCAGCGTGGGGGCGCCAGGGGAGTACGAGACGGTGAGGCGCGTGAGATCGTTGGTGCGCTGTGGCGAGTTTGGCAGGTTGTTGCCGGCATTGTTGAAGAGCGCCCCGTGGTTGGGACACCGGAAGCTCACCCCGTTGACCACGTTGATGGTGGTACCGGCGTGAGGGCACACCATGGAGAACGCGGAGAAGCTCGTGGCGCTGGTGCGCACGACGGCCACGGGCCCACCGTTGACGTTCCCCACGCTGCCCGCCACCCCACCCACGGTGGCGAGCGCCGGCCACGCGGCGATGTTCACCACCAGTCCCGCCGGTGACACCGTGTACGAAACGCTCACCGTACGTGAGGGCACGCCGGTGGCGGACACGGTGACGGTTGCGCTGTAGGTGCCTGCCGCGAGCGTGCCCACCGTGGGCCGGAGGGTGAGCGCGGTGGGCGCGGTTGTCGCGTTGAGGGTGGCACTCAGCCACCCGGTGGCCCCGGCACCATAGGCCACCTGGACCGCCAAACCACTGAGGGTACCGCCACCGGCGTTGGTGCACTGTACCGCCTGGGCGGACGGCGTGGCTCCGGTTACCGCACTGAAGGCGATCACGCTGCTGGAGAGGAGGAGCGACGGCGGACTGACGGGATCCTGCACCGCGAAGCCCACCGCCAGCGTCTGGGCCCCGTTACTCGCGCCGGGGGCGCTGATGGTGACGGTGGCGTTGTAGGCCCCTGCCGCGAGTGTCCCCTTCTGCACCCCCACCGTCAGAACGGCCGGCGTCGCGGCCTGATCGAGCTGCACGGTGAGCCATCCCGTGCGCTGATTGGACGCGTAGGCGAGGCTCACTTGGAGACCGCCGAGTGTGCCGCCGCCGGCGTTGCTGACGGCCACCGTCTGGGCCGCCGGGTTGGCGCCGGTCGTCGTGGTGACAAACGTCACGGACGAGACCGCGAGCGCCAGCGCCGGTGGGAGGGGCGCGCCGCCGATCGTGAGCGTGCCGTCGGGATTCACGCGCACGCCGACCGGCGCGAGATCGGCGGTGGGCTGCCCAGAGAGCCACGTGCCGTCGGCGGCGAAGCGCGCGCCGTGATTGGGACAGAGAAACCCTCCGCCGTCCACGTTCACGATCGTGCCGCGGTGCGGACAGGCCAGTGCCAGCGCCCGGTACTGGGACGGTCCCGTTCGCTCCACCAGCACGGGCGTCATAGTCCCTTGCTGGACCACCGTGCGCCCACCAACCGACTGCAGCGCAGTCACCGTGCGCGGATCGAACGAAAACGGCGTTCCCGGGAAGGTCGGGATGCTCTCCGGACCACTGAAGACGCCATCGCCGCACCCGGCCGTGGCCAGTGCCCCGAGCGATAGCACGGAGGCCGAGGTGAGGAACTGGCGCCGATCGACACGGGCGCAGGAGTCACAGGGAGACGGCGTAGGGGCTGGCGTATCCGGCGACATGGCGAGCGGCGAAGGAGGGATGGCACCGGCACCGTGCCGAGCCTTCTGAATGCTAGCACCAAAACCGGCGATCCGGAGTGGCGGCGCCGCGGTGGTGGCACCGGAGTGGCGGCTGGGCGCCCAGCGTCGCAGCTTCGACGGATGCGCCCCCCTTCCCGTTTCCGCCGGTGCCTGCGCGCCGTGCGCACGATCCGCTTCATTCGGTGCGTGGCCGCCTTCGTGCCGTCCTTCGCGCTGTCCTCGTTGCCGGCGCAGGCGCCGGCGGTGCCTTCGCCTGGGGCGTCGCCGCCCGCGCTCATTGGGCCGGGCGTATCGGCCGACCTTGCGGCGCAGCGCCGGGGACAGCTCCGCGACGTGCACTATGCGCTGTCCCTGACAGTGGGGAGCGGCGATACGGCGAGCGGACGCGTGACCGTGGGGTTTACGACGCGGCGCGGCGGTGACGTGATTCTCGACTTCCGTGGGCTCGCCGTCTCCGGGGGCGCGATCAACGGGAGCGAGTGGCGTGATGCGGCGGCCTCCTGGAATCGCCACCATGTGGTCATCCCCGCCGCGCGGCTCCGTCCGGGGCGCAACAGCGTGATGCTCACCTTTGCTACGCCCGTGGCGTCGGCTGGTGCGGCCATCATCCGCACGCGCGATGCCGCCGACGGCAGCACGTACCTGTACACGTTGCTCGTCCCCTCCGACGCGAACCTGCTGTTCCCCTCCTTCGACCAGCCGGATCTCAAGGCGCGCGTCACCCTCACCCTCACCACGCCCCGGTCGTGGCGCGCCCTCGCCAACGGCGCACTCCAGCGCGTGGACACGGGTAGCACGGGCCACACGCATCACTTTGCCAGCACCAAGCCCCTGAGCACGTATCTGATCGCCTTTGCGGCGGGGCCTTGGTCGGTGCATACGCGACCAGAGGCGATGCGGGAGGGGGGACCGAAGGTCCCGATGTCCTTGTACGTACGCGCGTCGCGTGCACGGGAGGCGGAGCACGACACCCTCGTGGCAATGAACGCGCGCGCGCTACGGTGGCTCGGGCAGTACTTCGGCGTGCCCTACGGGTTCGACAAGTACGACGCGCTGCTGGCACCGGCCTTCCCGTTCGGCGGCATGGAACATCCCGGGGCCGTGTTCTACAACGAAGAGAGCTTCATCTATCGTGAGCGCCCCACCACCTCCCAGTTACTGGGGCGTCAGGCCACCACCTTCCACGAGGTGGCGCACCAGTGGTTCGGCGACTACGTGACGATGCGCTGGTTCGACGACCTGTGGCTCAAGGAGGGCTTCGCCACCTTCATGGCGGCGCGCATGCAGGCCGACCTCGAGCCCGCCTCGAACGCTTGGAAGACCTTTTATTTGCGCAACAAGCCGGTGGCGTACGGCACCGATGCGACCGCCGGCACCACCCCGGTGTGGCAGGCACTCGCCAATCTCGATCAGGCGAAGAGCAATTACGGCCCGATCGTGTACAACAAGGCGCCGTCGGTGCTCAAGCAGCTCGAGTATCTGGTGGGCCCGGCCGCCTTCCAACGCGGCGTGCAGCAGTTCCTGCGGCAGCATGCCTACGGCAACGCCACCTGGCAGGCGCTGTTGGCCAGCATTGGGGCCGCCAGCGGGCGTGATCTCTCCGCGTGGGGGCGCCAGTGGATGCTGCGCCCGGGGATGCCGGTGGTTCGCCAGGAGCTGACCGTCGCCAACGGGCGCATCACCCGTCTCGCGCTGGTGCAGCGCCCCGCGCAACCCGCGCTGTCCGGCGCGGGCGCGTGGCCGCTCAAGGTGCAGGTGCGTTTGCACTACACCGGCAAGGCCCCGGTACGCGTGCCCGTGGAGCTCACGGGCGATACCACGATCGTGCGTGCGGCGATCGGGCAGCCGGCGCCGGATTTCGTCTACGCCAACGAGGGAGACTACGGCTACGCCATCGTGCTGCCCGACAGCGCGAGTGTACGCTGGCTCGAACAGCACGTGGCATCGGTCCGCGATGACTTCCTGCGCGCCATGCTCTGGGGAGCGCTCTGGGACCTCGTACGTGAAGCGCAGCTCTCGCCGGCACGCTACGCGCGCATGGTGCTGCGGGCACTCCCGGCCGAACGCGACGAGCAGCTGTCGGGGACGCTGGTGGGGCGGTTGGGCACGAGCGTGACGCGGTATGCCCCCGAGGTGGTGCGTGAGGCCTTGCTGCCCGAGGTGGAACGCCTGCTGCTGCTGGGCGCCGCCGACACCACGCGGAGCTACGGCATCCGGAAGAATCATCTCGACGCCTACGTTTCACTGGCGCAGCGGAGCCCGGCCCTCGCGCAGCTCAGGGCGTGGCTCGCCGCCGACAGTGCCGCCGGGCTTCCACTGCGCGCGCCCTCGCGCTGGGCCATCGTGACGCGCCTCGTTTCGCGCGGCGCCACCGATGCCGACTCGCTCATCGCCGCGCAGCAGGCGCGCGACGCCACCAGTGAAGGCGCGCGGCTGGCGTTCGTGGCGGGGGCCGCCAAGCCAGACAGCGCAATGAAGTCGGGGCTGTTCGACCGCTGGTTCCGCGAGGCCACGCTCAATGAGGAGTGGGTGACTTCGAGCCTGCGCGCCTTCCACGAGCCCGAGCAGCAGCCGCTCACGCGACGCTTCCTGCGCGCCGCGCTCGACACGCTCCCGTGGATTCAGCAGAACCGCCGCATCTTCTTCCTCGGCAGTTGGCTGGGAGCCACGCTCGGTGGCCAGACGGAGCGGGCGGCACTCGCCATCGTGGACGACTGGCTCGTAGAACGGCCCACGCTGGCCGCGGATCTCCGGCAGAAGGTGCTGCAGGCGCGCGACGACCTCGAGCGCACGGTGCGCATCCGCGAACGCTTCGCGCCGGACGCGGAGGAGACGGCGGCGGATGCCGTGGTGGATCGCTGGCTCACCGGTCTCCATGCCAAGGACACGCTGCTCCTGCGGGAGACGCTCGTGCCGACCGGCTGGACGATGCTGCGGGTGGGCGTGGGAAACGGCGCCGTGCCATTGCCACGCCCGTCGAATGACAGCGCGCTGTTCGCCGGGCTTGCCACCCGGACCGGCCGCAGCGAGCTGGCGGCACGCACGCGCGTCATGCACGGTGCGCTGGCCCACGTCTGGGCGCCGTACCGGTGGGTGGGCGACGACGACCGCGTGCAGGGCTGCGGCGCCGATCTCTTCACGTTGGTGAAGACCCGCGGCAGCTGGCGGTTGGCGGGGCTGTCGTCCACGGCGCCCGCGGCGACGTGCAGGACGGACTTCGACCGGGCGCGCCCGGAGGTGCCGCTGACGGTATCGGACCGTGCCGCGGTCGTGGGTGTAGCGGAGGCGCTCTTGCGGGCACTGTCGACACGGGACACGGCGGCACTTCGCCCGCTGGTGCATCCCGATATCACGCTGCGGTCGATCGGCGATCCGGCGGGTCCCCGCACGAGTGTGAGCACCCAGGATGCGGCCGCTTTCTTCCGCACGCTTCCAGTGGGGCGGGAGCGCCTGCTCGAGCGGCTGTGGGCCCCCACCGCGTATGCGTTCGGCCCGATCGTGGAGGTCCACGCGCCATACGACTTTTTCATCGATGGCCGGTTCTCGCACTGCGGCACCGACGTCTTCACGCTGGTGAAGCCCGGCGACCGGTGGCTGGTCAGCCAGATCGCCTACACGGTGCAGCGGACGGGGTGCCCTCCGAGCCCGCTGGGCCCACCGCGCTGAGCATCGGCGCTTTCCAGTAACCAGCATGAAACGGCACCTGCAGGATCGTGGACAAACCGGTACATTGGGCCAGTTCCCTCCCCGGTAATTGTGGTATGTGTCGCGCCGTAAGACCGCACTCCGATGCCGGCGGGGGACGTTAGGATCGCTGCCGAGCGGCAGCTCCCCGATTCCCTCCATCGGAGACCTCATGGGTAGGTTCTACAAGTACATGGCCGTGCTCGCGGCCGCCGCGCTGTTGCCCCTCCGTGCCGATGCGCAGACGCGCGACGTCACGGGCAAGGTGACAATGGCCGGTACCGGAGCACCGCTTGCGGACATCACGGTCGGCATTCTCGGCCAGCAGGTCGGTGTGCGCACCAACGAGCGCGGTGAGTACCGGATTCGTGTGCCGCAGGGTGAGGTGAGCCTGCTGGCCCGCGGTCTTGGCTACAAGCGCGTGACGGTCCGGCTCGCGTCGTCGGAAAACACGGCGAACTTCTCGCTCGAGAAGGACGTGCTGCAGCTCGAAGGCGTGACGGTGACCGGTGCGGCGACGACCACCGACCGCCGCGTGGCCGCCACGGCCGTGGCGTCGGTGAACACCGCCGAACTCAATCGCGTCCCGGCCCGCTCGCTGGAAGGCAATCTTGCCGGCAAGGTGGCCGGTGCCCGCATGTTCGAAAACAGCGGCGCGCCTGGTGGTGGTGCGCAGATCCAGATCCGCGGCGCCACGTCGGTCCTCGGCTCGGGTGATCCGCTCTACGTGGTGGATGGTGTGATCATCTCGAACGCGAGCATCTCGTCGGGATCGAGCTCCGTTACCCGCGCGTCGGGGTCGACGGGATCGAGTCAGGACCAGGTGGTGAACCGCCTGGCCGACCTCAACCCCAACGACATCGAGAACATCGAAGTCCTCAAGTCGGCCGCCGCGAGCGCCATCTACGGGTCGCGCGCCACCAATGGCGTGGTTGTGATCACGACCAAGCGCGGCAAGCAGGGACGGGCGACCTGGAACGTGACCCAGCGTGTGGGCACGCAGCAGGTGCAGCGCCTGCTCGGTCACCGCGCGTTTGAGAGTTACGCCGAAGTGAAGCCCTACGTGGGCGGTGCCTACGGTGACTCGATCGCCCGCGCCGCGTGCGGGAGCGGTCCCTGCCCCGCCTTCGACTGGCAGCAGGATCTCTACGGGCGCACGTCGCCGTCCTGGGAAACGCTGCTGTCGTCGGCCGGCGGCATGAACAACACGCGCTACTTCGTGTCGCTCAACGACCGTCAGGAGTCGGGCATCGCGCTCAACACGGGCGCCCGCCGTACCGGTGGTCGCATCAACATCGACCAGACGATCGGCAGCAAGTGGACGATCAGCGGCGGCCTTGACGTGACGCGCAACCGGTTCCAGCGCGGCTACGGCAACAACGACAACTCCGGCCTCAGCCCGATCTACGCCTTCGGCTACAATCCGGCGATCATTGACCTCACCGAGAGGGACGCCACCGGACGCTACGTGCGCATGCCCTTCAAGGGCTCGAGCGCGACCGCGCCCGGGTTCAACTACTCGAACCCGATGGAGACGTTCACGGGGACCGAGAACATCGAGAGCGTGTGGCGTCAGGCGGGCAACGTGCGCACGACGTACACGGCCCTGTCGACCGCGAAGAACTCGGTGCAGTTCTCGTACCTCGCCGGCGTGGACCGCTTCCAGCAGGAAGGCTGGCAGTACGCGCCGAACTTCATGCAGTTCGAACCGGCAGACGGATTCCTCGGCACGTCGAATCAGGTGAACGCGTCGAGCTTCCAGATGAACCAGAACGTGAACGCGGTGTGGACGTACTCCCCGGGTAACCGGTGGATCACGTCATTGACCACCTCGGTCGGTGGGTCGTACGAAACGCAGGCGCTCAACCAGTACAGCCTGCGCGGCCGCGGCCTCCTGCCCACTCGTAAGCTGGCGTTCGGTGCCCAGGACCTCGCGGTCACGCAGGGGCAGACCGAATTCCGTGACCAGTCGTACTACGTGAACGAGCAAGCGCTGCTGCTCGAGGAAAAGCTGGCCATCAACGCCGGCTTCCGCGCCGACCGTTCGAGCGCGAACGGCGACCGCGACATGTTCTACGCCTTCCCGAAGTTCTCGGGCTCGTACCGCTTCGTGAAGCCGGTCTTCGACCAGATCGACGAGATCAAGATCCGCGGCGCATGGGGCCAGTCCGGTAACCGGCCGCGTTGGGCAGACCGCGACATCCTGTACGCCGACGGCGGCCTGATTGGCGGCGCCGGCTCGCTGGTCTCCGCGAGCTTGCTCGGCAACACCGCCATCAAGCCGGAAGTGATGAACGAGCTTGAGTTCGGTGCCGACGCCACGTTCCTCGGCGGTCGCCTGAACCTCGAATTCACGCGCTACCAGCGGCAGATCAAGGAACTGTTGCTCACCTTCCCGCTGCCCCCCTCGTCGGGTCTCGGCAGCCAGATCATCAACGGCGGGCAGCTCTCGGTGCTCGGCACCGAAGGCGTGATCTCGGCGGTGCCTCTGCGTCGTGGCAGCTTCGAGTGGACCGCGCGCCTGATCTACAACACCAACGCGCAGTTCACCGACAACATCCCGGTGCCGGCCTTCAACACGCCCAATTCGTTCGGCGCGTCGTACGGCCGCAATCGCATTGCGCCCAACACGCGCACCTCGATGATCTGGGGCAATGCCCCGCTGGGGCTGAACGGCGCGGTGCGCGACACGATCCTGTTCGACTCGAACCCGGTGCACACCACCACGCTCAACAATGAGTTCTCGTGGAAGCGGTGGTCGGTGTCGGTGTTGGCCGACTGGCGCAACGGCGGCTACGTGGCGAACATGACGAACAACCTCTGGGACGAAGGCGGCCAGTCGCGCGACTTCGTGGCGAACGGCAAGACGCGCTTCGAGACCTTCAGCAAGGGTGACATCCGCCCCTACATCCAGAAGGGGTCGTACGTGAAGCTGCGCGAAGTGACGCTGAACTATCAGGCGTCGGACGCGCTGGCCAAGAAGATCCCGGGTGCGAGCTCGCTCCGCTTCAATCTGAGCGGCCGTAACCTTGCAATCTTCTCCGATTACTGGGGCTTCGATCCGGAGTTCAACAACTTCGGCAACTCGAACTTCAACCGCTTCATCGACCTCGCGCCGTTCCCGCCGAGCCGTCAGTTCTTCTTCAGCGTCGACGTGGGGTTCTAAGCCATGACGACCACTACTTCGCACCCCCATCGTTTCGTGCCGACCTCCCTGCTCTCCCCGCGCACGGCGGGGCTGGTGCTCTCGATCTCGGCGCTCGCGGCCTGCAGCAGCGACCGGCTCGAGATCACGAATCCCAACACGCCCACCGTGGCCGCCGCCTCGGCTGATGCCCAGGCGCTGCAGCTACAGGCCACAGGCCTGCTGCGCCAGCTCCGTAATGGCCGCGGTGGCTTCATCACCTCCACGGGGCGCTTCGGACGTGAAGCCTACGTGTACACGCCGCAGGAAGGGCGCAACACGTCGGCCTATCTGATCGGCATCGCCGGCCAGAACCGTCTCGATCCCGCCGGCTTCGCCGTCGAGAACTGGAGCACCCAGTACGGCAACCTGCGCGACATTTTCAACTTCAAGACCGCCGTCGCGGGCAATGCCACGTTCACGGCCGAACAGAAGCAGGCCGGCCTTGGCTTCGCCAAGACGCTCGAAGCACTCGAGCTGCTGTATGTCATCTCCACGCGCGATACGATTGGCGCGGTGGTGGAGATCAAGGCCAATGCGTCGGATCTGGCGCCGTTCGTGTCGCGTGACTCGGTGTACAAGTACATCATCGCCACGCTGAACGACGGTGCGACGAACCTGGCGGCTGGCGGCTCGGCGTTCCCGTTCACGATGCACAGCGGGTTCGCCGGGTTCAACACGCCGTCCACGTTCCGGCAGTTCAATCGCGCGATCGCCGCGCGTGCGAACGCCTACTACGCCACGGCTGGCGGCGGGGCCACGGCGTGGCAGAACGCGCTCACGGCGCTTACGGCGTCGTTCCTCAACGCGAATGCCGTGTCGCGGGCCGATCTCGATCGTGGTCCGAGCCACCCGTACTCGGCCGCGACCGGTGACGCCAATAACCCGCTGAACGCTGCGACGAACACCGACCTGTATGCGCACATGAGCATTCAGGCCGATGCCCAGCTCAAGGCGAATGGCTCGCGTGACGATCGGTTCACGGCGAAGGTCGCCACGCGCACCTCGCGTGACGCGCCGGGCGGACTCGGTATTTCGTCGTCACTCGGCTACGGCATTTACCCGGCGGTGACCAGCTCGATCCCGATCATCCGTAACGAGGAGCTGATGCTGCTCCGCGCGGAGGCCCTGCTGGCCACGGGTGACAAGGCCGGCGCCATCGCGGCCGTCAACCAGGTGCGCCAGAACTCCGGTGGGCTGGCCGCCACGGAGCTCACGACTGCCTCGCCCGACGCGGCGATCCTCACGGAGATCCTCTACAACAAGCGGTACTCGCTGCTGTTGGAAGGGCACCGCTGGATCGACATGCGCCGCTACGGCCGTCTGGCTGATCTTCCGCGCGACATCACGACGGGGGCCAACGCCCACTTCGTGGCCCGCGTGCAGCCGATCCCGCAGGGCGAGTGCCTGGTTCGCGCTGGCAAGACGGGTGGGCTTGCCGGCCCGGGTTGCTGAGCCGGAGCCGCGCACTATGAAGAACGCCCCGTCTGCTCGATGCAGACGGGGCGTTCTTCATTTCGGGACGCACCGGTCGTGACGCGACGTCACGTCGCGACCGTTATTCGATCGCTTCAATTCCCGTCGCGGGTCCAGACAGCGACGACTCCGCATCGCCGGTCCGGCCCGCCGAACTGCGGCGGAATGGAGGCAGCTCCACTGTATACCTCGATGCCGGCGATCTGCTTGGGCGGCGGCAGCAGTTCGAGGTTGAAAAAGCGCGGGAGGACGATGCCGTCGAGGAAGACCTGCATCGGGCAGGCGCCCGCGCCTTCACCGAGCACACTGCCGGCCTCACGGCGAGAGAGGGCCACCATGCCGCCGAACATTTGGTCGGTGATGCGCGACACCTCGATGGTGCGCATGTTCCGCAGGAAATCGTAGACCTGCAGCGAACCGCGCCGCTCGATCTCCTCGCGGGTGACGAACTGCCCAGCGCCTTGGGCTCGACGCTGCTCAAACTCGACCATACGCAGTGACACGCGGCGCTCGAACGTCTTGACCGTATCGAGCATCGCCGACGAGCGCGTGAGGGTGTATGCGAGGCGCAGCGTATCCGCAGCCGGGACCTCGATGATCCCCGAGGCTGGCGCAAATCCGATACGGCGCACCACCAGCAGGTACTGCCCCGGCGGTACCTGCAGCATGCGGAAGCGACCGTTCTCACCCGTGACCACGCGCGCCGTGGTGCCGACCACCGCCACCTCCGCGGAGGTCAACGGCTGATCCAGCGTGTCCGTCACCACGCCGTCGATGACGCCGAAGCGGTCAGCGTTGATGACGGCGTCGCGCCGAGTGGCGTCCTGCTTCGCGCGATCGAGAACGGAGGTCTTGACCTGGGCCCGTACGGCGGAGGGCACGACCAGCGCCGAGGCGGCCGCCACAAGCAGCAGCCGGTGGAGCGGCAAACGAGAAAAGATCGGGATATGGAGCATACTGCAAGTTACCCCGGACACCGCCCGGAGGGACGGTCTGTCCGTGGCCGGGTACGGTGCTTACCGCTGCTGCAGATCCCCGCAGGCGACGATGACACCCATTGCGGCGGCCGCGTCGTGCACATTCACGTAGTATGTGGCCGTATCGGCGAGGAGCACCGGGACCGTGGCCTTGGCGCTCCCGCGTCCCTGCGCGTCGATGACCATGGGGGTATACGGCCGAGCGCCCCCTACGACGCCTCCGCTCTTGGCGCAGCTCCCCGTGTGTACGTGCCACGGACGTGTGGCCCCAGGCGTGTCGCCCTCGATGCTTACGGTGACCAGGGTGGCCATCCCGTCGGCCGAGGTGACGGCCGTGGCGCTG
Source organism: Gemmatimonas sp. (assembly GCF_044344655.1). Classification (GTDB taxonomy): domain Bacteria; phylum Gemmatimonadota; class Gemmatimonadetes; order Gemmatimonadales; family Gemmatimonadaceae; genus Gemmatimonas. The sequence goes on from NZ_JBIJCN010000038.1 coordinate 22,789, forward strand.
CCGGCAACCTTGCGGCCGTCCTTCCCCTGGAGCTTCGCGACGAGATCGGCGCGGGCGCCCCAGGTGGCAGCGGTATTGAGCAGCACCGTAACCGCCGTGCAGGCGGCGAGGCATGTGGCGGAACGCAGAACACGCATGGCAGGCATGGCAACAGGCGGGTTGGGGAAGGACACTATGGCTTACGCTGCGTCCAGTGCGGCTGAGCCGCCTTGGGCGGTACTGCGCGCGGCGTGGGCGGCGGCAATGGCCTCCCACGCCCAGTGTAGTTGGACGAGCGCGCGTCGAGCATGAAGATCAGCGCCACCGCAAACAGTGCCGCGGCAAAGGCCAGCGTGAGCAGGCGCGTACGGAACTGCCGATCGTCGATGAACAGCGAACCGACCAGCATGGGCATCACCACCAAGAACAACCGGATCATGCGGCGGTCGAAATCGCTGGGGACAATCTTGGTACCCCGCGGGGCCAGTTTGAGGCGATACTCGACTTCGGCCGCCACCGAGGACACGGCGTCTTCCACCCGACGGAACCAGGTGAGTGGATTGTAGGGTGAGCTACGGCGGCGCATGGACGTCATAGCCGATCAACCCACCCGCGGGAGGAAAGGATCCCACCGTGCCACGCGCGGGACCGCCCCATCAGTTTCGCTCCACGATGCGATCGATGAGGAAGCTGGACTGCACCAGCGCCTCAGCGGTGAAGTCACCGAAGAACGCGCGGACCTCCTCAAACAGACGGGTGAAGGCAGGCTGATCCCCCTCGGCGATCACCTGGGCGAGTTCCTGAACCGACCGGCCGAACGCCGCCGTTACCTCCCCGCTCTGCGGGTTGCGCATCTCGATCGGGCCGTACAGCCCGGGGTCCTGCGCAAAGTGCCGCGCGGCCACATACAGTTCGAGGAGATAGGCCGGCGATGTGAAGGGCATCGTTTCCGACAGCGGCATCCCCAAGCGGGCCAGCGTGAGCCCCTGCACCTGCGTCTGAAAGTGCGTGAGCACCTGCACCACGGCCATCGCCCGGTCATGTTGCTCGGCCGACGTCTCGGTAACGACGAGCCCACGGGCCGCGAACGTTTGGCGAACCCACTCGCCCCATTCGTCGCCACGGCCACGGCAGAGCACCACCCGCTGCCCCTGCAGGGTGTGCACCCCGGGGCCGAACATGGGGTGGGTGCCCACCACACTTGCGGTGGTACTCTCGAGCATCGCGGCCATGGGGGCGCACTTGATGCTCGTGACGTCCATGAGCAGTGATTCGGGACGCAGGTGCGGCCCGATCTCGCGAACCACGCGCTCTGTGCGATCGATGGGCACACTCACGACGGTCACGTCGGCGGCCGCCGCGGCTTCCGCCCCCCGCAGCGTGGTATCGGTATCCACGACCAGCACGCGGTGACCGAGGTCCCCAAAGAGGCGCACCAGAAGTCGCCCGATCCCGCCATGGCCGCCGATCACCGCTATGGTGCGCGCCGCCTCGTCGACCGGTACCTCCGCCCGCAATGCCGCCTGATGATCGCGACTGGACCGAAGCAGCACGCGGAAAATGGACTCGATCTCGTCCGCCGGCAGTCCGAGTTCGAGCGCCCGCTCGTGACGGTCGCGCAGCACATCCTGCTCGCGCCACGCATCGCGGATGCGCAGTCCGTGCTTGCGCTTGTAGGCCGCCACTTCGGCCACGAGCGCCATACGCCGCGCGAGGATCTGCAACAGATCGCGATCGAGGGCGTCGATCATGGCGCGCACCACCGGAAGTGGGCGCGGGTCTCCAACCCCAGGCGGTTCGTGCGGGAGGGTCACGGCGCGGTAAGCGACAAGGCGGTTTACGACAAAGTGGTGATCAACGATCCTACATTGACGGCTGGTATCGCCCCCACACCTGTTCGAGGGTATCGGCGATCTCTCCGACCGACGCACGGCAGCGGACCGCGTCGATGATGAGCGGCATGAGTTCGGTGCGGGCTCCGGTATGCTCGGGGAGGTAGTGCGGGGCCGCCTCGGCAATCCGTGCGAGCGTCTGCTGCACCACCGCGTTGTCGCGCGCAGCCCGCACGGCGTTGACGCGCGCCACCTGATCCTTTTCGAGCGCGCCGAAATTCGGCGCTGGGATGATCGGCGGCTCTTGCCCGTCTCCGAACTTGTTGACCCCCACGACCACCGTTTCCCCAGCCTCCACCCGGAGCTGGTACTCATAGGCGCTACGGCCGATCTCTTCCTGAAAGAAGCCCGCGCGAATGGCCTCCGCGGCCCCCCCGAGTTCGTCGACCTTGCCGAGCAATGCGAGCGCGCGCGCTTCGATGTTGTCGGTGAGTTGCTCCACGTACCAGCTGCCGGCAAGCGGATCCACCGTCTGCGCGATGCCCGACTCGTAGCCCACGATCTGCTGTGTACGGAGCGCGAGCGTCGCCGCTTCGGCCGTGGGGAGGGCGAGTGCCTCATCGTAGCCATTGGTGTGCAGCGACTGCGTCCCGCCGAGGGTGGCGGCCAGCGCCTGCACCGTTACGCGTACGATGTTGTTGAGCGGCTGCTGCGCCTGCAGGGTGACCCCGCCGGTCTGGGTGTGGAAGCGCAGGCGGCAGCTGGCATCATTGGCCCCAAACCGGTCACGCATGAGGCGGGCCCAGAGGCGACGCGCAGCGCGGAACTTGGCCACTTCCTCGAAGAGGTCGTTGTGCGCGGCAAAGAAGAACGAGAGACGTGGGGCAAAGCTGTCGACGGGGAGTCCGGCATCGACCGCCTGCTGCACATAGGCGAGCGCATCGGCGAAGGTGAAGGCCACCTCCTGCACCGCCGTCGCACCGGCTTCACGGATGTGGTAGCCGCTGATGGAAATAGGATTCCACTGCGGCACGTCCGCGGCGCAGAAGCGGAACATTTCTGCAGTAAGCGCAAGCGACGGCGCGGGCGGATAGATGTACGTGCCGCGCGCGATATACTCCTTGAGGATGTCGTTCTGCACCGTCCCCGATAGCTTTTCTCGAGCGATCCCCCGCTCCTCGGCCACCACGATGTACATCGCCAGCAGCGTGGACGCGGTGGCGTTGATCGTCATGCTCGTAGAGACCTGATCGAGCGGAATGCCGTCGAGGAGCACGTGCATGTCTTCGACGGTGTCGATCGCCACGCCCACCCGGCCCACCTCGCCCATCGCGCGCGGGGAACTCGAATCGATCCCCATCTGTGTGGGCAGGTCGAAGGCAACGGAGAGCCCCGTTTGGCCGGCGTCGAGGAGCAGCTTGAACCGCTCGTTCGTGGCCTGCGCGGTGCCGAAGCCGGCGTACTGGCGCATGGTCCAGAGGCGACCGCGGTACATGGTGGGCTGCACCCCCCGGGTGAAGGGGAACTGCCCGGGGTCGCCCAGATCGCGGGCGTAGTCAGTGGTCGCGTCGCCGGGACGGACCACGGCGGGGATCGGGATGCCGGATGGGGAGAGTCGCTCGCTCATCCCGGCAATCTATCACGCGTGCAACGCCCGGTCCGCCGGCTTCCGGCTGCGAGCGGCCGTGACCCGATGGAGGGCCGCCGTGGTACCGACGCGGTACCGTAGCGGCGCCGTCGTGGCGCTACCTCCCACGAGGCGGCGCCGGCTCTGCGATCAGGGCGCCGAGACGGGAGACGGCGCGGGAAGCGTGCCGGCACGACGCTCCGTAATGCCCGGTGCCACGAACTTGGGCAGCGGAAAGTCGCTGGCCAGCTCCACCTCGCTCCGACTGCCGATGTACAGCGGCGTACGCTGATGCAACTCGGTGGGATCGATATCGAGGATGCTGCCGTAGCCGTCGGTGGCGCGTCCACCCGCCTGCTCCGCGATGAAGGCGAGCGGGTTGGCCTCATACAGGAGGCGCAGCTTGCCACGCGGGGCCTTCTCGTTCGCGGGGTAACAGAACACGCCGCCGCCGAGCAGGTTGCGGTGGAAGTCGGCCACGAGCGAACCGACGTAACGCACGTTGAGTGCCTTGCGCTCACCATCCATGCCACGGTAGCGCCGCATGAGCGCGCGGGTGGGCTCGGGCCAATCCTGTTCGTACGCGTCGTTGACGGAGAGGTACCGCGCGCGCTCAGGAATACGGATGTTGGGGTGCGACAGCAGGAACTCGCCGATGGAGGGATCGAGCGTGAAACCGTGCGCGCCCTGCCCCGTGGTGTACACCATCATGGTGCTCGAGCCGTACAGGATGTACCCGGCGGCGACCTGGCGACGCCCGGGCTGCAGCATGTCTTCCATTTCACCGCGCGTGCCGCGCGTGATCTTGCGAAAGACCGAGAAGATCGTGCCCACCGGAACGTTGACGTCGATGTTGGACGAACCATCGAGCGGGTCGAACAACAGCACGTACTTGCCGTTGCGGAACCCCTCCGGGATCTGAATGATGTCGGGCTCTTCTTCCGAGGCCATGGCGCAGAGCCGCCCACCGTGATCGAACGCCTTGATGACGATTTCATTGGCAATCACGTCGAGCTTCTGCTGCACCTCGCCCTGCACGTTCTCGTTGCTGGTCGCCCCGAGGATGTCGGCCAAGCCGGCGCTACGCACTTTGTTGGCGATCATCTTGCCCGCGAGCGCCATGTCGTAGAGGATCCCGGACAACTCGCCGGTGGCCTCGGGAAACATGCGCTCCTGTTCGATGATGAAGCGCTCGATGGTGACGACGGACGTCGCTGTATGCTTGACCACGGTAAAATCCCCGAGGGGTGATCGCGGAGTAACGCTCGCGGTGGTGCAGCCGGAAACCGCGTGACCTGCACCGGCTCCATGGATGGAAAGCTGTCTTGGCTGGGCGAGCAGGTGCAAGAGAGACGCCGCCAATTTCACTCAGCAGCACCAGTGAAACAGATGTAACAAGCCGGTCCCCCGCCGCCCACTACCGAACGCGCGCGGGGCGCGAAACGATCCAGCGGTCGCCTCCGCTATCGACCTCGAGCGTACGCCCGTCGCTGCGCACGATGATCGTGCCCTCCCGATCGGTGCGCAGCAACGGCGTGTGGCGCTCGAGAAAGCTTTGCAACGTCTCCGGGGCGGGATGCCCGTAGCGATTGCCGGCACCCACCGAGGCGATGCCGAGTGCGGGCCGCACCGCATCGAGGAAGCGGGGCGTGGTGCTGGTCCGGCTCCCATGATGCCCCACCTTCAGTACGTCGGCTGCCAGCTCTTCGGGCGGATAGTGTTGAAGCAACCACGCTTCTTCGTCGCCCTCGGCGTCACCGGTGAGCAGTACCCGATGGCGGCCGTAGTCCACGCGCAGTACCACCGACGTTTCGTTGGCATTGTGCTGCCGCACCGTCCAGGCCGAGTCTGGGGCAAGCACGGTGAGCGTGACCCCGTCCATTTCCCAGCGTCGACCTGGTCGTACCCTTTCCCACGTCGCCCCCGTTTCGCGCACGGTCTCGAGGGCCGCGCGATAGCCTGGCCCCGTAGCGACGAACGCCGGCTCCCACCACCGCGGTACCCCGAGCGCATGCATCACGCTGGCCGCGCCGCCCACGTGATCATCGTGCGCGTGCGACATAACGAAGAGCGCCGCCTCACCACCGTGGCGCCGAAGGTACGGCACCACCGTACGCCGTCCCGCATCCCCTCCCTGCCAGCGTGGCCCGCCATCGACCAAGATCCAACGCCCACGCGGCGTACGCATCGCGACGGCATCCCCCTGCCCCACGTCAAGGACATGGAGCTCGAAGCGCGCCCCGTGCGGGGCTCGCCTCAGTGCGTGCGCAAGCAGTGGCCACCACAGGGTGCCCACGCAGGCGAGAGCAGCCCCCACGAGCCATCGCCGTCCATGCCCGCGCCCGCGGCGCCGTGGATGCAGCTCGGCGGTGGCACGCACCACGCACGCGGCGGCGAGACCGGTACCCACGGCGGTGCTGAGCGTGGGCGCTACCGTCATGACGGCCCCGGGGATAGCCGCTGCCGTTTCGGCCACGCGGTCGAGCGCGGCCATGAATGGCTGAGTGGCGTCTGGCAGCCATCCAGCGAGCGGCGCAGGGACGACCAACGCCCACAGCAGGGCGAGAAAGAGGGCTGGCTGCAACAGGCCGACGATCGGGCCCGCCACGAGATTAGCGACCGGTGCCACCAGGCTGAGGCGGCCGAAGGTCCAGGCAATGATCGGCGCCGTGACCACAATGGCCACGAGCCCGGTCAGCCCCTCACTGACCATCCACCCGCCAATCCCGCGTGCGGTCGCGAGCCCGTGGGTGACACGGCGCCAGCGCGATACCGGCACGGCCCCATGCTGCGACCGATAGTGGGCCGTGCTTCGCCAGTCACGCTTGAGGGCCCGCGCGGCCACTAGTGCAGCCATGCCGCTTACGCTGAGCTGCCACCCGAGGTCATGCACGACGAGGGGATCCACCGTAGGCACCGCGGCACCCAGAGCGAGCGCGGACCAGTCATGCACCGGGCGCTGAAGCTTTGCACTGAGTGTGGTGACGACCAGCATGACGGCACTGCGCACCGCAGGCGCCGGCCATCCGAGCAGCAGCACATACAGGATCACCAGCGCCATTGCGATCGGCTCCATGTGCCGGCGCGGAATGCGCGCCGCGCTGCCGAGCGTCAACAGGGCGCCCGCGATAATGGCCACATGCATGCCGCTGACCGATAGCAGATGCACCAGCCCGGCATCAGCGTATCGCTCGCGCACGTCGGGAGCGATGCCGTGCTGGTCGGCGATCAGGAGGGCGCGCACAAGCGGAGCCCGGGTGCCGAAGTGCCCGTCAATCACTGCCGCAATGTGCGCGCGCCATGCGCGCCACGGATCACGTGGGCCGCGGGCCCCGGTCGGCTCCGGATGGTCGAGCCGGAGGCCGCGGTCGGTGCGGAGCGATACGGCGCGCAACGCGAGCGCCTCGCCTGCGGACGGGGCGGTGCGCGGCCACCGCACGGTGAGCGGCACGTGACACCGGCCCCACCGCGCGCGTTCGCTGGCGGTGCCACGAGACACCGCACCGCGAACCGCACCGCGAACCGCACCGCGAACCACACTGCGCCGCGCCGCGCCAGGCTCGGTGGGCGGCGCAGACGGCTCGTCGAACACGGCCCAGACGGCGTCGCCGCGCTGTAGCGTGGCATGCAGCGCGTCGGCGCAGCGGTCGCGCTCACGCCGCGCCCCATGGCCCGCGAGGACGCCAGCCACCAAGAGCCACGGTGCCACGCGCACAGGCGTTTGCGTAGATGCGGCGGACGTACCGGCCATGTTGCCCGCCGCGATGGCCACCAGACAAACAAGCACGGCGAGCGGAAGCGACGCCCGCAGCGGCTCCCCGCTTCCGCCCAGGTACAGCCCCAGCAACCACCACAGGACCGCATGAATGAGCAACGGCATGCCTCAGTCTCGCTGAGGCATGCCGTTGCCCTGTCATCACGAATCCGCCTACATGATCACGGCGACGCACGCCGCCGCATCGCCACGACTACCCTGCCATCATCGGGAGCGGCGTGCGGTCCTTGCGGTCCGAGACCGGCGTGCCGGTGAACGTGGCGCCCGTGGTGCCCGTGAGTTGCACCACGAGATAGTCACCGATCTGCGCCGCATCGGCGGGCACCATGACCGTCTTGAAATCGCGGGAGCGGGCCTGCAGCAGTTCGCCGTCACGTGCGACCTTCTCCACCAGCACCTCGACCGTGTCCCCGAGGCGGGAGAGGTTGTTCTCGCGCGAAATGCCGCGCACCGTGCTCACGAGCCGCTCGAAGCGCTCGGCCACGACCGCATCTGGGATGGTCCACTCGGGGGGCATGCGCGTAGCGGGTGTGCCCTCGCGCGGCGAGAACTTGAACATGAAGGCGTCGTCGAACCGCACCTCGCGGCAGAGCGACAGCGTGTCCTCGAACTCCTCGTCGGTCTCGCCCGGAAAGCCGACGATAATGTCGGTGGTGAGCGCCAGCCCGGGAATGGCCGCACGCATCCGGGCCACGCACTCGAGGTAGTCTTCCCGCGAGTAGCGGCGCAGCATGCGCTTGAGCATGCTGGTGGAACCGCTCTGCATGGGGAGGTGGATGTGCTCACAGACGGTGGGCACCTCGGCCATCGCGGCGATCACGCGATCGCTGAAGTCGTTGGGGTGTGGGCTGGTGTAGCGCACACGTCGGATGCCGTCGACGGCGCCGACGGCGCGCAGCAGATCGGCGAAGTCGTGGGTGCCATCGCTGTACGAGTTGACCGTCTGGCCGAGCAGCACCACTTCGGTAAGGCCCTGCTCCACCACCTGCTGGACCTCGCGTACCACATCGGGGAGCTTGCGGCTGCGTTCGGGGCCGCGGGTGGTGGGCACGATGCAATAGGTGCAGCGGTAGTCGCAGCCTCGCTGCACCGGGATCCACGCCTTCACGCCTTCGAAGCGGCGGGCGACCACGTCCTCG
>NZ_JBIJCN010000067.1:0-10563 GCF_044344655.1 Gemmatimonas sp.
CAGCGCCGGTAGGGCGCGATAGCCATCGGGGCCCACCACCAGCGACACATGCTTGGCCTGGTCGAGCACGCGCGGCCCGAGCCGCTGCGCCATGCACCCGGTGACGCCCACGATCGTATCGGGCTTCATGAACCGCTTCAGTTCCCCAAGCCGGCCGATCACTCGGGTTTCGGCATTCTCCCGGATGGCGCACGTATTCACGAGAATCACGTCGGCACCGTCCGGCGCATCGACCGGCGCGTAGCCATGCGCGGCCAGCTTTCCGTACATGAGCTCCGAGTCGGCCACGTTCATCTGGCAGCCGTAGGTCTCGATGTACACGGTGGGCTTCGGCACCGACGTTACGTGGAGCTCCTCACTCATGCGGCAATACTCTCAGGGACGGATCTGGACGCCGAGGCCCAGCAGCCAGGCGCGCTCAGTTGCCGTAGTCCCCGCGAGGGAACGGTTGGCGCGCTGGAGGGAGAAGTCGATCGAGGCGGCATCCCGTGCGATCGGCATGCCGACACCGCCGCCCAGCCGCGACTCCTGCACGACCTGTGCGCTGTTGCTGAATGGCAGGGCGTTACGGGCGTATCCCACGCGCAGCATCATCGGGTAGCCACGGACGCGCGGACCGGCAATCTCGGCACCACCGAAATAGTTGGCGGCATCGCTGGCCGTGGTCCTGGATGACGCCATGGGCTGCATATCGGACCACCGCACCTGCTCGTACCCCACGGAGAATACCGCACCGGGAATGCCGTCATAGCGCACGGCGGCGCCGAGGCGGGCCGGCACGGCACCGGTGGCGCGGGTGGTGTCGCGAATACGGGCATCGAAGTCGTTCCCCATGCGATACGACAGCGCAACCGCGAGCCCCTTGATCAGTTGCGCCTCCCCCCCGAAGGAGAGGGCGGTGCCGAAGTAGGTGACCTTCGAGGTATCGAGCGTACCGCCGAAGAGCAACGTGTCGGCGAAGCTTCGCTGGCGGGTTGCCTGGTGCTCGCCGGTGAAGATGTGGCCACCAAGGCCCACACGGACGCGTGGAACGATCTGCCACCCCACGGCCCCGCGCAGGTCGCCAATGGCGCCGCGCATCTCGAGCTTGTCGGTGGTGGGCACCGTCGCGCCGTCGAGTACCGCGGAACCGGTCGTGCTGGTGGTGTACGAGCGGTCGAGGAACCCGCGCGCACTGAACGACACGGCCACTCCGTGGCGGGCGGGGAGCACCACCATGAGCAGTGGCACACGCTGCGACGCGGTCTTCTCGCGCACGCCGCCGATGGTGAGCGTCCGGTACTCCGGCTCCGTCTGCACGCTGAGCACCGTGCGGCTGATGCCGCCGATCGATGACGGATTAATGGGTGTGAGCGCATCGAACTCGGCGAGTGCCCCGACCGTGCCTGCCGTGCGCGTGCTGACGCCGTTGACGGGATAGCCGAAGCCGAGCGCGCCGAGCGAGCCCTGCGCGTCGACCGAGGAGCCACCGGTGAGCAGCGCCGCGGTAATCGCGAGCGTGTAGCGGAGGTGCACAGGCGTGCGCATCATGGCAGAACGAACTCCGACTTCGGCAGGTACGTGATGCGCAGCTTGGGGCGAAGCCCCGCCGCCGCCTTGCTGTTGAAGAAGCGCAGTTCGGCGGGTTGTGCGCCTTCCTGGCTGATGCGAAACGCGAGCGCGCGCGGAACGTTGGTGGGCAGATTGCGCCAATTACGAGCGAGGGCGAGCACGTTTATGGTGCGTGCGCCGCTGTCGCTCGGCACCAGCCGCGTACTATCCACGCCGGCGAAGCGCCCCTCGGCCGCAAGGTCGAGGATGCGGCGCAGGTCGGAGACCGCCGAGGTGGTGGCGGGCACGATCGGCAGCACCGCGACGGTGTCATTGGCGTTGCCGAAGCGGCTGCGCTGCTGCGTGAGAATGAGGTCAGCGCGTACGATCGTGCTGGAGTCCGTGATGCGGGCGGGCACGTTGAAGCGCAGGTACGTCCGATAGGCGGGATAGCCACCCACCAGGAGCGTGTTGGCTGTTAGCGGCGGCGACCCCACGTCGGTCAACGAGTAGACCGTGTATGCGAGGTTCACATCGGGCGTGGCGCCAGCGATCGTCGTGGTGGTGGCCACCGCGATGGGCCGATAGGTCGTGTCGGTGGCGGGATCGTATTGCACGGTGGCCGCCCCCGTGCCCAGCGTGAAGGCGCGCGGGCGCAGCTGGCCCGTGCCGCCGACGAGGCGCAACCCGAGCCGCAGCCGCGCCTTGGCAGCGATCTTCCTTGCCACCGCGGTCTTGCTGAGCGGGATCTTGATCGTGTCCCCCGTGGTGAACGGCGTCACCGTGAGGGCGCCCAGCAGACGATCGGGGCGGAAGAGCGAACGCAACACCGCGGGGACGGTGTCACTGGCGGTGGTGTCGACGTCGAACACCTGAACGGTCACCGGCGCGGTGCCACGGCGGCCGCTCGTATCGAGCGGCAGGCGCAGATACACCGAGTCGATGGTGGTGATCGAGTCGAGGGCGCCGGTGCCGTTGGGATTGAACGAGGTCACCAGCGCGTCGTACCGCAGGATGTTGCGCGTGACGACGGTGTCCGGCCTATTGGCCAGCAGCATCGTGGCCGACAAGCCAAGTGAGGGGAAGCCACCCAACGACGTATCGAGGGCGACAGCCTCGAACGTGGTGTCGCGGACCTGCTGCGATTGCTCGGGGCAGAGAGACGGACAGGCCGCTCCTCCCTCGAGGTTTTCGGTGCAGGCCGCCGCCACCAGCGAGGAGGTGACGAGGGTGAGCAGGAGCAACGGGGCGCGCAAACGCGACCACGACCAACGAACGCGCTCAGACATTCTCGAGCGAAGCAGGCGTGAACGGTGCCGGCAACAGCTCGGCCAGCGACCAGCGAGCCGAGCGCCCATCGGGCGTTACGGCAAAGACTTCCAGCGCCGGGGCGAATTCCACCAGCGCCTGACGACAGATCCCGCACGGAGGCGTGGGATCCTGCTGCTGTGACGTGATCACGACACGAGCGAACTGCCGGGCGCCGGCCGCCACGGCCGTCCCGAGCGCGACCCGTTCGGCACACGTGCCGGCCGGATACGACGCGTTCTCCACGTTGCAACCGGCGAAGATCCGGCCGTCGGCCGTCTCAAGCGCAGCGCCCACTGGGAAGTGCGAATACGGTGCCCACGCATTGGCGCGGGCGGCGTCGGCCGCCTCACGCAGGCGCTGATGTTGAGGAGGGAATGCGCTCACGTGTGGAACAGCTCGGGGAGAAAGGAACAGCCGTGGCCGCGCCACGACTGACCGAACCAATCAGCCACGGTAGCCCCGAGATCGGAGAACGTCTCCCGCGTGCCCAGCGCGCCGCCCCGCACACGTGCCCCCGCGACCAGCAACGGCACGCGCTCGCGCGCGTGGTCGGTGGATGGCGTGGTGGGATCGTTGCCGTGGTCGGCGGTGATGAACAGCAGGTCGTCCTCCCGGAGTGCAGCAAGCAGTGAAGGGAGCGCCCGATCGAACGCCTCGAGCGCCCCCGCGAAACCTGGCACATCGTTGCGATGGCCGTATTGCTGGTCGAAATCTACCAAGTTGGCGAAGCAGAACCCACGCGATGCCGTATCTAGCCACCGATGGATCGCCTCCACCCCCTCCGCATTGTCGTGCGTGTGCCGGCTCTGAATGCCGCGGCCAGCAAACAGATCGTCCACCTTGCCCACGCCGGCCCGGGGGACCCCCGCGGCCTCGAGCACGTCCAGCAGGGTGGTGCCAGGGGGCTGGATGGAGTAGTCCCGCCGGTTGGCGGTGCGCGTCCAGGCCCCCGGCGTCCCCGTGAACGGCCGGGCAATGACCCGCGACACGTCGTGCGGCGCCACCAGCTGGTGACGGGCCAGCTCACATGCGCGGTACAGCTCGTCGAGGGGGATCCACGCCTCGTGCGCCGCCACCTGAAAGACCGAGTCGGCGCTGGTGTACACAATCCACGCGCCGGTCCGCTGCTGCTCCTCGGCGTAGGCGGCGATGACGGCCGTGCCGCTGGCCACGGTGTTGGCAATCACCGGCCGGCCAGTCGCCTGCGCGAAGGCGTCGATCACCTCGGGAGGGAAGCCCTGCGGATAGGTGGGAAAGGGGCGGTCGAGATGGAGTCCAGCGATCTCCCAGTGCCCGGTCGTACTGTCCTTCCCCGATGACCGGGGAAGCATCACCCCGTAGCCGCCCACCGGGTGCGCGGCTGGTGGCACCCCCTGCACCGCCGTCGCGTTACCCAGTCCGAGGCGCCCGAGATTGGGGAGCGCCACCCCGCCCACGGCCCGCGCCACATTCCCCAGCGTATCGCTCCCCGTGTCGCCATAGGCATCGGTATCAGGGGCCGCCCCACACCCCACGCCATCCAGCACGACCACAAGGGCGCGCCGGAGGGCCGGATCAGACGACGGAACAACGGTTGGGGGCGAGGCTGCCATGCGCACTCAAGAATGACCGGGGAAAGACTAGAAGCCTGCTTTATACACCGGCGGCACCCGTAGCGTGAGGCCAACCAGCAGCTCGTACGGAGACACGTCAGCCAAGGCGGCCACCATCTCCGTCGAGAGCTCGTCGGTGCCGTCGCGGCCGATCAGCGTCGCCACCGTACCGAGGTCGCAGCTGGTGTGCGTCACGTCGACCATGATCATGTCCATGGTCACCCGCCCGACCACCGGGCAGCGGACGCCATTTATTAGGACCACACCGGCGTTGGAAAGATGCCTGCGATAGCCGTCGGCGTAACCGCAGGCAACGGTGGCGATGCGCCGCGGGCCGGGGGCCTGCCACGTGGCGCCGTAGGAGACCGACTCGCCCTCGCGCACGTCGCGCAGGTCGATCACCCGGGCCCGCAGGTGCACCACCTGCCGCAGCCCGAGCTCCGCCGCGAACATGCCGGCGTAGAGGGCAATACCCGGTCGGGCGAGCTGACCCGGCGAACCGACAGCGCGGGTGGCGATGGCCCCGCTGTTGTCGAGGTGCCGCAGGGCCGTGGACGGCAGGGCCGGCCCGAGGGTGGTCAGGGCGTCGGCGAAGCGGGCTTCCTGCTGGTCTCGGCTGGCGATCGACTCGTCGGCCGAGTGGAAATGCGTGAACACGCCCTCGGGTGGATGCGCAGCCACGGCCTCGGCAAGGGGTGCCACGGCATCCCACCGCACGCCGGCCCGTGCCATGCCCGTATCGATGGACAGGTGCCATGGGCGGTCGCCACCGAGGGCCCGCCACTGGGCGATGTCGGCATGGCGATGCAGCGCGGGGCGCACCGTGAGCCCATGCGCCCGCGGCAGCTCGTCAGGGAGGAGCGGCTGGAGGCACACAATGCGACCGGTGCACCCCGCCTCCCGCAGCGCCTCGGCTTCATCGAGCGACGCGATGCCTACGCCCCAGGGCGCGCGAGCCCCCGCCGGCTGATCGACGAAGGGCACGCCCAACGCGTGCGCCACGGCCACGGCCCCCACGCCGTAGCTGTTGGCCTTCACCATGACGAGGAGCGGCACGCCGGCGCGGGCACGCAGCACGTCGGCGTTGTGTCGAAGCGCACTCACGTCGACGTCGAGCCAGGCGCGGGCGAAGTCGGTCTCGCAGGTCGGGTATATTGGCGGAGCCGCCAGAGAACCAATAGCCATAGTGGCAATCCTAAGCGTCCTCACGCAGCCCGCCAACGATGTCGACCGATCCGCTTTCCGCCCCACAGACGAACGCGCCGCACGACATGCCCCTGCCGCGGCCACTCGACGACGCGCTGGCCCTCATGAAGGACCTGCGCGCGCGCTGTGACTGGGATGCGGCGCAGACGCACCAGTCGCTGCGCCCGTACCTGATCGAGGAGGCGCACGAGGTCGACGACGCCATTGCCGGCGGCGACGATGCCGTGCTGCGTGACGAGTTGGGGGACCTGCTGCTGCAGGTGCTCTTCCACTCAGTGGTGGCTGAGGAGCGCGGTGCCTTCAGCATGCAGCACGTGGCTGGGGCGCTGATCGCCAAAATGCACGCGCGCCATCCCCATCTCTACGGCGACGGGATCAAACGCCCGTGGGAGAGCCTGAAGGCGCAGAAGGCGAAGCGCTCCACGCTCGAAGAGGGGCTGCCCGCTGGCCTGCCGTCGCTCCACCGCGCCCATCGGCTGCAGGACCGTGCAGCCGGCGTGGGGTTCGACTGGGACAACGCCCTCGGGCCGCTCGCCAAGGTGCGCGAGGAGGTCGACGAGGTGGCCATGCTGATCGATCCGGCCACCGGCGCAGTGCGGGACGTGGATGCCCTCGAAGCGGAGCTCGGAGACCTACTCTTCGCGGTGGTCAACCTATGTCGTAAGACCGGCGTCCACGGCGCCCTCGCGCTGGACCGCACGAATGCGAAGTTCGTGCGGCGGTACGCGGCGATGGAGCGGCTCGCAAACGCGGACGGCAAGACGCTGAGTGGGCTGTCGCTCGAGGAGCAGGATGGGTATTGGGATGCGGTGAAGGCGGGGGAGCGGGGCGCGTAGGCTTACGGCGTGATCCGTCCCATCAATCGCGGGAACGGAATCACCTCGCGGATGTGCTCGATGCCGCAGATCCAGGCGATCGTGCGCTCAAGACCGAGCCCGAAGCCGGAGTGCGTGAAGGTGCCGTACTTTCGAAGATCGAGGTACCAACCGTAGGCGTCGATCGGCAGTCCCTCGTGCGTAAGGCGCGCAAGGATCTTGTCGTAATCGTCCTCGCGTTGCGAGCCGCCAATGATCTCGCCGCGGCCTTCGGGGGCAAGGAGATCGGCGCAACGCACGGTGCGCGGATCGGCCGGGTTCTCCTTCATGTAGAACGCCTTGGCCTCCTTGGGATAATTCACCACGAAGACCGGGCGCTGGTACTCGTCCACGATCATCGCCTCGTCAGGGGCGCCAAGGTCGTCGCCCCAGACGATTTCACTCCCCTTCGACTGCGCAAGCTTTACCGCGTCGCCGTAGTCGAGGCGCACGAACGGCTGCGACACGCAATCCAGCTTGCTCGTATCGCGCTCGAGGACCTTGAGCTCTTCCTGCCGACGTTCGAGGACCCGCTCCACGAGGTAGCGCACGAACGCTTCCTGCAGGTCCATGTTGTCGTCCTGATCGTACCAGGCCATCTCCGGTTCGATCATCCAGAACTCGGTGAGATGACGACGCGTCTTCGACTTCTCGGCGCGGAAGGTGGGCCCGAACGTGTAGATGCGGCCGAGTGCCGCAGCGAGGGCCTCACCGTACAGCTGGCCGGTCTGCGCGAGGTAGGCGGTCCCTTCGTCGAAGTATTCCGTGCTGAAGAGCCCTGCCCGCTCGCCGATCGCGGCGGTGAGGATCGGGGTGTCACAGCGCACGAAGTCACGCGCGTAGAAGAAGTCGTGGACCGCCTGCTCGAGTTCGTGTCGCACGCGCATGATCGCGACCTGGCGCTGGCTGCGCAGCCAGAAGGTGCGGTTATCGAGAAGGAAGTCGATGCCGTGTTCCTTGGGCTGAATGGGGTAATCCAGCGGGCTCGCGCCGATGAGCTGGAGTTCCTTGACCCCCATTTCGAAGCCACCCGGTGCCCGGGCATCAGCGCGCACCTCACCGGTCAGCGCCACGCTGCACTCCTGTGTGAGCTGCCCAAACGCCTCCCACGCCTGGTCGCTGACCTCGGCCTTCACGACCACCGCCTGCATGACCCCGGTGCCATCACGCACCACGGCAAATCCAAGCTTGCCTTTGGAGCGGAGGTGGGTGATCCAGGCGCGCACGGTGACGGTGGCGCCGGCGTGGTGCTTGAGATCGGCGATACGGGTGGTGGAAGCGTTCACGGGACCGGCAGAAGGAGGGCGGCTCGCAGCCATGGTGCACTGACCGAACGGTCAACCTGCACGAGCGAATGCCCTGAATAATGCACTGGCCAGCCCATGGTCGGGACTGGCCGCGGCCCGGAGGGAGCACCAACCGCCCCCGGTGGTGGGGAGCGCTGCCGCTTGGCATTGCGGTACGGCGGCCATGGAGGCCCTGCCGTACGTGGCGCTACCCCACCTGGAACAGCTCGAGCGCGCGGGCATAGCCGACCGTGAGCTGATGCTTGAGTGCCTGATGTCGAGGCTGAGAGAGTGCGGGGTCTTCACGCAGCACGCGATCGGCCACGGCCCGCGCCGTCTCGTTGAGGGCTTCGTCGCGAAGAGGATCCGCGATGCGGAAGGCGGGCAAGCCATGCTGCCGTGCCCCGAACAAGTCGCCCATGCCCCGCAGCTGCAGGTCAGCGCGGGCGATTTCGAAGCCGTCCTCGGTGGCCGCGAACATGCCCAGACGTTCCGCCGCTTCAGCGCCGACATCACCGAGCAGAATGCAATAGCTCTGCTCTACCCCGCGCCCCACACGGCCACGCAGCTGGTGAAGCTGGGAGAGGCCAAAGCGCTCGGGGTGCTCGATGATCATGACCGTGGCATTGCCCACGTCGATCCCCACCTCGATGACGGTGGTGGCCACGAGCACCTGGATCTCCCTGTCGCGGAAGCGGCGCATGATGGCATCACGTTCCTCGGCGGGGAGGCGACCATGCAGCAGTGCCACCTGCCGACCGGCCAGCGGCCCCGCGAGCAGTGCCTCGTACATGACCGTGGCCGCCTTAAGGTCGATCTTCTCGCTCGTTTCGATGAGCGGATAGACCACGTAGACCTGTCGACCGGCCTCGAGCTGCGCATTCGCAAACTCGAACACCTTGGCCCGCCCGCTCTCCGGACGAACCACCGTGGTGATGGGCTGACGCCCCGGCGGGCGCTCGTCGAGAACACTCACATCGAGATCGCCGTACATCGTGAGTGCGAGCGAGCGCGGAATGGGTGTGGCGCTCATGAGCAGCACGTCGGGCGCATTGCCCTTGCTGCCCAGCACCGCGCGCTGCTCCACCCCGAAGCGGTGTTGCTCGTCGATGATCACGAGCCCGAGATCGGCGAAGGCCACGTCGTCCTGCAACAGCGCGTGGGTACCGATGGCCAGCACCGGTTCGGGACTCGCAAGGCGGGTGAGCGCGGCGCGCTTGTCCTTCGCGGCCAGTCGTCCGGTGAGCAGCACGGGCGCGATACCCAGCGGTGCCAGCAACGCCGCCACGCTGCGGGCGTGTTGCTCGGCCAGCAGTTCGGTGGGAGCCATGAGTGCCACCTGCGCACCGTTCTCCATCGCGAGTAACGCGCTGAACACCGCCACCACCGTTTTGCCGGCGCCCACGTCGCCCTGCAGCAAGCGATGCATGCGCCGCGGACTGTTCATGTCATACACGATTTCGCGGATGGCCCGTACCTGCGCGTGCGTGAGCGTATAGGGCAGCGCCGCCCGCAGGCGACTGGTGAGCGCACGCCGGTTCTCGAACTGGCGGCCGCCGGCGGCATCGCGCGCGATCTGGTTAGCCTTGCGATGCAGCAGCTGCACGCACAGCAGCTCCTCGAACGCCAGGCGCGAGCGCCCCCGCTCCGCCTCGGCTACACTCGTGGGGCGGTGCACCATGCGGAGCGCGTCGCGCAGCGGCGGCACGTCTGCCTCCTCGAGCAACGAGGCGGGCAGCGGCTCGGTCACGAGCGGGAGGAGCGCGTCGAGATGCTGTTGCACCATGCCGCGCAGCAGGCGCACCGACAGCCCTTCGGTGCTCGGGTACACCGCGAGCACGCGCCCCTCCGACGTCCCTTCCTCGTCGGGCCCGAGGTTGACGAACTCGCGTGGCTGCAGCCGTCGACCGTGGAAGAAGCGCACGGGACCGGTGCACAGCAGCCAGTCCCCCTTGCCGATCGTGCGATCGAGGAACGGCTGCCCAGGCCACGCGATTTCCAGCATCCCGGTCGTGTCCTGAATGACCGCTTGGAACACCCGCAGGCCCTTCCGGGTGGGCAGCACCCCCTTGGCGATCACCTTGCCCAGCACTGTCACGTCGCCGCCCACCGCTGCCGACGCGATCGGGGTGACGGTGCTGGCGTCTTCGTACCGGTGCGGTACGTGACGGAGCAGGTCGCCCGCCACGGTGATTCCCAGCTTGGCCAGCGAGTTGGCGCGCGCCGGCCCCACGCCCTTGAGATACAGCACGGGCGTGTCGAGTGTCAGCCGCGGGGCCGGACGCGCGGGCGGGCGTCGCCGACGCTCCTGCGCATCCGGATCGCCGCGAAATGTCACGCGTCGACGAGCTCCCGCGCGTACTCGCCGGCGTCGAAGGGCTCGAGATCGCCGATCTGCTCACCCAGCCCCACGAACTTGATGGGCACGTCGAGCGCCTCGTGCACGGCCACTACGACGCCCCCCTTGGCGGTGCCGTCAAGTTTGGTGACGACCACGCCCGTAACGGGTACCGCAGCGGAGAAGGTGCGCGCCTGAGAAAGCGCGTTCTGGCCAATCGTACCGTCGAGCACGAGGAGCACCTCGTGCGGGGCCTCAGGGAGTCGCTTCTTGATCACGCGGTGAATCTTGCGCAGCTCCGTCATCAGGTCGTCACTAGTGTGCAATCGCCCCGCCGTGTCGATGATGATCAGATCCACGCCGCGCGTGATGCCCGCATCGACGGCATCGTACGCGACCGCAGCCGGATCAGAGCCGGGCGCGCCGCCGACGAAGTCCACGCCGGC
>NZ_JBIJCN010000059.1:0-13810 GCF_044344655.1 Gemmatimonas sp.
GAAGCGTCCGTACTGCCAATTCAGGCGCCCCGACTTGCACAGACCAAACAGGTTGGGCTGCTCGAGCCCCACGAAGCCACCGAAGCCCACGCCGCCCTGCCCCATGGAGGCGCCGAAGTTCACCGAGCCGGTACGCTTCTCCTTCACACGGAAGACGATGTCCACGTCGCCCTGATCGTTGATCGGACGATAATCGGGGAACGCCATCGGCTGCTCGAAGAAATTCATGTTGCCGATGCTCTGATAGCTCCGGATCAGCGCCTGCTGATTGAACGGTCCCCCCGGTACCAGGAAGACCTGCCGCCGGATGCAGTCGTCGCTCGTGAAGTCGTTGCCGACGATCTCGATGCGGTTCACGATCGCCGGATTCTTCTCGTCGATCTCCCAGCGCAGATTCGCGACCGGTGTGGAATCCGCCCCTTCGTAGCGGCGCTCGACCACGGGGCGCACGCTGGCGTACAGGTACCCGTTGTCACGGTACACCCCGTTCACCTTTTCGAGGGCGGCATCCCACTTCTCCTGATCGAACACCCCTTCCGGCGCCTCAGCGCGGCGGAAGATCAGCTTCTTCGCACGCTGCGTCAGCGTGACGGATTCGTTGCCGTCGAAGGGATAGAACTTCTTCAGGTCCTCGGTGTTGAAGTGGCGATTCCCGGCGATCTCGAAGCTCCCAACGCGGAACTGCGGTCCTTCCTGTACGCCGATCTGCACCAAGCCCTTGCCCTTGTCCCGATCGACGAGGAGTGTGTCCTTCACAATACGGGCGTCCACGTGCCCCAGGCGCGCGTACAGGGCCGGGATGCGCTCCCCAAGATCGCCCACATACTTGTCGTCATCGTACTCGCCCTTGCGGAAGAACCAGAACCCCTCGGGCTTCGTCTTCATGGCACCGACAATCGTCTTCTCCCGCACCGACTGGTTGCCCTGAATGTCGATGCCGGAGATCGCCAAGCGGCGCCCCTCGTCCACCACATAGCGCACCGCGAGACGGCCATCAGCCATGGTCGTGGAGTCCACCGTGACCTTGGCCAGGTAGTACCCCGCCGCCTCATACGTGGAGTCGATGCGGGCCTTGCCGCGCGCCACCTGCAGCGGGTCGATCGAGCGACCGATCAGCAGATCCACCTTGTCCTTGATCGACCGCTCGGAGAGCGCCTTGGGCCCCGCCACCGTCACATCACCGAGGATGGCCCGCTCCTCGACCTTGATCACCGTGAGCACTTGCCCAGGCACCGACTCGAGATCGCAGAGGATCTGCACATCGTGGAACTCGCCCATGTTGTAGAGCGCTTTCAGACTGCGCTGCAACGTGGGGAAATTGAGCGTGTTCCCCTTGGTGATCCCGGACTCCGTGCGAATGCGCACCTCGTTCACGCGCTGCGCGCCGCGCACGACGACGGAATCGGTGGTTGTGCATCGGCCCGCCACTTCCTGCGCGGCCAACGACTGCGGCGCGATCAGGATGGTGGCGGGCACGGCAAGCACGGCGAGGGGCCGCGCCACGGGGGCGGCCAACCGGGCCAGGAACTGGGAAATGCGTTTCAGCATAGCCTCGAAATATAAACGGACGCACCGCAAGGGCGGACCCCACCTCTTGTCCCCCTGAGGGGCGTCCCGACCTCCGGACCGGCGGGTCATACCCCCGCACACGGGAAACGGCCGAGCCCCGCATGGGGCCCGGCCGTCTGACACCTGCACCCGGTCCTGGCGTTGCCCTCCCGCCGCCTCAGGACGCCTGCGGGGTGGGAGACAGCACCCGGAACTCGAGTTTCTCCTTTTCGGTGGCCGACACGGCCACCTCGATCTCGTCGCCGCGGGTGAACTCCGCCATCAGCAGCTTCTCGGAGAGCGGGTCTTCCACGTAGCGCTGGATGGCGCGCTTCAGCGGGCGGGCACCGAAATGCTCGTCGTGCCCATGGTTGACCAGGAACTCGGTCGCTTCCGGGGTGAGCTTGATCGTGATCTCTTCTTCCGCGAGGCGCTTTTGCACATCGGCGAAGAGGATGGACACGATCTGCGAGATGTGCTCCTTGCCCAGCGGGTGGAACACGATGACGTCGTCGAGGCGGTTGAGGAACTCGGGGTTGAACACCCGCCCCATTTCTTCCTTCACCTTGTCGGCAATGCGCTCGAAATCGCCCCGCGCATCCTGCGTGGCAAAGCCCAGCGACTTGCCGCGCGTGATGTCCTTGGCGCCCACGTTGGACGTCATGATCACCACGGTATTCTTGAAGTCGATCACGCGGCCGTAGTTGTCGGTGAGGTGACCCTCATCGAGCACCTGCAGCAGGATGTTGAACACATCCGGGTGCGCCTTTTCGATTTCATCGAGCAGGATCACGCTGTACGGCTTACGACGGACGGCCTTGGTGAGCGTGCCCGAATCCTCGTAGCCCACGTAGCCCGGCGGCGCACCAATGAGCCGCGACACGGAAAACTTCTCCATGTACTCACTCATATCCACGCGGATCAGTGCTGACGCATCGGCGAACATGAACTTGGCCAGGGAGCGGGCCAGCTCCGTCTTCCCGACGCCCGTGGGCCCGGAGAAGATGAACGATCCGATCGGACGGCGCGGATCCTTGAGACCGGCGCGGCTGCGACGGATCGAGCGCGCGAGCGCCTTGATCGCCTCATCCTGGCCGACCACCGTGCCGTGCAACTCGTCTTCCATCCGCAAGAGGCGCGACGTCTCCGCTTCCTGCAACCGCGTAACGGGGATGCCCGTCCAGCGGCTGACGATGAAGGAGATCTCCTCCTCGCCGAGGGTGGGGCGGAAGGACTGCCGGCGCTGTTCCCATTCCTCCTGCTTCCGGCGGATCTCCGCCTGCAGTTCCCGCTCGTTGTCGCGCAGCGAGGCCGCCCGCTCGAAATTCTGATCCCGGACCGCCGCTTCCTTCTCGACGTTGATCTTCTCGAGCTGCTCCTTGAGATCCGCCACCTCGGCCGGCGGCACCTGCGCCGCCAGGCGCGCCCGCGCACCAGCCTCATCGATCACGTCGATGGCCTTATCGGGGAGGAAGCGATCCGTGATGTAGCGCTCCGACAGCTTCGCCGCGGCGAGCAGCGTGTCGTCGGGGATGTTTACCCGGTGGTGATCCTCGTACTTCTTCCGCAGTCCCTGCAGGATCTGCACGGTCTCATCGATCGACGGCGGATCGACCACCACGGTCTGGAAGCGACGCTCGAGCGCGCCATCCTTCTCGATGTACTTGCGGTACTCGTTGAGGGTGGACGCACCGACACACTGCAACTCACCACGCGCAAGCGCCGGCTTGAGCATGTTGCTGGCGTCGATCGCCCCCTCGGCGGCCCCGGCACCCACGAGGGTGTGCAACTCATCGATGAACAGGATCACCTGCTTGTTCTGCGCGATCTCGTTCATGACTGCCTTGAGGCGCTCCTCGAACTGTCCGCGGTACTTGGTACCGGCGATGACCGCGGCCATGTCGAGCGACAGCACCCGGTTCTCGCGCAGGTTCTCGGGGCAGTCGCCATTGGCGATGAGCTGCGCCAAGCCCTCCACGATGGCCGTCTTGCCGACACCGGGTTCGCCGATGAGTACCGGGTTGTTCTTCTTGCGACGCGACAGCACTTCCATGACGCGCTCGATCTCCTTCGCCCGACCGATGGTCGGATCGAGCTGTCCCTCGGCCGCCAGCTGCGTGAGATCACGGCAGAAGTGGTCAAGCGCGGGCGTCTTGGACTTCTTGTCGCCCTTGGCCGGTGCCGCCGACGGCGGGACGCCGGCGCCGGCCTTGTCCTGCGGTGGCGTCTGCGTGCCCCCCTGCGGCATCTCCGTGCCGAGCAGTCGCAACGTTTCCGCGCGCGCCGCCTCGAGGTTTACCCCCGCATCGGTGAGGACCTGCGCCGCAATGCCCTTCTCCTCTCGGAGCAGGCCCAGCAGCAAGTGCTCGGTCCCCACATAGCTGTGATTGAGGTCACGTGCCTCGGCCATGGCCAGTTCGAGGACCTTCTTCGCACGCGAGGTATACGGCAGGTCAGGGCCGGTGGCCTGCGCCGCCTTCCCCTTCTTGACCGTGTCCTCGATCTTCTGCGTCACATCGTCGAGGTCCACATTGAGGTTTTGCAGCACCGCCGCCGCAACGCCCTCACCCTCACGGATGAGCCCCAGCAGAATGTGCTCGGTGCCCACGTACTCGTGATGCAGGCGTGCTGCCTCCTCGCGCGCCATGGCGAGAACCTTTCGCACCCGCTCGGTGAAGTTGTAGCCGTTCATCGCACCCTCAGGGTCGTTGGGAAGCGGATCATTCGACGCCGCCTTCGCTCACCAACACCTGCCGCACGTACTTGGCGCGCGCCAGGTTGGTCTCACCGTCCGTCAGCACCTTCCCCTCGAGATGAGCGAGATGGGCCGACTGGGCAAAGATCAGGAGCTTGTTGAGTGTGTATACACTGAGCCCGGCGATCAGTTTCAAGCCGACCGCCAGGCGAACGCCGCTCAGGTAGTTCATGGCCTCGTCAAACGAGAGGCTGCGGGCATACCGCAGCGTGCCGTAGGCGCGCCACAACTTGTCCTCGATAATATACCCCGCGTCACGTACCAGCACACGGCGCGCTTCCTCCTCGCGCTCGATCACGTGCCGCACCACGCGGACCAGCAGGTCCTGCAACTCGTCTTCGGATCGCCCCAAGGTGGTCTGGTTGGACAACTGAAAGAAGTTGCCGACCACTTCGCTCCCCTCTCCGTACAGACCGCGGTAGGTGAGCCCCATCTGCTGCAATCCCGCCAGCACCTTGCCGATCTCCTTCGTCAGCACGAGCCCCGGCAAGTGGATCAACACCGACGCCCGCAAGCCGGTGCCCGCATTGGTGGGACAGGCCGTCAGGAAGCCGAACTCCCGGTGGAACGCATAGGGCAGCTGCCCGCCCAGCTCGCGGTCCAGCCGTGTGACCCCTTCGAACGCCTGTGGCACGGCAAAGCCCGAACGGAGGGCCTGCAACCGGAGGTGGTCCTCCTCATTCACCAGCAGCCCGACCGACTCACCGAGAAACACGGCCGCCCCCGACCGCACCGGGTGCTGCGGGTCCAGCCCCGCTAACTCCTTGCTCACCAGATGCCGCTCATGCAGGAGCTGGCGATCCACCAACGGTAGATCCTCGAGGCGCAACAGCAGGCTTCCGCTCAGTGACGGCACCTCGGTCAGGGCATCACGCACCTGTGCCAGCATACGCAGCCGCTCACCTTCGCGGGCGCGCCCGGTAAAGGCGTACCCCGACACGTTGCGCGCCAGGCGAATTCGGGTGGAAATCACCACATCGCTATTGGGGCCGGACGCATCCAACCAGCGCACGCCCCCGTCGGGCAGGAGCGAGAGATCGAGACCGGGACGGGGGGCCGTCATGTGTCCGTCCTCATACGGTCTCCGTCTCCAGCACCTTGATACGGTCGCGCAACTCAGCCGCCACTTCAAACTGTTCCGCCTCGATGGCACGCCGCAGCCGATCCCGCAGGTCGTACAACGTGTCGGGCTTGTCTACCAGATGCGCCGCTTGGGGCTCGTAGCGCTGCCCCACATGCCGGCTGCTGCCGTGGAGCCGGCGCAGCAATTCCCGGAGACTGCGCTCCATCGCGTCATAGCAGTGCGGGCAGCCCAGCCGCCCGCTCGCCCGGAAGTCGCGCGCCGTTGCCCCGCAGAACGCACAGGCCGGCGCGTCTTCACTCGTGGTGGACGCCTGCTGCTGCACCGCCTGGAGGATGTCCCCGAGCGGATGCTGCGGCACCGACAGCGTGGTCTCCACGCCCTTGGCTGCCGCGCACTTTTCGCACAGGTGGAGCTGCGTGACGGCGTTGTCTACGATACGGGTCAGGTGCACCACCGCATCGCGCTCCTTGCAGTTGTCGCAGAGCATCAGCCCCCCTCGCCCACGTCCGACAGCACCAACTGACCTCCCTCCAACGATAGCGCCCGATTGGCTCGGGCGGCCAGCGACTGGTTGTGGGTCACCACGACCAGCCCCAACGATTGATCGCGCGCCAGTTCGGCGAACAGATCATGCAACGCTTCAGCGTTGTAACGGTCGAGATTGCCACTTGGTTCATCGGCCAACAACACCGCAGGCTGCGCCGCGAGCGCCCGGGCCACGGCCGTGCGCTGCTGTTCACCGCCTGAGAGGGCACCGGGCCGATGATGGACGCGCGAGGCCAACCCGACACGCCCGAGCAACGCCATGGCGCGCTCCCTCGCTCGAGGCATGGTTTCCCCGGCGATGCGCAGCGGCATCATCACGTTCTCCAGGGCTGAGAACTCCCGCAATAGATGATGGAATTGAAACACGAAGCCGACCGTGCGGTTCCTGAGCGCATCGAGTGCCGGCTCCGCCATCCCCTCCACCGGCTGCCCGGCCAGACGAATCCGCCCCGCCGACGGTCGCTCCAGCGCGCCGAGGACGTGTAGCAGCGTGCTCTTCCCGGCGCCGCTTGCGCCGACAATCGCGACCATCTCGCCGCGCTTCACCGTGAGCGACACCCCGTCGAGCACGCGGATGATCCCACCGTCACCACCTTGGAACTCCTTGACGAGCCCCTCAGCCTCGAGCACGGCGTCCGGGGAGGCCGGCCTCGCCGTCGCCTCACTCATGACGAATCGCCTCGACCGGATAGAGCCTGGCCGCCTGCTTTGCTGGATACAGCGTGGCCACGGCCGCGATGACGATACTCGCCGCCACGATCAGGAGAACGTCGAGCGCCTGAATGGCCACCGGCAGATGATCGATGAAGTACACGCTGGGATCGAGTGCGATCAGTCGGTACTTCTCGAGCAGCAGCGCCACCATCAGCCCGAGCACGAGGCCACCGCCAGTCCCGACGGCCCCCACCACGATGCCCTGATACAGGAAGATCCGACGGATCGACGCCGCCGGGAGCCCCATCGCCCGAAGAATGCCGATTTCCCGGGTCTTGTCGGCCACCACCATGGTGAGCGTACTCACAATGTTGAACGCCGCCACGACCACGATGAGCAGCAGGATCACGCTCATGCCAAGCTTCTCCAGCTTCAGCGCCTGGAAGAGCGAACGATTCTGCTCCTGCCAGTCCATGACGCGGACCGGGGCCTCGAGCGACGCGCGCAGCGAATCGGCAACCACCGGTGCGCTCCAGCGATCGGTGGTGCGCACCTCAAGGCCGGTCACATCGGTCCCGAATCCAGCGAACCGCTGCCCCGCCTCGAGCGACAGGTACAGATAGGAGTCGTCGTACTCGAACATCCCCGTCTCGAACACGCCCGATACCACCACCGTGTCGGCGCGCGGGACCAGTGCGCCGGTGGACGCGTTCATGTCGAGCCCCGCCGCTCCGAGCAACACGACGGTGTCTCCCGGAAAGGCGTTGAGCTTCGAGGCCAGCAGCTTGCCGAGGACCGCTCCCGGCAAGGCCACACTGTCGCGCGCGAAACGGAAGTCGCCAAGGATGGCATGGTCGCGAATGGTCGTGACCTTGTCGCCGGGCTGCCCCCCCGGCACAATCCCCACCACCTGCGTCCCCACCATGTACCCGGCGAGGTTTCGCACGAGCCCCTGCGTTTGCACGAAGGGCGCGGCCTCGACCACGCCGGGGGCCTTCTTGACGTCGGCGAGCAGGTTCGCCCAGTCGGCCATGCGCATATCGGAGCCGTAGGGCAGCACCCGGAGATCAGGGCTCCCCACCAGAATCTTCTCGCGCAGATCGCGCTGCAGCCCGTTCATCACGCCCATGATGACAATGAGCGCGCTCACGCCCACCAGCACACCGCCAATCGCGATGACGCTGATGAGCGACAGCAGCCGCGAGCCTCTCCGGCTGCGCAGGTAGCGCCACGCGATCGACAGCTCCAGATCTCTCACGATCGGCTCCCCGTGATCACTCGGGACGCATCGTGGGAAACAGGATCACATCACGGATGTTCTGCGTGTCCGTGAGGTACATGAAGAGCCGATCGATACCGATCCCCACGCCACCGGTGGGCGGCATGCCGTACTCCATCGCGCGCAGATAATCCTCGTCCACGCCCGTCGCCTCGTCATCGCCAGCCGCCCGCAACGCCGCCTGCGCTTCGAAGCGTTCACGCTGATCGATCGGATCGTTGAGCTCGGAGAAAGCATTGGCCAGCTCCTTGCCGCGCGCGAAGAGCTCGAAGCGCTCGGTAATCCCCTCAGGCCCTCCTCGCTTCGGCTTGGCCAGCGGCGACAGCTCCTTGGGATAATCGACCACGAAGGTGGGGGTGTCGATCTTCGACTCCACAAGTTCCTGGAACATCTCGTCGAGCACCTTGGGACGGCTCAACGCAGCGACCTTCTGCACGCCGATCCGTTCGGCGAGCGTCCGAAGCTCCGCATCGCTGATCGCCATCACGTCGACACCGGCCGCCTTGGACAGACTCGGCACCCACTCGATGCGCGGGAACGGCGTCACCAGGTGCGGCACCTTCTCCCCCACGATCGGAATCGCGCGCACGGCCTCCGCGGCCGCGACCAACAGCGACTCGACGCGCGACATCATCGTCGTGTAGTCCGCAAACGCCTCGTAGAACTCGAGCATCGTGAACTCCGGATTGTGCGTCCGGTCGATGCCTTCGTTGCGGAAGTCGTGCCCAATCTCGTAGACGCGCTCGAAACCGCCCACGATCAGGCGCTTGAGATACAGTTCGTCGGCAATCCGCAGATAGAGCGGCATGTCGAGCGTGTTGTGGTGCGTAATGAACGGACGGGCCGCCGCGCCGCCGTACAGTGGCTGCAGCACCGGCGTCTCCACCTCGAGGTAACCGAGACCGTCAAGATGCGAGCGGATGGTGCGCGTGAGCGCGGAGCGCGCACGGAACAGGGCGCGCACTTCGGGATGCACCGCAAGATCGGCGTAACGCTGGCGGGCCCGCTGCTCAGTGTCGCTGAACGCGGAGTACCGAACGAGCTGGCCGTCGACCATCTGCTCCTTGCCCAGTGGCAGCGGACGCAGCGACTTGGACAGCAGCTCCGCGTGCACCACCTTGACCGTGGCTTCCCCGGTGCGCGTGCGCATCATGGGCCCACGCACCCCCACCCAGTCGCCAAGGTCGTACTCGCCAAGCTGGGCGAAGAGCGCCTCCCCGATATCATCCTTGCGGAAGTACAGCTGCACACGCCCATCCATGTCGGCAAGGTGCGCGAACGCCGTCTTGCCCTGACTGCGCCACGACACCAGGCGACCGGCCACCGCCACCTCAGGGCCCTCGTCCGACGTGCCCAACGCCACCACCGCCTCGGCGGCCGTATGCGTGCGGTCGAAGGAATAGCCGAATGGCTCCACCCCGGCGGCGCGGAGGCGATCGAGCTTCTCGCGACGGGCCTTCATCACGAAGTTGAGCTCCTGGCCCTGCGCGGCACCCGCCTCCTGCCCCGCCGAATCCGGCCCGCTCATCGGTTCACTGCTCACGATACGCCTCCCTGCGCGCTGCTTTCGCTTTCGGCCTTGAGGAAGGCTTGGATGAACGGATCGATGTCGCCGTCCATAACCTTCTGGACATCAGCGATCTTGAGCTCGGTGCGGTGGTCGTTGACCATCGTATAAGGCTGGAAGACGTAGCTGCGGATCTGGCTGCCGAAGGTCACATCCTGCTTGTTCGCATCGAAGGCCGCCTTCACCGCCGCCTGCTTGTCCGCCTCGAGCTGATAGAGGCGGTTCTTGAGCTGCTTCATGGCGGTCGCCTTGTTCTTGAACTGCGACCGCTCCTGCTGCGACGCGCAGACGATGCCCGTGGGCAAGTGCGTGATGCGCACGGCCGAGGAGGTCTTGTTGACGTGCTGTCCGCCGGCTCCCGAGGCGCGGTACACGTCGATGCGCAGATCTTCTTCGCGGATCTCGATGTTGATCTCTTCGTTCACGACGGGATACACGAACACCGAGGCAAAGCTGGTATGCCGGCGCGCCTGCGAGTCGAAGGGCGAAATGCGCACCAGACGATGCACGCCCGACTCGGGACGCAGGAAACCGTAGGCATACTGCCCCTTGATCTCGAGCACGGCCCCCTTGATCCCCGCTTCCTCCCCATCGGAGAGATCGAGCATCTCAAGCTCGAAGCCTTTGCGTTCGGCCCAGCGGGTGTAGAGCCGCAGGAGCATCGAGGCCCAATCCTGGGCTTCGGTACCGCCGGCACCGGCAGAGATTTCGACCTGGGCATCGCGGAAGTCGTCCTTGCCGCGCAGGAGCGACTTGAGCTCGAACGCATCGAGTTCAGACACGATACGCTGGACCTCGAGATCGAGATCCTTGTTCATCCCCTGGTCGGGTTCCAGCTCGAGCAGCTCGTCGAGCTCCCGCGCGCCCTGGATGCGCGACGTAAGAGCATCCATGGGCTCGACCCAGCCCTTGAGCACCTTGACCTGTTGGACGATGTCGCGCGCGTGCTCCTGGTCGTTCCAGAAGGCCGCGTCGGCCATCTCCTCCTCGTAGGCATTCAGCGTCGAGCGCTTCGACTCGACGTCAAAGATACCTCCGCATGTCCGCGAGTCGTTCGTCCGACCTCGCGAGCACCTTCAGCCGTTCCCCATCCTGCATGCGTCCTCTCCCTGTACGTCACGAGCCGCCTTCCGCAAGGGAAAGCGGCCCGACATGTGCCTGCGGCGTAACCAGCCCTCGAATACAGGGAAGCTATCCGGTCGCGGCATCCGGGAACAGGCGCCGCTCGGGGAAACCGGCGGCGCGCGACCGCTCCCGATCAGAACAGACGGCGTCCGCCCGCGAGGATTTCGTTGAGTGCGTCCTGAAAGTGCGGGGCCGCCTCGGCCGCCTCGCGACCCATCTGCTCCACGTACTCCTCGTAGCTCTTCTTGATCTCATCGCGAAACAGCTGGCGCAGCGTTCCGTCGCGAAGGCCGTCCTCGCGCTTTTGTGGGTGATACGCCACCAGGTCCGAGACGAGGGCACGTGCGAGGCGCCGGGCCCGCTGCGACGGATCTGCACGCAGGAACGGGTTGATGGGCGGGCGACCGGCCGTAGGTAGCGCCCCCCCCGGCAAGCGGGCCCCCAGAGCGGCTGTCGGAGCGGACGGTGGGGGCGCGGGGGGGACCGACGGGGGCCCTGAGACGCTCGGCGGCGAAGTCGCGGCCGTCGCCCCGGTTGCCCCGGTTGCCCCGGTCAACGGCGCGGCCGGCGCCCCCCCGGTACCATACACCGGGACCGCCCTACTCGAGGCCACCGGCGTCACCAACACCGGGAGCGTTCCACCAGCGATCGCGATCACGCCGCCGCACACCGAGCACCGCGCTCGCACCCCGGTGGCCGGTACCTTCGCGGGATCCACCCGGAACACCGATCGACATTCAGGACACGCGACCGTCATCAGGCACGTCCCCGTGAGCGCGTAGCGTGCCGGTCAGTGGCCGCCCCGGCCCCCGATGCCGTGGCCAAGGCGGCTGGTTCGTACCGTCGGCGATCGACGGCCCAGACGGATCCCGGCAACGTCTTCGCATAACTCTTCATTTCCGTCGCCAACTCGCTGACCTCGGTACCACGCGAAAAATGCCGCCGCTGGTTGGTCACCACGCCGACCGACAGGGTCATGAGCGGGACGCGATGGAGCTGGCCCCGTCGATCTTTGCCGAAGAAGTATCCCACGCGACGATCCTGCTCGGAATACTGCAGTGGAATCAATTCGTCGAACACGTGCACCACGTCGTCACAGACCCGCGCGACCGCCGCCAGCGGGATCGTGTAGAGGAAATCGTCACCGCCGATATGCCCCACGAACCCCTCCTCGCCGCAGAGCCCCTTTACCACGTCATGGAGAATGCGCGCCACGAGACGAATCACTTGATCACCGTGGTGGTAGCCGTAGCGGTCGTTGAACTCCTTGAAGAAGTCGAGGTCGGCGTAGCAGGCGGCGAACTTCTCGCCACGGTGCACTCGGCGCTCAAGCTCTGCCTCGATCTCACGCGCGCCCGGCAGACGCGTGGAAGGGTGCACGTCGGTATCGCGATCGCTGCGACGTAGCATGGCGCCAATCCGCGCAAGGGCCTCGTCAGCGTCACCGTCCTCCCGCACGACCTCGTCTGCACCCGCTGCGAACGCACTGGCGAACAGGGCGGGCGGCACAATCATGAACACGGGTACGATGCCCGTGTACGCATCGCGCTTCAGGCGACGACAAGCGGCAAGCGCCAGCTCGCTCCACGCGCTCTCACCGCAGGCGTCGATCAGAATCAGCCGAGGATGCGCCTTCAAGGCTTGCTGCACCGCCATATCGGGGTCAGCCGTTACCTGCGGGGGACCGAAGCTGGTCCACCACGATG
Organism: Gemmatimonas sp.; assembly: GCF_044344655.1. Lineage (GTDB taxonomy): Bacteria > Gemmatimonadota > Gemmatimonadetes > Gemmatimonadales > Gemmatimonadaceae > Gemmatimonas. The sequence continues at coordinate 12,265 of NZ_JBIJCN010000059.1, forward strand.
ACAGCCAGTCCGGCGCGTGCATTGGACGCGTCGTCAGCAGCACTGCGCTCCGATCGTGGATCGACTGGCTCATCGGGGAATAGCGAAGAGGCCGCACAACCGGCAGTCGTAAGCTGCGCTCGCCGCGGTACGGGGTGGCCGCACAGCGGCTCAACCATTTGACGATCGTCGCCCGATATTCGGCACGAAGTGCCCATTGTCACAAACTACGGGAGCATCTCCAGCCCAATGGCGGAAACGCCCGGGCACCTGACGGCAGTCCCCACCGCAGGAGCGACCGTGGCCGTCTGCGGCCCGAGCGGCGCGACTAACGGCGCGGGGTGGGGGCAAAGCGCAGGGCGGCCTGCCACTGCCCGCGCTGCGGATCCCCTGGCGCCGGCTGATACCCGGTCTCGACGTGCGTCAGGGCAAACCCACCAACACCTGCCCCGCCGAATCGCCGAATGCGTACACTCACATAGGCGTCGATCAGGCTCGCCAGATGATTAACCGCCACCACTCCCAGCATGTTGACGGCACGCTGATAGCTGCGGTTCGCGCTGCGGATCGTCTGCACATACACGTCCTGCTCCAACGTGGCGTCGAACCAGCTCCACCGGTACTCGTCGGTCACAGCTGATCGTTGATAAAACGCCAGGGCTCGCTGGTACTCGCTGCTGCCCACGGCGGGCGCCACGGCGGGATTCCGCCAGAAGGTTTCGCGGGCCAACAACCACCGCGCGCCGTTGTACGTGGACGGATCCGTCTCCGGGTCCACTGCCCCGCCAGGCACGCGGTCAAAGGCGCCGCTCTCGAGAAACTTCTCGAGATTCTCGTAGTAATCCCAACTGCCCACCGGACGCGCCCCCCCAAAGGGCTTGCGTGCGACGTCCGCCGCCAGCGCCCGGTACGCATTGCGCTCGCTGTTGCCGTCACGACGCGCAGCAAGGTACTGGAGCACAAGAAACGTCTCCGCCACCAGATAGGCCACACTCCGCTGCTGCTTGAGCGTAAACTGCCCCGCCCCCGGGATGGCGGCGGAGGCGAACGGCGCCCACCATGGAGCCACCGGTGTGGCCGGCGGCGCAGGTTGCGCAGGCCGCGTAGGCTGGATGTCGGCGACCACCGCCGACGGCTCCCTATGTGAGGCGATTTCCCCACCGTTGGACGATCCCGCCAGAGATTGGTGGGCGACACGTTGGCTGCCAGCGCCAGCAAGGCGCTGAAGGGCCACGGGCGCCACCTGCGGCACCTGCGCCAGCAGCACGCGAGGCGCGGCCACGAGGATGGACAGCAGTGGTAGCAGCACGTGCCGGCGAGCCTGCCTCATCCCGCTACCCCACGACGGGAATCGTGCGAAGGTGCGCCGCATCAGAACCGCGCTCGCAACGAGAAGTAGGTCGGCGGATCGCCAAGCTGCGCCGAGAGCGCATCGAACCGACGCGCGATGTCGATGCCGATGTTGCCGCGCTGGATCCCCAGCCCAACCGAAGGGCCACGCCCTTGGCCCTGCTGCGCCTTGTAGCCGATCCGCAGGAACGCCTGTTCACGGTAGCCAAGCGCCGCG
>NZ_JBIJCN010000029.1:0-41345 GCF_044344655.1 Gemmatimonas sp.
GGACACCCTACGGGACGCCTACTCCTCACGCGCGAGCCGTATGCCATCCACCTCGACGCCATTCTGGAGAAGGCGGCACGCGTGGGCGTGGCGATCGAACTCAACGCCGACCCGCACCGGCTCGATATCGACTGGCGCGCCTGCCGGATTGCCGCGGAGAAAGGTGCCATGGTGAGCATCGGCCCCGACGCCCACTCCCCGCAAGGGTTCGACAATCTCGAACTCGGCGTGGCGGTGGCACGCAAGGGATGGTTGAGGGCCTCGAATGTGCTCAACACGAGATCCGCCGCGGAGGTGATGGCGTTTGCGGCGGCACGGCGCGCGGGAGCAATCGGGACCGCAGCAGGGACCGCAGCAGCACGATCTGGTGCGGCGCTGCTGCGCGTGATCTAGACACCGCGCGGATGCCCAAAGGATCGAACGCCCCCCGCCAGCCGTTGAGCGTGAAGAAGCCCGCGAAGGCCGCGCGCCAGGCCCCGGCCGCGGCACCCGTCCTCCCCGAGCGCAGCGCGGGGAAGGGCAAGCGCAAGACGTCGAAGACCTTCGGGCTCAAGCCGTCGCAGCGCGCCGCGCCGGTGGCCAAGAGCCCCAAAACGAAGGCCGAGAAGCAGGCGGTGGCGGGCGTGGTGCTCGAACGGCTCAAGGCCGAATATCCGGATGCCCACTGCGAACTCGATCATCGCAATGCGTTCGAGCTCCTGTGCGCCACGATCCTGTCGGCACAGTGCACCGACGCGCGGGTGAACATGGTGACGCCCGCGCTCTTCGAGGCCTATCCCACGGCGCACGCCCTCAGTGTGGCGAAGGTAGAGGCGGTGGAAGAGATCGTGCGCACCACCGGCTTCTTCCGCGCGAAGGCCAAGAGCCTGGTGGGGATGGCGAACATGCTGGTGGACCGCTTTGGCGGTGACGTACCGCGCACGATCGCCGAGCTCGTGCCGCTCCCCGGAGTGGGGCGCAAGACGGCCAACGTGATCCTTGGCAACGCCTTCGATATCAACGAAGGGATCGTGGTGGACACCCACGTGCAGCGTCTCGCACGACGCTTCGGCCTCACGCGCGAACCCGACCCCATCGGCATCGAGAGAGAGCTGATGCCGCTGTTTCCGCAGCAGGACTGGGCGCTGCTGAGTCACCTGCTCATCTGGCACGGCCGGCGCGCGTGCTTTGCGCGGAAGCCGGCATGCGGGTCGTGCGTCGTGGCGGATGTGTGCCCGAGCGCCGGAATGGAATGAGGGAGAGGGGACGCACCGGCTGAGCAGAACAGGCCGTGCGCACCGGCGTCGGCCGCTATGGCTGCCCCGGTCTCACCCCATTCGGTCCGGTGCCACTGATAAAGTCCCGCCCACCGCCACCGATGAACAGGCCGCCACCCGGCACCACCGTGCCGCCATTGGAGCAGGTCGTGACATTGGTCGGTACCTCTGCCAGCCACTGCGTCCCGTCGAAGCGCCGGATCGTGGTATTGCCGCAACCGCCGGCGTACACATCGCGATCGCCGCTGCCGGTAATCCACTGGTAGTTGTGGCCGGCGAACGGCGCGGAGACGTGCCACTCACCGTCACGTCGATCGAGCAGTTGTGTGGGCGCCGCAACGAACGCGCGCGTCGGCCCCATAAACACCGCACGCAGGCTCTGATCGGTACCGCTTTCCTCACGGGTCCACGCGCGGCCGTCGAACTTCCAGATGCGCCCGTCCTCGCCAACCGCCAGGATGTTACGCGCATCGCGTCCGTGAATGGCGTTGAGCGTACGCCCGGTGCGGAAGGTGAGCGCCCAGCGTGCACCGTTCCAGAAGAAGATCTCCCCCGCCTGAGTGACGGCCCACACGCTGTCGCGCGTCGTGCCCCACACCCCCGAGACCACCGCTGTCGTGGGCATGGGATAGTCCTGCCAGGTGGCTCCGTTGTAGAGCACGGCCGCTCCATTGCCCCCGACGGCCCAGACGGCATTGCGCCCCGTACCCCAGAGCGCGCGGATTCCCTGCCCCGCGCCGAACGGGCGGATGTTGCGCCACGTGCTGCCATCCCACAGATCCACCATGCCGCGTCCACCGGCGGCCATGATGAGGTCGGGGCCACCGGCCCAGGTGGCCCAGTACCCGGACGAGCCGTGCGTGACGGTCCATCCGCTTGCGGTGCGCCGTGCCACAAGCCCGTCACCGCCGAAGAGCATCGCACCACCCGCATCGACAAAGCCGGCGCGGAAGCCGGTGTCGTTCACGCGCTCGGCGTCGCTCACCCAACGACTGCCCTCCAACCGCCAGACCACGTTGTTCCAGCCCGCGGCGTACACCTGCCCTGCCCCTTCGACAATGGTGTTCATCAGGTCGCGCGACGGCCCCTCCATGCGTTCGAACGTCTTGCCGTCCCAGCGCTGGATGTTGCCCCCCCACCCGCGTTCGTTGCAGGCGAGCATGACATCGTTGGCGGCACGCACGTGCACGGCGGTGCACTCGCTGTACAATCCGCCGGCAGGCAACACCGTCTGCCACGCCATGCCGTCGTAGCGGAGCACCACACCGCCATCGCCCACGGCCCACAGTGTGGAACCAGACACACCGTCGATCGCTCGCAGGGTACCGGTCACCCCGGAGTTCATCGTACTCCATGTGCCGTTCACATTGCGGACGATCATCCCATCGCGGCCAACGGCATAGATCACGTTCTCAACGGTGACGGCGCCAAGGATCTCGCGCGGCGGCGTGTAGCTCTCCCGCGCCCAGGCGGTGCCGTTGTAGCGCCAGGATTGCGGGCCGAGCACGTACACATTGTTGTCGCCGGTACCGGTGACCGCATTGGCACAGGGGCCGATATTCGTTTCGTAGCGCCAGGTTGCGCCGTTCCAGCGTGCGATGCCGCCACAACCGGCGACGATCACGTTGTTCCCCTGCAGCGCCCAGGCCCCGTTGATGCTGAACGACGGTTCGGGGCGTATCATGGCGTTCACGTAGCGGTACTGCGAGGCGGCGCGATACGGGTCTACGGTGATCGACACGCTGCGCACCTGCGTGGGATCGGCATCGGGTGCAGCGGAGATCGTCACGGTGCCTTCAGCGCGCCCGGTCACGAGACCGGTGCTGTCCACGATGGCCACGCTGCTGTCGCTACTGGTGTAGCGGACCCGCTGACTCACGCCGGGGGCCACCTGCAGTGTGGGTATGACCCGCACCGTGAGTGTGCGCATCACGTTGGGCGCCGCGGCAGAGAGCGAGAACTGCTGCAGCATATTCACGGTGACCGCCACGCGTGCCGTGCGCGATTCACGCGCGGCCGTCACCACCGCGCGACCGCCGCGGACTCCCACCACCTGCCCGGCAGCGTTCACCGTGACGATCGATGGATCACTCGACGTGAAGGTGAGCGGTCGCCCCACCAATGGACGATCGGCGTTGTCGAGCACCGCGACGGCCACGGTGCGACCGACCCCCATGGGGAGCACGATCGCGGTATCGAGGAAGACGAGCCGATGCACCGGACGGAACTCGAACCCGGAGGCGGTGCGCGTGTCGCCGCCAGCGAGGGTGAAGGCCGGGGTATCTGCCGAGTCGAACGGTACGCCGGAGGCATCGAGCAGTCGGACGCGTACGACTACTGTGCACGCGATGCTGCTGCCGCAGCCGAGTGTCCCGGCGACGGGCACGCTGCTACCGAAGCTGCTCGCGGGCACGGCGGCGCGGCCGTACGTGCTCCATCCACCTCCGCCGGTCTGTCCCACCAGCACCTCGGCGCTCGCCGCAGCGATGGGGTTGGGGCCGGTGGTGAGTGTGGGAACGGCGGCGTTGACGGTGAAGGTGGTCACGCGCACCGGTGACTCCACCGCTTTGCAGGCGCCGAGGAGCAGCAAGGCGGCGGCGAGTACGCGTGGTGGGCGAGGCGCGGTCACGCCGTCACCACATTGCGACGATGTAGTAGCGCCACCCGACCAGCCCGTTGGTGATGGTGATGGACTTGGTGGTACCGGCCGTGGTGATGCCGCAGTACACATCGCCGTTGGTGGCGGGCACCTGACTCACACTGAGCCAGGTGTTGTTGTTGGTGCTGATCCAGCACGCCACAAAGGGCAGGCGGTTGTTGGCCACGGCAGCGGCGGGAAGCACGAGCGAGAAGGTGCCGGTTTCGTCGAACAGGCCCGTGCTTTCCAAGCGATTGACCACGCCGGCCGGGCCCTGCGGACCGGTGGGGCCGGTGGGACCCTGCGCGCCGGTTGCTCCGGTGGGACCCTGCGGTCCCGTGGGCCCCTGCGGACCGGCGGGGCCCGCGGGTCCTTGCGGCCCGGCGGGGCCCTCGATGCCAGCGCAGGCCTGTAGCGCGAGCAGCCCCGCCGCCGTGATGACCGACTGCGTCCGCGACAGCACTCGCGGCATTACACGAGGGCTCGCGGGTGCCGACGCGGCAGCCGTCACGCGGCTCACAGAAAGACTCCACGGAACCGGGGGACGTAATTGGGGAAGATCAGCGACTGATTGGGATTGTTGAGGCGCGCCTGCACGAGTTCCGCGAGAATGTCGCGGGTATCGGTGGTCACTCGCAGGTCCTGACCGTCCTCGAGCTGTTCGCGTGCGATGCCTGGCCAGTCGCCGAACACGCGGCCGCCGCGTACGGCGGGTCCCATCACGAACATCACACCGGCGCGGCCATGGTCCGTGCCCATGCTGCCATTTTCGCGCACGTTGCGACCGAACTCCGTGGCTACCACCAGCGTGACACGGATCGCCTGCGGCCCCTGCATGATGTCCTGCCAGAACGCCGCGAGCGCGCGCGAGAACTCCGTCATGCTCGTGGCCATCGCGCCGCCGTTCCCCACGCTGCCTTGCTGGTTATGCGTATCCCACCCGCCGTAGTCCACGTGCGCCGCCTCGAGCCCGATTTCCCCCCGGATCATCGTGGCAATCGCACGCATGGAGTTGCCCATCTGGTTGTCGTCGTAGCGCGCACCGTTCGCCGGCTGATACCCGGGGAAGTTGAGCCCACGCATCACGTTGATGGTGGCGAGCCCGTCGAGCGCTGCGCTGCGCAGGGGCGCCCATGCACTGGCGAAGAGGCGCTGCAGGGCCAGTTCGTGCGGTGTGTTGAGCGAGAAGTTGGCGGGATTGGGTACGGGCAGCGTCTTCGGGCCGCCCTGCAGCGTGCGCGGCATGCCGCCGGTGAGCGACACGGCGCGCATCGACGCCGAGGGGTCGAGGGGGCGCGAGCTGGCCAGATGGCGCGCAAGCCAGCCGCTTTCGAGCGAATAATCGTCGGGCTTCCCCTGCTCGAGATATCGCTCCGCCTCGAAGTGCGAGCGCGAGGTGCTGTAACGCTGCCCCGCCGCGTGCACGATCGCGAGCTGGCCGGCACGGTACGCCGGCAGCAGCGCCACCATGCCCGGAGGGAGCATGAAGAAGTCGTCGAGTGCGGTGCCGCGATTCGGCGACGTGGAGTCGGGGCGCGGGACGGCAATCGTTGGACGCACCGCGTAGTAGGTGGGATCGCCGTAAGGCGCCACGAGCGTGAGGCCGTCGGCGCCGCCGCGCATGAAGACCGACACGACGATGTCGCGCGCGGAATCCTGCGACTGCGCCAGGCGCACCTCAGGAAACCACGACGGCAGCGCGGCCGCCATGGCACTCATGGAGGTCATGCCGATGAAGCGGCGGCGATCGAGCGCGCGATATTCCTCGCAACCGCCGCTCGCGCCATGATGGGGCTCTGGATGATGCATGAGAGGAGAGGCGGTCAGAAGAAGTGGAATTCCGGCGCAGTGACCGCGAGGCGCAGGGCGCTGGCCACGCGCGCGCTGTTCACACCCGGGCGCAGGATCACGCGCAGTTCGTTCTCGAGCGCCAGGGACATCTCGCCACCGAAGAGGCGCGTGTTGATGGCGCGCACCGCGCCGTCCTCGGTGCCGTTGCCCATGAACAGCGACCAGTTGGTCACCGCACGCCCCGGTGCGTCGAATTCGGAGACGAGGTTGTTGTTCGCCTCGTTCCAACGATCCACGATCAGCCCCGCCCAGAACTCGGCGTGATCGGGATAGCCGTCGGGCGTGGGCCAGTTCATGAACGGCTGGCTCATGTTGTTGATCGGATAGACGGCTGAGAGATAATCGCGGCGAATGTCGACGACGGGGCGCAACGTGGCCTGCGTGGCGCGCAGCACGGAGACGCCGTAATGAAACGGCCGCTTGAGCATGGCCGGCGCGCGCATGAGGTTCTCGCGCGAGAGCGCCACGCGCAGCATGGCTTTGATGTCGCCCTCCGCGCCATAGGCGTTGATGACCGCCTGGATCTGCGCTTCCGTGGGATCGGGGGACACGAACCAGCGCAACATCTTCGTGGCGAGGAAGCGCTTGGTGCTGGGATGGCGGATGAGCATCTCACCGAAGGCGATGCCCTCGTCCATGCCGGCGGTGCCGCTGTCGGCCTGCGGGCGGGCAGGAAACGACATGCCGAACGCGCGCTTCGCGCCGAAGTCGTGATTCCACGCCTTGTATTCGAACTCCATGTCTGCGTTCATGCTCCACCCGGTGAGAATGCGGGCGAGTCCGGCGACATCGGCTTGCGTGTAGCCGCCATCCCACCCCACGGTGTGGAGCTCCATCAGTTCACGCGCGTAGTTCTCGTTGACGCCCCAGCGCGTGCTCCAGATCTGATCGAGATATTGCAGCATGGACGTGCTGCGCATGCCGGCGCGCGTGAGGGCCCCGAAGCTCCCGAGTACGTGCGGGCGAATCGTGCGTTCGTAATGAATGGGCGGCAGCCCGCTATTCCAGATGGGGACGTACAGCTGATCGAGGAAGAATTCATACATGCGCTCCTGCAGCTGCCGGCGCGAGCAGATCGCGCGCTCGGACGTGAGGAGCGACATGGGAAGCTGCGCGTCGAAGTAGGAGGAGCCGCGCTCCTGCTGCTCGGCGAGCTGCCGCGGGGTGAAGCCGAGGAGCTGCGTGAACAGGGGGGCCTGGAGGCGGGCGTCCATCACCGGGTCGGGGATGGTGCCGGGGTTGAGCTGCTCCTCGAGGTAGGCGGTGTAGCCGAGCTGCTGCACGCGCACGACGTCGGCCTCCGAGAGCCCGAGGGTGACGCGGCGCACGAGGCGCAGCTCAGGGCTCTTCCACTGGGTCTGCTGGCTGAGCTGGTTGAGCAGCCCACCGATGCGGCCGGTGTTGGGCTGACGCGGGGGCTGGGCGTCGGCGGGGCCGGCGAGCAAGGGAGCGGCGAGGGTCGCGGCACCGAGCGCGACGGCGCTCTGACGCAACAGGTCGCGTCGGGACGCGGCGGTGGGCTCTGAAGGCATGGCCGGACTGGAGAGGGGAACGGGCCGTCTCCGGGTAAGTTCCATCACAAGGACGAGCTGAGCAATAGGCCACCCGTTGCCGCGGCGGTGGTTCGAGCCGTGGCTCGGGCCGTCGCGGTGGCGATTTCCGCCCGTGGTCCCCCCGTGTAGATTGCGCGCCAGTCCGTCAACCTTCCGAGGATTCCGTGGCCAAGCTGGCAACTTTTGAAACGAACAAGGGCACCATCGTCGCCGAACTCTTCCCGGGCGAGGCGCCGATCACCGTCGACAACTTCGAGCAGCTCGCGAACGCCGGGTTTTACGACGGCATCAAGTTCCACCGGGTGATCCCCGAGTTCGTCGTGCAGGGTGGCTGCCCGCACACGAAGGACGGCAAGGGCCCCGTCGGCACGGGCGGCCCGGGCCACAAGATCAAGTGCGAGACGGCCGGCAACCCTCACAAGCACGCGGTCGGGGCACTCTCCATGGCGCACGCCGGCAAGGACACCGGGGGCAGCCAGTTCTTCATCGTGCTGAGCGAGGCCAACACCCGCCACCTCAATGGGGTGCACACGGTGTTCGGCCAGGTGACGCAGGGGCTGGACCTCCTGCCGTCCATCGCCCAGAATGATCACATGGTGTCGGTGCGCGTCGCCGACACGCAGTAAGCGATAGCGTTCCGGCAGTTCCGACACTCCCCCACAGATTCCCACCACGATGGCTGGTCACGAGAAGCAGGGCAGTGACATGGGCGCGGCGTTCACCGGTCTGATCGGTGGCCTCGTATTCCTTGGCGCGATCATTTACGGGATCGTGCTTTGGACCAACGCGCGCTTCGCGTCGCATCACAAGGCCGAGGCGGCTGTCACCGTTTCGTCGCCGACGCTGGGCTGAGCGGCGCGTCGTACCACCGCGCCGACCGCAGCAGCAATACGACAGTTTAGCAGCAGCATCGCACCGCAGGTGCCGGAACCCCCGGCATCTGCGGTTTTGCGTTGCCAGGCACCCCGCCCATCCGCGCGCTCCGCCCCCACCGGCCACGCGAAGCCCACCGCCCATGTCGCCACGGGCCGTATACAAACTGACTGGTCAGTCACTAACTTCCCAGTGTGCCAACCCGTCGCCGCGCCCCGGAGTCCCGCCCCACGCAGATCCTCGACGCCGCCTTCCATGAATTCGGCGAGAAGGGGCTCGCCGGGGCACGACTCGACGACATCGCCAAACGCGCCGGCGTAGCCAAAGGCACCATCTATCTCTACTTCCCCCACAAGGATGCGCTGTTTCGGGAGATGGTCCGCACCACCATCGTCGACGCCATCGCCAGCGGGGAAGCGCAGCGCGACGAAGCCGACGGCGACGCCAGCGCGGAATCGCTGCTCCGCCAGCTCGCCACCGCATGGTGGCACTTCCTGCGCGAAGAGCGCGTGCACACGCTGCATCGGCTCGTGATGGCCGAACTGCCCCAGTGCCCCGACCTGATGGCCTTCTACGCGAGCGAAGTGATCGCGCGTGCGCGCCGCCTCGTGGCGGGGATCATCGAACGGGGGGTCGCACGCGGCGAGTTCCGCCCCGTCGACCCGCTGATCGCCGCCCGCATGTACTCCGCCCTCTGGATGTCGCACGCCACATGGGCCGCCAACCGCCCACTGCACCCCACGCTCGGCGCCGACGAGCAGATCCTCGAGGAGATGCTCGAGTTCTATCTCCACGCGCTCACATCGCGCACCCCATGACCCTCTCCCGATTCATGCGTCCGGCCGTGGTGTTCGCGGTTGTGGCGCTCACGTCCGCACCGCTGCACGCAGTGCGCGCCCAGCGCCTGTCGCTTGGCGATGCCGCCCGTCTCGCCGCCAAACAGAATGGAGCCGTCGACGTGGCGCGCGCCCGCGTATCGCAGGCGTCGGCCCGCGTCACGCAGCGGCGCGGTGCACTCCTGCCCGATCTGGCCGCCGGCGTGCAACAGGCGGAGCGCACGCTCAACTCCGCCACCTTTGGCTTTTCCTTCAACAACCCCGCAACGGGGCGCCCCCTGCTCCGCCCCGACGGGGAGCTGCTCGGCCCCATCCCCACGCTCGACCTGCGCTATCGCGTCCAGGCGCCGCTGCTAGACCTCGGGAAGTACCAGGGATGGCGCGCCGCGCAGGCTATCGCCGGCGCCGCATCGCTCGACGTGGAAGCGCAGGCCGAGGCAGCCGCCGCGCAGGCCGCCGCCACCTACGTGCGGGCTGCGCGCGCCGACGCACAGCTGGCGGCACGACGCGCCGATTCGGCGCTCGCCGCTGACCTCGTGCGCATCGCGCGTGACCAGCTGAGCGCCGGCGTGGGGATCGCGCTCGATGTGACCCGCGCCGAATCCCAGCTGGCGAACGTGCGCGCACAGATCATCGGCGCCCGCAACGAACGCGATCGCACCCTGCTCGAACTCAAGCGCGTAACGGGCATGCCGCCCAGCGCCCCGATCGAACTGGCCGATTCGCTCGCCGCGCTACCGCTGGAGAGCACGCCTCCCTCGGAGAGTGCCGCGCTCGACGCCGCGCTCGACGCCGCGCTCGACGCGCGCCCCGACGTCCGAGCACTCCGCGCGCAGGAATCCGCCCAGCAGCTCGCCGCCAAGGCGATCCGCTGGGAGCGCACCCCGCAGCTGTCGGCGCTGGCGGAGCACGGCGTGATCGGACGCAATTACGAGCGCCTCCTTCCCACCTACACCTGGGGCGTGCAACTGTCGCTCGGCATCTTCGACGGCTTCCGTCGCGAGTCACGCCTCGAGGAGCAGCTCGCCGTGGCGCGCGAGACCGACGCGCGGCTCAAGGAGCTGCGCGCCCAGGGCTCGCTCGACGTACGGACCGCGCTGCTCGATCTCGCGTCGGCCACCGAACAAGTGGAGGCCGTGCGCGAGCGCTTGCGCCTCGCCGAGCAGGAGGTGTCGCAGGCCCAGGAGCGCTTCCGTGCGGGGGTGGCCGGCAACGCCGACGTGATTATCGCCCTGCTCTCTCTCAATCAGGCCCGTACGCTCCGCAACGACGCCCTCGCCACTTATCAGGGCGCCCGGGTGGCACTGGCGAAGGCGATGGGGACCGTCCGGCGCATGCCATGAGCACGGCTCCTCTGTTTTCGACGTGTCCATCCGCACCCTCCGTATCCATCCAATGAACATCCGTCTCGTCGTTCCCGTCGCGCTGGCTCTCGGTGTCGGTGTGTGGGGCTACTCCAAGTGGGCGTATGGTCAGTCGCACGAGTCCACCGATAACGCCCAGGTCGAGGGGCACATCGTGCCGATCGTGGCGAAAGTGGGCGGCTACGTACTGGCCGTGAACGTGGCGGAGAATGCGCCCGTGACGCAGCAGGCGGAGCTGGTGCGCCTCGATGACCGGGAGTTCGCGGTGAGGCTGGCGCAGGCAGAGGCGGAGCTGGCGGCCGCGCGGGCGGCTGCGGGCGGCCCAGGGCTGGATGGACAGGCGGTGACCATGGTGCGCACCGCTTCCAGCCAGCGCGACGTGGGGAACGCACAGGTGGCAGCGGCACGCGCACAGCTCACGAAGGCCCGGAGTGATCTTGCACGCGCGCAGGAGCTTTCGGCCAAGCAGATCATCAGCATGGCGCAGCTCGATGCGGCGCGAGCGGCGTACGACGCCGCGCAGGCGCAGCTCACGGCCATGCAGCGCCAGGTCACGTCGGCCACGAGCAGCATCGCCAATGCCGAAGCGGGAGTGCACATGGCGGAGGCGCGCCTGGCGGCGGCCGAGGCCATGCGTGACAACGCGCGGCTGCAGCTCTCGTACACCACACTCACCGCCCCCATCGCCGGCGTCGTGTCACGCAAGCAGGTGGAGGTAGGGCAGCTGGTGCAGGCCGGGCAAACGCTCATGAGCCTCGTGAGCGACAGCGGCGTATTCGTCACCGCCAACGTCAAGGAAACGCAGCTTGCGCGCATCCGCGCCGGCCAGAAGGTGGTGATCGAGGTGGATGCCTACGATGGCGCCGCCGTCGAGGGTGAAGTGGAGAGCATCGCGAGCGCCACCGGCGCCAAGTTCGCCCTGCTCCCCCCCGACAATGCCACCGGCAACTTCACCAAGGTCGTGCAGCGCGTACCCGTGCGCATCCGCATCACCAAGGGGCTCGGCGCCGATCGCCCGCTGCGTCCCGGCATGAGCGTGCTCACGCACATCGTGGTCAAGTAGAGCGTGCTGGTGGCCACCGAGGGAGCGCGCACGCCGCAGGTGCTGCCCGCGGATGCGGTCGACGATCCGTACAAGAACAAGTATCTGATCGCGATCGCCGTGACGCTGGCGGCGGTGCTCGAGCTGGTGGATACGAGCATCGTCAACGTGGCAATCCCGCACATGATGGGGACCCTCGGAGCCACGCTCGACGAGATCGCGTGGGTGAGCACCTCCTACATCATTGCAAATGTGATCGTCATTCCGATGTCGAGCTGGCTGAGCGCCTTCTTCGGGCGGCAGCGCTACCTCACCGGCTCGATCGCCCTCTTCGTGGTGGCCAGCTTCTTCTGTGGGGCAGCCACCACCCTGTGGGGGTTGGTGTTCTGGCGCGTGCTACAGGGGTTGGGCGGCGGGGCACTCCTCAGCACCGCGCAAACCACGCTCTTCGAGTCGTTCCCGCCGCACGAGCGCGGCATTGGGCAGGCGATCTTCGGCGTCGGCGTGATGGTCGGCCCCACGCTCGGCCCCACCCTTGGCGGCTTCATCGTGGATGCGTACGCGTGGCCGTGGATCTTCTACATCAATGTGCCCCTCGGCATGATCGCTGGGATCATGGTGTGGACGTACGTGAAAGATGCGTCGCATCAGGTGAAGGCCAAGTCGGTCGACGTGCTGGGGATCGTGCTGCTCACCCTCGCCGTGGGCTCGCTGCAATGGATGCTCGAGCGCGGCGAGCGGTACGACTGGTTCGAGTCCCGCTTCGTGACCACGCTCGCGGTGGTGACGGTGGTGAGCACCATCTTGCTGGTGTGGCGTGAGCTTACGATCGACGAGCCGGTGATCGACTTCCGCGTACTCAAGTCGCGGCAGCTCGCGCCGGGGGTGACCTTCGCGGCGTTCCTCGGTCTGGCCCTGTACGGATCGGTGTTCGTGCTGCCGGTATTCCTGCAGTCGCTGCATGGCTACACGGCCCAGCAGACGGGGATGGTCATTCTCCCGGGCGCGATCGCCAGCGCGGTGAGCATGGCCGTGATGGGGCGGCTGGGCGGGAAGCTCGATGCGCGCCCGCTCATCGTGATCGGCGCGCTGCTCTTCCTGGCGTCGATGTATTCGCTGTCCACCCTCACGCTCGATGCCGGGCAGGACGACATGTTCTGGCCGCTCATCCTCCGCGGCGTGGGGCTGGGACTGCTCTTCGTGCCGCTGACTGGCGCCAGCATGGCGGGGCTGCCCATGCACAAGCTTGGCCAGGGTACGGGGATGTTCAACCTCATGCGCCAGCTCGGCGGCTCACTGGGCATCGCCATCATGGCCACGATGCTGTCCCATCAGACCAAGGTGCACCAGGCGCTCCTGTCGGAGCACGCCGGCGCGTACGACCCAACCACCATCGAACGACTCGGCGGTGTCACCCGCGGTCTCATGGCTCGCGGCTACGACGTTACGGCAGCCAAGGCCATGGCGCTCTCGATGATCGACCGGCAGATCGGCGCCCAGGCAAGCGTGATGGCCTTCTCGAAGATCTATCTGATCTCCGGCGTGTTGCTCGTGTCGGCGTTGCCGTTGCTGCTGTTGTGGAGGACGGGACGGGCGGTCCCGGTCAAACTCGATCATTGACCGGCGGGATGGGCTGACCGTCGCAGAGTTTCCCCCTACCGCGCGAGACGCCCCGCCTGCAGTCTTCCCCCGATGCCTACCCGTCAAGACGCCTTCGCCCTCGTGCAGGAGTGGACCCAGTCGGAGTCCCTCCGTAAGCACATGCTCTCCGTTGAAACCGCCATGCTTGCGTATGCGCGCCGTTTCGGCGCCGACGAGGAATCGTGGGCGGTGGCTGGCCTCATCCACGACTTCGACTACGAGCGCTACCCCAACGACGCGCAGGCGGCGGACGCGGAGCACCCGGCCGAAGGGGTGCGGTACCTGCGCAGCCTCGGGTGGCCGGAGGAAATCCTGCAGGCGGTGCTCGGCCACGCCCACTACACCGGGGTGGCGCGCGCATCGCTCATGGCTAAGGCGCTCTTCGCCGTCGACGAGCTCACGGGGCTCATCACCGCCTGCGCCTTGGTGAAGCCGTCCAAGGCGGTTCGTGACGTGGACGTGGCGGGAGTGCGGAAAAAGATGAAGGACAAGGCGTTCGCGCGGGGGGTGAACCGCGACGACATCGTGCAGGGCGCGGAGGCGCTGGGTGTCCCGCTCGACGAGCACATCGGGGCGGTGCTCGCCGCCATGCAGGCCAACGCCGAGGCGCTGGGGCTGGCGGGGGTGCCGATGGCACCATCGTCGGCGGCCTCGACCTCAACGACGATTTCGAGCGATGCGTAATTCGGGTGAACCCGCCCGATCACGTGACTGCCATCCCGCTTCCTTCGTCGCTGGCGGCGCCCCGTCCCGGGGCCCGACCTGCTCCGCGCCTCGTGGGGGGCCCCCCGACCGGGGCGCCCCTCACTGGGGCGCTCCATGTGGGGACCGGCATGGGCGCTGAGCATCCCGTGTCGCCGGAGGTGCTGGAGGAGCGCGAGTTGGTGCTGGCCGCGCAGGCCGGCGACAACGTCGCGTTTGCCGGTCTTGTCCGACGGCATCAACGGCGGGCGTACGCCGTGGCTCGGGCCATCGTCCTGTCTCATGACGATGCCGAGGATGCGGTGCAGGAAGGCTTTCTGCATGCCTTCCGGGCATTGGAGCGGTTCCGTCCGGAGCAGGCCTTCGGGGCGTGGCTCCATCGGATCGTGGCGAATGCCGCACTCGACATTGCGCGGCGTCGCAAAGTGCGTGATGCGGATGAGTTGCCGGAAACCTTGTCGAAGCCGCACAAGGACCCGGCGGAATCGGATGAATTGCGGGTGCGCTTGTCCAGGGCGCTCGACACACTCGGCGAACGGCAGCGCGCGGTGATCGTGCTGCACGACGTCGAGGGCTACAAGCACGCGGAGATCGGCGCCATCCTCGGAATTCCCGAGGGCACGGCCCGGTCGGACCTGCATCATGCTCGGGCGCACCTGCGGCGCCAGCTGAGCAATCTTCGGAGTGAATCATGAACGTCACGCGGAACGACGACGGGCGGAGCGCAGGGCGCTCCCCGGGCGCGGATCCTACAGTGACCGCGGCCCTGCGGGCGCAGTATGCGGCGCCCTCGAGCGAGGCCTATTGGGAAGGGTTGGAAGGGAGCATCATGCGACGCATTTCGGCCGCGACCAGCGGGGTGGTGCGCGAGCTGCGCCCCTCGTGGTGGAGCGGCTTCACCGAACTGCGCCGCGCCGACTGGGGGGCCCTGGGGATGATCGCCGCCACGCTGGCGCTCCTCGCGGCGGGGGCGACGTTCGTGCGCGACCAGCAGGCCCACGCCAACGCGCGTGACCTCGCGGCGCGCGCCGCGGTGGAAACGGCCATGCCCCTCCCCATCGACGGCACGTTGACCGGCGCCCGCCGCCATCTCTCGCCCGACGCCCCGGAGCGGTATCTCAATCCGCTCGACTACTAGGCGCGGCGAGCGTTCCATGTCCCAGTCTCCCCGTCCCAAGTCGCTCGCGCTGATGTTCATCCTCGGCGCCCTCCTCACCGGGGGCGCGGTGGGGTTCGTCGCGGCGCGCGCGGCCAGCCAGCCGGTCGTGATGGCCACCGACGACCGGGCCATGCGCGCCGCGCTCGCGCGTGAGCTCGAACTCACCCCGCAGCAGACGGCCTCCGTTGATTCCGCCTGGGATTGGCGCCGTGCGCGCTCCCGGGAGATCATGACCGTCGTCCGCCCCGCCCTCGACTCGGTGCGCGACAGCGCCCGCGTTCTCATGATGACCACGCTCTCGGAGTCGCAGAAGGAACGCTTCCGCGCCCTCATCGAGCGGAACCAGCGCATAGCCGACAGCACCGCCAAGGCGCGCGCGAACACCAGGTGATCGGCATGATGCCACGTAGTCGCCTCCGCAGCACGCCTTTGTCATCGCGCGGCGCGTCCCGCCAGCGCCGCATGCTGGCAGTGTTGGGGGCGGTCCTGGTGGCCGCCCCATTGTCATCTCCGGCGCAGCCCCAGACACCGGGGCAGCCCACGCGCGTCGCCGCCGGCGACGACGACGCCCGCCCCATCCGCCTCGCTGAGGCGGTGCAGCAGGCCCAGCGCAACGCCCCGGCCGTGGTGCAGGCGCGCGGTGTCGAGCGGAACGCCGCCGCCGCCGGGCGCAGCGCCCTCGCCGCGTACCTCCCCAATCTCACGCTCAACGCCGGCAGCGCGCGCACACAGGGTGTGCAGTTCTTCCAGGGTGCCCTCGTGCCGCTGCGCGGTGACCCATGGAACTACAACAACGGCCTTGCCGCGAACGTGCAGCTGTTCGATGGCAATCAGCGGTGGAACGAGATTTCGCGGAGCCGCGCCACGGCCGATGCCGCCGATGCCGCCGTGGTCCAAGCGCGCTTCGACGCCGCCCTACAGACCAAGCAGCAGTTCTACGCCGCCGTCGCCGCCCGCGAGTCCGAAGCGGCGGCCCGCGCCCAGCTCGAACAGGCCGAACAGCAGCTCAAGGCGTCGACGGCACGTGTCGCGGCCGGCGTGGCCACCAAATCCGACTCACTCCGGTCCGTCATTCAGGTGGGCAATGCCCGTCTGGCGGTACTGACCGCCCAGAACGACCTGCGCGTGGCCAACGCCGCGCTCACCCGCGTCATTGGGTCACAGGTGCTCGTGACCCCCGCCGCCGACGA
Source organism: Gemmatimonas sp. (assembly GCF_044344655.1). Taxonomy (GTDB): domain Bacteria; phylum Gemmatimonadota; class Gemmatimonadetes; order Gemmatimonadales; family Gemmatimonadaceae; genus Gemmatimonas. The sequence goes on from NZ_JBIJCN010000029.1 coordinate 16,106, forward strand.
TACCGTCGACACGGTGAACGAGCTGCCCAGTGAGCAGGAGCTCACGCAGCTCGCGGGCCGGAGCCCGGTCGTCATGCAGGCGGAGGCGAACCTGATGGCCGCCCGCGCCAGCAAGCGCGCACAGCGCTCGTCGTTCCTGCCGTCGCTCACGATGTCGTACAACTACGCGTATACGCAGACCAGCAAGACGTTCTCCGGGAGCGATCTCTGGTTGTTCAGCGGCGGCAACCCGAACCGCCAGCAGCTCAACTTCAACGTGAGCTACCCGCTCTTCAACGGGCTGGTACGCGAGCAGCAGTCCGTGCAAACCGATGTGCTGCTGCGCAACGCGGAAGCCCAGCTCCGGGATGCGCGCCTCGCCGCCCGCCAGAACCTCACCACGCAGCTGCGCACCCTCAACAATGCGCAGGCGCGGGTGCAGATCCAGCAGGCGGCCGTGGCTGCGTCGGAGGAGGACCTGCGCGTGCAACAGCAGCGCTACGCGCTCGGCGCCAGTACGTTGCTCGACCTGCTCACGTCGCAGACGCAGCTCAATCAGGCGCGCCAAGCACTGATTCAGGCGCGCCTCGACGGGCGCATTGCGCGGGCGCAGCTGAGCGCCTTGGTGGGTCGCGAGCTGTAGGAACCGCCCGCGGCGTCAGAGGCGCAGCGTCACCGCCGTCAGCAGCACGCCGTTCCGTCGGGCCAACCCACCTCGTGCCGCGCGGTCGGGGAAGATCGGGCTGTCATCGTGCAACAGGCGCGCTTCGGTGCGCCACAGCAGCCGCGCGGCGGGCTGTAGGTCCACGCCGAGGGAGGCGCCGTTGGTGCGCATCCCCGCGGTGGTCCCGGTCACCACGATCACCTGTTCGGGGTCCGCATACCGTTCGACCCGGGCATTGAGCGCGACGGCCGGTGTCGCCTGCCAGCGAACCACGGCGCTGCCGCCGTACCAGTGGTGCGCCGGGCTCCGCAGCGTGTCCGCGGCGTCCTCCCGACCCACGTCGAGGGCCGCCATCACGTCCACGGTCGGCGCAAGCCGCGTCTTGATGCCGACACCATTAAAGAGGCGCAGTCGTGCGCCCACCTCGCGCCCCCCCAGCGCATACCAGCTCACCGTGGTCGATGGCGTCGGCGCGAAGTCGACGCGGGCCCCGAGCGACTTGTCTTCGTTTTGTTCGGAGATGACCTGCCAGCCGTTCACGACGTCGGCGCGCACCGTGAGCCTCGGCGTGGCCTGCCACGTGGCTCGCACCCCGCTGGAGTAATACGGCGAATAGTCGGCCACCAGCGAGCGCGTGTAGGTCGGGTGGTCGCTGGAGATCCAGCCTTCCATACCCACGTTCGAAAAGAAAACGCCGGCATCGACCCAGAGCCCGGGGCGCACTTCGTAGCCGGCCCACGCCTCCTGCAGCAGCCGTGCGAGGTCGGGGCCGCTGGTCGCCCCGATCCGCGGCTCCCCGGCGTAGTTCACCTGCACCGAGGTACCGGCCTGCATGGCCACCCGGCCGCGCACCCGTGGCCCAGTCAGCACGGCGTCCACAAACGCGAGGTTCACATTGAACTCGCCGTGACGTGCCGCTTGGGTGGTAAAGGCCCGGTCGAGCGCTCGGGGACGGCCACGATCATATGCCACGTAGCCATCCACGAAGGCCCCGACCCGCACCACCGTGGCCGTATCGGCGGACGGGGGGGTGACGGTATCGGCGTGACGGGACACCACAATGGTGTCGGGGCGTGGCGCCGCGACCCCAATGGCCAGGAGGAGGGGGATGGTGAGCGATGGCAGCATGATGGCCCCAATGATGGAGCGGGACCCCCTGCATCGGCAACGGCAGGGGGACCGTTTGACGGGGCGGGGGACGACCACCCGATCAACTGCCTGTTGCGCGTGACATGGGATAGATTCACGGTTCCTGTCACCAACCCATGCCAAACGACCAGAATCTTCCGGCCTCGGCGGACACCGCTGAGGCCTCTTCAGACGGCGGTTCCGAGCCGCCCTTGGACGAGCCGCCTTCTAGCGCGGCCGCCAGTTCCCTGAGACACCCGTCCGGCCCCGCGGCAGCACCGGGGGCAACAAGCGCCCACGAGGGGCTCCCGGGTGACGAGTTCCATGCCAACACGGGCATGTTCCCCGTCCAGCATCAGGGTGGCGGCCACCACAAGGACACCAATCCCACCGGCAAGCGCCTGGCGATCCTCACGCTCACGGCCCTCGGGGTGGTGTACGGCGACATCGGCACCAGCCCGCTGTACGCGCTGAAGGAGTGTTTCAGCCCGCATTACGGACTGGCCCCCACGCGTGAGAATGTCTTCGGCGTGCTGTCGCTCATCGTCTGGGCGCTCACCCTCGTGGTGACGGTCAAGTACGTCACCTTCGTGCTGCGCGCCGACAATCGCGGCGAAGGCGGCACCTTGGCCCTGCTGGCGCTGATCTTCCCCAAGCGCTCACCCGACGCGCCAGCCGCTCGCGGACGCTGGCTGGTGGCCCTCGCCCTCTTCGGGACGGCGCTGCTCTACGGTGACGGCATCATCACCCCCGCCATGAGCGTGCTGGGTGCCCTCGAAGGCATCCAGATCGCGACGCCAACGCTCAGTCGCTACATCGTGCCCTTGGCCGTCCTGATCCTGGCCGTGCTGTTCGCCGTGCAGCGCTTCGGTACCGACCGCGTGGGCAAAGCGTTTGGGCCCATCATGCTGGCGTGGTTCGTGGCGATCGCCGTGCTGGGGGTGAATTCGGTTCGTCAGGATCTTTCCATTCTGGCAGCCGTCAATCCCCTGTACGGCGTGGCCTTTGCGAAGGCCCACGGAACGCTGGCCTTCTTCGTGCTCGGCTCCGTGGTACTCGTGGTGACCGGTGGTGAGGCACTGTACGCCGACATGGGACACTTTGGCCGGAAGCCCATTCGTGCGGCATGGCTGTGGCTCGTGTTCCCGGCGCTGTTGCTCAACTATTTCGGCCAGGGTGCCCTGCTGCTTCGCGCTCCGGAGGCAGCGGAGAATCCGTTCTTCCTCCTCGCGCCCACACCTTTCCTGTTGCCCCTGCTCGCCCTGGCGACCATGGCGGCCATCGTGGCCTCACAGGCCCTGATCTCCGGCGCCTTTTCGATCACGCGTCAGGGTATCCAGCTCGGCTATGTCCCGCGTCTCGAGATTCGCCACACCAGCGTGACCGAAGAGGGGCAGATCTATATCCCCGAGGTCAACTGGTTCATCGCGGTCGGGTGCCTCCTCGTCGTGGTCGCGTTCAAGAACACCTCCAATCTGGGGGCGGCGTACGGCATTGCGGTGACTGGTACGATGTTCATCACCACGTTGCTCTTCGACGTGGTGGCCCGGCTTCGCTTCCGCTGGGAATCATGGAAAGCCACCACGGTCACGAGCATCTTCCTCATCGTGGACGTGGCATTCCTCGCCGCAAATCTTGTGAAGGTGCAGAACGGTGGTTGGGTTCCGCTGGTCCTCGGCATCATGCTCTTCCTGCTCATGATGACCTGGAAGCGCGGACGCATCCTGCTGACGCAGCGCCTCGCCGATGGCACGATGCCCATCTCGCTCTTCCTCGAAGGCGTCGAGAAGTCGAGTGTGCACCGCGTGACGGGCACCGCCGTGTTCATGACCGGCAGCGACGACGGCGTGCCGGCCGTGCTGCTGCATCACCTCAAGCACAACAAGGTGCTGCACGAGCGTGTGCTGCTGGTGTCGGTGAAGACCGCCGATGTCCCGGAAACGAGTGCCGCCGAACGCGTGCGGGTGACATCACTCGGGCATGGGTTCTGGCGCGTGGTGGCCTCGTACGGCTTCATGCAGACGCCGAACGTGCCCAACGTGCTCGAGGTCGTGGACCAGATGGGGATTCGCTGCAAGCCCATGGAAACGAGCTACTTCCTGGGGCGTGAGCGACTCATCCCGGTGGCAGCGAGGGCCGGCGATCGCATCGTACTCTCACGCTGGCGCAAAATCGTGTTCGCCATCATGGCGCGCAACGCGCGCTCGGCTACCGAATTCTTCTGCATTCCCCCCAACCGCGTGGTGGAACTCGGTACGCAGATCGAGTTCTGACCACGCGTTCGGGGATTCGTATTCACGATGCGAAACGAGGTGCAGCGCCAGCGCTGCACCTCGTTTTCGTTTCGTCGCACCGACACCGTGATGAACGGGGGCGCTCCCGCGTCACCCCCCAGCCACCGCGACCGGCTCACGCACCGCATGCGGCTTCGCGGCGTTCCTGGCCTTCCGGCTGGCCACCAGGCCATCGAGCAGCGTATACACCACCGGCGTCACGTACAGCGTGATGAGCTGCGAAAACGCGAGGCCGCCGACCACGGCAAGCCCGAGCGGCTGGCGCGACTCGGCGCCGGCCCCGTAGCCCACCGCGATGGGCAGCGTACCCATGAGCGCCGCCATGGTGGTCATCATGATCGGGCGGAACCGCACGCGCGCCGCCTCGAGGATGGCGTCCCGCGGCGCCATGCCGTCCTTCCGCTCCGCGTCCGTGGCGAAGTCGATCATCATGATCGCGTTCTTCTTCACGAGGCCAATGAGCATGATCACGCCCACGTAGGCGTACACGCTGAGATCCTTGCCGAAGATCATGAGCGTGGCGAGCGCGCCCACTGCAGCAAAGGGCAAGCCGGACAGGATGGTGATGGGGTGGATGTAGCTCTCGTACAGGATGCCCAGCACCACGTAGATCACGAAGATCGCCACCACCAGGAGGGCGAGGAGACCGCTCTGCGCCTGCGCGAACGCCTGCGTATCACCACTCAGTGCACTTGTGACGCCCACCGGCAACACGGCGGCCGCCTCGCGTTGCACCGCATCGACGGCGGTGCCCAATGCCACACCGGGGCGCGTGTTGAACGAGATGGACACGGCAGGCTGCTGCCCGTTGTGCTGCACCGACACCGGTCCCACGCCCTTGGTGAACGTGGCCACCGCGCCGAGCGGCACCAGGTTGCCGGTGTTGGAGCGGATGAACAGTTGGCTGAGGGCCGCCGGGTCTTTCTGGAATTCTTCCTTGAGTTCGAGAATGACCTGGTACTGGTTCACCTGGGTGTAGATGGTGCTGACCTGACGTGATCCGTAGGCATTGTAGAGCGCATTCTCGATCTGCGTGGCGGTGACGCCGAGCGACGAGGCGCGTTCGCGATCGATGATGATGCCCACCTGCGGGTTACCCACCTGCAGATCGCTCGAGATGTTCTCGAGTTCGGGAAGGTCTCGCATGCGCTGTTCGAGGGCACGCGCACTGGTGTAGAGCTCGGCAATGTCGGCTCCCTGCAGCGATACCTGATAGGCGCTGTTGCCGCGACGCCCACCGATATTGATCGGGGGAGGATTGCGGAGGAACACCTGCACGCCCGGCACGCCGGCGGTGGAACGCGTGATCTCGCGCATCACCTGATCCACGTGCGGGCGCTGCGCGCGATCCTTGAGCGTGAGCATGAGGCGTGCGCTATTGCTGCCGCCCCACGGCCCGCCACCGATGGAGACGCTCACGCGCTCCACGTACGGACTCTCCTGGATGATCTTGCCCACTTCGCGCGCCTTCACGGCCAGCGCGTCGTACCCAATCCCTTCGGGACCCTCGACAGATCCCTGCAGGCGCCCCGTATCCTCGGAGGGGAGGAAGCCCTTGGGGATGGTCATGAACAGCCCGACGGTGGCCACCAGCGTGATCGCGCTGAACAGCATGGTGAGGCCGCGATGGCGCATCACCCACTGCAGCGACGTCACGTACGCGTTCTCGGAGCGCTGATAGAGCCGCTCCACCGACCGCCAGGCGCCCTGCGGCTCCTCGTGCCCCTCCCCACCCTTGAGGAACTTGGCGGCGAGCATGGGGGTGAGCGTCAGCGACACGAATCCGGACACGAGAATCGCCACGCCGATGGTCACGGCGAACTCGCGGAACAGCCGTCCGATGAGCCCCGGCATGAACAGCAGCGGAATGAACACGGCCACCAGTGACAGCGTCATGGAGAGAATCGTGAAGCTGATCTCCTTCGAGCCATCGAGCGCCGCGCGCATCGGCGATTTCCCCATCTCCATGTGGCGCACGATGTTCTCGAGCATCACGATGGCGTCGTCGACCACGAAGCCCACGGCGAGCGTGAGCGCCATGAGCGTGAGGTTGTTGAGGCTGTAGTCGAGCGCCCACATCACAATGCACGTGCCGATGATGGAGAACGGCAGGGCCAGTGACGGGATGATGGTCGCGCGCGCGTTGCGGAGGAACAGGAAGATCACCATCACGACGAGCGCCACCGTGAGCGCCAGCGTGAACTGCACGTCGTGCACCGCTTCCTCGATGCTCTCGGCGCGATTGAACACCGTGAACAGCTTCACCCCGGGCGGCAGCTGTTCCTCGAGCTGCACCATTTCGCGCTCGACCGCCTTGGCGGTGGCGACCGTATTCACTCCAGGCTGGCGGATGATCGACAGCGAGATGTTGCTCACCCCGTTGATTTCACTGAACCCGCGCAGTTGCTGCAACCCGTCGTACACGGTGCCGAGTTCGCCGAGCCGTACCGGCACGCCGTTGCGATTGGCCACCACGAGCTGTCGGAACTCGGCGGCGTTCTTGAGCTGGCCGGTGGCCTGCAGTGTGAACGCCTGGTTGGGGCCCATGAGTACGCCGGCCGGGGAATTGGAGTTCCCCTGGTTGATCGCCTGCTGCACTTCGTCGATACCGATCCCACGTTGCGCGAGCGCGCCGGGATCGAGTTGCACGCGCACCGCGTACTTGGCCGAGCCGTAAATCTGCACCTGCGCCACACCGGTCACCGTGCTGAGCTTCTGCCCGATGAAGGTTTCGGCGTACTCGTTGAGCGCCGCGCGCGACATCACGTCAGAGGTCAGCGAGAACATCATGATGGGCGAGTCGGCGGCGTTGGCCTTGTTGTACGAGGGCGGATTGATGCCCTGGGGCAGCTGGCGCAGCGTCTTGGAGATGGCCGACTGCACATCGGCCGCCGCCTTGTCGATGTCACGATCGAGATTGAACTGGATCGTGACGTTGGTGCTCCCCTGCGAGCTCGACGACGTGATGTTGTCGATGCCGCTGATGGTGGCGAACTGCTGTTCCAGCGGCGTGGCCACCGACGTGGCCATGACCTCGGGGCTCGCGCCCGGGAGGTTGGCCGACACCGTGATGGTGGGGTAGTCGATGGTGGGCAGGTCGCTCACCGCGAGGCGCTGATACGCCACCGCGCCGAAGATGAGGATCGCCGTCATGACCAGCGTGGTCATGATGGGCCGACGAATCCAGATCTCGCTGAGGTTGCTGGTGTTGGCGACTTCCGGCGGCACGTCATTCGCCGGTCCCTGAGACGGCTGACTCATCGTGCGGGCCCTCCCTGGCCTCCGGTGGCTCCCGGCTTCGCCCCACTGGCATCCCGCCCGCCGCCATTACGGCCGCCGCCATTGCCGGCGCGCCGGCCACCGGGCCCGCCGGCACCGGCCGGCTTGCGCAGCTGCACCGGGGCGCCGTCGCGCAGACGGGCCTGTCCTTCCACGATCACCTGCTCACCGCCCACGAGCCCGCTGTCGATCTTCACCAGCGTGCCCGCGGGGCGGCCGACCTTCACCGACGCACGTCTCGCCTTCCCCGCTTCCATGAGGTACACGAAGGTGTTGGCACCCGAGGTGACCACCGCCTCCGACGGGAGCGTGATGGCATTCTCGTCAACACTGAGCTGAAGCGTCACGGTGACGAACTGCCCGGGCCACAGATGGCGATCCTCGTTCGCCACCCGAGCCTTGAGGAGCACCGAGCCGGTGGCACGGTCCACCTGGTTGTCCACGAAGGTCAGTGTGCCCATCACGTTTCTGGTGCTGTCCGAACTGTTGGGCATGACCATCACGTCGAGCGGCTTGTCGAGCCCGGCGCGGCTACGGAGTTCCTCGAAGTCGCGCTCCGGCACGGGGAAGCGCACCAGCACGGGGCGTAATTCGTTGATCGTGACGAGCTGGTCGGCCGCGGCGCGCACGAGTGATCCGGCCTTGTACAGCAATTGACCGGTACGCCCCGAGATGGGGGCCTTCACCGTCGTGTTCTCGAGGTCGAGCCGCGCGCGCTGCAGCGACGCGCGGCCGGCCGCCACCGTGGCCGCGAGCGCGGAAGCCTCAGCGTAGGCCTGATCGAGTTGCTGCTTGGTGACGTACCCGTCCTTGGCGAGCGACGCAAAGCGCACCGAATCGCCGCGGGCCCGCACGAGGGTGGCTTCGTCCCGCGCCAGGGTGCTCTGCAATCGCTCGACCTCGGCGCGGAACGGGCGGGCATCGATCTGAAAAAGCACCTGCCCTTCGCGCACCTCGTCGCCCTCGGCGATGGCCACGCGAGTGAGCTGCCCCGAGACCAGCGATTGGACCGCCACGGTGCGGTTGGGCTCGACCTGCCCGTTGGCCGTGACCACATAGGGGAGCGGCGCCGGCTTGGTCGTCGTGACCGAGACGGTGGGGACAGGGCGCTGCGGTTTGGGCGGTTCCTTGCACGCAGCCGCCGCGAGTCCGAGCAGCGCCAGGGTGGGCGCGTGAACGAACGGGCCGACGGCTCGTATGGCGAAGCCGCGCGGGGGATGCGACGGCGATTCAATTGCGGACATTCGCGGGGCAAACGACGGGAAGAGGGCGCGCAGCCCCAGCCGTCGGGCTGGGGACTCGCGAACGGGCTACTCATTTAACGCTAGCCCGCCGTCCAGCGTTGCCGCCCCGTTTCCTGCCGCCGCGCTCGCCGGCCAACCGGCGTCAGATCACGATGATCCGCCGAGAGCGCTCGAGCACCCGAACCTGGGGCGCTTGCCCGCGGGGCATGACCATGATCTCGCGCCCACCCGTACGATCACCATCAATGCGCACCTCGACGTGCTCCAGCAGTTCCGGCAGTCGCTCCAGACGACGCTCGATCTGCTGCTCGATCACGCGACCCATGTCCTCGAAATGACGGCCGTCGAGGGTGAGCTCGAGCCGGCCCGGCATGCGCCCACGCTGATCGCCGCCGCTCCGCTCGCCCGGACCGTCAGGAAGCGGCACGAAGAGCATACGCGACGCCTCGCTGGGCAGGTCGCCGGCCTTGGCCGCGGTCACCGTCACGTCACGGTAACGCCCATTGCCATACACGCGCAGCGACAGTGTCTTGCCGGGCGCGCTTTTCTGCACTTCGCGCACGAAGCGGTCCACGCGCGCCGAGGCAACCGACGCCTCCTCGAGGTCCTCGTGCGGCACACGCACATCGACGCCGTTGACCGCCGCGATGCGCTCTCCCTCGATGATGCCCGCTTTCTCGGCGGGGCCACCGGTCACGACGCTGTTCACGAACAGCCCCAGGGTGTCTCGCGCATTGCCGACACTCCCGACGCTCACGCCAATCATCGCCCGCTCCCGCGCGGGCTCACCGGTCCGCACGATCACGCGCTCTTCCAGTGCCCCCCCACGCGCGTCACGGGTCTCTCCGACGGGATCGGCAAGCTTGTCGAGCTCGACCGACGAGATCGTCTTGACCGTGACAGCGCGCGCCGGACCGTTGGCGCTGCGCACCATCAGCTTCACGTCGTCGCCCGGCTTCGCCTTCGCCAGGACCCGCTGCAGGCGCCGCTGCCCGAGTCCTGTCAACGCGAGGTCCTCGGTATCCTCACGCGACAGGCGCAGTGAGGTGCCGTTGATCTCCGTGATGACGTCGCCCGGCTTGAGGCCCGCCTTCGAGGCCGGACCATTCGGCTCTGGACGCTCAACGCGCACGCCGGCCGTGTCGGCGCGCGAGGCCTCGGCCAGCGCGATGCCGAGGACCGCGCGATCCGGGAAGTCATTGCGGGTGACCGTCAACCCATCCGGGGTACGGACGACGCGGACCTCCCGCTCCACGCGCCGCTCACGCTCCTGCGCGTTGCCGGGAGTGGCGAAGACGAACGAAAGGGTACCGGCCGTGGTCGCGAGGAACAACGCGACACGGACACGTCGCAGCGGGAACAGGATCATGGAAGCCTCAGAGTGATGGTCTCGGAGTCTGACACGCATCCGGCGCGGAGGGTTTCCCGCCCCCAGCACAGGCGATGGCCGGCCTCCGGTACGTCAGCGGGCGGGTGGCTCACACCACGATGTTCAGCAATCGCTTGGGCACGAAGATGACCTTTTTCGGTTCGGCGGCGATGAACTTCGCGATCCCGTCCTCGGCCTGGGCCAACGCGAGGGCCTCGTCCTGGGTGATGGTGAGCGGCACCCGGAGCTTCCCGCGCACCTTGCCGTTGACCTGCACCACCAGGTCCACCTCGTCGTCCACGAGCATCGCCGGGTCGAACACCGGCCAGCCGGCGTCGAAGACGCTGGTGGTGTGGCCGAGGGTCTCCCAGCACTCTTCGGCGAGATGCGGCGCATACGCGGCCACCAGCGGCACGAGCGGGAGCACTTCATCCCGGTGCGGCGTGCGTTCCCCGCGGCGCACGGCGTTCATGTACTCCATCATCGCCGCGATGGCGGTGTTGTAGCCGAGGTTCGCCGTGTCCTCGCCAACCTTCTTGATGGTGCGATGCAGCTTGCGCAGCACGTCGGCGTCGGGCGCGCCTTCGGTCGTCGCGTCACGCACCGACGCCCAGAGACGATCGAGGAAGCGACGCACGCCGCTGATCCCCTGATCGCGGAAGTCGCCGCCTTCCTCGTACGGCCCGAGGAACATGAGGTACATCCGGAACGCGTCGGCGCCCCACTCCTCCATGTACACGTCGGGGTTGATCACGTTGCCCTTCGACTTCGACATCTTCGCGCCTTCGCGGATGATCATGCCATGCGCGCGAAAGCGCGTGAACGGCTCTTCGAAGTCGATGTGCCCGCCATCCTTCATCACCATCGTGATGAAGCGCGAATAGAGCAGATGCAACACGGCGTGTTCGTTGCCGCCGATGTAGGAGTTCACCGGCAGCCACGTCGTGGTGCGCTCACGGTCGAACGGTACGTCGTCGCGCGTGGCGCTCGGATAGCGCAGGAAGTACCAGGCGCTGTCGAGGAAGGTGTCACTCACGTCGGTTTCGCGCCGTGCGGACGTGCCGCACGTGGGGCACGGCACGCGGTACCACTCCTCGTGGCGCGCGAGGGGGGAGATGCCGCTGTCGTCCGGCTTGAAGTCCGGAATGAACGGCAGCTCGACCGGCAGCTGGTCCTCCGGCACGGGCACCGCCCCGCAGGCATCGCAGTAGATGATCGGAATGGGCGGGCCCCAGTAGCGCTGCCGCGAGATGCACCAGTCGTGCAGGCGGTAGTTGGTGACCGGCGTGGCGTGCCCCTGTTCGGCAAGCCACGCGGTGACCTTGCGCTTGGCATCCTGGACGGGGAGTCCGTCGAACGACCCGGAATTCACGAGGCGGCCGTGATCGTCGTCGGTGTAGGCGGCATCCCCCAGCGGCGTATCGCCCTGATCGTCGGGGCCAGCCACCACACGGACGATCGGCAGACCGAACACCTGCGCGAACTCGAAGTCGCGCTCGTCGTGTCCTGGCACGGCCATGATCGCGCCCGTGCCGTACTCCATGAGCACGTAATCGGCGATCCACACGGGGATCTGCTGTCCCGTGGCGGGGTTGACGGCGTACGACCCGGTGAAGACGCCGGTCTTGTCCTTCGTGCTCTTGCGGGAGATCAGATCCTGCTTCGTGGTCGCGTCTTGGTACGCACGCACCGCCTCGCGCTGGACGTCGGTGGTGAGGGTGGTCACGAGCGGATGCTCGGGCGCGAGCACGAGGTACGTGGCGCCGTAGATCGTGTCAGCGCGGGTGGTGAACACGGTCACACGCGCGTCGTGACCGGCGAGCGAGAACGTGAGCTGGGCACCCTCCGACTTGCCGATCCAGTTGCGCTGCGCCTGCTTGGTGACCGCCGACCAGTCGAGCCAGTCGAGGTTCTGCAGCAGCCGCGGGGCGTACTCGGAGATCTTGAAGAACCACTGCTCGAGGAAGCGCTGCTCGACGGCGGTGCTGCACCGCTCACACTGGCCGTCCTCGACCTGCTCGTTGGCGAGCACGGTCTTGCACGACGGGCACCAATTCACGGCGGCGGCCTTCTTGTACGCGAGCCCCTGCTTGAGGAGCTGCAGGAAGACCCATTGGGTCCACTTGTAGTAGTCGGGGCGCGAGGTGTCGACCTTCTGGTTCCAGTCCACCATGAAGCCGGCGCGCCCGAGCTGTCGCGTGAAGTTCGCGACATTCTTCGGGGTGAGCTCCATGGGGTGCGCACCGATCTTGAGCGCGTAGTTCTCGGAGTGGATCCCGAACGCGTCGAAGCCGAGGGGCTGGAACACGTCGTGACCCATCTGCCGGTGGAAGCGCGCGGAGATGTCGCTGCCGGTGAAGGCAAAGAGGTTCCCCACGTGCAGCCCTTCGGCGCTCGGGTAGGGGAACATCATCAGCGCGTAGAAGGGGCGCGCGGGGTTGGCGAGGTTCGCGGTGTTGGTGCCGCGTTCGGTCCAGCGCTGCTGCCACTTGGGCTCTACGGCCGCGGGCGCGTACGGGGTCGGGGCGTCGGTCTCGTGCATCCGTGGAAGGTAACCGATTTTGTTGCGCGGACTTCGGTGCGGGGCTCGGGGCGGGGGCCGTACGGGGCGCGCGTCTCGATGACCTGCACGCCCCCCCGAAGCGGCGACCGGCCCAGGGGCTCGCCCCGCCCCCCAAATCACGCCGAACCGAACGTCAGCGCCGGTACAGGAACGCCGCCGGCTCGAGGCGCGGGCCCTTCTCGTCGCAGACCGCGAACTTGCCCCCCGAGTACAGGGTGGCGCCGCCGAAGCGCCCGTCCTTGGTGAGCGCGTAAAACTCGAGGTCGAAGCGCGGGCGCCCGCCGGGACCCAACAGGCGCGCTTCGGTCATCGCCACCACCCGCTCCAGCGCCTTGAGACAGGCGGCTTCGGGGGCCAGCCCATTCCGCATGAACTCCACGATCAGGAAGCTCGCACACGTCTTGATATTGGCCTCGCCGCGCCCCGTGCTTCCCGCCGCGCCCACGAGATTGTCGCAGTACTGCCCCGCGCCCACGATCGGCGAGTCCCCGATGCGCCCCGGCACCTTCCACGCCATGCCGCTCGTGGTGGTTACCGAGCCCAAATCACCGGTGACGTTGACCGCGTTCATGTTGATCGTGCCCGTGGTGAACTTGATCTTGATGTCATCGTTGTGGTCGAGCCACGCATCGTTCGCGTTGAGGCGCGACTTCCAGCGCATCCAGTCCTGTCGCGATTTCTCCGTGAGCAGGTTCTGCTCCTTGAAGCCCATGGCGCGTGCGAACCGCGTGGCCCCTTCACCGACCAGCATCACGTGGTCGGTGTAGTCCATGACCGCCTTCGCCACCAGCGACGGCGTGGCGATCCCCTCAATGCATGCCACCGACCCCGCCCGGCGCGTGGGGCCGTGCATGCACGACGCGTCCAGCTGGACCACGCCTTCCTCATTCGGGAGGCCCCCCAGCCCCACCGACTGGTCGTCCGGATCAAGCTCCTGGATGTTGACCCCCGCAATGGCCGCGTCGAGCGGGTCCTCGCCGGCTAGCATCCGGTCGTAGGCCACCTTCACGCCACGGATGCCGTTGGACGACGACACCACGCACGGGCGCCCGCGAAACCCCGGCGGTGACAGGACCGGCGACAGGGCCGGGGCCTCCGCCGAGGCGAGGCGCGGGACGAACCCCGCCGCCGACAGCACGGCAGAACGCTCGAGGAACTCGCGACGGGACAAGGACACAGGACGACTCCGGAACAAGGAGGGTACGGCAGTGAGGGTGGCAGACACATGTTACGCCCGTCGGGCGGTAGTGGCGAGGCTGACGATGGCGCAGGCCGCGCGCGATCTGTATGCTCTAGAAGGCCGGCCTGGTGCCCGTGAGTGGCGACCACACGGCAACCGACGTGGCTCAGGCATCCGCTGTGATCATGCCGGCACCATCGGCACTCTCCCCGCACCCCTCCGTTCATGGCTCCCGTTCGTTCGCAGGCGCAGTGGCTGGTACGTGCCGGTTCATCGATCGTGGTCCTCGCCGCCGCGCTGGGCGTGGGAGCATGCGGGGGCGAGAGCGGGAGTGGTGGCGGCGGGGTGACCCCGCCGCCGGCGCCCGTGGTGCGCAGCGTGACGGTGACGCCGTCCACCACCACCGTGCGCGTGGGGGACTCGCAGACGCTCAGTGCCCTCGTGGATGCCAGCGCGGGGGCGGCCACCACCGTCACCTGGAGCTCGGAAGCGCCCAGCGTGGCGACCGTATCGCCGACCGGCGTGGTCACCGGTGTGGGAGGCGGCACCGCCACCATCCGCGCGGCCAGCACGGTCAACAGCGCCGTGAGCGGGATCGCGTTGATCGTCGTACAACCGACGCGTACGCTCGCGGTGAGCCCGAGCCTCATCAACATCGGCACCAACCAGACGGCACAATTGACCGCCACCGTGCAGATCGAGCCCGCGCTCTCCACGGCCGTGCAGTGGCGCACCGCCAACCCCGCCGTTGCCACCGTCAGCGCGACCGGCTTGGTCAGCGGCGTGGCCCTAGGCAGCACCCAGATCACCGCCGTCTCCCAGGGCGACACCACACTGCGTGCCTCGACCACCGTGAACGTGACGCAGGTCGTGCGGGCGGTGGCGGTCACCCCCGCGGCCGCCACGCTCAACATCAACAATGCGCAGCAGCTCACCGCCACCGTTACGGCCGACGCCGGCCTGGCCACCACCATTACCTGGCGATCCGCCAGCCCGGCGGTGGCGACGGTCAACGGCAGCGGGCTGGTCACCGCCGTCGGGGTGGGCACCGCCAACATCTTGGCCATCTCTACCGCCGACACCACGCGGCGCGCCACCAGTGTGATCACCGTGGCACCGCGCACCACGACGGTGCGGATCTCCGAGCGCACCGTGGCAGTGAATCCCGGCACGGGCACGTCGCTCACCACGACGATCGTGGCGGATCCGGGCGTGAACACCACGCTCGACTGGACGTCGAGCGCCCCACAGGTGGCCTCCGTCTCGGCGTCGGGCGCCGTCACCGGCCTTTCGGTGGGCACCACCCTCATCACCGCCGCGGTGCGTGCTGACCCGACACGCCGCGACACCCTCACCGTGCGGGTGGTGCCGCGGCTCGGCGCCACCTGGACCGCCTCCCGGCTCACCGGGGCCCTGTACGAAGACGTGGTCTCGATCGTGGCCCCTGATGCCGGCAGCAGCTTTGCCGTCAACTCGGTGGGGAACGTCTATCGATGGAACGGCACGGCGTGGGCGCTGTCCGCGGCGGGGAGTGCCTTCAACACGACGTTCTACGCCGTGCATGCGTCGTCCGGGAGCAACGTGATCGCCGTGGGCGCCAACGGCGTGATCGCGCGCTTCAACGGGACCTCGTGGAGCGCGATGTCGTCGGGTACCACGCGCGCGCTGTACAGTGTGTGGGTCGAAAACGGCACCACCGCATGGGCCGCCGGAGCGAACGGCACGGTGTTGCGCCTCGCCACGTCCACGTGGAGTGCGGAGAATGCCGGAACCACCCGGGCACTCAATGCGATCTGGAGCGGCGACAACGTGGTGGTGGCAGCGGGGGCCGACGGGACGGTGCTGCGCCGCGTGGGGAGCAGCTGGAGCCTCGCGTCGGTACCCACCACCGAGGACCTGTTCGGTGTGCACGGCGTGTCGGCCACCGATGTCGTGGCCGTGGGCAATAGCGGCACCATCCTGCGCTTCAACGGCACGGCGTGGAGCCTCGTGCCCCCCAGCGGCGTCACTGGCAGCTTCTACGCGATTGGTGGCGCGCCGGCCGACGCGGGGCGGCGCTTCCTCGCGGGAGACGCCGGCGTGTCGCGGCTCGATGGCACCACGCTCACCGCGGTCAGCACTCCCTACGCGCCGCGCATGTACGGCGTCACCCTCGACGCGGCCGGCACGGTCTGGGCCGCGGGGCAACGCGGGGCCGTGCTGCGCAGCGGTGCCCCGTGGACCACCAACAATCTCGCACCAGATCTGCTCGACGTGTGGAGCGTGTCGCCGACGGTGTCGTATGCGGTGGGCGAGTTCGGCTTCGTGTATCGCTGGACCAACGGCGCGTGGACACGACTCGTGACCCCCACGACGGCACACCTCAACACCGTGTGGGCGCCCACGGCCACCGACGCCTTCGTGGGCGGCGTGGACGGCACGATGCTGCGCTGGAACGGCACCACCTGGACCACGATGACGGTGCCCACCACGGCGTCGATCACCGCCATCTGGGGTGCCGCCGCAAACAACGTGTTCGCCACCACACGGGCGGGGGAGATCCTCCGCTTCAACGGCACGACCTGGTCACTCGCCCAGTCGCACGGCAGCCCGCTCTGGTCGGTCTTCGGCGCCTCGGCGACCGACGTGATGGTGTCGGGGGAGAACGGCAGTGTGCTGCGCCTGAGCGGTACAACGTGGACGGCGTTGCCGGTGCCGGCGGGGAGCGGCACCCTCGCGGGCCTGTGGCTCACGGGCGCGACCAACGTGTTGACCGTTGGCGCCACGGTAAGCGGCAGCAACGGCGCCGCCTACCGTTTCGACGGCGCCAATTGGAGTGGGCTGCAGGTGGGAAGCCCGCGCGTGCTCACGTCACTCTGGGGGCCGAGCGTGAACGATCTGTTCGTGACCGGCGCCGACGGACTGCTGCTGCGCTTCAACGGCAGCACGTGGAGTCCGATCGCCACGGAAACCACGGACCTGCTGTGGGGGCTCACCGCATCGCCCGATGCGACCGGTGCCGCGTTTGCCGTGGGGCAAAACGGCACCGTGGTGGCCGGGACGAACGGCGCCGGGTTTGCAGCGGCGGCGTTGCGGACAGACGGCGCCCCATCGCTCGAACCAGGGACCGCGCGGTGGCGGCGCAGCCCCGCGCCCAGCGGCGACGCACGGCGGCGACGGCGCTGAGGCGGGATAACCCCGCCCATCACTCCCGCGAGAAGGCCGCCATCGTCGGGCCCATGGCGTCGATCGTCTCGCGCGCGTGCCAGCGGTCCTTGCCATTGTACAGGAACGCGAAGGCGAGAATCTCGCCGTTCTCCGCGGTCACGTAACCCGCGAGGCCGATCACGTCATTCGTCGTGCCCGTCTTCGCGTGCAGGTTGCCTTGCGCCGGGGTAGCGCGCATGCGGTTGCGCAGCAGTTCCGATTCCCCGGCCACCGGGAGCGACGCATGGAACGCGCTCCCCCACGGCGCACGATGGGAATGATCGAGCAGTTGGACGAGTGAACGCGGCGTCACGCGGTCGAGCACCGACAAGCCACTCCCGTCGGTCGCGCTCACGGCGTCGCCCGGGAGTTTCACCTGCTTCGTGAGGAAGGTGCGCAGCGTTGCGCCGGCCGTTTCCGCCGAGCCTACGACCTTTTTCTCGGGTCCGCGCGCGGCGTTGCGATAGAGCATCTCCGCGTAGTGGTTGATGCTCTCCCGGTTCATGGCGCTCACCAGACGCGCCAGCGGCGGCGACGGGAGTCTGGTGAGCAGCGTGGCGTTGTCGGGAGTGCGCCCCACACGGGTCTCGCCGTCCACTGTCACGCCCGCTGATTCGAGCGCCGCCTTGAACGCTCCTGCGGTGAACGTCACGGGATCGCCGACCACCAATTGGTAGCGCGCCGTACCGGCCCGCGCACCGATCGTGCCCGATACCACGACGCGGTCGTCACCAATGCGTCGGGCGCTGATCCGTGTACCGCTGCCAGACACCGTGCGCACCGTATTGGTCAGGGTGAGGCCCCGGGTGGCTGGTTCGAGGAACACCTGCGCCGCACCACCCGACTTGCCGGGCGCCACCCCCACGATCACAATGTTCTCATTGAGCGAGAGCGCCGAGAAGGGGGCGGCATAGCCCGCGCCGGCATAGCGCGTGAGCCATCCCTCGGGGATGCGCCGCGATTCGAAGGCCGAGGCGTCGGCGATCAGGTTCCCGGTCACGCGACGAATGCCGGCACCGGCAGTGAACTGCGCCAGCAGCATCATCGGCGCGCTCGGGCCACCGCGCACGAAGCGCGGTGACAGCGACGGGTCCCCATCACCGCGCAGCACAAGATTTCCCTTGAGCGTGCCCGAACCGTCCACGGTGCCGTCGCGCAGTACGTCGGTGCTGAACACATGCTCGGCGCCCAGCTTTTCGAGCGCGATGGCAGCCGTAAACAGCTTCATCGTGCTCGCCGGCACGAGCTTGTCGTCGGCGCCACGTGCAAAGAGGGTGTCGCCGCGAGTGATGGAGACGACCATCGCGCCCCAGGCCCCGTTGCGCGTACGGCTCCCCAGCAGCGCAGCGAGATCGGCGGTGAGCGCCGTCGCGCCGCGCGGCGTGGTGTAGCGCAACACCGGCACGACCGGCGCACGACTTCGCCGCGAGGCGGCGCTGGCGACACGCTTCGAGCGCTTCTTGGGTGGGGCCTTCTTCGTGGGCCGCTTCGTCTTTCGCTTTTTCGCCTGCATCGGCGCCACCGCGACAGACAACGGCGCGGTGAGCGAAGACGCGGTGAGCGCGGACGTGGTGGACGCGCCGGCTGCGACCGGCGGGACAATCGGCGCAGCCAGCAGCATGGCCAGCGCCAACCCGCACGACGGCGACCACCCCTGTCGAACAGACGAGCGACCACGACGGATCATGACGTCAGACCTTGAGGACGAACCCACGCTTCCACGCGGCCCAGAGGACGAGGAACCAGAACGCTACGAAGCTGACGGCGTAGGCGAACGAGGCCTCCCGCGGCGGAAGCCATGTGGCGTACAGGGTGTGGTATACGAACCCCTGTGCCGAGGTCCGCGTTCCGCCGCCGGTGTCCCACGTCCAAATCGAGGCGATACACCGCGCCATCAGCCCCGACCCCAGGAAGGCCAGCATCGGATTGACGCCGTACACCAGAAACGGAAACGTCCAGCGCCGGAGCTGCATCACATCGATGAGCCACATGCACGTGGCGAGGGTGACCGCACCAATGCCCGCGGTGAACAGCACGTAGGAACTGGTCCAGATGTTCTTGTTGATCGGGAACACCCAGTGCCACATGGAACCGAGCATCATCGCCAGCGCGCCCACGGCGAACAACCCCGCGAGACGTTCGGTGAGCGCGCGCTGCTGCTGCGCGATCCACTTCCCGGCGAAGGTCCCACAGATCATGGTGCCCACGGCGGGCAGGGTGCTGAGCAAGCCTTCCGGATCCCACGTCTTGCCACCCACCCAGAGGTGGGTGGTGCCGAGCACCGTGCGGTCGAGCCATGCGCTCAACAGCTGGTCGGGTTTGTCGAGCACAAAGCGCCCCGGCACGCCGGTGTCGGGCACGGAAACGAGCGTCATGAGGGCCCAGTAGCCGAGCAACAGCGTGGTGAGGATCACCATCTGCTGGCGGATCGTCGTGCGCCACGTGAGCAGGCCACCGATCAGGTAGGCCACGCCGATGCGCTGCAGCACCCCCATCACGCGCCAGTGCTCAATCCGATCTACCACGCGCTCGGCGAACGACGCGCCGTCGAGGGCCGGCCCCCACGTGAAGAAGGGGAAGCCGGAGAGCAGGAACCCGAACAGAAAGATCAGCGCCCCGCGCCGGAGGATCTGCTGAAGAATGGCGCGTTCATCGTCGCCCCGCGCACGCCGGGCCCGGAGCGACAGCTCGGTGGTGATCCCCACGATGAACAGGAAGAACGGGAAGATCAGATCGGTGGGCGTCCACCCATGCCACGGGGCGTGTTGCAAGGGCGGATAGATCGCCGACCACGTGCCGGGGTTGTTGACCAGCAGCATGCCGGCCACCGTCATGCCTCGGAAGACATCGAGCGACTGCAAGCGCTCCGTCTTCACGCTCGTCACGTCGTGGCGCCCGTCGTGGCGCCCGTCGTGGCGCCGGCCGAGTCGCCGGCAGGGGCTGCGGGAGCGGCCGGGGTGCCGGGCGCCGTCTTCGCCGACGGCAGTCGCCAGCCCGTGGAGTCACAGCGCACGATGATCTGGCGCACCGGAGCGGCCTTTCCGTCGTGCTCACCACCCACGTAGTGACCGGCGAGCGTTACCGTGACCGTGTTGCCGTTGTCGGCATCCGCCCTGCCCTTGTAGACCACGAGCAGCGACGCATACGGACCGACCGAGGCGAGCTTCTCCTTGATCTGCTCCTGCGCCTTGGGATCGCTGCTGTAGAAGTACGTGGGGCCCTTGTTCTGCAGCACCTTGAAGCCGTCGTCGGGCACGGCGGAATCCGTACCGGCAGCGGACAAATAGCGCTGCGGATGCGGATTGGCCGTGGTGATGTAGTCGAGTACGGCGAGCCCCACCGGCGTGGTGTCCACGCTCGTGCAGGTTGGGCCTATCGTGGCCTGCTTGTTGCCGGACACGTTGTCATCCGAGGCCGCGTCGCCACCGCAGGCGGCAACGAGCAAGGCGGCAGGCACAACCCACGTGAGTGATGCGGCGAGCAGCGGGCGGGGACGGGTCATGGCAGGTAGCGGAAAAGGCCCATGGCTGACTGGTCGATACACCGAAGATGATCGTGAACGATCAGGGAGGCAACGCACGGTGGCACCCGGGTATCGGCGATGGCCGATACACACGAATGACGCTGCCGCGTCAGTCCCAGCCGGTGTCGATCTGTTCGGCCAGCGCGGCCAATGCCACGGTCCACCGGTCGCGCACCTGCGCGTCGGTCGCACCGTCGGGGATGCGCGAGTGCTCGACACTCACGGTGCAGCGCGCATTGCCCTGCCGCATGACCGCGACCCCCACGAGTGAGCCATCGGGGAAGGCGAGCCGGATGAATCGCGGCGCGAGCACGCTCACGATCTTGTAGAGCGGATCGGGGGCCCAGCCGCGCTTATCGAGGTCGTTGATTGCCCGAAAGATCGCGCTGGCAGGCACGTGGAAGATCCGCGACACGCGCACCGATCGACCAGCATCGGTGATGGGTGCCTGCACACGCGGTGCGTGCCGCGGTGTCGGCCGCAACGATGGGGCGGCGACGGGACGCGGCGCGCTGCGCTCCGCCTCGTCGCTGCCACTCGCACTGGTGTCCTCGGGCCGCTTACTCCACTTCGGCCGTCCCTTGTCGGCGCGCTGCTTCTCCGCCGCCTTCCAGTCGACGGCGCCGCGGGCGGACGTGCTCTTGCCCCCCGCACTCCGTCCGGCACCACGCTTGCCGGCTCCGGCCCGTGGCGACCCCTTGCCGCCCCCTGATCCGGCGCCGCCTTTGGGCGGGCCACCGCGTCCACGGTTACCGCCGCGGCTAGCGCCGCCGCCATTCCCGCCGCGTTCGCCACTCATGACTGGGCGCTCGGCACCCAGCCCACCTGCGCACTTTCCTCGGTGTCCTCACCGCGGTTGGACCACTTGAAGAACACCACGGTCATCACCGCGTAGAAGAAGACCCCGCCGGGGATCCACATGATGAGGCCCCCGTACTGCTGGTCCTGCATGGGGGTGATGCCCATGATGCGCGGCGCCGCGGCGTAGGCCGGGTAGAGCAGCGTGTCGGCCATCGCGATGTAGATCGAGATGATCGACATGGGAATCACCATGAGGAAGCAATACAGCATCTGCGCCGGATAGGCCGCCCGAGGCAGCTCGGGCAGTGGCGACATCAGTGGCCACCACATCAGCACCGAGGCCGCGATAAACATGAGATGCTGCCCAATGTGCACGCCGTGGTTGGCGAGGGCGAGGTTGTAGAGCGGCGGCAGGTGCCAGAAGGCGAGCACCACGTTGAAGGCCACAAAGCACCAGGTGACGCTCGTGAGCCTGCGGGCGGCGGCAAAGAGCGACGCACGGCGAAGCAGCGGGCGCAGCATCCATCCCGGAGTGCCGACGATCATCAGCGGCGGCACAACGAGCGTGAGAATGAGGTGCTGCACCATGTGCCCGCTGAACAGGTAGAAATCGCTCAGGTCGTGTAGCGGCCCGTTCAGCGTGAGAAACAGCAGCACCAGTGACGAGAAGTACGACAGGCGCTGCACAGGCGTGGGGCCGGCCGGCGCCGTGGCGGCATCGAGCTGGGCCGTCGTGGCAGTCTCGGCGGTCACTCCCACAGGGAAACGATCAGCAGCCGACGGGCCCTGACGTGCACGCCAGATATAGGCGGCCGCGAAGAGTGCGATGCCGATCGTCGTACTCGGATGCACCGAGAACTCGGACAACGAAAGGCGGGCGACGGGATGGAGCAGAAACATTCGTTAATTCTAGCGGGTGATCCGGAGAATTGAGACAACAGCGGCAGAGCTGAGCCGGAGAATCGACACGGCGCAGCATTGAGCCCGGATAGATGCGAGAGGTCAGTAACGCAGAAGGTGAGAAGCGAACCTACGTAGGTTCGCTTCTCACCTTTTGCGTTATTCCGCCTCGTCGCTATCCCGGCTGAGCGCTGAGGCGTGTCAGCGCTCAGGCGCCAGGGCTCAGTTCCCGGATCTCCGGTCTCAGTTCAGGAGGCCCAGTCGGATGACCAGCTTGCTGAACAGGAACAGCAGCCCGATCAGCGTGAGCCCCGCCACCATCAGCGGTCCCGAAAAGAGCGCCTTGAACAGCTTGTGGTCGTACTTCAGGTGCATGTAGTACGCGACCACGAGGAAGAACTTGAGCGCCGACATGCTGAGCATGCTCGGCACGTAGATCGCGCTCGTTTCCCACGCCGGGATGTAATACGCCGACACTTCGGCGATCGTGATGATCGTAAGGATCAGCGCAATCTTGCCGTACGTGGAGACGCCCGGGTGCTCGTGCGCGTGCGCGTCGGTATGGCTGGCCATCATCGCCTCACTTGATCAGGTAGATGAGCGGGAAGATCACGATCCAGACCACGTCGACGAAGTGCCAGTAGAGCGCCGAGATGTCCACCAACAGGGCATCCTTGGGCTCGAGCCCGCGCTTGTAGTCGATGGCGAGGAGCGTGAACAGCCACAGGACACCCACCGTCACGTGCGCGCCGTGGAAGCCGGTGAGGGTGAAGAAGCTCGAGCCGAACAGGTTCGTGCGGATCGTGAGCCCTTCATTGATGAACGACGTGAACTCGTACGCCTGGAAGCCGAGGAACACCGTGCCGAGGAGCGCGGTGGCCCACAGCCACAGCTTCGACGAGCCCTTGATCTTGTCCCACGTGGTGACCTTGGGCTGGTGCTTGGTCTGCACCGCGTTGAGCGCCATCACCATCGCCACCGACGACATGAGCAGGACGAACGTCGAGGCCGACGTGACCGGGATGTCGAGGATGGGCTTCACCACTTCGCCCGTGGACGGATTCGTCCACGGCTCGTGCGGGAAGGGCCCGTTGGGGCTGCGTCCCTTGTAGATCAGGTACGTCGAGATGAGCGACGCGAAGAGCATGCACTCGGAGCCGATGAAGGCCCAGATCGCAATCTTGCGGTTGTCCAGCCCGAGCGAGGTGTGGTGATGACCGCCGCCGTGCGCGTGGCCGTCACCGTGGGAGGTCGGAGCAGTGGTGGCAGTCATCTTAGTGGTGATCCTCGAGCGGCGTGAGCAGCCACTTGTACAGGGAGCCCACCCACCAGACGGTGCCGCCGAGCATGATGGCGACGCCCGTGGCGGTGCTCTTTTCCAGGAACATCAGGCCCGTGAACATCACGATGATGCCGGCAGCCGTGATGAGGGGCCAGATCGAAGGATTGGGCATGACGATGCCAAGCTCCTGCGACGTGGGGATGCGGCGCCCCTTCTCTTCCTCATACGTGGTCTCGTGCACGAGCTCCGCACCTTCCTTCTGGTTCCAGAGCGGATAGCGCGACTTGATCTGCGGCAGCTCGGCAAAGTTGTAGTCGGGCGGCGGCGAGGGGATGGCCCACTCGATCGTCGCGGCGCCCCACGGGTTACTCGACGCCATGGCGCCACCCTTCCAGCTCTTCCAGATGTTGATGAGGCCAAAGAGCGTGCCGATCATGAGGATCAGCGTGCCGACCGTCGACATCAGGTTGAAGATCTCAAAGCCCTGTCCCGCGTCGTACTGGTAGTAGCGGCGCGGCATGCCGAGGAGCCCGCTGAAGTGCATCGGGAAGAACGTGAGGTTCATGCCGACGAGCGAGATCCAGAAGTGCCAGTTGCCGAGCTTCTCCGAGAGGAAGCGGCCCGTGATCTTCGGGAAGTAGTAGTACGTGCCGGCGAAGATACCGAACACCGACCCGCCGTAGAGCACGTAGTGGAAGTGCGCCACGATGAAGTAGGTATCGGTCTGCTGCAGGTCGGCCGGCGGCGAGGAGTGCATCACGCCGGAGATACCGCCGATCGTGAAGAGACCCACCAGCGCCACGGCGAACTTCATGGCCACGGTGAAGCGGATCTGGCCGCCCCACATCGTGGCGATCCAGTTGAAGATCTTCACGCCCGTGGGGATCGCGATGAGCATCGTCGCGAGCGAGAACACGGAGTCGGCGATCGGACCCATCCCGACCGAGAACATGTGGTGCGCCCACACGCCGAAGCCGAGGAAGCCGATCAGGATACCCGAGTACACCATGACCGGGTACCCGAAGAGCGGCTTGCGCGAGAACGTCGGCAGGACTTCGGACACGAGGCCGAAGGCCGGCAGGATCAGGATGTACACCTCGGGGTGACCGAACACCCAGAAGAGGTGCTGCCAGAGCAGCGGGTCAGCGCCCTTGGCGATCGTGTAGAAGTTCGTGCCGAAGAAGCGGTCGAACTGCAGGAACACGAGCGCGACGGTGATCACCGGGAAGGCGAGCACCACCAGGAACTGCACCACGAACGACATCCACGTGAAGATCGGCATGCGCATGAGCGACATGCCGGGGGCCCGCATGTTGATGATCGTCGTGATGAAGTTGAAGCCGGCCGCGAGCGACGAGATGCCGAGGATCTGCAGACCCAGCACCCAGAAGTCCATGTTGACCTGCGGCGAGTACGCCTTGGTGCTCAGCGGGGCGTAACCGAACCAGCCACCATCGGGCGCGACCGAGAAGAAGATCGGGACCGTGATGAAGATGCCGCCCAGCAGGTAGATCCAGTACGAGAACGCGTTGAGGCGGGGGAACGCCACGTCACGCGCGCCGACCTGCAGCGGAATGAGGAAGTTGAAGAACGCCGCCGACAGAGGCATGACGGCGAGGAAGATCATCGTCGTGCCGTGCATCGTGAACAACTGGTTGTACATCTCCGCAGAGACGAGGGTGCCGTTGGGCACCGCCAGCTGGGCACGGATGACGGCGGCCTCGAGGCCACCGACGACGAAGAAGAACAGACCGGTAATGAGATAGAGCGCCCCGATGCGCTTGTGGTCCACCGTGGTGAGCCACGACCACAGCCCGGTATCAGCGGGTGCGGCCTTGGCCTGGGTGT
>NZ_JBIJCN010000060.1:0-13728 GCF_044344655.1 Gemmatimonas sp.
AATGAGATAGAGCGCCCCGATGCGCTTGTGGTCCACCGTGGTGAGCCACGACCACAGCCCGGTATCAGCGGGTGCGGCCTTGGCCTGGGTGTACGGGGGCGCGGCAGCGATGGTAGCCATCGTGTCGAGTGTCAGTCAGCGTGAGTCGGTGACGGCGTCTTACTTGAGCGCCTGCAGGTACGCCACGATATCCGCGATGTCGGCGTCGGAGAGACCGCCCACGTTCACGACCATCTTCGTCTTTGGATCGGTGAGCCCCTTGCCGAGCGTCGGCATCAGGCTGCCCGGCTTCATGGCCGGCGCGTTCTTGATCCAGTAGGCAAGATGCTTCGCGTCGTTCGGATAGAGACCACCAGCGATCGTGTAGCGCGTCCCCACGTGCGTGAGGTTCGGGCCCACGGCCGCCATGTTGAACGGCGTGCCCGCGATCGCGTGGCAGCCGATGCAGCTCGACTTGCTGTAGAGGTCCTTGCCGCGAGCGGCATCACCCGTGGCGAGCAGCGACTCGTCGTAGCTGAGGAGGGCCGGAATCTTCGCGGTCGGGATCGTATACCCGAACTCCGACTCCAGCTTCTCACGCGGGAAGGCCCACACCGGCACCGGGGCGGCGGCAGGCGCCGCCGAATCGGTGGCCGCGGCCGGACCGCCGGCCTGGTTGGCGGCGAGCACCACCGGCGTCGCCCCCGCGCCCGACGGCACCGGCGCAACCGCTGCGGTACCCGCTGCCGAAGCCGGAGCGGCCGCAAGCGCCGGGAAAATCGCCGGCTGCTTCTGGTGCGCCGTCCACTGCTCGAACTCCTGCGGGGTCACCGTGTACGCGCGGAGCTTCATGTTCGCGTGCGACGGACCGCAGAACTCGGCGCAGAAGCCGTTCCAGGCCTTCGTGCCCAGATCCTTGTTGGGCGTGAACCAGAGGTAGTTGGTCCGGTTCGAGATCAGGTCGCGCTTGCCACCCATCTGGGGAATCCAGAAGGAGTGCAGCACGTCGACCGTCTTGAGCTGGAAGTTGACCGTCCGCCCGTTCGGCAGATACAGCTCGTTGGCTGTCGTAATGCCGTACTGGGGGTAGCGGAACTCCCACCACCACTGGTGACCGATCACCTCGACCTGCAGGGCGTCGGGTGCCGCCTTCGCCTGGGTCTTGAAGATCGTGCGCACGGTCGGGATGGCGATGAGGATCAGGATGACGGCCGGAATGGCCGTCCACGTGATCTCCAGCGCCGTGTTGCCGTGCACCTGCTTCGGCGTCGCGCCGCCGGGACGGCGACGGAAGCGGAAGATGGTGTAGACGAGTCCAGCCTCAACGCCGATGAAGACAATGGTGCCCCAGAAGAGGAGCTTGTCCCACAACGCGTCGATGTCCGCGTTGAAGTCGGTGTTGTGGTTGAATGTCGAGTTCGGATACTCGCCGCCGCAGGCTGCGAGTCCGAGGGCCAGAGCGCCCAGCAGCGCGGCGGAAGCCAGCCGCCGCGGGCGGAACGTGCCAACCATGCCTGTTCCTGAGGGAGTGGGGGGTACCGCCCTCCCCGCACCTTTCGAAGAAAGCGTGCGGGGCGAGCGGTGGGGTGGTGGGACTGCTGTGCGAAGCTAAACCGGCGTTTCAGAAGCTCGCAAGCAACGCCTCGCGCGTTTTCGGGGTTTACCCGACTTTTCTTTCACTGATAACTGCCTATCTTTCATTTTGATGGTTTTTCAGTCCTAACGCGGTCCTAATTCTGCGGACTGAACCACCCCAAGTTCCGCGGTACAGGTGCTCCGTGGCCAGCGATCCGGGGCCGTGCCGGAATGGCCCACCCGCGAGCAGGCGGAGGCCCAGACCGTACGATCGACGGCAGCCCGCGGGAGGCGCGCCGGAGAGGCCCGGGCGCGACCCCGGCCCCCGCCGCCGCCTACGCGACCTCGCGCACCGTGATCCCCCGCGCCGCCAACAGCGCGAAATAGCGCGTCGTGGGCATGCACTCGTCGGGCGTGTGCACCCCCGGCGCAATCGCGCCCTCCGCCTGCAACTGCGTGGTGATCGACAACGTGTACCCCGTCGTACGCATCATCGCGCTGATGCCGTGGGTGGCGTCGTAGCGGTCCACCACTTCCCAGGCACGCGTGGAGCGCACGCCCGCCGTGGTGCCCGTGACTACCACACGCAGTGCGACGAGATCCGGCTTGCCCTTGCGGAGGTGGTCGCCGGCGACCTTCACGAAGACGTCACGCGGCACCACGGACTGCCCCTTCACGTCGACCGCGCTGGCATCGAGCAACCCCAGGTCGCGGATGGCCTGCATGATCGCGGCGTGTCCCGGATAACGGAGGGTCTTGTATTCCATCACCGGAATACGCCCCGCGTAGCGGTACACCATCGTGGACAGACCACCGGCGGTGTGAAAGGCTTCGAGCGGCCCCACGCCGTCGTCGAACATCACCGATTCCAGCTCCGAGAGGGCCGTCACCGTAGTCGGCTGGCCGTTGCGCACGACGAGCGATTGCGTGGTGTAGTAATCCACCATGCCCTCAATCGAGTAGGCGATCTGATAGCCGAGCGGCGGCTCCGGCACTTGCGGCAACCCACCGACGAACAGCTTCACCGACTCGACCGTGTCGTACTGATCGATGCCATGCTGCGCCACCACGTTCACCATGCCGGGCGCCAGCCCGGTATCGGGAATGACGCTGATCCCCTTGGCTTCCGCGGCGCCGTGCAGTTGTTTCTGCTGTTGCACGATTTCCGTGTTGCCACCAAGGTCCGTGAAGTGCACCCCGGCCTCGACAGCGAGACGCGCGAGCGCGGCGTTGAAGTAGTACGGGATGGCACTCGCCACCGCATCGTGCTGCGCGAACAGCGTGCGGACGGCCGTCTCATCGCGGACATCGAGCGCGACCGGCACCAGCCGTGCGTCGGCGCGCGCCTGCAGAAACGGCGGCAGGGCATGCACCTGCACATCGGCGAGCGTCACCCGCGCGACCGCGGGATTGTTCAGTAAGTCGAATGCGCACGCGGAACCTTGCAGTCCCGCGCCGAGCACCAGCATACGCATTAGCGCGGCTCCAGTGGAGAATTACCGGGGAGGGTATACGTGAGGGAGAACTTAACGGTCAACGCCACACCATGGCGCGACCACATTCTGGAAAGCCCCACCGAGATCATGCGGGTGCTCGAGCGCATCCATCGCGTGGCGGTGATCGGCATCAAGCCCGAAGCCGTGGGCGGTCCGGCCTTCTACGTGCCTGAACGCATGCAGCAGGCGGGCTTCACCATTGTGCCGGTGCCAGTCTATTACCCGGACGTCCATGAAATTCTCGGCGTGCCGGTGCACCGCTCGCTCGCTACGATCACGTCGCCGGTCGACATGGTGCAACTGTTCCGCCGGCCGAATGACGTCGCGCTCCATGTGGAGGAGATCATCGCCCATCGCCCCGCCGTGGTGTGGCTGCAGCTGGGCATCCGGAACGACGAGGCGGCGGAGCAATTTGCCCGCGCCGGGATCGATGTCATCCAGGACCGTTGCGTGACGGTGGAACTGGACCGGATCCGTCCGTAACGGCATTTCGCCGCTGACGTTTCGCCCTAGAGCCGCACGCGGTTCCGGCCGGCGGCCTTGGCCCGGTACAATGCGGCGTCAGCTCGCGCAAACAGATCGGCCACACTCTCGATACGCGCGGCAGGAAACACGGCCACCCCAACGGATGCCGTGAGGCGCAGCGGCTCGACGCGCGCCTCGCGTGCAAACAGATGCTCTTCCACCGCCAAACGGATACGTTCGGCGAACGACTCCGCGCCGGCATCGTCGGTCTCGGGGAGCAGCACGAGAAACTCTTCGCCGCCATAGCGCGCCACGATGTCACACCCGCGGATCGTCTCGCGGAGCAACTGCCCCACATCGCGCAGCACGTCGTCACCCACGAGGTGACCGTACGTGTCGTTGACCTGCTTGAAGTGGTCGAGGTCAATCAAGAGCAGCGCCATCGACGAATCGTAGCGGAGCGCACGTTCCATCTCACCGGTGATGCGCTCGGCGAGTGCGCGACGATTGAGCAGCTGCGTGAGCGGATCGGTTTGTGCGAGGTGCTCGAGTCGTGCGTTATCGGCCATGGTGCTTTCGACCATCTGCGCACGCTGAATGACCGCTACCGCGGCAGTGATCACGGCCTGCGCGAACTCGAGATCAGCCGGGCCGAACCGCTCCTGATCACGCGTGCGGCGCACCAGAAACACCCCATACTGTCGGCGATCCATCGAGAACGGCAGGGCAATGACGGACCGAATGGGTACCTCGATCCCCTCGATCCCCCACACGTGGCGCACGCCCTCGTAGAGCGGGTGGGTGTCGATATCCTCGACCAGCACGGGTTGGCCACTCTCGAGCGCCGCCTTGAGCTCCGGGTAGCGGTCCAGTCGCACCGTGAGCTGCTGCAGCCCGGGGTTTTCGAAGGCCGCCACCACCTGGGCCTGCAACTCACCGGGACGTGCCAAGATGACGGAGCAGTGCGACACGCCCAGCGCGAGCGCTGCCCGGCGCACGAGGAGATGCAACAGCTCAGAGACGGACAGGTCGCCGGTCACCTCATGAAGAATGTCCACGAGTTTTCGACGGCTGTCGGCATCCTGCTGCGCGCGCACGAGGGCTTCCTCCGTGCGCTGGAGGGCCGCGCGGGTGGAGCGCAGGAGCGCGCCCACCCGCAACTGCGCCTGCACCCGGGCAAGTAGTTCATTGGGCCGATACGGCTTGCGAATGAAGTCGGCAGCGCCGAGCCCCAGCGAACGCACCGAGGCCTCCTCAGGGGGCTGGGCCGACAGCATCAGCACCGGCAGGTCGCGCCAACGCTCCTCACCCTTGATGCGCTCGAGGAGCTGGCAGCCGTCGGCGTCGGGCATGAGGATGTCGAGCAGCAGCAGATCGGGCGCGTTCCGCTCCAACTGCTCGAGGCAGGCCGCGCCGCCGTTGGCAGGAACGACCTCGTACCCGTTTTCCTGAAGGAGCCAGGTCACGGATTCGAGCACTGCCTCGTCGTCATCGGCCACCAGGATGCGCGACGCCGCCATTCCCATTCCTCAATGTCGCGGCGCGCACGAAGGGTGCGCGCCACGGTTCAGCTCGCATTGCCGGCCGCGGGCCGCGATCAGCGCACCTGATCGACGACCCGACAGCCCTCTCCTACAAGACGATACGCGTTACGCGCCGTCACCCGCGCCAAAGAGCCCGTCGGCCGGCGTGCCGGCATCGGGGGCCGTGCGCTCCGCGGCAGCCGTGCCGCCAGCCGCATCGCCAGCGGACCCACCGTCCGCACCCTCTCCGTCTTCCTTGTCTTCGGGCAGGACCCGCGCCACCGCCGACACCACATCGTGCTCGTCGAGCGACACCAGCTTCACCCCCTGCGCGATACGACCGGTCACGCGAATCTCACTCACCTTGGAGCGGATGGCGATCCCCTGCTTGGTCATCAGCATCAGTTCGTCTTCCGGCACGACTTCCATCAGCGCCACCACGTGCCCGGTCTTCTGCGTGAGGTCGAGCGTCTTGATGCCCTTACCGCCGCGCTTCTGCACGCGGTAATCACTCACCTCGCTGCATTTGCCCAGCCCCTTCTCGGTGACCACCAGCAATGTGGCCTCCCGCCTGATGACCACCATCCCCACGAGCTGATCGCCAAGCTTGAGCTCGACCCCCTTCACGCCCATGGAGTCGCGGCCCATCTCGCGCACGTCGCTTTCGTGGAAACGCACCGACAGCCCGTCGCGCGTCGCCAGCACTACATCGTTACTGCCGCTTGTCACCTGCACGTCGATCAGTTCGTCGCCCTCTTCGATCTTGATCGCCTTGATGCCGGTCGAACGCGGGTTGCCGTACTGCGAGAGCGCCGTCTTCTTGACCGTGCCCTTCTTGGTGCAAAACAGCAGGAATTCGGTGTCGTTGAACTCCTTCGTGATCACGATCGCGCGGATGCGCGTATCGGGAGTGACATTGATCAGATTCACGATCGGCTTGCCGCGCGTGTTGCGCCCGGCCTGCGGGAGTTCGTGCACCTTGATCCAGAAGCAGCGACCGTCATCGGTGAAGACGAGCATGTACGTGTGCGTACTCGCCACGTACATCCGCTCGATGAAATCGTCTTCCTTGAGGTCCGCCCCGGCCTTGCCGCGACCGCCGCGCCCCTGGCTGTTGTACAGCGACAGCGGGGTGCGCTTGATATAGCCACCGTGCGTGACGGTGACGACCATCTCCTCTTCGGCGATCAGATCCTCCGCGGAGAACTCCCCGTCTTCGCCCACGATCCCCGTGCGGCGGTCGTCGCCGTATACCTCGGCGACCTTGAGCAGTTCACTCTTGAGGATCTCCATGCGGCGCGGCTTGGACTCGAGGATCCCGCGCAACTCGATAATCTCGGCCCGCACCTCGCGCAGCTCCTCCTCGAGCTTCTCGCGCTCGAGGCCGGTGAGCTTGGCGAGACGCAGGTTGAGGATGGCCTCGGCCTGCCGCTCCGACAACCCGAAGCGCGACTGCAGCTGCGCACTGGCCGTGGGCGTGTCCTCGGCGGCCCGGATGAGGGCGATCACTTCGTCGATGTTGTCGACGGCGATCTTGAGCCCTTCGAGGATGTGCTCGCGGTCGAGCGCCTTGTCGAGCTGGAACTGCGTACGACGCACGATCACTTCGTGCCGGTGCTCGATGTAGTGCTCGAGGCACTGCCTGAGCGTCAGCACCTTCGGCACGAGCTGGCGCGTGTTCGGATCGGGCACCAGCGCCAGCATGATCACGCCGAACGTGCTCTGCATGGCGGTGTGCTTGTACAGCTGATTGAGCACCACGCGCGGAATGGCGTCGCGCTTGAGCTCCACCACCACGCGAATGCCGTCGCGATCCGACTCGTCGCGGAGCGCACTGATGCCCGTGAGCTTCTGCTCGCGGACCAGTTCGGCAATGTCGGCCACGAGCTTGGCCTTGTTGACCTGATACGGCACTTCCGTGATGACGATCTGCGACCGTCCGCTCGACTCCTTCTCCTCGATCACCGCCTTGGCGCGCATTACGATGCGGCCGCGGCCCGTGTCCTGATAATGCCCGATGCCCTCACGGCCGTAGATGAAGCCGCCCGTGGGAAAGTCGGGGCCCTTGACGATCTTGCGCAGTTCCGCGCTGTCGATGTCCGGCTGATCGATCAGCGTCACCACCGCACTCACGATCTCGCGCAGGTTGTGCGGCGGAATGTTCGTGGCCATGCCGACGGCAATGCCGGACGATCCGTTGACCAGCAGATTCGGGAACCCCGACGGCAGCACGCGCGGCTCTTCGAGGCGATCGTCGAAGTTCGGCGCGAAATCGACGGTGTTCTGGTCAATGTCGGTGAGCAGCTCGACGGCCATGCGCGTAAGCCGTGCTTCGGTGTAGCGGTACGCGGCCGCACCGTCACCGTCCATCGAGCCGAAATTGCCCTGCCCATCCACGAGCGGGTACCGCAGCGAGAAGTCCTGCACCATGCGCACGAGCGCGTCGTACACACTGCTGTCACCGTGCGGATGGTACTTGCCGAGCACATCGCCCACCACCGTCGCCGACTTCTTGTACGGACGACCAGGCAGCAATCCGAGCTCGTTCATCGCGTACAGCACGCGACGATGCACGGGCTTGAGCCCATCGCGCACGTCCGGCAGAGCGCGTGACACGATGACGCTCATCGAGTAGTTGATGAACGACTCCTTGATTTCCTCGTCGATCAGACGCGGAAGGATGCGTTCACGGGCGTTCGGTGCGGTCATGTGACGGCGGGAATTTGGGGGCGGTCTGGCTGGCGTGCGGCCCGGATGGAGCGACCCCGAAATCTACCGAGTTCTCACCCTGTTTCACAGGGGAGAACGGTGCTCGTTCAGAGCAGATAAATCGTTGGCGGAAATTGACTTCCGGACCGTCACCCGCCCCAGGAGCGCACGATCGACAGCAGGCGCCATTCCTGGCCCGTTTTGCGGAACAGGTACGACGCCCCGCCGCGGTTGCTGTCACCCACCTGCACGCCCCCCCGCTCCTGCGGACGACGCACGCCCACCACCGCGTAGTCCTTCCAGAGGACCATGGGGGCCACGACCACGTAGAGCAGGTCGGCCTCGGGGTTCTTGCTGCCCACCTCGGCGAAGAACTCGTCGCGCGCGCGCAGGTACCCGTCCGGGCCGTAGTAGGCCTTCACGCGCGGCTTGGGAGCATTGGGAAACTCCATCGAGGTGAAGCCGGGCACCACGAAGGTGACCGTGTCGAGCGCTCCCGCCGACGGGAGACAGCCCGGCCCATTGGGGTCCGGCACCTCGCCCATGAGTCCCGTGGCAATGGTCCGGCGCGGCTTTTCGCCGGTCGCCACGTCCCACATGGGACGCTCTACCCCGGCCTCCCACCCCACGATGAGGCGCAACAGCCTGCGCGCGTCCGGGCCGGCCAGCGACGAACCCACGCCGCGGGTGACCACGATCTGCTCCATCGCCTCGGCTACGCGCTGTACTGAATCGCGCCCGGCCGCCGACGTGTCGCGGGGAAACACCCGCAGGGCACCCGGCGAGCAGCGGTCGCCAAGATCGGCCCAGGCCGCACGGCGCAGATACTGGCCGCGCAACGCCCCCAACCTCGCCGCAGCGGCCCGTTCCTCGATGGCCAGGCGCTGGACCATGACGGCATCGCTGTCGGCCGGCGTACGGGCTTGAGAGAGCGTTGCCGGGACCGCCCGCGTCGGTGCCTTCGGACGCGGCTGCGCCCCCGCAACTGAAGCCGCCACCGTGGCCCCCAACAGTCCCGGACCCACGAGCGCCAGCGCCACGGCCGCCACCTTCGTCATCATTTCCTTCACTCGGTGGGGGCGCCGTGCCCCGCGACGGTAGCCGGGGCGGCCGCCTTCCGACCCGCGATGGCCGCAGCCGCCGCTTCGGCAGCATCGTCGGCGGCATCCGCCGACGTCTCCTCGGCCAGTTCCTCGGCTTCCTCTGCCGCCGCTTCGGCGTCGATGGCCCGCTGCTCGGCACGGTAACGCTCGTACCGCTCGCGGACGATCTCCCCCGCCAGATCACGATTGCCGAGGCCGAACGCCAGCGCCAGTGCCAGCGCCACGGCGCCGAACAGGATCGCAAAGGCGGTGGTCACGATGTCGGTGGCGATCCCCAGCTCCTGGAGCGCCATGAACACCGCCAGCACGATCACGCCGCCGCGTCCGATGCGCGCAAGCCACGGGCCGCCGTGCAGGCCACCCGCCGAGGCCATGATGAGCCCACCCACGAAGCCACCGAGGACGATGCCGAGGATGATGATCACGATGGCCGCGATCACGCTCGGGATGTAGCTCATCAGCTCCGTGAACACATTCGCCAGCGAGTCGAGCCCGATGGCGCTCGCCGCGATGAGGAGCACGGCAAACATCACCATCCAGAAGAGCAGGTTGGCGATGACCTTGGCGGGATTGAGGTGCGACCCCGAGCGCTCCACGGCCTGCAGCACACCACCGCGCTCGAGGAGCTGGTTGAAGCGCAGGCGACGCAGCAGCCGTGCCGTGCCCTTCTCGACCACCTTCGCCACGAGGTAGCCGGCGAAGAGAATGACGAGCGCGCCGAAGAGCGCGGGCACGAACTCACCGAGCAGCGCGAAGCTCTGCTCGAGACGCTCAGAGAAGGTACTGGTCATGGTACCGGCGGCGCCGGCATCCTGCGCGGCAGAAGCGACCATCAGGGAGTCGGGAAACGACTGCAAGGAATCCTGCTGAAGCGGCACAGACACGGGATTGGGAGGAACCTTCGCCATAACGATAACATGGTGTGCGAGAAGCGGAGCTGCCTCGCCTCCCCTCGCCGTAGCCCCTACAGCCGCGTCCCGCGCCGCACGTCGAAGATCGCGCTGCGCTTGCAGGAGGGGCAGAGCAGCCACTCGCGCTGACGATGATACCCCAGCCCGAACGAGCCGCCGCCAATGGGGCGGCGCGTCATGGGGACCGCGCAGCGCGGACAGTCGGGTAGCTGCCCCGCCTGCACCGCCGCACGCAGAGCTTTCTCCTCCTCGGCGGTGAAGCGGGCTGCCTCGGGACGGGGGGCGGGCGCCTCACGCTCGCGGTCGTCGCTCACCGCCTCACCCCTCGGGCACGAGCTGCACCACCACCTTGCCGAACTGCGCGCCGCTCTGGAGCCGGGCGTACGCATCCGGCGCCTGCTCGAGCGACCATACGCTGTCTACCGGCGGCTGCAGCGAGCCGTGACGGAAGAACTCCGTCATCGCGTCGAACTCGGCGTCGTTGCCCATGGTGCTGCCCATGAGCGTCCACTGGTTCCAGAACATCCGGCGCACGTCCACCTGCACGAACGGGCCGCTGGTGCCGCCGCAGGTCACGAGCCGCCCCCGGCGCCCGAGGGCAATGAGCGACTGCGGCCAGGTGGCTTCGCCCACGCTGTCGATCACCACGTCCACGCCGCGCTTGTTGGTCAGGGCGCGCACCGTCTTGCCCACGTCGGGCTCGCGGTGATCGAGCCGGTGATCGGCCCCCAGCAGCATGGCGCGATCGAGTTTGTCGGGACTCCCCGACGTGACCCATACGTTGGCGCCGATATGCTTGCAGATCTGCAGCGCCGCGAGCGCCACGCCGCCACCGATCCCCCAGATCAGCACCTGCTCCCCGCGCTTGACCTGCGCGCGCGTGACCACCATGCGCCACGCGGTGAGCGTGGCCAGCGGAAACGCGGCGAGCACCTCCCACGGCAGCCAGTCAGGCGCCGTGCGCACGTTGGCCTCGGGGACCACGATGTAGTCGGCGAGCGTACCCGGATAATGCTCCCCGAGCACGCCGTAGCTGAGACAGAGCGGCTGGTCGCCACTCTGGCAGTACTCGCAGGTGCACGAGCGATCGGACACGCCCGGGTTGAGGATCACCCGATCGCCCGGCTTCACCGACGTGACCGCCGAGCCCACCGATTCCACGATCCCCGCCCCGTCGGAGCCAAGCGGCCATCCGGGCTGCACCTTCGCCCCGGGAATGCCCTGCAGCACCCAGAGGTCGAGCCGATTGAGTGCCGCTGCATGGATGCGCACCCGCACCTCGTGCGGCTCCTGAATGCGCGGCACGGGCACATCGTGGCGCACCACGAGTTGCTCCGGTCCGCCATGGGCGGTGAAGGTGAGCGCCCGCATGGTCTCGGTGCGCGGATCGAAGAGACTCTTGGGTGACGACATCAGCGAGATCGACTCAGAACGGCATGGGGTGACGCTGCAGCACCGGCTTATCGGCCTTCTGCTCGTCGATCGTGTAGATCACCGTGGCGCCGAAGCCCACCACGCCGGTGCGAGCCGGCATGCGCAGCCGCGCTACGCGGGCCCCGCGGCGATCGATCACATCGTAGCAGCGGAACTTGAGCACATTGGCGCCGCAGCGGGTGTGCAACCAGATCCGATCCTGCCGGTCGACGCGCGGCAGCAGGTCGCCGCGGAATGGCGGGTTGTTGGCAGGCCACGAGGTGGGCTCCTCGAAGCCGAGGGTGCTCCCCTGCATGCGTCCGGCATTGAGCCGCACGAAGGTCTCGGTCGCGCGCTTGGTGTCGTCGATCACGCCCTTCTTGTCGTCATCGTCCAGCGGGACGAGCGTATGGGGCACCGGCCCCACCTGGGTGCGCGTGCCGTCGGGAGCGATCAGATCCAGCTTGTAGGTGGCCGCGCGCACGATCGCGACGGTGCCATCGCTGAGCGCCACCCACGTGTCCACGGCCTGCACGGGCATGGTCCCCACGTAGGTGGTGAAGCTCATGAGATTGCGATTGGCATAGGGCGGGCGTGGCTCCTGCGGCGGCATGATACGCAGCAGGGTATCGACGGCTCGGGTGGCCAGATGGTAGCGCAGCACGGGATATGGCACCCGTGGCGGCGCGAACGTGGGGTTGACCTGCTGTCGGGGGACGGCACCCGTGCCGATCGCCACGCCACCCGCGATGAAGCGGATGTTGGGAAGCGCCCCGATCACAGGACCGGGGCCCCCTGCCGGCGCGGCACCTGGGACCGCCCCCGGCCGCGCTTCCGCCACTTGCTCGAAGCGCGCGAAGGTGCCGGCGGGGCTGAGGACGACGAGCCGTCCTTTGATGGGATCGAGCAAGGCGATCGAGTCGCCGCGCCACGGCCACGGCCCCTGGACCGCGCGCAACTCGTTGTCCTCGTACCCGGCAGCCATGGTGGTTTCGAGCTTCTTGGAGGCGAAATCACCGACCTGGACTCGGGCCGCACGTCCTTCGATCAGCAGCACGCGCCCGTCAGTCAGCTCGTGCAGACCGCGGAGCAACCCAAGGTCGCCGAACATGGCGGTGGCCTTGCCGAGTTCCTTCTCGGGGATGCTCTGGGCGGCCACCTCCGTCGTGGGCGATGCGACGAGGGCGGTCAGCAGAGCGGCAGAGAGAGCCGCGAGGGGACGCAGCGTCCGAGCACGGCGAGCAGGGGCGGTAAACCGGTGCATGGCAAACGAAACGGGAGGGAAAGATGGGTCCGTTGAATCTAGCAAGGCCCCTTTCCGGATGGTCCGCTCCTATATTTCGACATTCGCTCCTCAGATCACTCACCTTACGCTCTGCTCCATGTCGTCCATCAAGGTCCCCCCCCTCGGCGAATCCATCGTCGAGGCGACGGTCTCCCGCTGGCTCAAGAAGGAAGGCGACGCGGTCGCCGTCGGCGACGCCCTCGTAGAGCTCGAGACCGACAAAATCACCGTTGAGGTGCCGGCCCTCGAAGCCGGCGTGCTCTCGGCACGCGCGAAGGGCGAAGGCGACGTCGTCGCGGTGGGGGACGTACTGGGCGAGATCGCGGCGGGCGTCGCGGCTGCGGCGCCGGCGAACAGCGCTCCGACGGGAGCGGGGAGCGCGGGAGCCGCGGCGGCGGGAGCCGGTACCACGGGGGCTGCGGCCGAGGCGAAGGTGTCGCCGGCGGCGGCACGGCTGGCGACGGAGACGGGAATCAATCCGGCAACCGTGCAGGGCACGGGCCGGGGCGGGGTGGTGAGCAAGGCGGACGTGATGGGCGCGGCGCAGTCGCCTGCGGCTCCGGCTCCCGCCGTACAGGCGCCCGCGGCGTCCGCTCCCGCTGCGCAGTCGTCCCCGGCGGCTGGCGCCCAGCGCGAGACCCGCGAGAAGATGACGACGCGTCGCAAGCGCATCGCGGAGAACCTGCTGCAGTCGCAGCACGCCACGGCGCACCTGACGACGTTCAACGAGATCGACATGACGGCGATCACGGCACTGCGTGAGCGCCTCAAGGATCGCGTGGAGAAGGAGCAGGGCGTGAAGCTCTCGTTCATGCCCTTCTTCGCCAAGGCTGCCGCGTTGGCGCTCAAGGCCTATCCGGTGGTGAACGCGCAGATCGACGGCGACACCATCGTATACAAGCACTACGTGAACATGGGCATTGCCGTCGCCAGCGACGCAGGGCTCGTGGTGCCCAACGTGAAGGATTGCGACCAGAAGAGCGTGGTGCAGATCGGCAAGGACATCGGCGCCGTGGCCAAGCGGGCGCGCGATGGCAAGCTGAGTATGGACGACCTCACCGGTGGCACCTTTACGATCACCAATGGCGGCGTGTTCGGCTCGCTCATCTCCACGCCGATCATCAACTACCCGCAGGTGGGGATCCTGGGGCTGCACAAGACGCAGGACCGCCCGGTGGCGATCGACGGCAAGGTGGAGATCCGTCACATGATGTACGTGGCGCTCAGCTACGATCACCGCATCATCGACGGCCAGCAGGCCGTCCTCTT
>NZ_JBIJCN010000061.1:0-13596 GCF_044344655.1 Gemmatimonas sp.
CCAGAATCGTGAGGTGCGGATCGTCGAGCGCCTTCAATACGCGGTTCGTCATCTGCTCCGCATTCATGCCATAGCGGGTGTGCACGCTGCCGATCACGAAGTCGAAGCGATCGAGGAACCCTGCGTCGTAGTCCATGCGTCCGCAGGGGAGGATGTCGGCTTCGATACCCTTGAGCACGCGGAAATCGAGCCCTTCCTGCGCGAACGCCACGTTGAGGGCGTCGATCTCGGCATGTTGTTCGAGAATGCGGTCGCGCGACAACCCGCCGGCATAGGTATTGGACTGTGAGTGGTCGCTCACGCCCAGATAGCGGAGTCCCCGCGCGTACGCCGCCCGCGCCATCTGCTCGATCGTGGCGGCGCCGTCACTGTATTGCGAGTGGCAGTGCAGGGCGCCGCGCAACTCGTGTTCCTCGAGCAGCGCGGGGAGCACGTCGGCCACGGCGGCTTCTACTTCGCCCGCGGCTTCACGCTGCTCGGGGGGCACGAAGGCCATGCCGAGCTGCTCGTACAGCGCCGCCTCGGACGGAATGGCGACGAGCGCGCCGTCGGCGTCGCGGAGTTCGTCGTTGGTGAGCGTGTAGCCCAGCGATGCGGCGCGTTCGGTCACCTGCTTCACGTGCAGCGCGCTGCCGGTGCCACGCCAGAGCGCGAGCGCAAACTGCTCCGGTCGCACGCAGGCCAGGTCCACCCGCACGCCGTTGTCGAGGCGCAGCTGCAACGTGCGCCCACCGCCGCCCAGCACTTCCTTCACGCCGCGCAGCTGTGCGAGCGTGGCGGCCACGATCGACGGCGATCCGCGCACGGCGGCCACCAGGTCTACGTCGCGCACGATCTCGTTGCGACGGCGGATGGAGCCCGCGATCTCGAGCTGCAGTACATCGGGCTGGATGCGCAGGGCCTCGGCCACGCGCTCCGCTTCGGCGCGCCCATGCTGCCAGAGTACGTAAGCGCCGGTGGCGCGCAGGTCGGCAATCCCTTTGAGCACCTTATCGGCGGTCCGCGCGCCGAACTTGGGGAGCGACGCCAACTTCCCCTCGCGCGCCGCTTGCTCGAGTTCGAGCAAGGTGTCGATGTGCAGCCCATCGTGGATCGAGCGAATGCGCGCCGGCCCGAGCCCGGGCACGCGCAGCATCTCCATCAGCCCCTCGGGAGTCTCTTCCTGGAGCCGTTCGAGCACCGTCGAACTGTTGTGGTCGGCGAGCTCGTGCAGTACGGCGAGCGCTTCCGGCGACAGCAGGTCGGGGTGCGGCCAGTCACGCGGATTGAGCTCGTGCTTGAGCGCCTCACCCAGCGGGCGCTCGCCGAGTGCCGCGGTGATGCGCGCCGCCACCTGCATCGCCTTGACGGCGGCCGCGTCCTCGTCGTGGAGCTCGAGGAGGGTGGCGATCTGGCTGAGCGCGTGGGCGGCGGAACGACAGTCCATGCGGCAAATCTACCTGCCGTGATAAAGGCGGAAAAGCGAGCGACCAGCGGGTAGCGGGAGGGGGAGCCGGACCGTGCTCACCGCGATCTCGGCTCACCGCGCCTACTCACCCATCCACGCGGAGTCTCACCCCTCAGGTCTCATCCCTCGACGCCCGCGAGGTGCTTCATTTGGCGGACCAGGTTCACCATCTGCTCTTCCGTCAGCTCCATTTCCTGCTGCGCGCCATCGGCGTCAATGAGTCCCGTGCGCATACTCACCCCTACCTGATGGAGGTAGCGCACTTTCGAGAGCACTTCGAGCGTCAGCCGACGCAGGCCGTGGTAGCGGCGCTTCTGCGCATTGGCGCGGCGCCAGCGTTGGGTGAGCTCGTCGGGGGTAAGGGTGCGCGCGAGGGCCACGGCGTCGTCGATCGAGCGCCCCGGAATGATCCCGCGGTCGGGGATCCCGCTGGTGGTCCAGTCGGCTTCCGCGAAAAACAGGCGCCCCACGTACTCGATCCCGTCGTGCGCGGTGTGCAGCGTCACGCGGACATCGCGCCCGTCGACGGTGATACTGGCGAGTGGGGTCAGCGTGACGGGTCCGAAGTGCTCCATGATGCGGTCAGCGAAGGGCGGTGTGAACCTACGGCTGGGCTGGCGACGCTCCGTTGAGGAATCCGCCGATGGCCGCGAACAGCGCGTCGGGCTGTTCGACATACGGCACATGTCCACACGCCTCCAGTACCACCATCTCCGCGCCCAGACACTCGGCGGCGGCCACGGCGGATGCCAGTGGAATGGGATCCTGCCTCCCATGCACGACGAGTGTGGGGATATGTACGGCACGCAAAGTTTCCATCATGTCGTACTGGCCCAGCGACTGCCACACCGACTGCTGGACTTTCCCGGTCACGCGGAAGGGGGTGAGCGCGTGTGCCTTGTACGGATCGGCGAAGTACCCCGCCACGCTGAGCTCGAAGCTCCGCTGCCGGTACGCCTCCGGATCACGCTCGCGCAGTCCACCCGCGGCCAGCGCAGTGCGCATCCCCTGAATGACCTCGCTGCGCCCCCGGGCGGCCAGCGTGGCCTCAAATTCGTCACGCCACGCGCGCGTGATCGGCGCCGGCGACACGAGCACCAGCTGCGAAGGCGTGGGATACGCCGCCCCATCGCGCGAGCTCTGTACCGCGTAGAGCATCGCCAGCAGCGCCCCCCATGAGTACCCCACGATCGGTGCCCCTTCGAGTCGGTGCTCCCGGATCAGCGCCGCCAGGTCCGCGACCTGCGTTTCCCACGTAATGGGCGCCGGATCGTCGGTCTTCGACTGCCCGCCCCCGCGCTGATCGTAGGTGAAGACCCGGTGCGTCGCCGTGAGCGCGAGCATCTGCGGATACAGGTAGTCGTGATGCGCCCCCGGACCACCGTGCAGCAGCACGAGCGGCGGATGCGCCGCGTCGCCATCTTTGCGCCAGAAGAGTGGAACGGGCGTGGTGGTGGCGTATCCGGAAGTCGTCATGACGGCGGGGAGCACGGGAACGGCAACGGCGCACCACGGACGTCGTCCGGGCGGAGGTCGCCGCCGCGGATGAGCGTTTAGCGGGCGGTGAAGTCCATCGAGGCGCTTACGCGCCGGCACGCCTCGGCGATCAGCGTCGCGGCCCGGTCGAGATCCTCCAGCGAGACCATCTCGTTGGGCGAGTGCATGTACCGGTTCGGGATACTCACCAGCGCGGTGGCCACACCCGTGCGGGCGAGTTGCATCGCGTCGGCATCGGTGCTCGTGAACCGACCCGCGGCGTGGATGGAGTAGGGGATCTCCAGCTGCTTCGCCGTGTCGGCGAGCAGGCGGAAGACCACCGGGCTCGTGACCGATCCGCGCGTGAGCACGGGACCGCCGCCGATCGTGTGTTCGCCCACTTCCTCCTTCTTCATGCCCGGGTGGTCCGTCGCGAACGTCACGTCGACCGCGATCGCCATCGTGGCATCCACCGACTGCGCGGCCACGCGTGCGCCGCCCCCGCTGTAGCCGATCTCCTCCTGCGCGGTGGCTGCGGCCACCACCCGCGCCGCACCGGGACGCTGCGCGTAGCGACGGAGGGCCTCCAGCACCACGAACGCGCCGATGCGGTCGTCGATGCTGCGGCTCACGATGCGCTGGTTGGGCATGTCCATCGTGCGGGAGTCGATCACCCCCGGGTCGCCCACCTCGAGATGCTCGAGCGCCTCCGGCTTGGTCTTCACGCCGATGTCCACCCAGAGGTCGGTGATCTTGCTCGCCTTCTCCCGCTCGTCCGGCTTCATGAGATGGATGGGCTTCTTGCCGATCACGCCGTACACGTCGCCGTGACGCCCCAGGAACCGGATGCGTTGTGCCACCAGCACCTGCGGGTCCCAGCCACCGATCGGCTCGAAGTACACATAGCCGTGGTCATCGATGTGCGTGATGATGATCCCGATCTCGTCGATGTGCCCGGCGAGCAGGATGGTCGGCCCCGTGCCGTCCCCCTCGATGGTTGCGAGCGAGTTGCCGACCACGTCGGCCCGGATATCGGCCGCAAAGGTGGCCGCTTCAGCGCGCCATACACGCGCCGGCGCGCCTTCGAACCCCGATGGACCGGGGGTGTCGAGCAGGCGCTTGAGAAAGGCGATCGAAGTGTCGGAAAGCATGCCGGAAATATAGGTGCTAATGTTGTGGCATGACTCTCCTGTTACTCGCAATCGGACTCGGCGCCGGCGTGCTGTCGGGGATCTTCGGCATCGGTGGCGGCATCGTTATCGTGCCCGCGCTCATCTACTTCGCCAAAATGGCGCCGCAGCAGGCGGCTGGCACCTCACTCGCCGCGCTCGTCCTGCCGCTCGGTGCCGCGGTGGGCGCTTTCAACTACTACCGTGCCGGCCAGCTGCAGCTGCGCGACGCGCTGCTGATCGCCGTGGGTATGGCGGTGGGCGCCTTCGCCGGCAGCTGGATTTCCACCAACATGGACGGCGATGTGCTGCGGAAGGCGTTCGCGGTCTTGATGGTGGTGATGGCGGTGAAGATGTGGGTGGGGTAACTACGCCACCCGCACCGCGTGCCACGGTTCGATCTCGCTGAACAGCGTGGGCGCGAAGATGCTGGCCATGGCCTCGATGCCGTCCACCACGCGTGGCCCCGGGCGGGAAATGAGGCCATTGGCGTCGAGCGCCCACACCGGTCGGCCCGCGAGCCAGCGCCACTGTGGCAGTGAGAGGCACCGCGTCGCTTCGGCCGCGGCGTTGTCGAGGGTGTAACCGCAGGGCGCAATCAGCACGATCTCGGGATGGGCAGCGCGCAGGACGTCCATGTCCACGCGCAGGCTGTGCACGCCGGGTTGCCCCAACACATCTACGCCGCCGGCGCGCTTGATCTGCTCCGGGCCCCAGTGCCCTGCCGCGTACAGGGGATCGGTCCACTCGATCAGCGCCACCCGCGGCCGTGGCGCCTGCGCGGCCTTGAGCGTTTCGTGCACACGCTTCACACGGTCGCGCAGCCCGGCCAGCAGTTCGTTGGCTTCGTCCTCCGCGCCGATGGCTGCCGCCACCGCACGAATGTCGTCGTACACGCCCTCCAGCGATTCCCCGCCCAGCGTGACAATCGCTGGCGCCGGCTCGATGCGCGCTGCGAGTGCCCGCACATCGTGCTCGCTGATCGCGCACACGTTGCACAGCTTCTGCGTGATGATGAGCGTGGGGTGCAGCGCCATGATGGTCTTTTCGTCGAGCGCAAAGAGCGCCACGCCCGCGTTGCTCGCGTCGCGCACGGCCGCATCGATCGCGGCCGGATCGTGCGTATCGGGGACTGCACTCTTCGTGACGCGCGCGCGCGACCCCACGATATCGGGGTAGTCGCACTCGTGCGTGATCCCCACCAGATGGTCAGTGGCGCCCAACAGCGCGACGATTTCGGTGGCGGCCGGGAGAAGCGAGACGATGCGCATCTTCGTGGTGGACGATGGTTTGGGGCTGCGCGCGCTACGGCGCGTGATGGGAAACCCGTTGGGAGACCCGTTGGGAGACCCGTTGGGAGACGCGTTGGCACGGACGCGGGCCGGCGCCCATCGCTCGGGCCCCCCGGTCCGCCTTACCGCGAAAACACCCGCTTGCCTCCGACCCACGTCTCCAGCACGCGCGTAGTGAGCACCAGCGATGCCGGCACGCGCATGATGTCCTGATCGAGCACCACGAAGTCCGCGTATTTCCCCGGCGTGATCGATCCCATGGCCTGCTCCTGGAAGCCCGCGTACGCCGGCCACAGGGTCATGCTGCGCAG
The DNA here is from genome assembly GCF_044344655.1 of Gemmatimonas sp. Taxonomy (GTDB): domain Bacteria; phylum Gemmatimonadota; class Gemmatimonadetes; order Gemmatimonadales; family Gemmatimonadaceae; genus Gemmatimonas. Next base: position 5,696 of record NZ_JBIJCN010000061.1, read on the forward strand.
CGCGTCTTCACGCGACATGCGCTGCTCCGGGTACCAGCCGCCGGCGGGCCAGTCGCGCGCGTCCTGACGGGCGATGCTCGCGTGGAAGCTGATGAGCGGGTTCACCTCTTCCACCGGGAAGTCCGATCCGTTGGGGATCACCACGCCCGTCTGCAGCAGTGACTGCCAGGCGTAGGCGCCGTACAGGCGCGTGGGGCCAAGCCGCTTGCCGATCCAGTACATGTCGCTCGTCTGGTGGCTGGCCTGCATGCTGGGGATGACCCCCAACTGCGCGAAGCGCGGGATGTCGTCCTGATGCAGGATCTGCGCGTGCTCCACGCGGAAACGGTGATCGGCGGTGGGGCGCGCGTTGAGCGCCTTTTCGTAGGCGTCGAGCACCACGCGGTTGCCGCGGTCACCGATGGCGTGCGTGTTGATCTGGAAGCCCGCGGCGAGGCCGCGCTTGGCCACCTCCTCGATGTGCGCGGGGGCGCTCAACAGGAGGCCACTGTTGTTGGGATCGTCGCTGTACGGCTCCAGGAGCGCGGCGCCGCGGGAGCCCATCGCCCCGTCGGCGTACAGCTTGACCGCCCGCACCCACACCTGCCCGTCGTAGAGGGCCGACCGGGGGCCCACCTGGAAGTAGTGCTCCAGCGCCTTGGCGTCGTCGCCAATCATTACGTAGAGGCGCAGGTTGAGATCACCTTGCTGCGCCATCGCCTCGAAGAGATCGATGTTCTCTCGGCTCGCGCCGGCGTCGTGCATCCCCACAAGCCCCAGCGAGTGCATGCGCGCGACGGCGTCCTTGAGGGCGGCGCGCATCTCGTCGCGCGAGAGTGGCGGTACCTTGCTCTCCACGAGATTCGAGGCACGGTCGATCAGCACGCCCGTGGGATTCCCCTTGGCGTCGCGGATGATCTTGCCGCCGCTCGGATCCTTGGTGGTGGCCGTGAGCCCGGCCAGCTGCATCGCGGCGGCATTCACGTAGGCGGCGTGGCCATCCACGCGCTCGAGGATCACCGGATGATCCGGCGCGGCCGCGCTCAGCGCCTCGTGGGTGGGGAAGGCGGTGTTGCCCCAGGCGTTCTGGTCCCACCCGCGCCCGATGATCCATGACCCCTTGGGGGTGCGCTTGGCACGCTCCACCACCCGCTCGATCACCTCAGTGAGGCTCTTGGTGCCCACAAGGTCTACGCTCCGCAGCTTCTGCGCGAGCCCGGCGAAGTGCGCATGCCCGTCCACCATGCCGGGGATCACGGTGCGGCCGCCCGCGTCCACGACTCTGGTGTTGGCCCCCGTGAGCGCCTTCGCCTCGCGCGCTGAGCCGGTGAACACCACGCGACCACCCCGCACCGCGAAGGCCTCCACCAGCGGGCGGGCGTCGTCGGCGGTGTAGACCCGCGCGTTCGTCACGACGAGATCGGCGGCGACGGCGGACGGCGGAACGACGGGAGCGTGGACGACGGGAGCCGCCACAGTGGGCGCTTGGACCGCGAGCAGGGCGAGGAGACGGAGCATGATCGGAAGAGGGCAGGAGACATCGGGCCAACCAACCCGGGGAGCTTACGGCCCGATCGCACCGGAGGGCAACGGCTAGGGGGCGGGTCGCGGCGCACCGCATTTCATGTTGACGCCGTGCAACATGCCGCCTGCTCTACCCGCCCCGGGTCGCGACGTGCTTTGGCGGAATTTCTGTAAGTGCTTGAAAAACATGAGCTTGCGGAAGGAAGAGGCTGCCACTTCGTCGCTGGTACGAATCTTTCATGACGGTGACGTCACCAATGCGACGCATTCTCCGATGTCCCGAAATGGCGCCCGTTTCGCACGGCCATCCTGCCAGGCCGTGCCACGTACGACGCTGTGGCCTGCAGCGCAGCCCGCGATCGCTGGGCTAATGACACCAGTCGTTTGGTCTCGAGCCATCGGCATTCGGCTCCAGAGCACTCGGCAATGCAATGGTATTGAATGAGGAATGCCAAAACGCCACCCCAAATCGGGGTGGCGTTTTGTCCTGTGGGCAACCAGCGGTGGCGGTCCCCCGACCACCGTCCCGCGGCGTCCTGCTCAATGAGCAGAGCGCGTGGGACCGGCGGAGTTACTTGGCCGGCGGCAGGATCACCGCATCGATTACGTGGATCACGCCGTTCTTGGCAATGATGTCCGTCTTCACGATGTGGGCGTTGTTGATCATCGGCGTGCTCCCCATGACCGTGATCTTCGCATCCGAGCCTTCAACCGTCTTGGCGCTCTTGCCGGCGAGCTTGAGGGCGTCAGCGGCCATGACCTTGCCGGCCACCACGTGGTAGAGCAGCACGCTCTTGAGCTTCGCCTTGTCGGCGGCCAGCGCCTGCAGCGTGGCGGCGGGGACCTTGGCGAACGCTTCGTCGGTGGGGGCGAAGACCGTGAACGGGCCCGGGCCCTTGAGCGTCTCGACCAGACCGGCATCGCCGAGGAGCTTGGCGAGCGTCTTGAAGGAGCCGGCGGCGACCGCCGTCTCCACGATGTCCTTGTCCTGAGCCTGGGCGGCAGTCGGGGCGGCAAACGCGAGGACCGCGGCCGTGGCGAGCAGGGAAAGCTTGCGCATCTGTGACGACTCCATGTCGTGTAGTTCCGGTACATGTTGGACCGATCGGTCCTAACAAGAACTAGAACACGCCCCGCCCACGCCCTGTTCCGGGAATTTGCGCGTCGTATGCAATCTGTGACAGTCCGAACGGGCCGGTCCGAGCCCGCAGCGGATCCGTTGGGGACGTCCCGGGCCTACCGCAGCACGCCGATGATCAGCGTCTCCAGGATACCCAGCCCGAAGTACGCCACCAGCACCGAGATGTCGATCATCCCGATCGTGGGGATCACGTTGCGCAGTGGGGTCAGGAACCATTCGGTCAGGACGTAGCTCCAGCGCCACCACGGGGAGTAGGGACCGCCCCCCACCCAGCTGGCGATCACGCGCGCGAACAGCGCGATGCGCAGCGCGCTGAACGTCCAGCGGATCAGCAGGGCGATCAGCCCGGCGCCGGTCTGCGACGCGAAGGCAAGCATGAGGAACTGGTCGCGCAGGAATTGGACGCCCGAGAGCAGCAGCAGCCCGCCCAGAATCACGGCCGCCAGCGACCACCAGGGTGCGGACTGTGGTGACCCACCTGCGCGTAGCAGACGGCGCTCCATGGGGGCCACCAGTACCGGATCGATCTTCTCGCGGACGAAGCGCGCCACCGGTGAGAACGGCGAGATGCGCCGCGCGCGCACCCCCCACGACACGAGAGCCCCCACGCCCGCGACGAATCCGCCCGCAAATACGAGTGGGCGGAGTAACGCGAGGACGGTATTCAGCACGCCGGCAACGGTTTCGATCATGGTTGAATATTACCCGCCAGCACCGCCCGGCATGAATGATCGAGCCCTCCCCGCTGCCCCAGCCGACGCGCGCTGCCGTCCGTCGCCGCTCAGGGCCTGCCGATGCTCGTGTACGCGAACCCCTGCGCCCGGACCACCTCCGGCCGGTACACATTGCGCAAGTCCACAAACACGCGTTGCCGCATTGGGGCGCCCAGACGCTCCAGATCGAGCCCGCGGAATTCGTTCCACTCCGTCACCAGGGCGACGGCGTGGGCGCCTTCGGCCACCGCGTAGGGATCGGCGCACCACTCCACGTCGGGCAGTAGTGACTGCGCTTCGTGCATCGCGGCCGGATCGAACGCCTTCACCGTGGCTCCGGCGTCCTGCAGCGCGGGAATGATGCTCAAGCTCGGGGCGTCGCGCATATCGTCGGTGTTGGGCTTGAACGCCACGCCAAGCACGCCGATCGACTTGCCCCGCACGCTGCCGCCGCACGCGGCCATGATGCGGCCGGCCATCGCGCCTTTGCGGCGGTCGTTGATCTGCACCACCGTCTCCACCAAGCGCACTGGCGAGCCCACGTCCTGCGCGGTGCGGGCAAGCGCCAGTGTGTCCTTGGGAAAGCAGCTGCCGCCGTATCCGGGCCCGGCATGCAGGAACTTCTTGCCAATGCGCCCGTCGAGCCCCATGCCGCGTGCGATGTCCTGCACGTCGGCACCAAGCTTGTCGCACAGGTCCGCGATCTCGTTGATGAATGTGATCTTGGTCGCGAGAAAGGCGTTGGCCGCGTACTTGGTGAGTTCGGCCGTCTCGAGACCGGTCACCACCATCGGCGTTTCCATGAGGAACAGTGGACGGTACAGCTCGCGCAGGACCGCCTGGGCGCGCGCCGTTTCGCATCCGATCACCACACGATCGGGACGCATGAAGTCGCCGATCGCCGAGCCCTCACGCAGGAACTCCGGGTTCGATGCCACATCAACGTCGGCCTCGGGGTTGGTGTCGCGAATCAGCTCCGCCACCCGCCGCCCGGTGCCCACGGGGACCGTGCTCTTCGTGACCACGACGGTGTAGCCGCTCAGCGCCTTGGCCACATCAATTGCGGCCTGCTCGACAAACCGGAGATCGGCGTGCCCATCGCCGCGGCGGCTTGGCGTGCCTACCGCGAGAAACACGGCGTCCGCCCCGCTCACGGCGGTTGGCAGATCGGTCGTGAAGCGCAGACGACCCGACCGCACACCGCGGGCCACCAGATCATCCAGACCGGGTTCGAAGATCGGGATGTCCCCGCTACGCAGGCGTTCGATCTTGCCGGCATCCCGGTCCACACACGTGACCGTGGACCCGAACTCGGCGAAACACGCACCCGATACGAGTCCAACGTATCCGGTGCCGATCATGGCGATGTGCATGGCGTGCGGGGCGGCTCATGGCAGGAACAATCATGCCCGACCGGCGCACACCACTCGCAACGCTGGTGTTCCGGTCAGCGGGACGCCGATACGCTATGCCCGCTTCGTGCGCAATCGGTGAAGGGCGAGTAACGCACCGGTCACATACGCCCCCGCCAGCATCACCCATTCGGAGACACGGAGTGGGTGCACCGCACCCAGCACCGGTGACAGCACCGCACTGCCCACCACGAGGACTGCGCCGAGTGTGACAGCGGTGCGGCTGGCATGGGCACTCCACCATCCGAGTGGTCCCGCCAGCAATCCCAGCCACCCGCACAGCACGAGCAGCGCCCACGGCGACTGTACCGTGACCGCCGGTTGCAACAACGCCCATCCGAGGGCGGGGGTGAGTCGCAGCTCTGCATGCGCTGCGGGCGTCGCAGCGCCCGACGGAAACGCCTCGAGCCGCAGTCGTTCCCCGCTCGCGAACGCGTGCACCGTGACCGGCCGCGCGTCGCGTTGCAGATCACCCCAGGCGCCTGCCAGCGCGAGGCGCGGCATGTACAGCCCGTGTCGTCCCGCGCGACGTGTCACGATCAGCCACGCCGTGTCCCGCTGCTGGCCGATCAGCAGCACCGGCAGCGAATCACGGACGGCGTGCAGGTACAGCACCGCGCGGATGTTCGCGGCGGGATCGAGCCGGGTGAGGGTGGCCGAGGTGCTGAGGGACCACGGTACCGGATCCAGAGCGCGCACCACGGGTCCGGTCCCAGTGGGGCGCGAAAACACCTGCGCCGCCACCTGAACCGACTCGATGGTGCCGTCGTACCAGCCGAACGCTGGCGCGTAGCTGTAGCGGCTGGCTCGTACCTGCGTAGCGCTGGGCGCGTCGCCGAGCGTGGCGGTGGATTCGCCCAGTGCACACGCCGTCAGCGCAAGCACGCTGGCCGCGCCAATCGACCACGCCAGCACGCACCACGTGGCTATAGACCGGACAGGCTGTACGACCTGAGGCCAGGACGCTGCCAGCAGTGCCCCTGCCACTGCGCCGGTGGTGTTGGTCAGCAGGTCGGCAACCGCCGGCGAACGCCCCGGCGGCCATCCCATCCACTGCGCACTCTCCACGAGCAGCGAGAGGAGCAGACCGGCAGCGCCCGCCTGCTTGATCGCGCGTATCGCAGTGGCCCCCTGCCATACGCGCCCTGTGCCAAGCGAGGCGCTGAGCGACGCGCCGAACGGCAGGAACAACAGCACATTGCTGATCGCGTCCGCCAGCCAGTGCTCGCTGCACACGATGCAGAAGCGAACGGCCTGGGTCTCGCCGGGCGCCGCTCCGCCAATCGAAAACAGCGTGGCGAACACGATGATCGCCACGCTGCCGAGGAGTCCTATATGTCGCACGACCAGCGACGCACTCAGACCCCGGAACCCGCACCCGCCGCCTGACACAGGCTGGTGTGCGGGTCGCTCACTTCAGCACGGCCTTGGCAATGGTCTGCAGCTGCATGTTGCTGGTACCCTCGTAGATCGTGCCGATCTTGGCGTCGCGATAGAACTTCTCCACCGGGTACTCGCGGGTGTAGCCGTAGCCACCGAACAGTTCCACGCACAGGCTGGTCACGCGCTCGCACATCTGGCTCGCGTACAGCTTGGCCATGGCGCCCTCCCGCGCGATATCGCGCCCGGCGTCCTTGAGGCGCGCCGCGTTGTACACCATGAGCCGTGCCGCCTCGAGCTCCGTGGCCGCCTGCGCCACCTGAAACTGGATGCCCTGGAACTCGGCCAGCGCCTTGCCGAACTGCTTGCGCTCCTTGAGGTACGCCGTGGCCGCGTTGAGTGCGCCCTGCGCCACGCCCAGCATCTGCGCCCCGATACCGATGCGCCCTTCGTTGAGCGTTTCGATCGCGATCTTGTACCCGGTTCCAACTTCTCCCAGGACGTTGGCATCGCTCACGAATACGTTCTCGAAGTGCAGGCTGGTGGTGCTGCTGGCACGGATGCCCAGCTTGTCTTCCTTCTTGCCCACCGTGAAGCCGGGCATCCCGCGCTCCACGATGAAGGCCGTGATGCCCTTGTAGCCCAGGTCGGGGCGCGTGTTGGCGAACACCACAAACACGTTCGCTTCGCCGCCATTGGTGATCCACGCTTTGCTGCCGTTCAGCGTCCACCCGCCCTCGGCCTTCTCGGCGCGCGTGGCGAGACCGAACGCGTCACTGCCACTTCCGGGCTCGCTCAGCGCGTACGCGCCGATGGTGTCTGCCGTCATGCGCGGCAGGATGCGCGCGCGTTGCTCCTCGTTGCCGTAGCGATGGAGCGGGTAATTCACGAGCGTGTTCTGGACGTCTACCTGAATGGCGGCACTCGCGTCCACCTTGCTGAGTTCCTCCACGGCCAGGGTGACCATCATGAGCGATCCCCCGGCACCCCCGTACTGCTCGGGGAGCTCGATGCCCATGAGCCCCATCTCGAAGAACTTGGCGGTAAGGTCGGCGTCGACCTTGCCCGCTTCTTCCATGGCACGCACACGCGGTGCCACGTCGGACTGGGCCAGGTCGGCCACGGCAGCGCGGAACAGCTCCTCCTCCTCGGAGAGGATGGTGAGCGGCGGTCGGGAGAGATCGGTCAGCGGGGCAGTCATGGTGGTGGTGCAGCGGAGGGGGAGTGCAGCGGGAGACTTCGGAGCTTGTGGCCGAGCGCCCCGCGGTGCGGCGTACCAGTGATTTAAGAGCGGGACACAGGCGGGAAAAGGACCGGACGCCGGGCTCCGGCCGCACCAACCCATCAGGAGGGTGACCGCTGGGGCACGGGACCATGGGCGCGCCACCGGTATCGCGGCGCGTCCGTCCCCGGTTCTGCCACTCGGTCAGCACCAGCAAATCCATGCACCGCAATCATTTGGCGCTCATTGCCAAGCCCCGCCCCGAGGGGCTCGGGAAACGCGCGGGGGACTCGGGCAAGCACTAGGTCACCTGCGAAATGCCGTAGTGCCGCTCCCAAAGGCGCAAGAAGAGCAACGTGAACATTCGCTCGCCGACCGGTTTGCCCTCCTTTAGGAGTTTCTTGTACGCCAGCAGCGCTCGCTGATCTACAAGGCCGTCACGCGAGTCGCCGCAGGTCTCATCGACGAGTGATCGCCAGGCGCCGTGCATCCACGCCTCGAGGGGAATCGAGAATCCCTGCTTTCTGGTG
>NZ_JBIJCN010000079.1:0-8006 GCF_044344655.1 Gemmatimonas sp.
CAGATGCCCGTGATGGCCATCATGGAGCTCAAGGAAATCGTGACGCCGCGCTTCAAGAACTCGCACGGCCACGGAGGGCATCACTGATGCAGGGTGTGCTTGGTGTTTTTCACCACCTCGATACGACCGTCTCGGCGATCGAGGAGCTGAAGAAGAAGAAGCTGGGCGACGTAACCGTCTACTCGCCCACCATCCGCCATGAGCTGGATGACGCGATCGCCGGCCCGAACAGCGTGGTGCGTCGCTTTACGCTCATCGGCGGTCTGCTCGGTGTGAGCTTCGGCTACTGGGTGGCGATCTGGTCGTCGGACTACTGGCCGCTCGTCACCGGCGGCAAGGCGATCGCCTCCTGGATCCCGTACACGATCATCGGCTTCGAAGTGATGGTCCTTGTCGGCTGCCTCTCGACCGTGGCCGGCATGTTCATCAACGCGCGTATTCCTCGCCTGACCACCACGGTCGGCTACGATGACCGCTTCTCCTCCGGCCACTTCGGGGTCTTCATCGCGTGTGACGCGAACAAGGCCTCGCAGGCCGAGGACCTCCTGCGCCACGCTGGCGCGGAGGAGGTGCGGCGTGAAGCCTGAGACTTTCAACGTGATGCCTTCCGCAGTCACTCGCGCGCTCCGCGCATCCGTGGCCATCGTGCTGCCGCTGACCCTGGGCGCCTGCTCATGGTTCACGGACTTCAAGAACCAGCCGCGCATCGAACCGTGGGAGCCGGTCTCGCAGAATGAGGCCGACTCGCTCACCCCGCCGCGTGGTCAGCCGCAGATGTCGGTGCCGGTGCAGGGCGTCCGCGTGGCGGCCTGGCAGATCGGCTATCAGCCGCTCCCGCAGGTGATCGACAGCTTCACGCCCATCCCGAATCCGACGCCGGTCTCCGATGCGTCCCTCGAGAACGGCAAGAAGTACTACCAGATCAACTGCGCGGTGTGCCACGGCATGGCCGGCGACGGTAATGGTGGCCTCAAGAAGGTGAACCCGGCCTATGGCTTCAGCCCCAGCCTGCTCACCGAGTCCGCCCGCGGTCGCTCCGACGGATACATCTACGGGATGCTCCGCAACGGCCGCGGCATCATGCCCAGCTACAATCGCATCGAAGAGACCGATCGCTGGGATGTGATCAACTACGTACGGGCGCTGCAGAAGGCCACGGCCGACACGACCCTGATCGGCTACCCCGGGCAGAATGGCACCACGGTGCCCGGCCCGACGCTGACAGCCCCCACGCGTCCCGCCCCCTTCGCGAAGCCCACGCAGCAGCCCACCGTTGGTTCGCCGAACATCAATTCGGCCACCTTCAAGGGTAAGAACGAGAACGAGACCATGCGCACGCTGCACCTCGGCCCGCCGGCCGCTGGTGAGGGCAAGGAGAAGCACGAGTGAGCCAGCACTATCACTACCCGACGCGTGAGGAATTCGCGCGTCGCCTCTCCGCCAAGTCGGTCCCCGGTGGCATCAAGACCGCGGCGCTGATCGCGGCGGTGATCGGGATCGGCGTGTTCGTGATGGGGCTGTTCACCAACCCGGACCGTGCCTGGCAGGCAGTCCAGTACAACTGGACCTACTTCGCCACGATTTCCACGGCCGGTGTGGCGTTTGCCGCCGTCCAGCGGATCGTCACGGCGCGCTGGTCGCGCCCCGTCGTACGCTTCGCGGAAGGCTTCTACGCCTTCGTGCCGATCGCGTTTGTCATTCTCATTGCCATTCTGTTCTTCAGCGGTGACAGCATCTTCACCTTCCGTGGCCGCGAAGCGGTCCCGACCGAGGAGAAGGCGGCTTACCTGAGCAACGGCTGGTTCCTGATCCGCGGCCTGTTCTTCTTCGGCGCCATCACGGTGCTGCAGGGCCTGTTCGTCTGGAACTCGATCAAGATGGACGTGGCCGTGCTTCCCGAGTACGGGGCCAAGTGGGCGGCCGGCCTGCGCGCGAAGATGCGTGCCGGCTGGAGCGGTGACGAGCGTCGCGAGCTGCACACCCAGCATTCGCTGCAGGGGAAGCTCGGCGTCGCCGTTCCGATTGCCTTCGTCGTGGGCTGGTGCTTCATGGCATGGGATTACTCCATGACCATCTCGCTGCACTTCCAGCAGACGATGTACGCCTGGATCGTGTTCATGACCGGCTGGGTCAACATGGTCATGCTGCTGTCGCTCCTCACGATGTGGTGGCGCAATCACCTCGAGGTGAAGGACGTCATCACGATGGATCCGCTCTGGGATCTGGGTAAGCTCTGCTTCGCCTTCACGGCGTTCGTGGGCTACATCAGCTTCTCGCAGTACCTGGTGATCTGGTACGGCAACATGCCGGAAGAAACCCACTTCTACCGCCTGCGTCTCTCGGGCGTCTGGAAGCCGGTGACCCAGCTCATTCCCATCTTCGGCTTCGTGCTCCCGTTCTTCGGGCTCATCTCGAAGGCCGCCAAGATGTACCTGCCGACGTTCGTGCTCTTCGCGGTGTGCAGCCTCATTGGCGTGTACCTCCACCGCTACATCGAGATCTACCCGAGCATCTACGGTGAGGCGACCAGCCTGCCGTTCGGTCTTCAGGAGATCGGTACGACGGTCGGCTTCCTCGGCCTGTGGGCCTTCAGCTACTTCAGCTTCATGGATGCCTTCCCCGTCATGCGCGTGTTCATGATGACCACGCCGTGCAAGGACGAGGTACAGGTGCCGGTCGACGCGAAGACCATGGAGCCGCTCCCCGCGCACGAGTAAGTGCTTGGCGGATGCAACGCAAAAGGGGCGGACACTCCGGTGTCCGCCCCTTTGTCGTGCCACCCCCCCGAGCGCCGAGCGGCGCGATGACCCTGTGGCGTGAGGGCGCTAGGGCGCCGCCGGACGGACTTCCTCAAGCCCTGCCACCCGCTGCAGCACCGGCACCACGCTGTCTGGATTGAGCGAGATGGAGTCGATTCCCGCCTGCACGAGGAACTCGGCGAACTCCGGATGGTCGCTTGGCGCCTGGCCGCAAATGCCCACCTTGCACCCCACGGCGTGCGCCTCCCGGATCAGCTGCTCGATGGATCGGAGCACGGCCGGGTTGCGCTCATCGAACAGCGACGCCAGCAGCGCATTGTCTCGGTCCACGCCGAGCGTGAGCTGCGTAAGGTCGTTGCTGCCGATGCTGAAGCCGTCGAACCGGGCGCCGAACTCCCGCGCTAACAGCACGTTGCTCGGGATTTCCGCCATCACATACACCTCGAGCCCGGCCTCCCCACGCGCGAGACCGTGACGGCGCATCTCCACGAGCACCTTGTCCGCTTCCTCGAGCGTGCGGCAGAAGGGGATCATCACCACCACGTTGCGGAGCCCCATGTCCTCGCGGACACGGCGGATCGCACGACACTCCAGGCCGAAGCCTTCACGATAGCGGTCATCGTAGTAGCGCGAGGCACCGCGGAACCCGATCATGGGATTCTCCTCGTGTGGCTCGAAGGCGCGGCCGCCAAGCAGTCCGGCGTACTCGTTCGTCTTGAAGTCGCTGAATCGAACGATCACCGGTTCGGGCCACTGCGACGCGGCAATTTGCCCGATCCCCGCGGCCATGCGGTCCACAAAGAACGTGGCGGGCGAGACGTATCCTGCAGTGAGCGTCGTGATCCGCGCACGCTCGTCGTCGGAGAGCCGTTCGGGATGGAGCAGGGCCATGGGATGTGCCTTGGCCATGTGCTCGATAACGAACTCGATGCGGGCCAGCCCGATGCCGCGCACCGGCAGGCGCCACCAGCGCATCGCCATCGCCGGATCCGCCACATTGAGCATGATGGCCGTTCGCGTCTGCGGCATTGATGACAAATCAAGTGTGTCCTCCCGGAATGACAGCACACCATCGTACACCGTGCCCGTCGGCCCCTCCGCGCAGCTCACCGTGACCGTATGGCCATCCAGGACGGCGGACGCACCGGTGGCGCCCACGATAGCCGCAATGCCGAGCTCCCGGCTCACGATCGCGGCATGGCTGGTACGGCCGCCGCTGTCGGTGACAATGGCGGCGGCGCGCTTCATCACGGGGACCCAGTCGGGATCCGTCTGCTTGGCCACCAGTACCGCGCCGTCCTCGAAGCGGTGAGCCTCGTGCATGCCGGTCAGGGTGATCGCGCGTCCGCTCGCTATGCGGCTCCCCACGGCCACGCCGGAGACCAACACGGGGCCGGTCCCCAGGAGCGTGAAGGTACTGACCTGAGTGGACGCCTCTCGCGCCCGCACCGTCTCCGGACGTGCCTGCACGATATACAGCGCCCCGTTGAGGCCGTCCTTGGCCCACTCCACGTCCATCGGACAGCCGTAGTGCTCCTCGATGCGCGCACACCAGCGGGCAAGCTGCAGCACCTCCTGGTCGGTGAGACAGCGCCGCGAGCGCTCGGCGGGCGGGGTCTCCACATTGACCGGCGCGCCCTCGGCAGACAGCACCATCTTCTGCTGCTTGAGCCCTGTCGTCGCATCCAGAATGGGGGTGAGCGACGCGTCCCCCAGCAGCGGCTTGAAGACACGCCACTCGTCGGGATTGATCACGCCCTTCACCACATTTTCGCCGAGCCCCCACGCACCGGTGAGAATCACGAGGGAGCGGAAGCCCGTCTCCGTGTCCAGCGTGAACGCCACGCCCGACGCCCCCACGTCGCTGCGGACCATCTGCTGCACCCCGACTGACAGCGCCACGCCTGCGTGGGCGATGCCGTGATGCTGCCGATAGGCAATCGCGCGATCGGTGTAGAGCGACGCGAAACAGCGTGGGATCGCGGCCAGCAGAGAGGTGATGCCGACCACGTTGAGGTAGGACTCCTGCTGCCCGGCAAAGCTGGCCTCGGGCAGGTCTTCTGCGGTGGCCGAGCTACGCACCGCCACCGGCGGATCGCTGCAGGCTACGCGTGTGGCGAGCTGGGTGTAGCGTGCGCGCACCTCGTCGGCGATCGCCTCGGGGAGCCGTCCCGCCGCCATGGCCTGCCTGATTGCGGCGCCGACCTCGTGAAGCGGAGCGCCGTCGCGCAGCCGCTGCACCTCGCGCGCGAGGACCGCGTCGAGACCGTTGTACCCAAGGAACAGCCGGTAGGCCGCCGTCGTGAGCGCAAACCCATCGGGGACGGCGATACCACGCGTCACGAGATGCCGCCGCAACTCCCCGAGCGACGCATTCTTGCCGCCGACGATGGACAGGTCCTGTCGCGCGAAATCGTCAAACCAGCCCGAGAGCGCGATCGTCACAGTGCCATCCATCCGCCGTCGGCGGTGATCACAGCGCCGTTGATGAAGCGCGCAGCGTCGCCGGCCAGGAACAGGGCAAGGGCCGCGATGTCGGTCGACTCGAGCCAGGCGGGAATAAGCGTAGCGAACAGCCCGGCACGCGCTGCCCCGGTCGGATCGAGCCGGTCGGCTGGCATACTCTCGGCGATATTCGTCCTCGTGGCGCCGGGGCAGATCGCGTTGCAGCGGATACCGCGCATGGCGTACATCCAGGCCGTGCTGCGGGTAAGCCCGAGGAGTGCGTGCTTCGAGGTGGTATAGGCGGCCCCCGCCGCACCGCCGGTCAACGCGGCGATGCTCGCCACGTTCACGATGACCCCATGCCCCTGCGCGAGCATGGCGCGCGCGGCGAGTCGGCTGGTGTACATGGGACCGTCCACGTTCACGCGCATCACGTGCTGCCACACCTCGTCGGTCACCTCACCCACGCCAGCCATGTAATCCATGATGCCGGCGTTATTCACCAAGATGTCCACGCGGCCGTGCTCGTCGAGGGCTGTTTGCACCAGCGCCTCCGCATCGGCCCGGGCACCGATGTCGCCCACCACCGTGCGGATCGGCCGCCCCTCCGTCGCGAGCGCCGAGCCGACCTCCGCCATGCGGGACGCGTTCACGTCGCCCGCCACCACGCGGGCGCCCTCGCGCGCGAACACTTCCGCTATGGCACGCCCTATACCCGATGCTGCGCCCGTGATCACTGTGACCTTGCCGTCCAATTGCATCTGTCCCCCGGTTCAATGGATGGCCACATCATGGCAGCCGGCCGAGGGGCTCGCCGTCAGGAGAATCCGGAGGGGGGCGAGGGCACCCCTGTACTCCGACAACGCGGTCGGATACAATTCGGCGTTGGCACGGGGCGTTAGCTCAGCTGGGAGAGCACCTGCTTTGCAAGCAGGGGGTCATCGGTTCGATCCCGATACGCTCCACTTCGACACAATGGTTCACGAGGGGCCGCCGCGGACTGCGACGGCCCCTCGTTCGTCTGGCCCTCGCACCAAGCGCCTTGGGGGCAAACCGGACCGGGGCAGGGGACCGCCAGCGGACCATTCGGAACGGATTGCCCACGCGTCCTCATTCGCCACCAGGAGGATGCTGAGCACGCGGGCGGCATCTCACTCACGAAATCCACAATGGTTGCATCTTCGCAAACATGTGATCGTGTCTCTTTTTTCTCACTCAGCCCTCACCACGTATGACGACCGGAGCCAACGTCCCGCTCCAATCCGGCACCGAAGCGCCGGACTTCTCGCTGCGCTCCACCAGCGGCGAGACGGTGACCCTGTCCGCCTTGCGCGGGAGCCGGCACGTGCTGCTGGCCTTCTTCCCGAAGGCGTTCACCAGCGTCTGTACCAGTCAGCTGTGTGCCTTCACAGACGACTTTGATAGATTTTCTTCTGCAAACGTGGAAGTTCTTCCTATTTCAGTAGATGCAGTTGATGTGCTCAAGGAGTTTCGAGATCAGCACGAGATGAAGGTGCAACTCCTGTCCGACGTTGATAAGCAGGCGGCCTCCGCATATGGCGTGCTCTGGGGAGACGGCGCGATCGCCAACCGTGCCTACTTCCTCATCGATACCTCGGGCACCATTCGGTGGGCCCATGCCGAGGAGCATCCGGGGCTCAAGCGAGAGAATGCGGAAATTTTCGAGATCATCAGGTCTGTGACATCGTAAGGTAACCTGGTAACGCATCGCGCCGCCGCCGGCCCCGACGACCGAGGCGGACGCGCAGTCGCCCCAGCGGTTGTGGCACTATGACTCTCGCGGTGTGGAAAGCAGGTCGGCTCGCTGAAAAGTGATTCGACCTGCTTCGTATCTTTTGCTCGCCTGGTGCTGTGGATATAGCTGGTTTGTGATTATGTCCGGTCGCGTCCTCAGCCCATCGGCGGGCGCCAGCAGCGTACGGGGCGCTACCGCCCATCGATGCCGCGGCAGGATCGCCCCTGTATTCGGTCAGCTTGTCCGATGGGATCCCCTGATCTAGCTTCTTCCCTTCGGACTGTCGTTCGGTCAGGCGGCGGCCGCTTCGTGTGACGGGGAGGCGCTGAACGTCGGGCCCTCACGGTACGGCCGCCGCCCTTTGTGTTGACTCGGAGCTCCATGCCATCCATCCCGCCGGCCACACTCCCCGAACTGATCGGGCTGTTGGCCGCCGCCAACGACTCGGTGCGCGGGATCCCGGCGTTCCTCGAGCGGCTCGGGGGGGGATTGTGCGCCGAACGCGTGGCGCTCGAGTTCATCGCTGCGGGGGCACCGCCGGTCGTCTGGCGTGATGGCACGCCGGACCTCGTGCCGCCGGACCTCGCGCCGACGGCTGCTCCGCGCACGCTCCCCATCGAAGCCGGCGGCCAGAGACTCGCCGCGCTTGTCGTGCATCGGAGCCAGCCGTTCAGCGACGCCGAGGAGGCGCTACTCGAAACGCTTGCTCCACTGCTCGCCATCGCCATCGGCCGTGACGCCTACCTGCACGAACTCGAAGGCGAACTCCGGGCCCATGTGAAGGAGCTGGCCGATCAGCGCGCCTTCATCGAGTGCATTGTGGATTCATTGCCGGTCGGGCTGTATGTGATCGATCGGCAGTACCGCATTCACGCCTGGAACCATGTGCGGGAGACCGGACTGCAGGGGGTAGCACGCACCGACGCCGTGGGGCGCTCGATCTTCGAGGTGCTGCACCGTCAGCCGGCCGCCCTGCTCAAAGGCGAATTCGACGAAGTGTTCGCCTCGGGACGCCTCCAGCAGTTCCAGATGGAGAGCCATACCTC
>NZ_JBIJCN010000085.1:0-5429 GCF_044344655.1 Gemmatimonas sp.
AAGATCCCAATGCGCATGGGCGGCGGGCCGGTCACGCACGTGATCACCATCGCCGAAGACATTACCGACTGGAAGGCCGCCATCGATCGCACCGCGCAGGCCGAGAAGCTCGCCGCCCTCGGCCAGCTTGCCGCGGGCGTGATGCATGAGATCAATAACCCACTGGCCACGATCGCCGCCTGCGCGGAGTCGCTCGGGGGGCAGGCGATCCATGGCGCGACCACGCCTGCCCCGGAACTGCTGCGCATCATCGACCTCGAGGTCCAGCGCTGCAAGAAGATCGTGAATGGCCTGCTCGATTTCGCACGCCCCAAGGCCGGCGGCCGCGCGCTGCTTGATCTCAACGCGGTTGTGCAGCAAGGGCTCTTCCTCCTGCAGCATCACCCGCGCGTCAAGCGCGTGAAGGTTGTGGCCGAGCTCGAGGCGGCCGCGGTGCTCCTCGTGGAGGGGGATGCCGACCAACTCGTACAGGTGCTCATCGCCCTTGCCATGAACGCCCTGGACGTCACCCCGGACCAGGGCCAAGTGGTGATTCGCACGCGGCGCGAGCCCGGGGAGGCGGGGCGCGCCATCCTCGAAGTTGAGGACACGGGCCCGGGGATTCCCCGTGCGCTTCAGGCCAAGGTGTTCGACCCGTTCTTCACCACCAAGCCGCCGGGGCAGGGCACCGGCCTCGGGCTCGCCATCTGCTACGGGATCGTGGCGGACCATGGCGGGGCGCTCGACCTGCTCTCTAAAGAGGGGGAGGGCACCCGCTTTCTCGTCTCGCTCCCGATCGGTGTGCGCCACCGCACCACCGAGGTGCTCGCATGACCGCCGCCGCCGGTACGGGGGGCAGCCCGCGCGGTCTCGATGCTGCGCCGCCGATCCGTGTGCTCATCGCCGAGGACGAAATCCACCTCGGTACTATCCTCGAACAGTTCCTGACGGCCCGCGGCTTGGCCGTGCAGATCGTGCGCGACGGCCGCGCGGCGCTTGAGGCGCTCCGCACCGATGCGTTCGATGTGGCGCTGCTTGATGTGGTGATGCCCGAGCTGGACGGACTTGAGACGCTACGCCTCGTGCGCGAGGGGCCGCTGCCGCCGGAGATCATCGTCATGACCGGCAACGGGACCATCGAGACGGCCATGGCCGCGTTCAAGCTGGGCGCCTACGGCGTGCTCTCCAAGCCGTACCGCATGGCGGAGATCGAAGCGCTCGTGCACCGAGCGTGGGAAAAGCGCGTACTGGCGCGTGACAACCAGCGCTTGACCCTCTGCCTCCGTCGGGCCGAGCCACTCACGGAGTTCGTCACCCGGTTCGCACCACTGACCGCTGTGTTGTCTCTGGTCGACAAGATCGCGACCAGCCCCTCGCCGGTCCTGGTGAGTGGTGAGAGCGGGACGGGCAAGGCGCTGCTGGCGCAGCAACTGCACCAGCGCGGTAGTACCCACGATGCCCCATTCGTGCGGCTGTCCTGTGCACCGGCACACCTCGACCTCACGCGGCAACTGCGCGGGGTGGAGCAGGGGGCCGCGGGCGCGGCCTCGGTCGACCGAGAGGTCGGTCTCTTCGAATTGGCCTCGGGGGGCACCTTGTTGTTGTCGCACATCGACCAACTCGATGCCGCGCAGCAGGCATTGGTCCTCGACGTGCTGGACACCGGGCGGGTGCTGCGCATCGGCGGCGCGCAGCCGCTACCGGTTCAGGTCCGCCTGGTGGCGTCCACCACGCGCGAGCTCGAGCCACTCGTTCGGACGGGGCGGTTCTCCGAGGCCCTGTTGCACCGCATCAATGCCATGCGCTTCGTGCTGCCACCCCTGCGGGAGCGACGCACCGACATTTCGCTGCTGGCGGAGCATTTCTGTGCACGCATCGCGCAGACCGAGCCGCGACGAGCCACGTGTCGCGTGAGCGATGCGGCCATGGCGCTGCTGGAGCAGTACGACTGGCCTGGCAATGTGCGCGAGCTGCGGAACGTCGTGGAACGCGCCGTCCTGCTGGCGGAGCACGGCGTGATCGGGCCGGAGGCACTCCCCTTCCCGCGAACGAGCCACGGCGAGCGGCCGGCGCCACCGTCCGCCGAGGCCACCGATGGCCCGAATACAGTGGTGCCAACACTGGCGACGCTCGAGCGGCAGCATATTGCGGATGTGCTGGATCGGACGCAGTGGCATCAGGGGCACGCCGCCGGCATGCTCGGCATCTCGGCAAAGACACTCTATCGCAAGATCCGCGAGTATGGGTTTACGCGGCCCGCGGGACGTACATCATGAAGATCCTAGTCATAGAAGACGATCCGACGGTCGGTGAGTTCGTCCGCCGTGGCCTCGAGGAGCAGCGGTGGCAGGCGGACCTCTGCAACAACGGGCTCGAAGGTGAACGCCTGGCCACCGCACAACCGTACGACCTCATCATCCTCGACATGCGGTTGCCGGGACGGAACGGCCTCGACGTCCTCAAGTCACTGCGCTCACGCGGCTTCGAGCGCCCGGTGCTCGTGCTGACCGCGCAGGACGCGGTGGATGCGAAGGTCGAAACGCTGCGGGCCGGCGCCGACGACTATGTCACCAAGCCCTTTGCCTTCGAGGAGCTGCTGGCGCGCGCGGAGGCGTTGCTCCGCCGCCCGCGCGCCATGGCCAGTCCGCAGCTGCGTGTGGCCGACCTCGAGCTCGATCAGGGCACGCGCGAGGTGCGCCGCGCCGGTGAGCTCATTGAGCTCACCCCCAAGGAGTTCGCCGTGCTGGAGTATCTGATGCGGCATGCCGGGCGGGTGATGAGCCGGACGCTCATCACCGAGTATGCGTGGGGCTATCACTTCGATCCGGGCACCAATATCGTCGATGTGGTGATCAACCACCTGCGCAAGAAGATCGATGCCCGATTCGACAAGAAGCTCATCACCACGGTGCGTGGGGTGGGTTACATGATTCGCGCGTAGAGAGTCGCTCGTGCCCATGCGTTCCATCCGCGCGCGCCTTACGCTGGCGTGGACGGCGGCGTCGATCGGGACGCTGCTCCTGTTCTCCGTCGCGCTGCTCGCGGTACGGCGCGAGCTCCTCTTCGAGGAGCTTGAGGATCGGGTGCAGGCCGAGGCGCAGCACATCGTGCGCGCTATTGATCTGGCCCGTACCACGGGCACCGAGCCGGTCTTTGGACAGAGTGATCCGCTGGCGGCGCGGACCGTCGGGCAGCGCATGGGCGCCTTTCTCTCCTTGCTCGACGGCTACGTGCTCGTGCAGGACAGTACCGGGTACGACATCTATGCGTCGCCGCAGGTGGCCGGGCTCTCCACCTCCGATCGTGATCTATTCAGCGCCGCGGCGCGAACCAGTCGTGCCGGCAAGGTGATGCAGCGTGTGGTGCTGTTCAATGACGAGGTGCTGCTCGCAGCGCGCGACGTGCCCCTGAGCGACAACGCGAGGTATCGGGTGTACGCTGCGCTCAGCACGAAGGAAATCGATCGCACCCTGCGCGGGATCGCCAGTACCATGGTGGTCATCTCGCCGTTCCTCGTGGTCGTGTCGGTCCTGTTTGCCTACATCATTTCGGGGCGGGCCTTTCGCCCCATCGACCGGATCATTGATCAGGTCGAGGCGATCACCGACGGCCGGTCGCTGCATCGGCGACTGGCGATCGGGGCCGCGGGTGAGGAACTCGCGCGATTGTCGGCTACGCTCAACGCCTTCATCGAACGCATCGAAACCTCATTCGGTGCGCTCCGCCGCTTTACCGCCGATGCCAGCCACGAGCTCAAGACGCCGCTCACGGTAATGCGCGCCGACGTGGAGCGCGCCATGTCGCCCACCTCCAGTGAAACCGAGCAGGCGGTCGCCCTCGAGGAGGCGCTGCAGCAGGTTACGCGCATGGCCGACCTCGTGGACTCGCTGCTCACGCTCGCGCGGGCCGACGAGGGGCGCTTCGATCTGTACCGCGAACCGGTCGAATTGGCGCCCCTGGCCCGCGAGGTGGTGGAGACGGCACGCCTGCTCGGCGAGGATGCCGAGCTCACGATCGAAGCGTCGCCGCTGGAGAACGCGGAGGTGTTGGGCGATCTGACCCGCTTGCGGCAGCTCTTCCTCAACCTCGTCACCAACGCGATTAAGTACACGCCCAAGGGCGGGCGGGTGGAGCTCATACTGGCACGCGAGGAGGCGGTGGTACGCTTCGCGGTGAAGGACACCGGCATCGGCATAGCGGCTGCGGACTTGCCGTACGTATTCGAGCGCTTCTGGCGCGCCGATCGCGTGCGCTCCCGGGCGAGTGAGCGCGGGGGGTTCGGCCTCGGCCTCGCCATCTCCCATTGGATTGCGCAGGCGCACGGCGGGACGCTCGAGGTGCAGTCGCGGCTGGGCCGCGGGAGCACCTTCACCGTGACCCTGCCGCTGGCGGGTGCCCCCGGGTCGGGGATGACGGGGGAGTATCAGTCCATTGTCAATAGCGCCGAGGGCGACCCCGATGGCGTGGGAATGCTAACCTCGGATTAATCCGATCCTAATCTTTTGTGCATTGCTGGATCATGTCGGGGGCGTAGAATCGCCAAGTCACTTCCGGACGCCCCGGGAGCAGACGTTCGTAGCCCGTACCCCGGACAAGCGAGATGTTCAACAACCTGCTTGAGTCACAGGCGAAGAAGCAGAAGCGCTTGGGTGGGTCCATCACCTCGATCGTCGTTCACACCGCCATCGTGGCCGCGCTCATTGTGGTCACGAAGAACTCCGGCATCGTGGACGAAAAGCCGAAGGAAGAGAAGGTCGACTTCGTCGAGGTGAAGAAGGACGAACCCAAGCCGCCCGAGCCGGAAAAGCCGCCGCCACCGCCGGATGCCGTGGCCGCGCCGCCGCCACCGAAGGGCTTCCAGGTCCTTTCGGCCCCGATCGAAATCCCCAATGTCATCCCCGAGATCGACCTGTCCAAGAAGGTGACGGACGAGGCCGACTTCTCCGGTAAGGGTGTCGCGGGTGGTATCGCCAAGGGTGTCGAAGGAGGCAAGGGGCCGGTCCCGCAGGGTGATCAGCCCTACTTCGACTTCCAGGTCGAAAAGCCGGTCGTCATGGCGCCCGGCGCTCAGGGACCTGCGTACCCCGACATGCTCCGCTCGGCCGGCATCGAAGGGCAGGTACTCGCCCAGTTCGTCGTCGATACGACGGGCCGCGCCGACATGGGCACCTTCAAGGCGCTCAAGTCCGACAACGACCTGTTCACGACCGCCGTGAAGAACGCGCTGCAGCGTATGCGCTTCCTGCCCGCTGAAGTGGGTGGACGCAAGGTGAAGCAGCTCGTCCAGCAGCCGTTCCAGTTCTCGCTCAATCGCTGAGCCCCAACCTAACGTTTTGCGGAGACACGACTCATGAACATGTCGTTGATGGAGCTGTACCACTCGATGGGCTGGTTCGCCAAGGGCATCGTCTTCACGCTCCTCGGCATGTCGGCCTTCTCGTTCACGGTGC
>NZ_JBIJCN010000063.1:0-13344 GCF_044344655.1 Gemmatimonas sp.
AAAGCAAGCATCCCACCAAAGTAGCCCCGACCCCCACCCCCGACCCCGACGCGCCAGCGAAGCGCCGCGCCCGACCCATGCAGCGACTCTGACCGTAGGAAGACTACGACTGTTCCCGCAGTGCTCAGACCGTAGTGGCAGTACCTCGACCGTCGTCGCTGTGCCGCGACTCCGACAAAGACCACGACCCCGACTGAGGTCAGTCGAGGTCGTGGTCTGCGTCCGTGTCGTCGTCCGCGTCACCGTCCGCGTCCGCGTCTCCCGCCTTCCGCCGCTCCTCCGCCGCCCGCAGCCGCCGTCCGCCGCGCCGTCCCCGCCGCCGCTTCCGTCTCGGCGCCCCGTCCGCGTCCGGCGACGTCGCACCCGCGTCATCCGACCCCGACTCCGACCCAGACGCCGACGGCGCCAATGGCGCCGAGGCCTCCGACCCCGACCGCGGTGCGAGGTCGATTCCCGCCAGCACCGCCACCTCGTATTCCGCCGTGTCCAGCATCGAGGCCGTGGTCGAGTCCAGCGGGGTGTCGAGCGGATCGTCCTCGACCGACGCCGGGGCTACGACCTCGACCTCGACCGCCGAGGCGGCCTCGCCCGTCTCCCCTTTGAGCTCTGCGAGGCCGACCACCCTCGTGTCGCCGTCGGCGGTGCGCAGCGTGACCCGTTCGTGGAAGATGTCGCAGGCGATCACCTTCTCTTCGCCCTTCGACGTGACCAGGATCTTCCCTTCCTTCGGGAATTTGCGCCGGCTCTGCACGTAGAACTCGTGCTCGTAGCGCAGGCAGCACATCAGGCGGCCGCAGGCCCCCGAGATCTGCTGCGGGTTGAGCGACAGCTTCTGGTCCTTGGCCACGCCGAGGTTGACCGGGCGCAGGTCGGGCAGCCAGGAGGCCGAGCAGTATTCGCGGCCGCAGCGGCCCACGCCGGAGAGCCGCTTCGCTTCGTCGCGCACGCCGATCTGCTTGAGTTCGATGCGCGTTTTGAACTGCGCGGCGAGGTCGCGCACGAGCGCGCGGAAGTCCACCCGTCGTTCGGCGGTGAAGAAGAGCGTGAGCTTGCGGCGGTCCCACTGCCACTCCGCGTCGGTCAGCTTCATGACCAGCCCGTTTGCCTTCACGCGCGCCATGGCGGCGCGGCGGGCCGTTTCGTTCTCGGCCGTCAGCTCGCGGTCGAGCCGTTCGTCGTCCTTGGTGGCGAGCCGCAGCGCCTGGCGGGGCGGCGGGGCGGTGCCGCAGCCGTGGGCGCAGCCGTTGCAGCGCACCTGAGCCAGCTCGCCGGTGGAGTGCACGCGGCCGAAGTCTTCGCCGCGGTCCGCTTCCACGATGACACCGGCGCGAAGCGGGGGCGGCGTGTCGCCGTCCCAGGAAAAAAACTCCTTCCGGTTGCCTCGGAAGGCCACTTCGATGAGATGTGCCACGTGCCCGCCGCCGGGACCGATTATTCGGTGAACTGGCCCATGCGCAGGAACTTCTCCCGACGCCGGCGGACCAGCTTATCCGGCTTGAGGCGGCGCAGCTCTTCGAGCGTGCGCACCAGCGTGTCGCGCAGCGCCTTGGCGGTGGCCACGTGGTCCGAGTGCGCGCCGCCGGGCGGTTCCGGGATCACCTCGTCGATGATGCGGAGCTCCAGCAAGTCGGCGGCGGTGATGCGGAGCGCCGTGGCGGCCTTCTCGCGCATCTCCGGGCTCTTGCCGTCCTTCCAGAGAATCGCGGCGCACCCTTCCACCGAGATCGTGGAGTACACCGAGTTCTCCAGCATCAGCACGCGGTCGGCCACGCCCAGCGCGAGCGCGCCGCCCGAGCCGCCTTCCCCGATCACCGTGGCGATGATCGGTACCTGCAGATTGCTCATCTCCAGCAGGTTGCGGGCGATCGCCTCGCTCTGGCCGCGCTCTTCGGCGCCAAGGCCGGGCCACGCGCCTGGCGTGTCGATGAACGTGATGACCGGCACCTGGAACTTCTCGGCCAGCTTCATCAGGCGGAGCGCCTTGCGATAGCCCTCGGGGTGCGGCATCCCGAAGTTGCGCTTGAGATTTTCCTTCGTGTCGCGGCCGCGTTCGTGGCCGATCACCATCACCGTTTCGCCGTCGAGACGGGCCCACCCCGCCATGATCGCCGCGTCCTCGCGGAACAGGCGGTCGCCGTGCAGTTCGATGAAGTCCGTGAACGCGTGCCGGAGGTGGTCCGACGTGAACGGGCGGCGCGCCATGCGCGCGACCTGCACCCGCTGCAGCGGCGTGAGATTCTGGTAGATCTGCACGCGCGCCTCGCCGAGCTTCTGTTCGAGCGGGGCGATTTCGCGCGAGACATCGAGCGACTGGTCCGACGCGAGTCGCTTGAGCTCCTCGATCTGCCGTTCGAGCTCCGCGATGGGACGCTCGAACTCGAGTACCGGGGCAGCAGCCATGACTATCCTGGAAAGTTCACGCGACGCCCGTCAGCTGCCGGAGCGCACGAGGCGCACCCGATCAGCGCCAAGCAGCGCGCGAAGGTCGGAAAGAATTGCGGACGATGCCGTCACCGTCAGCGACTTCGAACGGAACCGGATGAGCCGGCCGTTCGCCTCGCGCCAGCGAAGCTCGAGCGGCGCGGAGCCTTCGTGCGACTCCACCTTCGCCCGGACATCCTCCATGATCGCAGTGGGCAGATCCAACCCCGGGGTCAGATCGATCGCCACGGCCAACTCACCGCTGGCGCGCACTTCCTCGAAGCGCGTCACGCCTTCCACGATGAAGGTGGCGTTCTCGACACCCTGGTCCTTCTTGGAATAGCCCCCCTTGAGCAGCAGGGGAATGTCGGGGCGGACACGCTCCGCAATCACTCCCCACGCCTCCGGAAAGACCAACACCTCGGAAGATCCGGAAAAATCCTCGACTGTCAACCGGGCGAACTCATTCCCGGAGCGCTTCGCGATCTGCTTCTTGATCGACGTGACCACCACCCCGATCGTGACCGGCTCGGCCACCCACGTCCCCAGCTGGGCCACCGTGTGGCTGGCAAACAGTTCGCACTCTGTTCGGTACTTCTCGAGCGGGTGCCCCGAAATGTAAAAGCCCAGCAGCTCCTTTTCCCGCTGCAGCCGCTCGCTTTCCGTCCAGGGCGGGATATTGGGGAGCGTGGGGGCCCCGGACGGCTCCGGCGCGCCCTGCACGTCGGGGGCACCGCCCAGCAGGTCGCCAAAGAGCGACCCCTGGCCCTTCTCCGCCTCCTCCTGCTGCAGCGCCGCCTCGCTGATCGCGCCATCGAGCGCGCCGATCAGCTGCGCCCGGTGCCCGCCCAGGCCATCGCAGGCCCCCGCGGCCACCAGCGCCTCAAACACCCGCTTGTTGCACAGCCGCAGGTCCACCCGCGAACAGAGGTCGTAGAGGCTCGTGAACGGCCCCTCCGCACGGGCGGCCAGCAGCGAGTCGATCGCGCCGCGCCCCACGTTGCGGATGGCCCCGAGCCCGAAGCGGATGCGCCGGTCGCCCACCACCGTGAACCGCCACCCCGATTCGTTCACGTCCGGGGCCAGCACCTCGAGCCCCATTTCGCGCGCTTCGGCGATGTACTTGATGACCTCTTCGGTCTTCCCGATGTTCGACGACAGCAGCGCCGCCATGAACTCGGCGGGATAGTGCGTCTTCAGGAACGCCGTGTGGTAGGCTACCACCGAGTACGCCACGCTGTGCGACTTGTTGAAGCCGTAGCGCCCGAACGTTTCGATCTGCCCCGCGAGCTCTTCAATGATCTTCTTGTCGTAGCCGCGCGCGATCGCCTTCTCGGTGAACTTGCCGAGCTCCTTCTTGATCAGCTCCGCGTCCTTCTTGCCGACCGCCTTACGCAGCACGTCGGCTTCGGCGAGCGAAATGCCCGCCAGCACCTGCGCGATACGCATCACCTGTTCCTGATAGGTGATGACGCCGTAGGTAGTGGAGAGGATCGGCTCGAGCTCCGGGAGCGGATACACCGTGGCCTCTTCGCCCCGCTTGCGGCGGATGTACACGTTGTGCATCCCCGCATCGAGCGGGCCCGGGCGCAGCAGCGCGTTCGACGCCACGAGGTCGTCGAAACGGTCGCAGCGCATGCGCTTGAGCACGTCGGTCGCAAGCGGACTTTCGAACTGGAACACGCCGCCGGTGCGGCCGGCGCGCAGCACCTGGTACGTCTTCTCGTCGGTGAAGCCGCGCTCCTCGAGGATCACGTCGATCCCGCTGCGCTCCTTCACGTTCTTGAGCGTGTCGGTGATCACCGTGAGCGTGGTGAGCCCCAGGAAGTCCATCTTCAGCATGCCGGCCTTTTCGAGCGCCGTCATGTCGTACTGCGTCACGATCACCCGCTCGTCGCCGTCGCTCCCCGAGCCCTTCGTGGCCTGCGTGCAGATCGGCACGAAGTCGTCGATCGGGCCGGGCGCGATCACGACGCCGGCGGCGTGCACCCCCGTGTGGCGCGAAAGCCCTTCGAGCTTGACCGCGAAGTCGAGCAGCTGCGTGTACCGCTCGTCCGTCCGGTACAGCTGCTTGACCTCCGGCACCTCCTTGATCGCCTCGGCCACCGTGAGCGAAAAATTGGGCGCATTGGGAATCAGCTTCGCCAGCGCGTCCGTCTCCCCCGGGGTAAAGCCCAGCGCCCGCCCCACATCCTTGATGGCCGCGCGCGACTTCATCGTCCCAAAGGTGACGATCTGCCCCACGCTGTCCTTGCCGTACTTCTGCCGCACGTAGTCGATCACTTCGCCACGTCGCTCGAAGCAGAAGTCCACGTCGACGTCGGGCATGCTCACGCGCTCCGGATTCAGGAAGCGCTCGAAGAGCAGGTCGAACTCCAGCGGGCACACGTCGGTGATCTTCGTCGCGTAGGCCACAAGCGAGCCCGCGGCCGAGCCGCGCCCCGGGCCCACCGGAATGCCCCGGTCCCGTGCCGCCTTGATGAAGTCGGCGGTGATGAGGAAGTAGCCCGCGTAGCCGGTCTTCGTGATCACCCCGAGCTCGTAGTCGAGCCGCTCCTGCACCTGGGCTGGCAGCGGATCCCCGTAGCGCGCCTTCGCGCCCTCGGTGGCGATCTGCACCAGCAGGTCATTCTCCGTGGCCACGCCCGCCGGCAGCGGGAAGTTCGGCACGTGGTACTGCTTCGCAAACTGCACGTCCACCGACTCGGCAATCGCGAGGGTGTTCGTGAGCACGTCGTCGCGACCGGGGAAGAACGGACGCACTTCGTCGGCACTCTTGAAATAGAGGCCGTCGTCGTACGTCATCCGGTCCTTGTCGTTGCGATCCTTGCCAAGGCCGATGCACAGCAGCACGTCGTGCGCATCGTGGTCCTCGTGCTTGAGGAAGTGCGCATCGTTGGTCGCCACCACTGGCAACCCGAGGTCGTCGGCCAGCCCCAGCACCTTGGCGTTGAGCCGAGCCTGCCCCTCGCTCGTGTGCGCCTGCACCTCGAGGAAATAGCGCCCCTTGAACAGTTCGGCGTACCAGGCGGCGGCCTCGCGCGCTTCGTCCAGGCGGTCCTCGAGCAGGTGGCTCGCCACCTCGCCCGCCATGCACGCCGACGTGACGATCAACCCCTCGGAATACTGGGCCAGCAGCTCGCGGTCGATCCGGGGCTTCGTGTAGAAGCCCTCGGTGTACCCCAGGGAGGTGAGCTTGGTAAGATTCTTGTAGCCCTGGAGATCGCGGGCCAGCAGCACGAGGTGGTAGTACGGCTTCACCCCGGGCGCCGGCCGGCCGCGCGTGCGGCGATCGCCCGGTGCCACGTACGCTTCCATCCCGATGATCGGCTTCACGCCTGCCTTCTTGGCCTTCTCCTGGAACTCCCAGGCGGCATGCATGTTACCGTGATCGGTGATCGCGAGCGCGGGCATTTCGAAATGCTGCGCGCGGGTGATCAGATCATCGATGCGATTCGCGCCGTCGAGGAGCGAATACTCGGAGTGGCAGTGCAGGTGAACGAACGACATGACCGGGAATGATACCTCCGCACACGAGACCGCGGCAGCACTTGCGCCGGATCCTCACGTGGCTCGGCACCGCCGGCGCCGCGCTGGTCGTGCTGGGCCTCGGGGTCACCCCCATGGGGTGCTACCTCTCCCGCGCCGCCTACGAGGAAGCGCGCATCCTCGCGCGGCGGCAGCCCATTCAGACGCTGGTGGTGCGCGATCGCACGGACCCGGCGCTGCGGGCCAAGCTGCAATTGGTGCTCGCGGCACGGCAGTTCGCCATCGACTCCCTCCACCTCGACGCCGGGGAAAGCTTCACCGCCTTCTCGCCGCTCGATCGCGACACGCTGGTGCTGGTCCTCTCGGCCGCCTACCGCGACCGGCTCGAGCCCAAATCGTGGTGGTTCCCCGTGGTGGGGCGCTTTCCGTACAAGGGATTCTTCGATTTCGCGGAGGCGCGGCGAACGGCGGAGGCGCTGCAGGGCGAGGGGTTTGACGTCACCATGGGTCCCTCCGCCGCCTTCAGTACCCTTGGCTGGTTCAACGATCCGCTCGTGAGCACGACCGTCAAGGCAGACAGTGTGACGCTCGTGAATACGGTGCTGCACGAACTGCTGCACACGACGTTCTTCGCGAAGGGGCAGGTGAGCTTCAATGAAAGTTTCGCCACCTTCGTGGGCGGGCGCGGCGCCGAGCAGTTCTTCCGGGCGCGGGGCGACAGCGCGCTGCTCCGGCGTGCGCAGCGCGACTGGCAGGACGATCGGCTGCTGGGGGCGTTCTGGGAGCGCACGGCCCGTGAGATCGACGGCGTGTTCGCCGCGCTGCCGGACCGCGCCATCGCCGAACGGATCGCGGCGCGCGACACCGTGTATGCCCGCGCGCGCCGTCGCCTCGTGGACAGCGTGGCCCCGCAGCTCACGGGCTACCCTGCCGGCTGGGCGGAGCGCGTGCCGCTCAACAATGCCGTGCTGCTCGCCCGCCGCGTGTACGCCGAGCGATTGGACCGTTTCGACTCCGTGTATGCGGCGAGCGGCGGCCATCTCCGCGACGCCATTGCGCGGGTGATCCGTACGCACCGCGACTCGGTGCGTACGGCCGCCAAGTAACGGCGTCCCAGGCTTACGGCTTCGCGTCTGGCAGGAGCACGAAGCGCGCCCGGTTCTGCTCCGTCAGATACGTCTTGGCCGCGGCGGCGAGTTTGTCCACCGTCAGCCCGTTGATGAGCGTCATGGTGTCGCCCATGCTGTCGAGCGGGTCGCCGTGCTCCACGCGCTGCCGCATGGTGTTCATCCAGTAGCCGTTCTGCTTGAGCGACAGCTCGAACTCACGACGCTGCTGTTCCTTGATGCGCTCGAGCTCCGCCGCGGTGGGCGGCGTGGTGCGCAGCGTCGCGAGCTCGTCACGCACCGCCGCGAACATCGCATCGGCCTGCTCCGGCGCGGAGCCGTACGCAATCGCGAGCTGCCACTCCTGCCGCAGGCGGCGCGAGAAGGCCGAGCTCACGTTGACCGAGTACGTGCCCCCCAGCGATTCGCGCAGACGGTCCAGCAGGCGCATCTGCAGCAGTTCGCCCAGCGACGACAGGGCGTAGGCCTCGTCGCGGGTCCACGGCGCCCGCCCGGCCAGCAACACCACGCTCTGGCTCTGCGGGGCAATGCCCTTGCGGACGACCTTGTCGATCGTGCCGGTGAACTGCGCCGGCCCCACGTCACGCGGCGTCTCCGTGCGCCCCGCGGCCGGCAGGGACCCCAGCCACTGCTCCACCAGCGGCTTGAGCACCGCGAGGTCCACGTTGCCCACGAAGAAGAAGGTGAAGTCGCCGGCATCACCGAAGCGCTGCCGGTAAATCGCCAGCAGGTCGTTGATCTCGAGCTCCTGCAGCATGGCGAGGCTCAGGGGCCGCGCCCGCGGGTGCCCCTGCGACAGGGTGAGCTGCACGGTGTCGCTGAACACCGCCGACGGATTGGCGTCCTTGTTCTTGAGGAACTGCTCGAGCTGCTGCCGCTGCGCCTTGAACACCATCGTGTCAGCGCGCGGCGCGGTGAAGCGCAGGTACGTGAGCTGCAGCAGCGTCTCGAGATCCTTCGGCGAGGCCGCGCCGCTCATGCCTTCGCTCAGGTCACTGATGCTGGGCGACGCATTGGCCACCTTGCCCGTGAGCTTCTTGCGCAGGTCAATCGTGCTGAAGGCGCCCACGCCACCCGCCGCGATGATCGCCGGCGCCAGCGAGGTCTTGAACGCGTCGCTGTCGCTCACGAGGCTCGAGCCACCGGGGCTGAACGCGCTCATCAGCACCTGATCGGCGTTGAAGTCGGTGGGCTTGACCAGCACGCGAATGCCGTTCGACAGCGTCCAGTCGGTGATGTTGTGCGCCGCGATCTTCTGCTCACGCACCACGCGCCCCGCCGTCGGCGCACGCGGCACCAGCGCGGCATCGCTCACGGTTTCCACCCACGGCGCAATGGTGGCGGCCACGACGGTGCCGAACACCGCGCGGACGTCCGCCTCGGTGGGCACCGCGAGCCCCGCCTTCTCCGGCACCGCCACGGTCACCACGCGGTTGGCCGCCCCGCTACGCCCTGCCGCCAGCGCATTCAGCTCGGCCAGCGTGATGGTGGGCAGCAGCTTCTGCACCGCCGCGTACTCGAAGCCGATGCTGGGAATGGCACTCCCCTGCAGGTAGTGCTCGATGTACTCGCCCACAAAGGCATCGCTGGGGGTCTTCTCGCGCTCCGTGAAGGCGCGCTCGTAGCCGCGCAGCGTGTTGATGCGCGCGCGATCGAGCTCGCCCTGGAGGAACCCGTGGCGCTGCACGCGCTCGGCCTCGGTGAGCAGCGCGCGCAGCGACTCGATCACCTGGCCTTCCTTGGCGCCCGCGTCGAGCGACACGTACTCGCTGCCGCGCACGAAGCCGCCACTGCTCGCCCCGGCCCCGGTGAACGGCGCGTCGGGCTTGAGGGACAGCTCGCTGAAGCGCTGGTTGATCATGGTGTTGTAGAGCCGATCCAGCAGATCGGCGCGCAGATCTCCCACGGTGCGCGTGACTGTGCCGGGACGCTTCCACAGGACCCCCACGCTCGACGTGGGGAGTTCCTTGTCGGTGGCGATCGACACGAGCGTGCTGTCGTGCTTCGGTACGGTGGCGGCGGTGCGCGCCCGACCGGTGCGGCGCGGAATGCCGCCGAAGGTGGTGCGGATCAGCTGCTCCAGTTTCACCGGATCGGCATCGCCCACCGCAATCACGGCCATGAGCTCGGGGCGATACCAGTCGCGCCAGAAACGCTTCACCGGCGCCGGATTGAGCCGCTCGAGAATCTCCGGCTTGCCGATCGGCAGTCGCTCGGCGTAGCGCGAGCCACGGAAGATCACGGGGAACTGCTGGTCGCGCAGGCGCTCGCCGGCTCCAAGGCCGTTGCGCCATTCGCTCAGCACCACCCCGCGCTCAGCGACGACTTCGGTGCTGTCGAAGAGCACGCCGCTCGCCACATCACCGAGGAAGCGGACGCTCTTTTCGAGGATGCCCGCGCTGTCGGTGGGAACGGGAAGGATGTAGACCGTTTCGTCGAAGCTCGTGTAGGCATTGAGGTCGGCGCCGAAACGCACGCCGATGCTTTCGAGGTACTTCACGATGTCGTTCTTCGCGAACGATTTCGTGCCGTTGAACGCCATGTGCTCCACGAAGTGCGCCACGCCCAGTTGGTCCGCGTCTTCGAGAATGGAGCCGGCATTCACCACGAGTCGCAGTTCGGCGCGCTGCTCGGGCTTGGCATTCTTCCGCACGTAGTAGCGGATGCCGTTGGGCAGCGTGCCGATCTTCACCGCCGGATCGTTGGGCAGCGGCGCCGTAAGTGCAAACGAATCGGCAGGGGCCTTCTGCGCATCGATGCCGGCAACCGGCAGCCCGAGGGCAATCAGCAAGGCCGAGCGAAGGAGCGTGGACATAGAAAGTGAGGGCGTGGGTCGCGGTGCGGGACGGCGGACAGGCCACCCGGCGTGGGTATATCGAACAATACACGACGGCGAACGGGTACCCGCGGTTTCTTCGGGACCGCGTACCACGGTGAGGCCGGTCAGCCGCCGAACTGGCCCCGCAGCAGTGCGCGAAGATCGACGATCGGCTCGATCACGGCGCCTTCGCGCGGCCCGGGCAGTGCTTGCTGGTGCGGGTCAGGATCGCCAAGCGTGACCCGTTGCATCGTGTGGCGCACACCGTGGTCGAGGAAGCGTGACAGCTGCG
Source organism: Gemmatimonas sp. (assembly GCF_044344655.1). Lineage (GTDB taxonomy): Bacteria > Gemmatimonadota > Gemmatimonadetes > Gemmatimonadales > Gemmatimonadaceae > Gemmatimonas. Next base: position 10,148 of record NZ_JBIJCN010000063.1, read on the forward strand.
AGTACGCGAAGTCGGCGCCCATGCGCGTGGCGTAGCTGTGCAGCGGATACGTCACGTACAGTTCGTCGCGGGCGCGCGTCATGGCCACGTAGAGCAGGCGACGTTCCTCTTCCACCTGTTCCTCGTCGTTGGCCGCGCGGGCCATGGGAAACACCCCATCGGCGGCGTGGATCACGAACACCACGTCCCACTCCTTGCCCTTGGCCGAGTGCACCGTGCTGAGGATCAGCGCGTCGTCTTCGTCCGTGCTGCCCACCGCGAGATCTTGCGTGGCGGCGGGCGGCTCGAGCGCGAGCGCGGCGAGCAACGTCTGGCGGTCCGGATAGCCGGCGGCGATGATCTCCAGCTGATCGAGATCGGCGAGGCGCGGCGGTGCGTCGTCGTAGGTGCCCTTGAGGATCGGATCGTACAGCTGCCGCACGAGGCGGATACTTTCGCCGGGGCTGTGCGGTCGGTCCGCGCCTTCCACGCGGCGCATGCCGTCGAGCAGTGCGGCGACCGCCTGCAGCGCGGGCCGCGCGCGGGCGGGCGCGCGCACCGCGCCGATGATCATCGGCGCCCAGTCGTGCTGCGCCAGCAGCTCCACCGCGGCGCGCGCCGTGGCGTCGCCCACGCCGGGCAACAGGCGAAGAATGCGATACCAGCTCACTTCGTCGCGCGGATTCTCCAGCACGCGCAGAAACGCCAGCATGTCCTTGATGTGCGCCGCTTCGAGGAACTTGAGCCCGCCCCACTTTTCGTACGGAATACGGCGATTGGCGAGCTCGATTTCGAGATCGGCACTGAGGTACCCCGCGCGGAACAGCACGGCCATCTCGCGCAGCGGCGTGCCCTGTTCGTGCAGCTCGAGCAGGCGGTCCACCACAAACGCCGTTTGCGCCGCTTCGTCGCGCACCGTCACCAGCCACGGCGCTTCGCCGCCGTGCCGCTCTGTCCAGAGCCGCTTGGAATAGCGTTCGGTGCTGCGCGAGATGAGCGTGTTGGTGGTGTCGAGAATGCCCGACGTGGAGCGGTAGTTCTGCTCCAGCGTGACGATGCGCGTGCCGGGGAACTGGTGCGGAAAGTCGAGAATGTTGCGGATCGTCGCGCCGCGGAACGCGTAGATGCTCTGCGCGTCGTCGCCCACCACGGTGAGCTTGCCGTTGGTGCAGAGGCCGCGGAGAATGCGCGACTGCAGCGGATTGGTGTCCTGGTATTCATCCACCAGCACGTGGTCGTAGAGCGCGCGCATCTGCTCGGCGATCGGCGGTGCCTGCTCGAGCAGCAGCGCCCACGACAGCAGCAGATCGTCGTAGTCCAGCAGATTGCGGGCGCTCTTGCGCTGCACGTAGTCGGCGCAGCAGCGCTCGATGTCGCCGGTCCAGCTCAGGAAGTGCGGCCACTGGTCGCCGAGGATCTGCGCGAGCTCCTGGCCCGTGTTGACGTGGCGGGAGTAGATCGACAGCAGCGTCTCGGCGCGCGGGAAGCGTGGGGCGCCGCGGGGGGCGTGCTTGAGGTCCCCGTAGCCCAGGGCGGAGCGGGAGAGCCCCATGAGGTCACCGGCGTCGCCCTGGTCGAGGATCGTGAAGTCGGCCGGGAGGCCGGCGGCGGGGCCGAAGCGGCGGAGCAGGCGGTGGGCGGTGCCGTGGAAGGTGCCGCCCTGGACCTGCTGGGAGGCCGAGCCCACGAGGCGCTCGCAGCGGCTCACCATTTCCTGGGCGGCGCGGCGGGTGAAGGTGAGGAGCAGGATGCGCTCGGGGCGCACCCCGCGGCCAATGAGGGCGGCCACGCGGTGAATGAGCGTCCGCGTTTTGCCCGACCCCGCGCCCGCCACTATAAGAAGGGGCGAGTCGCCGTGGCTGGCCGCGTCGGCCTGGGCGGCATTGAGCGCCGGTCCCTCCGGGGCAGGGGGCGGCGGGACCACCCGGCGGGCGGGCAGGAGCGAATGGACGCGCGGCTGGTCGGGCATGGGGGGAAGATATACACCCTTCTATAGACGATCCTATATAGACGGCGCCGGCCCGGGGGGCGGGGGTTACGGGAAATCTACGGTTTCCTGTGGACAACCCGCAGAGCCCGCCCGTTCGTGACAGATTTGTGATGAGGCCGCTGGAAGATCGGTTGCACCGGTGCCTTGACCGTGCCGCGGAACCTCCCTAGGTTTTCGACTTGCTATTGTCGCGAGGAGTGTGTGCGCCACCCTACCCTTGGGTGAACGCAGGCGCTGCTCGAGTGACAGTGGGTGTTGTGCTCGCGTGTTGGCGGAGCTTGGACCGTACAGCGCGAGTGAAGAACTGCTTCGCAAGAAGCAGGCAGTATTCCCGGGCATCATGCTGTGCAGTACGACACTGACCTCCCTTCGGCCGCTCCCCGATACGAGATCAGGTCCTCTGCGGCGCAGTGGTGATGAAGTGCACGCCGACCGGCGTCGCTTACCAACGCAGTGCTGTTGTGTCGTGGTCACCCGATCCTCGACCGGCAACTACCTCCACGACCTCGCAAGAGGGGGATGAATGCAACTCTTTTCTCGGAACAAGGCGATCGCTGCCCTGAGCCTCGGCGCCCTGGTGGCGCTCGGTGCTTGCGGTGACGACGTCACGGTGCCCGCGCCAGTGCAACCCGCGGAGTCGGTGAGCATCTCGCCGTCGAACGCGAACATGAACGTTGGCGAGACGCTGAACTTTGCAGTCCAGATCACGGGCGGCTCGGCCAGCTCCACGCTGTCGAGCTGCACGTCGAGCAGCGCGACCGTGGCCACGGCCGCGGTCAACGCCGGCGCCTGCCGCGTGACGGCAGTGGCGGCTGGTAACGCGACCATCACGGCGACCACGTCGACGGGCAAGTCGGCGGCGGCGGCGGTGGCGGTGGCGGCTCCGGCTCCGGCCATCACCGGCCTCACGGTGTCGCCCACGGCGGCCCAGGTGGCGGTTGGTCAGAGCGTGACGCTCGTGCCCACGGTCAACCGTGCGAACGCATCGGTGAATGTGGCGTACACCTATATTTCATCGGCCACCGCCGTTGCGACCGTCTCCAGCACGGGTGTCGTGACGGCGGTTGCGCCGGGTACGACCACGATCACGGTCACCGCGGCGGGCACGGGCACCGGCTTCTCGGCCGCCTCGCTCACCACGGCCGCGACGGTCACGGTCTCCGACCGGACCCCCGGCCTGACCACGCTCCAGGTCTCGCCGACCACCGCGTCGCTCCTCACGGGCGCC
>NZ_JBIJCN010000073.1:0-9276 GCF_044344655.1 Gemmatimonas sp.
AGGTGGCGAAGGTGTACGCCACATTCACTTATCTAAGGGCCATTCTCCTAGCACACTGCGCATTGTCTGGTCGGACTATGGAATGATCTATGGAAGACTCATCCTTTCCTCGCCGCTCACACGCCCGCCATGTCCCCCTGCTCGAAGCTGCTGATGAACTCGGCTGGCGTGGGCACCACCACCGGCACCGAAGCCGGCGCCACCCGCTCGTGCTGCTGCTTGATCCAGGTCAGCAACGCCTGCCGGTCGGCGTCCATCTCGGCCTTGGTGGGGGTCCGGCGTTCGTACAGCGCCGTCATATCCTTCGGCCCGTGCCCCAAATAGTACGAGTACCGTGACCGGGGCACCCCCGCCTGCTCGTACCACACCGCCGAGGTCCGCCGGAAATCGCGGCAGCGTACCACCGTGGCCGGCTGCAGGTTCACCAGCCGCATCTGCAGGTTCCCCAGGGTCCGGCGCTCCGGCTCCAGCCAGAGAATCAGCGGAATCACCCGCACCGCATTCCGCGTCTTGGTCCCCTTGATCCGCAGGTGCCCGGTCTCCTCGTCACGCTCCCACAACCCGCGCTCGAACTCCGTGGGACGCATGCCGGTCAGGGTCATGAAGTAGATCCACGACTGGTAGTCCACCGAGCGGTTCCCCCAGCGGCCGGTGGTGTTGATCCGGCTCCCCAACTCGATCAGATCCTGCGGGCCCCGCAACGGATGATGCTCCCGACGCTTGCGCACCTTGATCACCGGCACCCGCCGCAGATCCCGCAACACGTGCGAGTCGTCGTCGTAGCCGAGGTGGTTCACGAGGAAGCTCATGAACATCTGGCGCACGTTGCCGTAGTACACGGCCTTATGCTCCTTGGCCATCACCACGCGCACCGCCCGCAGCACATCGGGCACATCGCGGATCTTGCTGCTGGGCTGCACCATCCCCAGTCGCATCAGCCGCGACATATAGTTGCGGTACTGCTGGATGGTGATCGGGGACACCGAGGTGGTGTCGAGCCACTTTTCGAACGTGGGGAGCAGCGACTCGCCCGCATACGACTCGGCGAAGGTCAACCGCCCCGCCTTCCACGCGGCCAACGCGTCGAGCAGGCGCACCTTCCCCTGCTTGATCTGCGTGAGCTTCACGAGCTCCCGATTGACGTCGAGCTCACGAATCATGAGCTTGATCTGCTGGATCAACTCGGCCGCGTTACGCATGTTGGGAAACACGCCGCTGGCCTTGGCAATGCGCCCCACCGACTGGGTCCGCATGTCGACGAGGTAGGACCCCACAGGGGTCCACTCGGCCCCGTCTCGGCGCTTGGCGCGGAGCCGGGGGATCTCATTCATTATCATTCGACGCTTTGAAAGAAGTATTGGCAAACTATGGCGTATAATATGGCGTCGACTCATGACAACTCCAAGTGAAGGGGAAACGACGAACCGACTGACGCGGAAATGCATCAGTCGGCCGGGGGAACGGGGCACGCCACGACGACGGCCCGGGGACGTGGTAGCGACTACCACGGATGCAGCTCGGGTGGTGAAGGGTGTTCATAGAGGGGGAGGCGGAGGTGGAGCTGCTCGACCCCGGCCGCGCTCGCTACCATCGTGAGCGAACCGCCCAGCTCGCGAAGCTGGCGGTGCAGCTGCTGCAGTGTGGGGTCGGTGACTGGCACGCCGGACTCGGCTGGCGGAAGGGCGTCGAGCGGGAGCACAGCGCTGTGGCAAACGAGGCGGAGCTCCACGTCGCGGTACAGCTCGCCGTCCCGCTCGCCATCCTGGCGCTGAAGCCACGCCGTGAGGCGGTTGGTCGGCGCTGCCTGCCGCCAGAGGTGTAGCAGCCCCATGCATATGACGCGCGACAGGGCCACGCTGTCACCGCGCACCAGACAGGGCGGCATCCGGTCCTCCCGACGGACCTCAACGGTCAACGGGACGGCGCGCCGCACCAGCGCGAGCTGCTCCTCGAAGAGCGCCCCCAGATCGACGGGCGCGGCGCTCGCCGGCGCACCCTCGCGGTGCAGGAGGTCGAGCAGCTCGATCACGGCCCGCGCCTCGAAGAGCAGGGCCTGCTCATCGAGGGGCGCGGGGTTCGCGCGCGCGCCACGCGCCACCTCGCTCACGCCCAGCGCCGTATCCACGATCATGCGAAGATTCCGCGTGAGTGGCCGCACGATGGCAGACAGGTGCGCCGCCGCAGAGGCGCCCGCAGACGCGCCCGCAGAAGCGCCCGCAGACGCGCCCGCAGACGGGGCCGCAGACGGCGTAGTCGATGCAGCACGGGGCGTCGGCACGTGTGGTGCGCCGATGGTGCGAAGCACGTCGCTCGCCCCGTGTCGCTCGTCGAGCACGGCGTCGATGCCAGCCGCCGTCAGCTGAGACCCGACGGGCATCGCAGCGCCTGACGGGAGCCACGCGATGAGCGGGACGCTCTCGGGGGTGATGGCGGTGCGCACGGCCCGCGCCACATCGCACGCGGTGGCGACGTCCGCCCCGCACACCACCGCCACCGGCGTCCGCTCGGCCAGCACCGCGAGAATCTCGTGTGGTGTGCGCACCTCGAGGACCGCGATGTGGCTCGCGGCCAGCGCCGCCGTCAGCGCCGCAACGCGCGTCGGCTCGAGCGCATGCATCACCACCACCCGCGACGCCGATCCCGTGTGGGGGCCGGGCCGGTACACGCCTGCGACCGCCCCGGACGTCGTGAGCGGCGTGAGCGGCGTGAGTGGCGTAAGTGGTGGGAACATGGGATCCGACGGAAGACGGGTCACGAGATGATCAGCCAGAGACCATGGAGAGACGACAGGCGCATACGGAGCGCGTCAACCAGTGGGTGGTGTAGCGCTGTCGAGCAATACGCAGAGCACGGTCCGCCCGTCATCGTCGTCGCGCATCACCAGGCGCGCATCAATGGCGCGCGCCCACTGACCGATTTCCTCGAGATCCGCAGCGGTGACGGGACCGAGACGTTCGTCGGCCGCCGACGACGCGTCGCGCGCGGGGGGCGCCGAGCGAAAGGCCACGGAGAGTGCGGCGGTGCCATCGACGTGGTCGAGGCGCACGACGAGCTGGCGCTGCGCCGCGGCCTGTCGCGCGGCGAGCACCATGAGGGAGAGCACGCGCCGAATGCCATCAGGCGTCGAGCGAACAAGCACGGTACTCGGTGCGACGTGCCATTCGACCTGCCACGTACTGGACAGCGCCGCGCGGAGTGCCGACACATGCTGCGCCACCACGACATCGAGCGAGAGCAACTGCGCCGGTTCATCGCGATGCATCGGGTGTAGCGCACCAAGCAGCGCGAGGAGGCCACGCGACTCCGCGAGCAGCGCGGCGTCGTCGATGCCGTCGTGCGCCGCGTGCGCCACGTGCGCCGCGTGCGCTGATAACGTGCGGCGATACTCGACGGCACGCTGCATGGTGTCGGTGACGGCTTCGAGGGCGCTGCGCGTCGTTGCGAGGCCGCGGGCCCGCAGCGCGCTCGGCCCGCTCTCCACGGGTACGTCGGGCAGGAGTCGCACGGCGAACACGTCGTGCTCCTCGATCATAAGTCGCTCGATATGGAGCTGCGTGGCCTGCTGCGAGAACACGGCCATGCCGAGGAGCGCCCGCAGCGGGTGCCCCGTATTACCGGCCGGACGGGCGAGCTCCCTTACGAGCGCTTCCACGCGGCGGCGTTCCGTGGCGCTGAACAGCGTGAAGAAATGGTCGCTGCGGGCGTCGCACCGGCCGCCCGATGCACGCTGCACATACTGCCACGCGTCGCGATTGCAGGCGAGCGGCGTCCACGTGGCGTCGTAAAAGAGCTGGGCGTGCGGCGCGGTGTCTGCGAGCTGTTGCAGGATGGCGTGCGCGCCATCGCGGCGCGCGTGCCGTACGAGCGCCGCCGCGGCGCGCGCGCTGTCGAGGAGTTCGTCCATCGGCGCACCGGCGTCGATCACCGCCGACGCGCCGAGTTGTAGCAGGAGCGGCCGCAGACTGCGTCGATGATTGTGGCCGAGGATCTGGCAGAGCAGTGGGACCGCGCGCCGGCTCCCGACGAGCGGCGCCTGCACCGCGGGAAGCATCTGCAACGCCTCGGCGTGATCGGACGCCGTCAGCACGACCGCATCGGCGTGCGCGTACTCGAGGAGTGCGGTGAGCTGATCGGGCGACGCGGCCACGATCACCGAGGCGGCGGTTGGCGGCAGCTGCCGGCCGATCTGCTGCCCGCGCGAGAGTGACGGCGCGACCACCACGAGGCAGAGACGGCGCCGATCGCCCGCGCCCGTGATCGCCGCAACGGGCAGGTCGTCGGGGATCGGACGCCCGCGCGCGTCGCGCACGACATCCCAGTCACGTCCTATGGCACCCGCCTCGGCGCGCTTGCCCAGTACGGCATCGTCGGCGGTGGGCTCAGGAAGCAACGGCATCGGGAGCAGTGCGAAGAGGGACGTCGCGAGGCGACTGAATTCACAGAAGGACATTGCCGGCCGACGGGCAGCAAGAGCTGCGGGTCTAACCGAACTCGGCTATTTAGTTACCGGTCGCCGGGGGATCTCGCAAGGGCGGTCTGCGCCGACGCCGCGCGACTGGATGAACGCGACAACATCCGTGGTTGCGCACACCGTGGCGGCGGTGTGTGTCCGACCGATCACGTTGGTGGGGCGGCGGCTACCGCAGCGTGGCAGCCAAGGGCGCGGGGAGGGTCGCCAGCGTGAGGCCGAACACCTCGGCGGCGTGCGCGCTCACGATCGGTTCGAGCGCGGCGCACGATGGCGCCGCGAGTGCCGCGAGCGCGCACTCCTGCGCGACCGTACTCATGGTCACGCCATCGATGCCACAGGGCACGGTGTGATCGAACGTGGCCAGATCATTCTCCACGTTGAGCGCCACGCCGTGCCAGGTCACCCAGTCGCGCGCGTGCACGCCGATACTGGCGAGCTTCACGCGGGTGCCGTCGGGGCGCTCGCGCCACACGCCGGTGAGCCCGGGCACGCGGCAGCAGGTGAGGCCCCTGCTGGCGAGCGCGCGGATGATCACTTCCTCGACCTGTCGCAGGTACCAGTGCAGGTCCTGCTTGTGTCGCTTGAGGTCGATGATGGGATACACCACCAACTGGCCGGGTTCGTGAATGGTCACGTCGCCGCCACGCTCCACGTCGCGCACCTGAATGCCTCGGCGTTCGAGTGACTCGGGGCTCGCCAGCAGATGACCAGGCTTGGTGCTCCGCCCCAACGTGACGACCGGCGGGTGCTGCAGGAGGATCAAGAGATCCTCCGGCAACGCCCCGGTACTACGCGCGGCCGCTGCGCGCTTCTGCAGCGCCCACGCGTCGTCGTACGGAGTCAGGCCGAGGGAGAGGGTGTAGAGATGCACGGAAGAAATATAGGCGGGTTACCCCGACCACTTACGCGTGCAGCATCTTCCCCATCGAGTCCAGCACGGCCTCGGCGATCGCTTCGGACAGCGTGGGGTGCGCATGCACGGCGAGGTCGATCTCTTCCACCGTGAATTCGTTTTCGCGCGCCACCACGAGTTCGTGAATCATTTCCGTGGCGCTCACGCCCACGATGTGCGCGCCGAGGATCTCGCCGTGCTTCGCATCGCGGATGATCTTCACGAAGCCATCGGTCTCACCGCTGGTGCGCGCGCGGCCGTTGGCGCTGAAGGGGAACTTGCCGACCTTGTAGTCGAGCTTCTGGTCCTTGCACGCCTGCTCGGTGAGGCCGATGCTCGCCACTTCGGGGTGGCAGTAGGTGCAGCTCGGGATGTTCTTGTAGTTCACGAGATGCGCGTGCTGCCCGCCGAGGAGGTCGGCCAGCACGTGCCCTTCGCGCGAGCCCTTGTGGGCGAGCATCTGGTTGCCGGCCACGTCGCCGATGGCGTAGTAGCCCGGCACGTTGGTCTCGAACTTCTCGTTGATCTTCACGAAGCCGCGTTCGCTCTTGGCGATGCCCACCGCTTCGAGGCCGATCTTCTCCACGTTGGGCGCGCGGCCGGCGGCCACGAGCACCTTCTCCACGGCGATCTGCTGCGTGGCGCCCTGCGCCTCCACGGTCATGCTCGCGCCGGTCTTGGTGACCTTCACGTTGCTGATCTTGGCGCCGGTGATGACGTCGATCTTGCGCTTCTTGAAGGCGCGCGCGAGTTCGGCGCTGCAGTCGGCGTCTTCGAGCGGCAGGACCGTGGGCGCCACTTCGATGAGCGACACCTTGGTGCCGAAGCTCGCGAACACGTCGGCGAACTCACAGCCCACCGCGCCGGCGCCGATGACGGCCATGGTGGCCGGCGCCTTTTCGGCCACGAGCACGTCGTCGCTCGAAAGCACCACGTGCTTGTCGAGCTCGAGGCCGATCTGCGGCAGCCCCTTCACGCGCGAGCCGGTGGCGATGACCACGGCCTTCTTCGCGTCGTGCGTGTCCTTCTTGCCGTCGGCACCGGTGACGGTGACCTTCTTGCCCTTCTCGATCACGCCCTCGCCGCGGATCCACTGCACCTTGTGCTTCTTGAACAGGAACTCCACGCCCTTGGAGTTCTGCTGGCTCACGGACCGCGAGCGCTTCATGGCGGGGCCGAAGTCGAGCGTCACGCCGTCGATGGTGATGCCATGATCGGCGGCCTTGCCGATCTTCTGCGCGAGACCGGCGCTTTCCAGGAGGGCCTTGGCGGGGATGCACCCCCAGAGGACGCAGGTGCCACCCAGCGCTTCGCGCTCGATGACGGCGACCTGCATGCCCAGCTGGGCGCAACGAATGGCACACACGTATCCGGCGGGGCCGCCGCCGAGGACGATGACGTCGAACGAAGCCATGGGGAGTTGGGGCAAACGGTTTGGGCGCCGGAGCGGCGCGAGGGGAATTTAACGGGTGGGACCGAGGAAAGGCGCGTCCGCCTCGGCGTCGTTCACACGACGCGCGCCCCACCCGCCCTTACCGCTGCACCGCGCTCCGCACCCCGTCCGAAAACACCACCTCGACCGCTCGGCCGCCCGTGGCCACGGTGGCGCCCGAGCGGCGCACGAAGCCCATGAGCTCCCCGGTGTTCGCGTCGCGCACCATGGCCATGCGGTAGCGGTCGTTCTGCCAGCGTACGCGTACGGTGCGGGCGGACCGGTCGAGGGTGGCGTCGGGGGTACGCTCACGGCTCCCGCCGCTCGCGCGGCTCGTGCTCTGCTGCATGGCCTGGCGGGTGGGCACGCGTACGTCGCGCACGCGGATCTGCGCGAGACGCTGTTCGAGCGTGGCGCTCCAGGGGAGCACGACGGCAAACTGCCGCTCCTCACGGCCGGCCGGTGCGTGGTCCACGGGACTGGCCTCGAGGGGCAGTGCCGCAAGCGTGGCCCCGTCGGCATCGAGCAGCTCCACCCGGTGCGTGGCACCGCGTGGGACCGCCGTGACCGGCGCCGTGACCCGGAAGGCCGGTTCGAGCTGGATCACGCCATTCACCACGCGCCCCCACACCAGCAGGCCGTCGCCCTTCACCGTGCGCTGGGCGGGAACGGTCGCGCCGGCGCTGTTGCGGTGGGTCATCACCGCGGTCCAGTTGTAGTCGCTGATCCAGGTGTTGCTGCAGTAGCCCATGATGTCGGCCGCACTGCTCGACACGATCGTGTTCGTGGCGGGGTTCCAGCCGAAGCCGCCGATCAGGCCCCCCGCGTATGGATAGTTGGCGTCACCGCTGGTGCCGCAGGGCGCGTGGTTGCGCGAGAAGTTGTGCCCCCACTCGTGCGCGGCCACGTTGTCGCCGCTGGGGAGATAGTCCCACCCCACCGCGGTGCGCCCCGGTACGTACCCGTAGCCGGCGATGCCGCTCGTGTAGCGCACGCGCACCACGCCGTAGTAGTGCGTGGTGGCCGGCGCACCATCGGTGGTGCGGAGCGCATTGATCTCGCTCAGCACCGTGATCCACTTGCCGTTGGTATCCTCGCTCACCAGCGTGTCGGCGGAACTGGTGAAGGGCGCCCGCACATCACTCACCACGCTCTGCAGCGGGAAGAGGCGCCGGGTGGTCACGAGAAAACTTTCACGGTTCGCCGTGCTCACCCGCCCCGTGTCGCGGCCTACGATGACCGGCACGAAGCGCACGGTGAAGGGGGGCACGGTGTTCACCGTCACCAGCCGCGGCGTGCCGTTCGCCGGCCACACGTTGTCGGCGCGGTTGTTGTCGGGAACGGCCTGCGCAGGGTCGAGCTCTACCAGCACGCGCGTCCCCGTCCGGATGTTGGCGCCAGGCACGAGCACATTCCACGTGGAGCTCAGCGTGCCTTCGGCGAGCGCCGTGCGCACGGAGGGTTCGGGCGCGGTGATGGTACTGGTGCTCAGCAGCGTGGCGCCGTCGTACACGCGCACGCGCACGTCGGGGCGCGCGCTGTTGGCGCCGCTGGCCGTCACGAACACGCGCAGCAGCGCGTCACGCCCCGCCACCAGCGCCACCGAGTTGTCGAGCTGCTGGATCGCCTGCGTGAGGTACACGTTGGTGATCGTGTAGTTGCTCCCCGACGGCGGGGCCGCAAAGGCGAACGACACGCTCGCGGTGCCGTTGGCCACCACGGTGGCGATGGCCGACGTGGGGGAGGGGTCGTAGGTGGTGCCCGCCGCGGTCACGCTCGCTGCCGATACGGTCCAGCTGCCAACGGCCAGCCCGGTGACGGTGCCGGCGCCGGTTTGGGTGCGCGTGCCCCCCGGGCCACTGAGGGTGAACACCGGCGTGGTGCCCCCCGGCAGGCCGGAGGCGGTAATGGCGAGGCTGCCGCTGGGCAGCCGGTAGGTCACGGCGGCAGCCGCGGCGACCACCGAGGCGCTCACGGTGACCGTTTGCGTGGCCTGGAGTGGCTGATAGGGGCCGCTCTCCGTGCTCACGGGGGCCGCCGATACGGTGTAGGCGCCGGGGGTGAGGTTGGTGAGGGTGGTGGTCGCATCGAGCGCGCGCGTAAAGCCGGCGGGGCCGGTCACGGTGACGGTGCCGCTGCTCCCGGTGGGGAGCCCGGTAATGGTCACCGCCAACGACCCGGTGGCGATGGTGTAGGTCACGCCGAACCGGAGCGTATCGCCCGGCAGCACGGTCGTGTCGCGCGAGGCGGGGGTAGGCGCGTACGTCGCCGAGCCGGTGTTGACGGCGCTGGCCGTCTGGCGCCAGCGCCCCGGCGGCGCCGGAGCCACGCGGGTTGTGCCCGTCACGCTGCGGCTGGCACCGCTCGGGTCGGTGAGCTGGATGGCGGCGCTGCTCCCGCTCGGCAGCCCGGTCACGGGCACATCCACCACGGTGGGAATGGCGACGTAGAGCAGTGCCGCGGCGGCCGGGGTGGTGCCCG
>NZ_JBIJCN010000030.1:0-39519 GCF_044344655.1 Gemmatimonas sp.
ACGTATGACATTTTCTCGCGCTTGTTGATGGACCGCATCGTGTTCCTGGGGTCGCCGGTTACCGACGACGTCGCGAACATCATCATCGCGCAGATGCTCTTTCTCGAAGCGGACAACCCCGAGAAGCCGATCCACCTGTACATCAATTCGCCGGGTGGCTCGGTGTCGGCCGGTCTCGCAATGTATGACACCATGCAGTTCATCAAGGCGCCGGTGCATACCACGTGCATGGGCATGGCCGCCTCGATGGGGGCCTTCCTGCTCTGCGCCGGTGCTGCCGGCCATCGCAGCGCGCTGCCGCACAGCCGCATCATGATCCATCAGCCATCGCAGAACGGCGGTGGTGGGTCGGCGTCCGACATCGAGATTCAGGCCAAGGAGATCCTCTATCTCCGCAGCAAGATGAACGAGCTCATGTCGAAGCATACCGGTCGCCCGATCGAGCAGATCGAGCGTGACACCGACCGCGATCGTTTCATGAGCGCGGAAGATGCCAAGGTGTACGGTCTGGTGGACAACGTGATCCAGCACCAGGCGGAGCTCGTCGCGGCCAAGTAAACGGGCGCGGGGTGCGTGCCTTCTCTTGATTCCCCGAAGGGGGCGCCATGCACAGGGCGCCCCCTTTGTTGTGACTCCGGACCTCCCCACCGCCATGCCGTGCGCGGCGCGCGTCAGCGGCGGCGCACCTTCATCATGATCTCGACCGCCGGGCGCGTGGTAAGGCGCGCATAGGGCCGCACGGTCGCCGGCTCGAGCGCGTCGAAGTCGAAGCGCCGGGCGAGGCGGGCTATGATCAGCGCCGTCTCGATGGTGGCGAATGCCGCGCCCACGCAGATGCGCGGTCCCGATCCGAACGGGAGATAGCTCCCGGGCACCTGCCTTGATTCACGCTCGGGGAGGAATCGATCGGGGTCGAACCGGTCCGGCTGATCCCACAGCTTCTCGTGACGATGCATGCTCCACGGCGCGATCATCAACATCGTGCCCCGCTTCACCCGCCGGCCGGCGATCTCGGTGTCTCTGCCGGCCACGCGTGGCAGGAACGTGATCGGCGGATAGAGGCGCAACACCTCACGGAAAAAATTGCGGACGTACGGGAGCCGCTTCGTGTGCTCCAGCAGCACCGGGCCGTTACCGACGACCGCCTCGACTTCCTCGCGAATGCGCGTTACCACCTCGGGTCGCTGCGACAGGATGAAGAACGCCCACGTGAGCGAGCTCGCCGTGGTCTCGTGCCCCGCCAGGAAGAACACCCCCAGCTGATCGATCAAGCCCTCGCGATCGAACGGCTTGCCGGTGTCCGCATCGCGCGCCTCGAGAATGGCGCCGGCGATATCGTCGTACTCGGGGTGCTGCAACCGCGCATCGAGCATGGTGCCCAGATGCAGCCGTATGCGCGCGCAGGCCTGACGCACGGGCTCGGGCTGCTGATGCGGCGACCACGGCTTGTCCCACAGAAGCCGCTTGAGGTCGATACTCCCCACCTGCCGCTCGAAGCGCATGAAGTCCTCGAACACATCGTGCGACGTCTGCCCGGCGAGCGGCACCGAAAAAATCGTGCGTGTGATGACGTCGGCCGTGAGGTGACTCATGGCGGCATCGAGCGAGAACGTCTCCGCCGCGGCGGCCTGCTCGGCGAGACGCTGCTCGTAGTCATCCACCGCCGCCGCCATAAAGTCGAATGCGCGATTGATGCGCATATGCGAGAAGGCCGGATCCACCATCTTGCGCTGCCGCCTCCAGGTGTCACCGCTGGTGACAAACATGGAGTTCCCCACCAGGTCCTCGAGCGCTTCCACGAACAGGTCGTTCTTCGGGAAGGTGTCGTGGTCGGTGAGGATGCGACTGACCCACACGGGGTCGTTGACCAGCAGGATGCCGCGGCGCGTGTAGCCGAGCGGCGTGACCATCTCCCGGTAGGCGAGGTCGGGGAGGAGGCTCAGCAGGTCCTTTTCGCGGCGCCACATGAGGCGCAGCAGCGAGGGGACCGGCGGCCGCGGCGTGGGCGCCGGCGGGCGCCAGAACGAGGAGCCGGGGGTGGGAGGGATCACGTCTCAGGCCTTCGCACTGGCGGACACCTGACGGTGGCGCATGAAGGCGATGCGGATGCGGGCCTGATGGTAGATGATGATGACCAGTCCCACCACGAGCGGGATGGCCCACATGCGCGGGTTGAGGGCCTGCCCCGGGCTGAGCCGCACGAAGCCGAAGGCCATGAAGGCGGTGTAGACCGAAATACCGCTTCCCACGATCGCCTTGACGTGCTCGAGCTGATAGGCAATGCGACGGGGCTCGTCGGTGTAGATGAACCAGAGGTTGGTGAGGCCAGACGCCACGCCAACGATCGAGAAAGCCATCATCAACCCCTCATCGATGAGCCAGCCCCGGTAGGCGCAGACGAGCGCGGCAAAGATCGTGAAGACGTTGAGCGCCACGTTGCCCCAGTGGCGGTTGGCGAGGTGGTGCTTCTTGTTCCGGATGGTCACGACACCATGCCAGACCAACTGGATCGTCAGAATGGCCAGATAGAGCATCATCCAGCCGAAGATCCCCTCGATGCGAGATTGTGGCCAGTTGAGCGCGACCTGCTTGGGGTGCGTGTCGAGTGGCGCGAGCAGGGTGGTGCTCGCCATGCCGATCGCCATGCTCGCCGTAACCATCATGAGGCGGGAAAAGAGCATCCCGAACTTCCGATGGGTGGGACTGCCTTTTTTGCCGATGGTCGGGATCCAGAAAAGGATCAGCCCGACGGCACCGGTCGTGATGTGCACCACCAGGAAGGCTTCAAACGGCCACATGCGGAACCTTGGTACCCTGTGACGGGAAGTGGGGTAGGACGCGGGTATGGGGAGTCTGGGGGCACGGGGGCGATGACGCCACTGTGAACACCCCAACAGGCACCGTGGACCCGCGCTCCCTCAATCTGTGCTGGCGTGGGGTTTTCCGGGCAGGCGCCGAGACTCCCAACGATGCGGATTCGCTTGACCCTGCCGGTCTTGCAGGGTTAACTCTACCTGCTGTGCGGCGGCGTCGTGCCGTACGCCCACACTGCTGGACGGGGGCCATCAGGCCCTCGGCTGCCCACCGGACCGGAACGCCATGTCCCACGACAAACATCTGCGCTGCTCTTTTTGCGGAAAGTCCAAGGACGCCGTCCGGAAGTTCATCTCGGGCCCTTCGGTCTACATCTGCAACGAGTGCATCGCCCTCTGCAATGAAATTCTGGCGGAGGATGAGGAGCGGGAAGTCGCGGAATCCATCACGCAGGTGCCCACCCCGCGTGAAATCAAGAATATCCTCGATCAGTACGTGATCGGTCAGGAGCAGGCCAAGAAGGCGCTCTCGGTGGCGGTGTACAACCACTACAAGCGCATCAACGCCGCCAGCACCGCACGGGAGGACGACGTCGAACTCGACAAGTCCAACATCCTGCTGATCGGCCCGACCGGTACGGGCAAGACGCTGCTCGCGCAGACGCTCGCCCGCATTCTCGATGTCCCGTTCACCATTGCCGACGCCACCACGCTGACCGAGGCGGGCTACGTGGGCGAGGATGTGGAGAACATTCTGGTGCGGCTGCTGCAGGCCGGCGACTTTAATGTCGCCGAATGCGAGCGCGGCATCGTGTACATCGACGAAATCGACAAGATCGCGCGCAAGTCGGAGAACCCCAGCATCACGCGCGATGTGTCGGGCGAAGGGGTGCAACAGGCGCTGCTCAAGATTCTCGAGGGCACCGTCGCCAGTGTGCCGCCGCAGGGTGGTCGCAAGCACCCCCAGCAGGAATACATCCAGATCAACACCAAGGACATCCTGTTCATCTGTGGTGGGGCCTTCGACGGGCTCGAGAAGATCATCGAAGCGCGCACCGGTCGTCGCCAGCTGGGCTTCGATACGAAGCCGGCGGCGGACAGCAAGGTGGTCTCGATCAAGCAGACCACGCCCAAGACACCGTTCGCCGAAGTGGAGCCGGACGACCTGCTCCGATTCGGCATCATTCCCGAACTCGTGGGCCGTTTGCCCGTCTGCGTGCCGCTCGAGGCACTCGACGAAGACGCGCTCGTGAGTATCCTCAAGGAACCGAAGAACGCGCTCACCAAGCAGTACCAGCGCCTCTTCGACCTTGAGGAAGTGAAGATCACGTTCGAGGAGTCGGCGCTGCGTGCCGTGGCCGCCAAGGCCCTCAAGCGTGGCACCGGGGCGCGCGGCCTGCGCGCCATCCTCGAGGAGACGCTCCTCGACACCATGTTCGAACTGCCCACCCGCGACGATGTCGTGGAGGTAAAGGTGACCGATGCGGCAGTGCAGCACGGTGGCCCCCCTCTCCTCGAAATCGCGCCCAAGCGGCAGAAGAAGGAAGCCTGAGCACGCACCGCACTTCGAGGACCGGCAGCCACAAACTGCCGGTCCTTCCGCTTCGCGACGTGGTGTTGTTCCCCCACGTGGCCATGCCCCTCCTCATCGGCCGCGAGGCCTCGCTGGCTGCGGTCACCGCCGCCCTCGACGGCAATCGCGAGATGCTGCTGGTCACGCAGCGCAACCCCGACGTGAACATCCCGGCCACCGGCGATCTCTATCGCATCGGGGTTCGGGCCCGCGTGCAGCAGGCGTCGCGCCTCGCAAACGGCACCACAAAGATCCTCGTCGACGGCCTTGAGCGCGTACAGGTCTCCCGCTACGCCAGCGCGAAGGCGTTGGCCCGGACGAAGGGCGCCAAGGCTGGCACGCTGCTCGAGGCGCGCGTGGAGCCGCTGCCCTTCAAGCGCCTGCGCAGCGGCGGCAGCCAGGGCGCTGAGACCACGCACGCCCGCATCCGCTATGCCCTCGGCCTCTTCGAGGAATACACGGGGATGCACCGCCGGCTTCCGCCGGAGGTGGTGGGCCTACTGCAGGGACTCGACGACGATGAACGCATTGCCTTCGGCATGGCGGCGCATCTGCAGATCCCCATCGAGCAACGGCAAGCGATGCTCGGCGCACCGTCGCTGGCCGACCTCGCATCGCAGCTCGTGACCGTGCTGGGCGCCGAGCTCGAACTGCTCAGGCTCGAGCGCAAAATCGACGAGCAGGTTCGCGGGTCGCTCTTCCAGAACCAGCGCGAGTTCTTCCTCCAGGAGCAGTTGCGCGCCATCCACCGGGAGCTCGGCCAGGAAGATGGCGACGAGTTCGAGGAGATGGCGCGGCAGATCGCCGCCAAGGGGCTCCCCGAGGCCGTGGCGACGCGCGCCCAGCGTGAGTTGCGCCGCCTCAAGCGCAGCTCCCCCACCAGTCCCGACGCGGCCGTGTCACGTGGCTGGCTGGACTGGGTGCTGGCGCTGCCGTGGACGGCCCGTACGGAGGATACCGCAGATCTCGACAAGGCCCGCACGGCCCTCGAGGGCGACCATTTCGGGCTCGAGGAGGTCAAGGAGCGCATCCTCGATCACATCGCCGTGCTGTCGCGCGTGGGGAAGCTGCCCGGCCCCATTCTCTGCCTCGTGGGACCGCCGGGTGTGGGCAAGACGTCCCTCGGCCGGTCAATCGCGCATGCCCTCGATCGCAAGTTCGTGCGCATGGCCCTCGGCGGCGTGCGGGATGAAGCGGAAATCCGCGGGCATCGGCGTACCTACATCGGAGCGCTCCCCGGGCGCATCCTGCAGGCGATGCGCCGCGCCGAAAGTGTGAACCCCGTCATTCTGCTCGACGAGATCGACAAGCTCGGCGCCGACTGGCGCGGTGATCCGGCGGCGGCGCTGCTGGAGGTGCTCGATCCGGAGCAGAACAGCGCCTTCAACGATCACTATCTCGAGGTGGACTACGACCTGTCGCAGGTCCTGTTCATCACGACCGCCAACTCTCTGGCGAGCATCCCTGAGGCGCTGCGCGATCGCATGGAGGTCATCCGACTTCCCGGTTATCTCGAGCCCGAAAAGCTCGCGATCGCGCGGCGGTTTCTGTTGCCACGCCAACTCACGAGCAACGGCGTACCGGCGGACCGGGTGACGGTCGACGACGACGTGCTTCCCGCCATCATCCGCGGCTACACTCGCGAGGCGGGCGTGCGTGATCTCGAACGCCGGATCGCACGGCTGGCGCGCAAGCTCGCGCGCCGGGAATGGACGGAGCGCACGAGGCATCACGTGGGGCGCAGTGACCTCAAGGCGATGCTTGGCACACCGCAGTACGAGGACGAGGACCTGCAGCTTCGTGACCAGGTTGGTGTGGCCAATGGGCTGGCCTACACGAGTACCGGCGGCGAACTGCTAGAGATCGAAGTGAGCATCGTCCCCGGCCGTGGACGCCTGCAGCTGACCGGCACGCTTGGCGATGTGATCAAGGAATCGGCGGCCGCAGCGCTCAGTTTCGTGCGCGCGCACGCCGGAGCCCTCGGGCTCTCCCCTGACTTCCACCGCACGCGGGACATCCACATTCACCTGCCCGCGGGCGCCACGCCGAAGGACGGACCCTCGGCCGGCATCGCGCTGGCCACGGCACTCACCAGTGCCCTCACCGGCATTCCCGTGCGCGGCGATGTGGCCATGACGGGTGAGATCACCCTGCGCGGGCGCGTCCTACCAATCGGCGGTGTGCGTGAAAAGGGCGTGGCGGCGCATCGCCACCGCATCGCGCACGTCATCGTGCCACAGGGCAACGCCAAGGATCTGGGCGAACTCCCCGAGGATGTACGCACAGGGGTGACGTGGCACACCGTGCGCACCATGGAGGAAGTGCTTGCGCTGGCGTTGCGCGGTGCGATCCCCACTCTACACGAGGAGCGCGTGGTGATGGCGGTCGCGTCGGAGCGCCTGTCATGACGGAGACCACGAAGGATCCCCTCGTCATCCGCCACCTCGACTACCTTGGCCCGATGGCCAAGCAGGGCGGCTGGCGTCCGGACTCCATGCTCCCGGAAATCGCGTTTGTGGGGCGCTCCAACGTGGGCAAATCGTCGCTCCTCAACAAGCTCATGAAGCGCAAGGCGTTCGCGCGCGTGAGCAACACGCCGGGGCGTACGCGGGAGATCCACTTCTTCGACGTCAACAGGGAGTTCGTGCTGGCCGACCTCCCGGGATACGGCTACGCGCGGATCAGCAAGGAGCGCAAGGCCGAGTGGCGCCCGTTGATTGAAGGCTACCTCAAGGACAGCACGAAGTTGTGGGGAGTGGTCCAGCTGCTCGACGTCCGCCACGACCCCACCGACGACGACCACACGATGCTGGATTTTCTGGCCGACCTCGGGGTACCCACTATCATCGCGGTCACCAAGGTGGACAAGCTGCCCCGTCCGCAGATGCGTGAGCGGGTCGAGCATCTGGCGAAATACCTCGGCCTCGACCCCGACCAGATCGTCCCGTTCAGCGCAAAGACGGGAGAAGGGCGTGACGATCTGGCGTCTGCGCTCGTGCAGCTGCTGGCCATGCCCGACTGGAGGAGCACCACATGACAAAGCGTTCGCCCGCCCACTGGATGATGGCCATAGCGACGGCTGTCGTCCTGACCGCGTGCAGCACCGTACATCCCGAGCCGCTGCCCGCACAGGGTTCGCCGCCCGCGGGACTGGGCGGTGTGCAGGGCGATACGCTCGATCCCAACTGGGTGCCCGCAGGCTTCGGTACGTTGCGTCAGGACGACATTGCGCTCAAGACGTCGCCGTCCACCGGACTGCAGGTGCGTGCCATCCCACTCGACGAGCGCATCATCCGCCTGCTTTCCCCCGACTCGTACCGGTCGCTGCGTGAACTCCAGATCAGCAAGGAGGCGCAGCTGCTCGCGATCAAGGAGCGCAATCGCCTGCCAGCCTACTCGATCTGGTACGTGAGCTTCTTTGCGCTCGAGCAAGGCGAGACTCGGTTTTCGCCGCAGGAGTTCATCATCAGCAACACCGGCCGCGATTTCCGCCCGCTCGACATGGTGCCGCTTACCCCGGGCTTCGGCGAGTACCGCCTCAAGCAGCGCGAGGTGCAGTCGGCGCTGCTGGTGTTCGACGGCCAGATCGACGTCAACCAGCCGGTGACAGCGCAACTCGAGAGCACGCCGAGCGTGACGGACTGGAATCAGGTGCTGCAGCGCATCGAACGCGAGCGCGCCCTTGTCCGGTCGCGGGCCGCGGCCAAACGGTAAGCGCCCACTCGTCCTCGGGGCGTCACGGGACCCGCAGCACGTCCTCCACCGGACCTGCGTCGCCCGTGCGCAGCAGGTGTAACACGTACTGCAGGGCTTGATGCTCGCGCGGCCATGCCAGCCGCTCCATGGCCTGAGCGGGGGTGAGCCATTCCCATGCATCGTGCTCTGGCCCCAGCACCACCGGCCCCGCGGCGCCGACAACGGCGGCAAACACCACGGCCAGCTGGATGCTATCCATGGCCTGCAGGTAGAAAGGATTCACGGTAATGGTGTACAACCGCTCGATGGGCAGCCCCGTCTCCTCCTGTACCTCCCGCCGCGCCGCCGCGGGCGGACGCTCCCCCCGCTCGATCCGTCCGTGCACGATCTCCCAAGCGCCTGTGCAACGCGTACCGGCTGCACGCCGCATGGCCAGCACCTGCCAGCGATCGGGGTGTCCGCTCGGCGCCGGCGCCAGCACGACCACGTCCACCACGCGGGCCTCCACGCGGGGACCCTCCTCCGTTGAGCCCATCGGTATGCCGAATGCCATGCCGAATGCTAGAACTTCGCTTGCCCCACGGCGAGCGCCCCGGCGAACTTTCCTGCGATGACTGCCCACGCCGAATTCCATGCAGGTGCCGGGTCGTGGCACGCCGCCGGTGGATACGCCGCCGGTGGATACGCCGCCGGTGGGCTCGCGCCCATCGGCGGCGACTGCGCGCTCGGTCTCTGCACGCCCGTCTCCGCGTTCGCCCAGCCGCGGACCGCCTGAGCGGTGTCCTTCGTCCTCGTGTCCACCACCGGCGACCGGCGCTTTTCGCTTGCGGGGAGTGACGTACTGATCGTCGGCCGTGACCCGGCGAGCGATTTGCCGATCCTCGATCCCGCGGTATCGCGTCGTCATGCCGAGCTGCGCACGGACGACCACGCCCGGGTGGTGCACGTGACCGACCTCGGATCGCGCAATGGCACCTGGGTCAATCAGGCCCGCGCGGGGCACGGGGTGCTGCGCGCCGGCGACACGATCGCCTTCGGCACGGTGACGTTCACGCTGCACACCGCGCCCTCCACGGTAATGCGCGAGCGCATCGTTCCGTCGCCCGAGCAGGCACTGGCCGACATCGCCAACCCAGCCTTCGACGGCCCCACGGACAGGCCGCCGGCCACGCAGCGCCCCACCCAGCGCCTCACGCAACTCGTGCGGATCGCGCAGCGACTCGGTGCCTTCGGCGATCTCGAGGGCCTGCTCGACACCATCGCGTCGGAGCTGTTCACCACCTTCGACGCGGACCGGGTGGCGATCCTGCTGCGATCCCCCGACGGTGGCCTCGACACCCGAATATCGCGCGACCGGCACGGCCACATCCCGCGGCCGGTGCCGCGCGCCATCGCCAACGGAGTGGCTGACCGCCAGGTGGCACTACGCACCAACGACGCGGCCACCGACGAGCGCACCGCGGGCGACTCGGTGCTGCAGCAGGCGGTGAAAAGTGCGCTGGCGGCGCCGCTGCTTGGCGAGCAGCGCACCACGCTCGGTGTGTTGTACGTGGACCACCTGCGCGACCGCGCCAGGTTCGACGACGACGACCTCGCCCTGCTGGTGGCGATTGCCGGCATCGCCGCGGCTGCCGTGGAGCGCGAGACGGCAGCAGCACAGCTCCACCGTGCGGCGCGCGTACGCGAGAATTTCGAGCGGTATTTCACGCCACATCTGGCCGAACGTATCGCCGCGACAACGGCGCGTATGGAGCCCGGCGGAACCCGTCAGCGCGTGGTGGTGTTGTTCAGCGACATCCGCGGGTTCACCGCGGTGGCCGAGTCATTGCCACCGATGCTGATGGCCCGCCAATTGAACGAATACTTCACCATGATGGTGGAGTGCGTGTTCCGCCATGGTGGTGCGCTCGACAAGTTCATCGGTGACGCACTCATGGCCTATTGGGGCGCACCCGAGCCGCACCAGACTGACGCCCAGTGCGCGGTCCTCGCCGCCCTCGACATGCACGATGAGCTCCAAACACTCAATGCACGGTGGCTCGGCGAAGGTCGGCCCGAGCTGCACGCGGGTATCGGTATTCATCAGGGCGATGCGTTCGTTGGCAACATCGGTTCGCCGCGCCGTCTCGAGTTCACGCTGATCGGCGACACGGTCAACGTGGCCAATCGGCTCTGCGGACTGGCCCAGGCCGACGACGTGTTGCTCAGCGAATCCGTGGCCGACGCGCTGGCCGACGCGCTGGCCGACGGGGCAACCAGTACGCACCGCGGGCCGCTGCGGTGCTACATCCGCAACGACCTCCGTGTGAGACGGCACAACCGCAGCGCTGAGCGCGTGTGGCAGGTGGAGCGCACCACATGAGCACGAAGCCGTTAGGACCATTCGTCCTCCCCGAGTCCGTGAAGGTGGGCAGGTCGGACGTGACCGCCGTGACCGATGTGCGCAACGACTTGGTGGCGCTGGTGCGCGAGTACGGCACACTGTACGATTGGGCCGAACGTCAGCCGCAACCTCGTGCACTGCGCGGCCGGGCGCCCGTCTACGTGGCACCACTGCCCTCTTCCGGCGTACCGGTCGTGGTGCGCCACGTATGGCACGGCGGGGTGCTTGCGCCGCTCACCGGTGACCGGTTTCGCCGCCCCACGCGTGCCCCCATCGAGATGATGCAGTCCGCCGCGCTGCGGGCCGCGGGCATTCCCACCACCGACGTCATCGGGTTTGCGCGCTATGCGGCAGGTCCTGGCCTTGTTCGTGTGGACGTGGTGACCCGGTACCTGGAGGAGACCGCCGACCTGGGTATGGTGCTCGCCGGTCTGTCCGGGGAGATGGACGGCGAACGGGCGCTCACCGCCACGCAATGCCTCCTGCTGCAGCTGGCGCGCAGCGGCGTGACACACCCGGATCTCAATGTGAAGAACATCCTCGTGCGGGTGGCGGGCAATGGGGAGGCCAAGCCGTCCCCCGTGCCATTGGGCGCCATGGCGAACATCGCGACACACGCCACACCAAACACCAGTGCGTCGGCCGCCCTTGAGGCACTGGTGATCGACGTGGACGTGATCGACTGGGCGCCGGCGCGCCCCCCCCGCAACACCATGGAACGCAACCTCGCACGACTCGTACGCTCGCTGCGGAAGTGGCGCACCCAGTTCGGGTACGACCTCACCGAGCAGCGCATCACGCACTTCCGCGATGCCACCCTTGCGCTGGTGGAGGCATGAACTCGTCCTTGGACATGTCCACGACTGGAACCGCCACGACGCCACCGTTGCCACCGGTCAGGCTCGATCGCATCGGCATCGTGATGATGAGTGCGGTGGGTGATGCGGTGCACGTGATGCCCGTCATTCACGCACTCAAGGCCCACGCCCCGCAGTCCCGCATTTCATGGGTGCTGCAACCTGGCCCCGCGACGCTCGTGCGTGGCCATCCGCTCGTGGACGATATCGTGCTCTTCGACCGTTCCAAGGGATGGCGCGGCTTTCTCGAGACCCGCGCCGCCCTCGCCGCGCGGGAGTTCGACGTGGTGCTCGGACTGCAGGTCTACTTCAAGGCCGGGCTCATCACCGGCTTCACGCGGTCACCGGTCAAGCTGGGGTTCGACACAGCCCGCGCGCGTGACGCCAACTGGCTGTTCACCACGCATCGCATTGCGCCACACGTAGGACAGCACGTGCAGGACCAGTACTTCGAGTTCCTCGCTGCGCTGGGCGTGCCGCACGGTTCGCCGGAGTGGTCATTGGGCCCGTGGAACGACGAGGAGCGTCGCTGGCAGCGGGAGTTCGTGCAGCAGTTCGACCGGCCGCTTGCGCCGATCGTCGTGGCCACGAGCAAGCCAGCCAAGGATTGGTTGCCCGAGCGCTGGGCCCAGATCTGCCACGTGCTCTGGCACGAGTACGGGTTGCAACCGGTCCTGGTGGGGGGACGTTCGCCGCGCGAGCTGGCCGCCGAGGCGGTGATCAGGCGCGAGGCCCCCATGGCCTATTCCGCGCTGGGCAGTGGCCTGCGCAAACTTGCTGCCATTCTGGATGCCTCGGCGGTTGCGCTGTCCCCCGACACCGGACCATTACACCTCGCCGTGGCGCTTCGGACACCCGTTATCTCGCTCATTGGCTACACCAATCCCAAGCGTGTGGGGCCATATGATTTTGCGCACGACCTTATGATCGATGCCTACGGTGATCCGGGCGAGGATTACCCGCTCGACATGGTCTATCGAGAGAATCGGCTGCCACGCATCACCGTTGCCCATGTGGAGGAGAAACTGCGCGTGTGGCAGGAGCGGTATGCCCCGGCGCGGCTCGCGAGGCGGCCGCTCAGGTGAGGACGCAGATCCCCGCGGCGAAGGAATATCCGTAGCCGGCGTCCTCGACCAGCCGAACTAGCCTCGCCAGAGGCAGCCCCATGACCGCGTAGTAGTCGCCGTCGATGCGATCCACCAGCACGGCACCGGCTCCTTGTATGCCGTACGCCCCAGCCTTGTCCATCGGTTCGCCGGTGGCCACGTAGGCGGCGATCTGCTCGGCGGTCAGCGCGCGGAAGGACACCTCCACCGCTTCGACCGCAGCCCACGTCTGCCCTGCATGGGCCACCGCCACCGCGGTGTGCACCGTATGGGTACGTCCGGACAGCTGCTGCAGCATGCGGATGGCATCGCGGCCATCGGCTGGCTTTCCCAGGATCGCCCCGTCGATCACGACGATGGTATCGGAGCCGATCACCAGGGCGTCGGGATGTTCGACGGCGAGCGTATGCGCCTTGGCCCTCGCGAGTCGTTCACAATGGGGCACAGGCGCCTCGTTCGGCCTCACGGTTTCGTCCACGTGCGCCGGGCGCACCTCGTGGGCGATGCCGATCTGGTTCAGCAGTTCTCGGCGGCGCGGCGATTGCGAGGCGAGGATCACGCGAACGGGGGCCACCCCGCTGGTCGGATTGGGAGCACGCATGCGGTAAGTTTACGAGGCACCGGCGCCCGGCGGCACCGGTCGTGTCCTCCGTCCCCGCATCGCATGTCCGACGACTCCCATACGCCCGGCGCCGAACACGGCGCGCTGCCGCACTTCGAAACGCTCGCCGTTCGCACCCAAACCGGCGTGTCGACCGAACGTGAGCATTCGGTGCCGCTCTACCTCACGTCGAGCTTCCGATTTGACGACGCGGAGCATGCGCGGGCGCTGTTTGCCGAAGAGGTACCGGGCAACATCTACAGCCGGTACAGCAATCCCAACACCGACGAGTTCGTCCGGAAGCTGTGCCTGATGGAGCGCGGTGAGGAGGGCATTGCGACAGCCTCGGGAATGAGTGCGGTGTTCACGGCTATCGCCGCGCACGTCTCCGCGGGCGATCACGTGCTGTCGGCGCGCGCAATCTTCGGTAGCACGCATCAGCTCTTCACGCGCATTCTTCCCAAGTGGGGGGTGTCGAGCGACTACGCCGACGTATCGGACCCCGACAGCTGGGAGCGGCTCCTGCGCCCCAACACCAAGGCGATCTACATCGAGACGCCGAGCAATCCGGGGCTCGAGCTGATCGATCTCGAATGGCTCGGGGCACTCGCGCGCTCACGCGGCATCCCGCTCATCGTGGACAACTGCTTCGCCACGCCGTATCTGCAACGGCCGCTCGAACATGGCGCAAGCGCCGTGATTCACTCAGCCACAAAGTTCATGGACGGTCAGGGGCGCGCGCTCGGTGGGGCGATTGTCGGCGACCGCGCATTCCTCGCCGATTGCCGCTTCTTCGCGCGCCACACCGGACCCGCGATGAGCGCGTTCAATGCGTGGCTGCTGAGCAAGTCACTCGAGACGCTCGCCGTGCGCATGGACCGACACTGCAGCAACGCGCTCACCCTGGCCCAGCACTTCGAGGGCCACGAGGCGGTGGCTTCGGTGCGCTATCCGTTCCTGCCGTCCCACCCGCAGTATGCGCTGGCGCGCCGGCAGATGACCCAAGGGGGTGGCATCGTGACGCTCGACCTCAAGGGTGGACTCGAGGCCGGGCGCCGATTCCTCGACAGTGTCCGGCTGGTCACCCATTCGGCGAATCTCGGTGATACCCGCACGATCGTCACACACCCCGCCTCGACCACGCACAGCAAGCTCACGGTGGCAGAACGTCAGGCCGTCGCCATATCGGATGGCCTCATTCGAATCAGCGTAGGATTGGAGCACGTGAATGACGTCATCGCGGACATCGAACAGGCACTCGCGGGAACACCCTGACCGCATTCCGGAATTCGCCAAGAAATCGTTCCCATACCCTTGATAGATCGCTGAACGCTCTCAAGTTTATTGTGCTAACGACCAACGGCACTGACAATCCTTGGTCATTCACCTTGGGCGGCGTCGCGCTCCAGCCAAATCGTTACAGGACCGTCATTTACGAGTTCGACGTCCATCATGGCCCCGAACTCGCCGGTCTGCACCGTCACCCCGCGTTCCCGCAGGCTCGTCACGAAGTAGTTATATAGTGGTATGGCGATGTCTGGTTTTGCTGCGTCCATGAAGCTTGGACGGCGCCCCTTTCGGGCGTCGGAATAGAGTGTGAACTGAGACACGACGAGGAGGGCTCCCCCTGCCTCGGTCACGTCCCGGTTCAGTTTCTGGTCTTCGTCAGGGAACAGGCGAAGCCCAACCACCTTGTCGGTCATCCACTCCACTTCGGCGTTCGTATCCGAATGAGTGAAGCCAACGAGGAGCACGTAACCGCCACCGATTCGGCCGGAGACGCGCCCGTCAGGATGCGCTTCGGCTGATTCCCCTTGTATGCGGACTTCAGCCCGTTTCACGCGTTGGAGTAGTATTCGCATAGGATCAAAGATTGGCTCCGGGACGTAGGGACGAAAGCGCCCGACGAGGCTTGGAGACAATGGAAATCACTACGACCGTGCAACCACGTCTTGCGCTTCATTTCGATCTGACGCCGCGCACTGCGGCGACGGACGCCGACTCCGCCTTCCTCGCCGCCTGTGTGGCGTGGCTGGGTCTCGATCAGGGCCAGCAATTGAGCTGGGACACCCCGTCGAATCATACGCTCGACGGTGGACGCATTCTCCGTTGGGCGCCCTTCCGTCAGGACGGCTCGGCGCTTGCCGACATTGTCGTGCACGCCCCCGATCCGCTCGATCGCGCATTGCAGTGGTCGACGCACGTCACGTATATCGTGACGACGGTCGCCGGCGGCACCCAGCACCGACAGGTGAACATCCGTGTGAGCACCGAAGGGGGCGCAGCCAATGGCGCGCCGCCGCCAGTGCGCCCGCCGCGCTTGCTCTCCGAACTCGACGCCGCGTTCACGCTCGTCGCGAACGACGGTCCGCTCCAGCGCGTGCCCACGCAGCTCGAAGCCGGCACGCTCGACGCGTTCGTGCGCTTCGTCCTGTGCGATCCCGCGCGCACCATGCCCGTGCTGCTGCTGACCGAACTGCCCGACGGTGGCTACGTGCTGCCCCCCGAGCAATTCGCGTCGGAGATGTTCGGCCTGGGGCTGTGCTTCCAGCTCCGCCACTCCGACACCTTCGCACTCTCCGACGCCGTGGGTGGCCATTCGCGCTCGGTGTTCCTCGGTTCCGCCCGGGCGTACCTGCCGGGCTTCACGCTCGAAGCCGATCCATTCCAGCATCCGCTGATTCTCGCGCGCGCCCTGGCTCTCCCGGGTGAGCGTCGCCGTCTCGTCCAGCGCCTCGCTGAAGTGTCGGTTGCGCGTCCGTTCTCCGACCCCGTCATCGCCGATACGCTGCGCGACCTGCGCTCCGCCGCGTACAGCAGCCGCCCCGATGCGTCAGAGGCACTTGCGGCCGCCGAGTCGGGCATGGAGATGGACAAGGGGCAGATGCTCACGCTGGTCCGCCAGCTCGAGGAAGCGGTTCGCGCGGCCGAGGGAGAACTGGCGCGCACCCGCGAGCGCCTCAACGAATCGCGTCAGGCACTCGACGCAGAGCGGGCCACCGCACGTGCGCTGCGCACCACGCTCGCGGCGCACAAGGAGCGCCAGCCGATCGCCAAGCCGGCCAGCGATGCGCCGCAATCGGTGCTCGAAGCCGTCGAGCGTGCGCAGGCCCTCTACAGCGATGCCCTGCGTCTCCTCCCCGCCGCGTTCGCGTCGAGCAAGGAGTCGGAGTTCCCCGATCCCGACACGGCGTGGACGTACCTTAAGGCGCTTGGTGAAGTGGGCCGTCGCCGTCAGGACCGCGCCCTTGGCCGTCCGCTCGGCGAAGTGTTCGCCGACCTCGACGTGGACTACTCGCCGGGCCCCAATGATCCCGCGCGCAAGACGCCATACATCTTCCGGGACGGAGACCGCGACGTGGAGTGTGCCGATCAGCTGCGGAAGGGCAGCAATCCGGTCACCTGCCTCCGGATCTATTTCGCCAGCACGGAAGACGGTGGCTTCGTGATCGGCCACGTGGGACGGCAGATCGACACGTTGCCGAAAGCGTAAGCGCTCACGGTGCGGTCTCGTGGAACTGCACGCCGCTCTCGTGCTGCAGCGCTCGGCGTAACGCCCACTGATCCTGAAAGAGCACCACGACGGCCCCCTTGTGGTCGTACACCTTCATGCGACCGAGCCCCGTGGCCACACGCTCCACATCAGCCTTGGGACCCGTGATCCAGCGCGGCCACCGATAGCTCATCTTCTCGAACTTGCAGGGCGCTGAGTACTCATACTCCAGGCGGAACGCCATCACGTCGAACTGGAGTTGACCGACGGCGCCCACGATCGGCTGTGAGCCGGCGCTCGTCTCCGCGTAGAACACCTGGGCCGCCCCCTCTTCAGTGAGCTGCCGCAGTCCCTGGTCGAACTGCTTGCGCTTCATTGGGTCGGCGGGCATCGCACGCGCAAAGTGTTCCGGAGCGAAGCGCGGGATCCCCTGGAATTCCATCCGGCCATCGCCCCCCAGCGTGTCGCCGATGCGCAGGTTGCCGCGATCCATTACACCGATTACGTCCCCAGGCCACGCCTCTTCGATAGCCACACGATCGCGCGCCATGAACTGCTGCGGCGCCGCGAGGCGAATGGGTTTGCCGGTACGCTGATGGGTGACCTGCATCCCGGCCTCGAAGTGGCCGCTCACGACCCGCAGGAACGCCACGCGGTCGCGATGCTTGGGATCCATGTTCGCCTGGATCTTGAAGACGAAGCCGGTGAAGTCGTCGCGCGCCGGATCAACGGGCCCCACGCTCGACTCCCGCGGCCCGGGGGACGGAGCCAGCTCGAGAAACTCGCGCAGGAACGGCTCGATACCGAAGTTCGTGAGCGCGGACCCGAAGAACACCGGCGTAAGCGCCCCGTCGATCACGCGTTGGTGATCGTATTCGTGTCCCGCCGCGTCGAGCAGTTCGATGTCGCCCATGAGGCGGTCGAAGGCACTTTCGCCCATGGCCTCGATCAGCTTGGGATCGTCGATGCCCACGATCGTGTCATCAGCGCGCGTAGCCCCGCGGTCCCCGCTCCGCTCGAACAGGTGCACCTCGCGCTTGAGGCGATCATAGACGCCCACGAACACATCATTCTCGAAGACCGGCCAGGTGGCCGCGTAGCAGTCGATGCCAAGGTCCGCCTCGACGTCCTGAATGAGCTTGAGGGGATCCTCGCCGTGGCGATCGCACTTGTTGACCAGCGTGAAGATCGGCGTGCGGCGCATCTTGCACACATCGAACAGCTGGCGGGTGCGCTCTTCCACGCCGCGACGATTGTCGAGCAGCATGATGGCGCTGTCGGCGGCCACGAGCGTACGGTACGTGTCCTCCGAGAAGTCCTCGTGCCCCGGCGTATCGAGCAGGTTGAGCTGATAGCCGAGGAACTCGAACTGCAGCACCGAGCTGGTCACGGAGATACCGCGCTCCTGCTCCAACTTCATCCAGTCTGACGTGGCATGGCGCGAGGCACGGCGCGCCTTGACCGAACCGGCCAGGTGAATGGCGCCGCCATAGAGCAGCAGCTTTTCCGTGAGCGTGGTCTTGCCGGCGTCGGGGTGCGAAATGATCGCAAACGTCCGCCGCCGGGCAATCTCCCGCTCAAGACGGGAGTGATCGACCGGCGAGGGAGAGGCGGCGGATTCCGCGGAGACGATTTCGGGGGTGCTGTCGGACATTCCCGAAAGATAGCAGCGCGACTACTCGACCGTCACCGACTTCGCCAGATTGCGCGGCTGATCCACATTGCACCCACGCTTGACGGCGATGTAGTACGCCAGCAGCTGCAGCGGTACGCTCGCGAGGATCGGGGAGAGCAGGTCCACCGTCTCGGGGATTCGGAACTCGTAATCGATCTTCCCCGCAAGACTGGGCTCGTCACGCGTCGTGATGGCGATAACCTTGCCCTTGCGGGCCTTCACCTCTTGGATGTTCGACGTGATCTTGTCGAACACGGAGTCGTGTGGCGCGATGCAGACGACCGGCATCATCTCATCGATGAGCGCAATGGGGCCGTGCTTCATCTCGGCCGCCGGATATCCCTCGGCGTGGATGTACGAGATTTCCTTGAGCTTGAGCGCCCCCTCGAGCGCGGCGGGGAAGTTGTAGCCGCGGCCGAGGTACAGGAAGTTCGACGCGCGCTTGAATTCCTCGGCGAGCGCCTCGATCTCCTCGGCGCGATCGAGGATGTGCTGGATCTGGGCGGGCAGTTTGGCGAGCGCCTGCGCCAGCTCGCGCCCGCGGGCCACGCTGAGATCGCGCAGGCGTGCGAGCTTGAGCGTGAAGAGCGCGAGGGCCACCACCTGGCTCGTGAACGCCTTGGTGGACGCCACGCCGATTTCCGGCCCCGCGTGGAGATAGATCCCCCCGTCGTCCTCCCGCGCGATCGTCGACCCCACGACGTTGACCAGACCGAGTGTGCGCGCACCACGACGCTTGGCTTCGCGCATGGCGGCGAGCGTATCGGCGGTCTCGCCAGACTGCGAGATGACAATGCACAGCGTCCGCGGGGTGACGATCGGATTGCGGTAGCGGAACTCCGACGCGTACTCCACCTCGACGGGGATACGGCACAACTCTTCGATCATCATTTCGCCGATCAGCGCGGAATGCCAACTCGTGCCGCAGGCGGTGATGATGATGTTGTCGATCGCCAGCAGGTCGTCCCGCGAGATATTGAGGCCACCGAGCTTGGAGAACCCTTCCTCGAGGATGAGGCGGCCACGCATGGTGTTCTCGACCGTCGTGGGCTGCTCGAAGATCTCCTTGAGCATGAAATGCGGGTAGCCGCCACGCTCGATCTGGGCGAGGTCCCACTCGATGCGCGTCACGGGCTTCTCGCGCACTGTGGCTTCGAGATCCACGACCTTGTAGCCGTCCTTGGTGACCACGGCGATATCGCCGTCATCGAGATACACCACGTGGCGCGTATGCGTCAGGATCGCGGATGCATCCGAGGCCACGAAGTACTCGCCCTCACCGATGCCGACCAGCAGTGGGCTGCCCTTGCGGGCCGCCACGATCTTGTCCGTCTCGTCGCTGCAGATCACGGCAATGCCGTAGGTGCCGTCGACCTGATTGAGTGCCTCGATGACCGCGGCTTCAAGGCTACCGGCGTAGGCGGTCTCGATCAGGTGCGCCAGCACCTCGGTGTCGGTATCGCTCTTGAACACGACCCCCCGCGCCTCGAGCCCGGCCTTGAGCGCGGTGGCGTTCTCGATGATGCCGTTGTGCACCACCGCGATCTTGCCGTCCTGACTGAGATGCGGATGGGCATTCTGCTCGGTTGGCGGACCGTGTGTGGCCCAACGGGTATGGGCGATCCCCAACGTGCCGCGCGGCGGATCGGCAGCGATCACCGACTCGAGTCGGGCGATCTTGCCGGCGGCACGCCGCGTCTCCACGCCGTTGCCATTCATGATGGCCACGCCGGCCGAGTCGTAGCCGCGATACTCGAGACGCTTGAGCCCCTCGATGAGCAGCGGGGTCGCCACGCGGCCACCGATATAGCCAACGATTCCACACATGGGAGGTCAGGTCAGGGGAAGACGTATATGCTCAAACGAGCGCCGCGAGCGGCTCGCGGGCCTGCGCGATGAGCAGGCGCGCCTCGGCGTCCGTGGGGGCTTCGGCAATTACCCGCACGATTGGTTCGGTGCCCGAAGGGCGCAGATGCACCCAGCGGTCCGGCCAGTCGAGACGCAACCCGTCCTGCATATCCGCGGCGGCATCGGAGAACGCGGTGCGCAGCGCCTCGTACACCGTGTCGAGCGGCGCATCGGGACGATCCAGCTTGTCCTTCACGATCACGTACCGGGGCCTCGACGCCACCAGTGCGGAGAGCGGGCGCCCTTCCTCGAGCAGGAGTTGCAGCATCAGGGCAGCCCCCAGCGGGGCGTCACGCCCGAGGTGCAACTCGGGAAGAATCACGCCACCATTGCCTTCGCCGCCAATCGTGGCCCCCACGTCCCGCATGGCGAGCGCCACGTTGACCTCACCGACCTTGGCGAAGTGGAACGGCACCTCCATCTCCGCGGCCACGTCTGACACCACCTTGCTGGTGGAAAGATTCGTGACCACCGGACCGGGACGGTGGCGCAGCACGGTCCGCGCCGCGAAGGCAAGCGTATAGTCCTCGCCGGGAGCCAGGCCGTCATCGAGTACGAGCGCCAGGCGGTCCACGTCGGGATCGGTGGCGAATCCGACGTGCGCCTGCGTGGCCCGAACCAAGGCCTCGAGTTCACCGAGGTTCTCCGCCACCGGCTCGGGCGGGCGGTGAAAGAGGCCGTCGGCTTCCATGTTGATCGCGTACACCTCGCAGCCCAGTTCCGTCAGCAGCTGCGGCATGATCACACTGCCGGCGCCATGGCAGCAATCGAGCGCCACACGGAAGCGTTGTGAACGGATGCCCTCCACGTCGAGCCACGGCAACGCCAGGATCTGCTGGATATGACGGACCACGGCCTCGTCGTCACGCTCGATCCGTCCGAGCTGGTCCCAGGTGGCGCGGGGAATACCCGTCTCGAGCAACGCCCGCATTTCCGCGCCTTCGGCGGCAGAAAGAAAGAGTCCGGACGGACCGATGAACTTGAGCGCATTCCACTCGATCGGATTGTGGCTCGCGGTGATGCCGAGCCCCCCCGCCGCATGGTGATGCTCCACGGCCAGCTGGATAGTGGGTGTGGGTGCCATCCCGATGTCGATGACCGTACACCCCACCGACTCGAGGGCCGCATGCACGACGCGCGTGAACATCGGACCTGACACGCGACTGTCGCGCCCCAGCACGATGTGCCGATTCCCGCCACGCGACGCCCAGGCCCCGAAGGCGGCCGCGAAGGTCGCCACCACTTCCGGCGTGAGTGCCTCGCCCACCCGGCCACGCACGCCGGACACACTGACCATCAACCCATCGAACGCCATAATGCTCCTGTAAACGTGCCCACGACCATTACGTGCCGTGGTGCCCTACCGCGCCGGATGGCATGCCCGCTCGCAGTATGGCCCGTGCCGAAAGGTAGAAGTGTCACACTGCGGGAACCATTAGGCCGCCATTGCCGCCGCCATTTTCATGAAGCGACATCCACAATCTGACGAGCCAGGGCCGGAGGCGTTACAGCGCCAGCCCGTGGTACGGGACCGGTCCGTCCGGTTATCCTGCGCGGATGGATCCCCTCGCGCTCGTGCCCTACGCGATTGCCGCCGCCGGTGGGCGGACCAATGGTTTCGACAGCTCCCAGCTCGTGGCGGCCGGTCTCACCCTGCTGCAGCGCTCCGCCCCTCTCGTCCGGGCGTTGGCCGGTCGCCGGTCCGCGCTGTTGCTGCCGCCGGGCCCCGCATGGCTCGTGGGCCTCGCCGCCAGTGACGGGCGGGGCGCCGTGCTGCTCGAGCCGAACTCGGCTATCCAGGAGGCGCGGCTGCGGGAATGGAACGTTGGCGCGGTCTTCACGACGAGGGCGCTCCAGGCGTCGTTGCCGCCCGGCACACCGTACGTGCTGCTCGATGACGCCCCGCGCCACGCCCGCGTGGTTTCCGCCGATCGGGTGCAGGAGCTGGACCTCGGCTCTCACTTTGCGCTCGACCTGATCGGCGACACCGAAGGCCGCGGATCGCCGGAGGAATGTGTCCTGTTCGCGTCGACGGGCCTCTCCGCCAGCCACGAACAGCTGATGGACGCGGCCCGTCGTGCCATGCGCGCGGAGCAGTTCACGCCGGTGGACCGGACCGTGACGGTGGTGTCTCCTCACGCGCTCGACAGCGTGGCGCCGGGGCTGCTCGCGCCACTGCTGGCGGGTGGCCAGCTGCGCACGGTCGCCGAGCACACCACCACGGCACTGCTTGACGCCGTGGACGAGATTGATGCGACCATGATCGTGCTGCCGTCGGCCCTTGGTGACGCCCTTCGTGATGCCCTTGGGTTGCCCGGGTGGGTGCACGCCGATCCTCTGGCGCGGGTGAAGCGGGTGGTGCGGGTCACGATCTGACAGATAGCAGTCCTCCCGCCACGATGGCCAGCGGCGTGCCAGCGTTGGGGGAACGCTGGGGCGGTGGGACCCCTGGCGCGCGGCCCGATGCCGCTCGCCCTGTATCGCGGAAGCGGCTAGCTTCCCGCTCCATCTCCCCACGGACGCCCCGGAGCCCATGACGCGCATCTACGACGAAGACCTCGCGGGTGGCATGGCCACTCGCGCCATTCACGCCGGCCAGCGCCCCGACCCCGTGTCGGGCGCCATCATGACGCCGCTGTACCTCACGTCCACCTACGTGCAGGACAGCATCGGGGTCAACAAGGGCTACGAATACGCCCGTGGGAAGAACCCCACCCGCCAGGCCCTCGAGCGCAACGTGGCCACCCTGGAGACCGGACGCCACGGGTTTGCGTTCGGCAGCGGCATGGGCTGCCTTGATTCGATCATGAAGCTGTTCCGCGCCGGCGATCACATTGTGTGCGCCGAGAATGTCTACGGCGGCACCTTCCGGTTGTTCGATCGCATCCTGCAACACATGGGACTGTCCTTCACCTATGTGGATACGAGCGATCCGCAGCGCGTGGAGGAGGCCATGACGGCCGCCACCCGTGCCCTGCTCGTGGAGACGCCCACCAATCCCCTGATGCGCCTCACCGACCTGCGCGCCATGAGCGCGATCGCGAAGCGCCATCAGGCGTTGCTGATCGTCGATAACACGTTCGCGACGCCGATCTACCAGCGTCCCCTCGAACTCGGCGCGGACATCGTCTGGCACTCG
Organism: Gemmatimonas sp.; assembly: GCF_044344655.1. GTDB lineage: Bacteria > Gemmatimonadota > Gemmatimonadetes > Gemmatimonadales > Gemmatimonadaceae > Gemmatimonas. The sequence goes on from NZ_JBIJCN010000030.1 coordinate 23,245, forward strand.
ACCACGAAGTACATCAATGGCCACTCCGACATGATCGGCGGCATTGCGGTCGTGCGTGACGACGATCTCGCCGACCGGCTGCAGTTCATCCTCAATGCGGCCGGGGCCGTCCCCGGGCCGTTCGATGCCTGGCTGGCGCTGCGCGGGACGAAAACCCTGCCGCTGCGTATGAAGCAGCACGACCTCAACGGGCGCGCCGTGGCGGCCTTCCTCGCCAATCGCCTCGGGCACGAGCGGGTGATCTACCCGGGACTACCGACACACCCGCACCACGAACTGGCCAAACAGCAGATGTCGGCGTTTGGCGGCATGATGACGCTCGACCTCGGCGCCAAGGACAACGCGCGTTCGTTCCTGGAAAAGGTCCGGGTCTTCTCCCTCGCTGAATCACTCGGTGGGGTGGAAAGCCTGACGAACCATCCCTATACCATGACGCACGGCTCCGTCCCGGCTGCCGTGAAGGACGCCATGGGGCTCACCGAAGGGATGGTCCGCCTCAGCTGCGGCATCGAGGACGCCGAGGATCTGATCGAGGATCTCGAGGGCGCGCTGGTGGGGATGTAGTCGACTGAGAACTGACGACTTGTACTGAGAACTGAACACTCCCCCGGGATCGCGCGATTTCCGGGGGAGTTTCCAGTTTTCAGTCAAAGTTTCCAGTGGGCAGTTCGTTGGGCCAGCTGGCAACTTTCCCCGCCCCTCCGTCGTACGATCCCCCATGGCCACCTCACTCACCCAGATCAGCTCCGTGTCCTGGGAGCATCCCGCCGATCGCGCAGCGCTTCGCGCGCTGCGCGCCCTGCCGGGGTTCGACGATGTCGTGCGCAAGATCGCCGGTGCCTTCGGCGAGCGCGGGATTCGCAACCTCTTCCTCGGTGATGCCGTGCTGGTGGGGCCCACACAGCGCCCCGCCCTGTATGCGCTGTACCAGGAGGTGCTGCACACGCTCGACTGGCCTCGGGCCGGCCAGTCAGCGCCGCAGCTGTACGTGGCACAGACGCCAATCGCGAACGCCGGCGCAGTGGGCTTCGATCAGCCGTTCATCGTGATCAGCTCGGGCACGCTGGAGTTGCTCGACCGTGACGAGCAGCGCTTCGTGCTCGCGCAGCAGCTCGGCCACATCATGACCGGGCGCACCACCTATCGCACCATCGCGCTGATCGTACTCTTCTTCGGCATGAGCGCGCTTCCGCTGCTGGCGAGCATCGCGCTGCTGCCGTTCCAGCTGGCCCTGCTCGAGTGGTACCGCACCTCGGAGCTCAGCGCCGACCGTGCCGGCATGCTCGGCACGCAGGATCCGCGCGGCAGCCTCATGACGTTCCTCAAGCTCGCCGGTGGCAAGCCGCAGGACGACGCGATCGATCTCGACGCGTATCTGGCGCAGGCCAGCGACTACCAAATGGGCGGCAGCGCGTGGGACAGCGTGCTCAAGGCGCTCAACACGGCATTGCGCGAACATCCGTTTCACACGGTGCGGGCTGGCGCCCTGCATCACTGGCAGCAGTCGGGCGCGTATGCCGCGATCGTGGGCGGTGCGTACATCAAGCGCGGCAGCGAAGCCGAACGCCCGTTCCGCGACGACCTGCGCGATGCCACCGACTACTATCGCGACATGGCCAAGGAAGCCACCGACGCCGTCGGTGGTGTGATCACCCGCGCCGCCGATGCGTTCCGTGACGCTTTCAAGGCAGCGGCCAGCATGAGCGATGCGGCGGCGCCGCCGCCGGAGCCGCCGCCATCGGGCGAGCCGCCGACACCGGAGTCGCCGGCGGGGCCGTAAACAGGCGGCTGGGAGGCACAGAGGTCGTGTCCCTCCGTGCCTCCGCCGCTCTTTTCCGGCTAGATTGGCCGCATGAAGATTCTCCTCCTCGGCTCGGGCGGCCGTGAACATGCCCTCGCAGATGCGCTGTCCCGCGAGAATACGGCGGTGGAGCTCATCGCGGGTCCCGGGAATCCCGGGATTGCGGACCTCGCGCGGCTCGTGTCGGTCAAGGCCGACGACCCGCAGGCGGTGGCGGCGCTGGCCGAGCAGGAGCAGGTGGACCTGGTGCTGATCGGCCCCGAGGCACCGCTGGCGGCGGGCGTGGTGGACTATCTGCAGCAGCGCCGCATTCCGGCCTTCGGCCCCACGATGGGCGCAGCCACGGTGGAGACCAGCAAGGCCGACACGAAGGCGCTCATGATGGCCGCTGGTATCCCCACGGCCCATGCGGAAACGCATCGTGTGGCGAGCGAAGCCAAGGCCGCGGTGAAGGCGCGCTTCGGAGCGCCGGTGGTGATCAAGGCCAGCGGCCTCGCGGCCGGCAAAGGCGTGATCGTCTGCCAGACGGAGACGGAGGCGTTCGATGCCATCGACCGCATCCTCGACGATCGCGTGTTCGGTGAAGCGGGTGCCGAATGCCTGGTGGAGTCGTTCATGACGGGCGAGGAGCTCTCGCTCTTCGCGATCGCCGACGGCTACGACGTGCTGCCCATGATCGGCGCGCAGGATCACAAGCGTCTGCACGATGGCGACGAAGGCCCCAACACCGGCGGTATGGGCGCGTACACGCCCGTGTCGTTCTCCACGCCAGCGCTCGTGGACGACGTGACGGAGCGGATCTTCCTCCCCACCCTGCATGCGCTGCGGAAGCGCGGCACCCCGTTCTCAGGGCTGCTCTACGCGGGGCTGATGCTCACCCCCGACGGTCCCAAGGTGGTGGAGTTCAACTGCCGCTTCGGCGATCCCGAAACGCAGGCGATTCTCCCCATGCTCACCAGCAGCCTGCTCGATCCCATGCTCGCGGTGGCACGCGGCGCGCGCATCGGCAACATGGCGCCGTTCACCTGGCGCGGTGGTGCGAGCGTGACCACCGTCGTGGCCTCGGGCGGCTACCCCGAGGCGCCGCAGACCGGCTTCCCCGTGCATCTGCCGAGCTTCGGCGACGATGTGCGCGTGTTCCACGCGGGCACGAAACGCGATGCGAACGGGGCCCTGCTCACCAGCGGCGGCCGCGTGTTCGCCGTGACCGCGTTGGCCGACAGCTTTGCGGCAGCGCAGCAGGCCTCGCGCGACGCCGCGTCGCGCATCGAGTTCGACGGGGCGATATACCGTCGCGACATCGGCTGGCGCGAGGCAGCCCGACTGGGGTGACCAGCGCCCGTGCCTGAACTCCCCGAAACCGAGACGATCGCCCGCGACCTGCACGAGATGGTCGTGGGCGCCGTCGTTACGGGGGTGACCGTCCCCCGCCCCGACGTGCTCCGCGAAGCGCACCTCGAGGGGGTTGCCGACGCCTTGCTCGGGCGCCCCATCCGCCGCGTGTGGCGTCGCGCCAAGCTGATCGTGCTCGATTTCGACGCCCGCCCGGAACTGGCGGCGCTCGACCCGGCGTGGCGCCTCGTGGTGCAGCCGCGCTTCACCGGCGGCCTCGTGGTGGACGACGGGTCGTTGGATGCCGCCGAGCGTGCCTACGTGTGCGTGACCCTCACCCTCGGCGACGGACGCGCCCTGCACTACCGGGACGTGCGGCGCCTCGGCACCGTGGCGCTGATGGATCGTGCGCGGTTTGCCGCGTATTCCGGCGCACTCGGTGCGGAGCCTCTTGACCCCGAGCTCACCGACGACGCATTTTCGGTGTGTATTCGGGAGTCGCGGCAGGCCATCAAGATCACGCTGATGGATCAAAAGCGACTCGCAGGCGTTGGCAACATCTACGCAAACGAGGCCCTGTGGCACGCCGGTATCGATCCATCCCGCGAGGCACGCACCCTGAGCGCCGGCGAGTACGCCACGCTCCGGCAGGCGTTACAGCAGGTGCTCACGGCCAGTATCGCGGCGCGCGGTACCAGCTTTCGCGACTACCGGGATGCGCGCGGTGAGCGGGGCCGCTTCGTCGAGCAGCTGGCGGCCTACGGCCGCGCCGGCGCACCCTGTCGTCGATGCGGGCGCCGCCTGGTTGGCACGCACGCCGTGGATGGACGCAGCACGGTCTTCTGCCCGGGGTGTCAGTACTGAGCTGGCCGGGGCGCTGCTCCCCTCGCTCCCCCGCAGCGCCCGCAGCGCCCGCAGCGCCCGCACCAAGAAGCCGGCGCTGGCCACGCAGCTCGATCTGGCGGTCAGCACTCCCGATGCCGACGTGGCGCGGCTCAGGGCGCAGGTGCGTGAGAGCACGCGCAACGTGCCGGGGGTATACCTCATGCGCGGCGCCCACGGCGAGGTGCTCTACGTGGGCAAGAGCACGCAGGTGCGTACGCGCCTGCTGTCGTACTTCAGGCTCCCGTGGCCCGAGCATCGACACGCACGCCTGCTGCGCGAAACGGCGCGCATCGAGTGGGAACCGCTGCCCTCGGAGTTCGCGGCCCTGCTGCGCGAGGTGCGGCTCATCCGGGCGCACCTGCCGCGCTACAACGTGCGATCAGCGCGGCCGCTCGACAAATGGTGGGTCATCACGATCGCCAAGGGGCCGGCCCCCCGTCTGCGTATCCAGAAGGCCAGCGCGGCCGCGCGCTCACGCGATGGAGCGCAGATGGTGGGGCCGTTCGCGTCACGACGGCCACTGCAGGATGCGCTGCGGGTGCTCAACGATGCCCTCGGACTGCGCGACTGCAGCGACCGCGTGCGCATGCACATGCATGATGTGGCCGAGCTGTTCGAGGACACGCACCCCGCCATGCAGCGCACGCCCGGCTGCCACCGCCACGAGACGAAGCGCTGCCTTGGCCCCTGCGTGGGCGCGACCAGCGCCTACGAGTACCGCACGCAGCTCTCACGCGCGCGCGCGGTACTCGAGGGGCGCGACGATGCACCGCAGCAGCAGCTCGTGCGCGAAATGGCCGCCGCCAGCGCGGCCCTGAGCTACGAACGCGCCGGCTGGCTGCGCGACCGGCTCACGTCGCTGCAGGAGCTCGAGGCGCAACTCGCCCGCGTACGTGAGGCGCTCACCCGCCCGAGCTTCGTGTATGCCGTCCCGGGGCGCGACACCGACGACCGGCTCTATCTCGTGCGCCACGGCCGCGTCATGGCCGAAGCGCGCTGCCGTGATCCGCACGCAGTGAACGCGCTGCAGGAGATGGAGCAGCGGGCGGTGCAGCCGCCCACCGGCGCGATGGTCGAACAGCTCGACGAGCTGCTGCTTTTGGAATCGTGGTTCCGCGGCCGCAACGGGGAAACCGCCCTCACCGCCGACACGGTCGTGGGCGCCCTCGAGAAGCTCGCCGTGCATCTGCGGGAGCGCCTGCCCCTCTCCCTTGGCGAGCTGCCGTAACGGCCTGCCCGCGCGTCACTCCGCGTCGATGCCCAACGGAATGAGCTCCACATCGGCCTGTCCCTGCCAGATGTAGAGTTTGGCCACGCACGGCTGCAGCTTGAAGCGACGGGGGCCCGCCGCGCCGGGGTTTACGACCACGCGGCGCGCCGCCTTGGTCACCAGCTGCTGGTGCGTGTGCCCGTACACGATCACATCGGCGTTCGGATAGGCGCCCACCAGCTTGGGTGGCGTGGGGCTCCCCAGCTCATGGCCGTGCGTGACCACGATGCGCACCCCATCGATCACCTCTTCGATCCGCTCGGCCAGGTCCGGGCGCCCGGGGGCGTCGGTGTTGCCGTATACGGCGCGGATCGGCGCGATCGTGGCCAGCTCCGCGAGGACGTCAGCGGGGCCCACATCACCCGCGTGCAGGATCTGCGACACCCCCTGCAGCGCGTCGAATACCTGTGGGCGCACGAGGCCGTGCGTGTCGGAAATGAGACCGATGATCGTGGCGCGGGCGTTCATGGGCAGTGGCGATGCGGGTAGTCAGTCATGGGCGGTGCATGGCGGGTGATCGAGCTCCGCCGAGGGGTGGCGTGTAGCGTCCCGCTGCGCTCAGTGCGTATTGCCCCAGCGCTTCCCCACCGCGTGCTCGAGATCGAGATGATCGAGGACCCTGGCCACCATGAAATCCACCAGCTCGGCGATCGACGAGGGCTGATGATAGAACCCGGGGGCCGCGGGAATCACCGTAGCCCCCGCGCGCGTGACGCTGGCAAGGTTCTCGAGATGAATGAGGGACAGCGGCGTTTCCCGTGGCACGAGCAGCAGTTTGCGCCGCTCCTTGAGCACCACATCGGCCGCACGCTCCACGAGCGAACGCGACGTACCGTGTGCAATGGCGCTCACGGTCCCCATGCTGCACGGACAGACCACCATGCCGCTGGTGCGCGCGGAACCGCTGGCCGGCGCGGCGCCGCGATCGTTGTCGTCGAACACGGTCACGCAGGCATCGAACGCCGACGCCCCCACGTGTTGCCGCAGCGCCTCGAGATCTCCGATCGCGCTCTCCGTGCGGAGCAGGCGCCACCCGTGACTCGAGACGATCAGCCACGTGGGTACCTCCAGTTCCACCAACGCCTGCAGCAGCCGCACGGCGTACGGGGCCCCTGACGCGCCCGTAATGGCCAGCACCACCGGATGCCGTTTGCTGTTCACCCCTGGCCTCCCATGAGAAGTCGCGCCGTGAACACGGCCGCGAGGAATCCGATCGCAATGATGCCGTTCATCGTGAAGAACGCCGCGTCGACCCGGCTCAGGTCATCCGCCTTCACCAAGCGATGCTCCCAGCGCAGCAGGCCGGCCACACCGGCGACCCCCGCCCAGAGGATGCCATTCACCACCGGGGCGGCCCCCAACGGCTGCATGGCGATTACACCGGCGAAGCAGACCACCGCCAGCACATGCAGCGTACGCGCAATACCGATGGCCTTGTGCACGCCAAAGGTGCTAGGCACGCTGTGCAGCCCGTGCGTCGCGTCGAACTCCGCATCCTGCAACGCGTAAATCATGTCGAAGCCACCGCTCCAACACACCACCGCCAGCGCCAGGACGATCAGTAACCACCACGGATCGCTCCACGCCCCCGTCACCGCGAGAAATCCACCGACGGGTGCGATCGCCAGCCCCAGCCCGAGCCACAGGTGTGACCAGCGCGTGAACCGCTTGGTGTAGCTGTACCCCAGCACCCACAATAGTGCGACCGGCGAGAGCGCCAAGCAGAGCGGGTTGAGCATCCAACTCGCGAACACAAACAGCGCCGACATGAGGGCAATACTGAACGTCGCCTGCCCCACCGTCAGCGTGCCCGCCGGCAGTTCGCGCATCGCCGTGCGCGGGTTGATCGCATCCACATCGCGATCCACCAGCCGGTTGAATGCCATCGCCGCGAAACGCGCGCTGGTAAAGGCCAGCAGTACCCATCCCACCATGGCCGGGGTGACCGGCGCAATCACGCTCGCGAAGATCACCCCCACGAGCGAGAACGGCATGGCGAACACCGTGTGCGGCAGCTTCACGAAGTTGGCGAGCCGCACCGGCAGCGACTGCCCACGCATGAGCTGTCCGTCGCGCGCGCCCTTGGGCGGCACGATGTTCGACGGCGTGGTCACGGGTGGCTCACGAGGTCGGGCCCAACCCGAGACTCGCCCACTTGGCGTCGACCGCCTGCTTCGTGGCCGCGTCCATCGCAATCACCTTGGGCCAGGCGCGCGTGAAGCCCTCCTCCGGCCACTTGCGCGTCGCGTCGATCCCCATCTTGCTGCCGTACGTGAACGCGCGGCTGGCATGATCGAGCACATCCACGGGCCCCATGGTGAAGCGCACGTCGCGCTGCGGGTCCATGTTGTTGAGCGCCACCCACCACGCTTCTACGGGGTTGCGCACATTGATCTCCTTGTCGACCACCACCAGCACCTTGGCGAGCGACATGAGCCCCTGCCCCCACAATGCGTGCATCACCTTGTCGGCGTGCCCGGGATACTTCTTGTCGATGCTCACGAACACGAGGTTGTGAAAGCCCCCCTCGGCCGGCATGTGGTAGTCCACCACCTCCGGCGTAGTAAGCTTGAGCAGCGGCAGGAAGATCCGCTCGGTGGCATGACCGAGGTAGAAGTCTTCCATGGGCGGGCGCCCAACGATGGTCGTGGAGTACACCGCGTTGCGCCGCATCGTCACCGCCGTCACGTGCACGCGTGGATACAGATCCGCTTCGCTGTAGAAGCCCGTGTGGTCTCCGAACGGCCCCTCCACAATCAGCTCTTCCGCCGGATCGATGTACCCCTCGATCACGAACTCCGCATCGGCAGGCACTTCGAGATCGTTAGTGACCGCCTTCGTGAGCCGCACCGGATCACGGCGCAGGAAGCCGGCGAAGAGGAATTCGTCGATGTTGGGCGGGAGCGGCGCGCTCGCGCTGAACATGCTGGCGGGGTCGCTGCCCACCACAATACACACCGGCATCTTCTCGCCGCGCTCGGCCATCTGCCGCATGTGCTCCGCCCCCGTCTTGTGGCGCTGCCAGTGCATGCCCACGTGCTTCTTTCCGAGTTGCTGCACGCGGTACATGCCCACATTGCGGATACCGCGTGCGGGGTCCTTGGAGATCACGGCCGTCATGGTGATGTACGGGCCGCCGTCCTCTGGCCAGCAGTGCAGCACGGGGATCTTGTCGAGATCGATCTCGTCACCCTGCCACACGATCTCCTGGCACGACGGCGAGCCGCCCTTCACCCGCGGCGGAAACTTGGCCACCTCCAAGAGGCGCGGCAGCAGTGACAGCTTGCCGAGGAAGCCATCGGGCACCTTGAGGTCCATGAGCTGCGTAATGCGCGCGCCGATGTCGTCGAGGTTGTCCACCCCGAGCGCGAGCGACATGCGCTTCATGGAGCCGAAGAGGTTGATCGCCACCGGGTACGGCGAGATGGTGCCGTCGCGCAGCACCGGCTTCTCGAACAGCAGCGCCTTGCCGCCGCCGGGCATCTTGGACACGCGATCGGCGATTTCGGTGAGTTCGAGATGCACCTTCACCGGCTGCGAGATACGATGCAGCTCGCCGATGCGGTCGATTGCGTCAATGAATTCGGAAAGAGTATCGAGTGCCATACGTAGGTGAGTCGCCGGACCGCGGGCGGTTAGACGGTGCCGGTGTGAATGGCGGCAATGCCGAGGGTGAGTCGTTCCCACGTGACGGTGGAGAATCCGGCGGCGCGCATGCGCTCGGCCAGGGTCTCTTCGGTTGGAAAGTTCGCCACCGACATGGGGAGATACGTGTAGGCCGACGCATGCCCACTCACGAGGCGCCCGACGAAGGGCAGCACGTGGTGGAAGTAGGCGAGGTACGCCGCGCGCACGAGGGCGAAGCGCGGCGTGGAAAATTCGAGAATCACGAAGCGCGCGCCGGGGCGCAGCACGCGCCGTACTTCGCGCAGCCCGGCATCGAGATCGGCCACGTTGCGGATGCCGAACGCCACGATGGCCCCATCGAGACTGGCTGGGGCGAAGGGCAGCTGCAGCGCATCGGCACCGACAGGAGCGAGCACGGCGCGCGGCGCCTTGCCGGTGCCGTATTGCAGCATGGGCACGGCGAAGTCGGCACCGGCCACAAAGCCCTTGAACCCCTGCTGTTTCACGAGCATGGCCCCGACGTCGAGCGTGCCGGCACAGAGATCGAGGAAGGTGCCGGTGGGACGGTCCGTCCAGCCGAGGGCGCGCAGGGCACGCTGCCGCCACCGTTTGTCGATGTTGAGCGACAACACGTGGTTGAGGAGGTCGTAGCGCGGCGCGATGTCGGAGAACATGCGCTGCACGTATTCGCGCTTGCCCTCGCCCTGGGCCGCATTGGCCGCGACGGTGAGAGCGTCGGCCGGCGGCGAGGGCGCGTGCGGAGGGGCGTCGGTGGTGCGTGCCATCCCGAAACATCAAGGGGGGAGGCAGACCGAGCAAGCGGGGATCGACAGCGATTTCGAGGCGGTCAACTGGTCGGGGGACGAACGGCGGGCTACCTTGCCCGCTGCGCATGCCGACTCTCGATGAGCTGGGGACACTCCCCGATGCTGATGTCGTCCGACTCGCCCAGCAGGGGCGCGAGCTCGCCTTCCGGGAGCTCGTGCGCCGCTACGAGCGGCCGGTGTTCTCGCTCGTCTACCGCATGGTGCGTGACCGGGAAACGGCGGAGGATCTGGCGCAGGACGCCTTCGTGAAGGTGCTGAACCACATCGACCGCTACAGCCCCGATTTCAAGTTCTCGAGCTGGCTGTTCAAGATTGCCAACAACGTGGCAATCGATCATCTGCGCCGTCGCAGGCTGGACACGATCAGCATGGACGGGAGCCCCCACGCCACCACGGCGTCGGAGGTGGAAGCCAGTTCGCTCGACCTCGAGGCGGACCAGGAGAGTGCGCTCGACGAACTCGAGGCCAAGGAGCTCGGCTCGGCGATCGAGCGGGCCATCGCCAACCTTCGGCCCGAGTATCGTGCCTGCATCATGCTGCGTCACGTGGAGGGACGGGCCTACGAAGAGATCGCGGCCACGCTTGACCTCCCACTCGGCACCGTGAAGACCTACATCCACCGGGCGCGGCACGAGCTCCGCAAGGCCCTCGAAGCGCTGCGGGAATGAACCGTCACTGGGCCGCCCCCGACGGCGTACCGTGCCGCGGATCCGTGGACAAATCGCCGGCATACCCACTGAAACCCCGCACCACCGCACCGCGTAGTTCGAGTGTGGAGGGATCCGTATGAGCGACAGACATCTCAGACCCGACGAAATCGAGCTCTTGCTCGATGGCGAAGAAGGCTTCGGCGTGGCCCCGTTACGGGCGCACGTCTGGTCGTGTTTGGCGTGTCAGGGCGAGCTGGAACATGCTCGGGAGCTCATGCTGGCGCTCGACACCCTCCCCGATTTTTCGCCGTCGGCGGCCTTCTCCGATCGGGTCATGAGGCAGGTGCAGGTGTTCGAGCCGTGGCATGCCGCGGCCAGCCGTACGATGGCCGACCTGGTCCCGACCAGCCGCCCCGCCCGAATTGCGGCCGGGTTTGGGGCCGCGGTGACGGCCGGTCTGGCCACCGCGGGTGCCACGTGGGCCGTGGCCCGTGCCGACATGGGCGTCCTGCTGGCCAGCCTCGGCCTCGAGCGTTTCCGCGAGCAGGTGGTGGCGGCCGGTTCCGATGTGATGGTCACCGTGCTGGGACAGCCCGGCCTGGAGACGCTCCGCAGCAGCTCCCCTGAAGTGATGGCGGTGGCGTTCGGCGGCTTCGTCGCCGCGGCCGGCATGGGGGTTATGGGCCTCCGCGCCCTCGCCACGTCATCGCGCACTTCGCGCTGAGCGCACGGGCATGCTGACCTCCACCCTCACGGCGGTATCCGGCACCTTCGGCGTCGGTCTGGTGATCGGACTGGTCGTCCTCATGACGGCAGAAGAGGCACTGCTCGCGGTCGCCAAGAGCGCGGCGCGTGATGTGAGCGGCAGCTTCTGGGCGGGCGTGCTCGCGCAGTTGCTGGCGGTCCCCGTCCTGGCCCTGCTACTGATCGCCTGCGCCATCACCATCATCGGCCTGCTGGCCATCCCGATCGCGGCGCTGGCGTGGGCGCTCGCCCTAGCGGGCGCCGTCACCCTCGGCATTCTGGCCGTGGCCATGGTGATTGGGCGTGCCGTTGCGGGGCGAGGGCGCAGCGGCACCGAGCGTGGTGCCGCCTTGCGCGGCCTGGTGGTCGGGCTGGTCGCGCTCAGCCTCGTGTGGTTCGGGGCGGCGGTGGCCGGCCCGGTCCCGGTAGCGGGTGCACTCGCCCGCCTAGCGGCGGTGGCGTTTACCTGGGCGGTGGCCACGGTGGGACTTGGCGCGGTCGTGAAGAGCCGCATCGGCGTGTCTCGCCTCAGCGTACAGTTCGGCCGCATGGGCGGCAGCTCATTCGGTGGGTTCACCGGCCGATGGGGGGCGGCCAGCAGCACCGGCGTGAACGCAGTACAGACGCCTGTGAGCTGGCAGACGCCCACGCCTGTGCAGGGAGTGGTGGCCGCACGCCGCCCGGTCGACAACAACGCGGGCACGGGGCCGGGCGCAGAGCTCTAGCGTGGTATGGTGATCAGTTCGCGGCCGTGAGCACGACCGCATCACCACGGGATATACCAAGCGTCTGTGCTGCATTGCCCTCGCGCACCGCTATCTCTACCAGTCCGCTCGAGCCGACGAGCGCCACCATTTCGCCGGGTGCCGCCTCACCGTAGGTGCGTACGAGTCGCGCCGCGCGTCCCGCGACTTTCACCATCCCTACCCGTTCCTGCGTGATGAGGTTGGTGATGACGTTGCCGAATCGATCGAAAGTCAGGACCACGCCATGAAGCAAACCGTACGCATCGCGCCGTGGCTGCGGCGTGCGCAATCGGACTGCCTCCCGATGGGGTTCGCCAACTGCCTCGAGTGGCTCGCCGAGCGCGAGTCGCGCCGCCACCGGCGCAAAGACGTCACGCCCATGAAAGGTGGAAGATACCCGTGGATCGACCGGCAGTTGCACCACTCGGGCATCGAGCGAGAAGAGCGCTGGCGAGAGCACGCCATTATCGGGCCCCACAAGCAGTCGCCCATCGCTTGCAATAGCGATGGCGGCCCTCGCGGTGCCAACCCCAGGGTCCACCACCACCACGTGTACGGTACCGACGGGGAAACGCTTCCAGTAGCGCGCCACCGTCAGACGGGCCATGGCGATATCCTGCGCGGGAATATCGTGCGAGAGATCTACTATCGATGCACCGGGCGCGAGTGAGACAAGCACACCCTTGAGTTCGGCCACGTAGCCATCGGCCGTACCGAAATCCGTGAGCAGGGTAATGGCAGCGGGAGGCATGGTATGCGCGGCCTGAGGATGGAATGCCAGACGCTGCCAATATCGGTGCACTCGACGAGCTTTGACAGAGACATCGTATGGCGCGACGCCTATACCCGCACCCCACGCCAGCGTCCCCATCCCCACAGCGCGGCCATCACGACGCCCCGCGCCGCCGCCGTCAGTGCGATCGTCCACCAGAGGCCCGTGGTGCCCCACTGCTGCGCGGCCCACGCGCCGATGGGCAAACGCAACGCCGTGATGCCGGTACTGAGCAGCATGGGCACGAATGTCCACCCCGCGCCGCCCATCGCACTCTCCAGCACCACCTCGGCACCAAGGAACAGCTGCGAAAACGCCGCGATGCGCAGATACCGCGCCGCCTCCGCGATCACCGCAGGATCGCTCGAGAAGATCCCGGCGAACGACTCGGCGAAGACGAAACTCAGGGCGGCCATCACCGCCCCGAGCGCACTGACCACGCCCATGCTGATCCACCCGGCGCGGGCCGCGCGCGCGACGTCGCCGGCCCCGAGGCTCTGCCCCACGATCGCGGCGGTGGCGGCTCCCATCCCCACACTCGCCACGTACACCACGCTTTCGATGCGAAAGCCCAGGCCGAGCGCGGCCAGCGCCGGCGTGCCGAACTGCGTGGTGATGCGCGTGAGGAACACGTAGATCGCGCTGAAGGCCACCCCGGTCGCGGCAGCGGGGGCGCCAATACGCGCGATCGTTGCCATCACCGAGAGCCGTGGCCACGCCCAGGCCAGCATTTGCGCCTTGCGCAGCAGCACCACGCCCACGACGCACGCCAGCCCGCGCGGGACGAGGGTCGCGAGCGCGGCACCGCGGACGCCGAGTTCGGGGAACGGCCCGATGCCGCGAATGAGCAGCGGATCGAGCACGAGCCCCAGCACGGTCGTGACCGCGAGAATCACGAGCGGCGTGCGCGTATCACCCTTGCCACGGAACGTGGCATCGACGGCGAAGAAGCCGAACACGAGCGGCATGCCAAGCAGGTACGTGCCAAGATACTGCTTGCCCACCGCGCGCACGGCGTCGCTCGTCTCTTCGAGCCGGAACATGGTGTCGAGCACGAACGGCGCCAGCAGGGCGATGGCCGCACCAAGCGCGATCGCGAGGAGCACGCCATCGGTCGCACTGCGGGCGGCGTCGGCGGGGCGGCGTTCACCATGACGGCGGGCCACGATGGCATCGAGCCCGATCGAGACCATCTCGCCGATGGAGATGACGAGCCACACCCAGAATACGGCGCCGGTGACGGCTGCGAGCGCATCGGCACCGAGCGTGCGGCCAATCCAGAACGTGTCGACATTGTGAAACGCCGTCATCAGCAGGTTCGCGACGACGGCCGGAAGCGCCACGCGGCGAATCGTCAGCGAGAGGGGCTCGCCAACGAGTTCGCCGCGTGGGGCATTGGGTGCTTCGAGGTCAGCCGTAGCGTTCGACAACGCGCTGCATCACGCGCTCGGCGATGGCGCTGATCGCCTTCGCGGCCTTTGACTCCGGCTCGGCGTCCACGATCGGGCGTCCCGTGTCGCCGCCTTCCTGGATGCGCGGATCGATCGGCACCTGCCCGAGGAGCGGCAGGTCGCATTCCTTGGCGAGACGCTCGCCACCGCCACTGCCGAAGAGTGCGATCGGCTTGCCCGTCTCCGGGTTCTCGAAGTAGGACATGTTCTCGACGATGCCGAGCACCGGCACGGCGGTACGCTCGAACATCTTCACGCCGCGGAGCGCATCGCCCACCGCGACCTGCTGCGGCGTGGTCACGATCACGGCGCCGTGCACCTGCGTGGCCTGCACCAGCGAGAGCTGCGCGTCACCGGTGCCCGGGGGCATGTCCACGAGGAAATAATCGAGCTGCCCCCAAGCCACGTCACGCAGGAACTGCGTGATGATCTTCATCACGATCGGGCCCCGCCAGATCGCCGGCTGCTCCTTCTCGATGAGGAAGCCGAGGGAGATCACCTTGATGCCGTAGGCCTCGAGGGGGATAATCTTCTCGTCGCGCACGGCCGGCGCGGCATCCACGCCCAGCATGAGCGGGAGGTTGGGGCCGTAGATGTCGGCGTCCATGATGCCCACGCGCTTGCCGGCCTTGGCGAGCGCGATGGCGAGGTTCACCGCCACCGTACTCTTGCCCACGCCGCCCTTACCGGACGAGATGGCGAGGATGCGCCCGAGGTTGGGGTACTGGACCGGCTCGGGGACCTTGGGCGGCGCCTTCTGCGCGGGAGCGGCCTCCATGACGGGGAGGGCGCGGCCCATGCCGCCAGATGCGGGTGCCTTCGGCTGGTTCATCGTATTGGCAGGCGCACGGCGCGCCGGTGTGGGTTCGCTTTGCGCGGGATCGCGCACATCGACGCGCACGTCGGTCACGCCGTCGAGCGCTTCGATCGCCTGACGCACGTCACGCACGAGCGTGGCGTCGTCATCGGGGGCGAGGAGCAGGGTGAGACGGACCTTGCCGTCCACACTGGTGGCGATATCGCGCACCTGTTCGGCAGCCATGACATCGGCGCCGGTACGCGGATTGCGGACCGCGGCGAGGGCGCCGGTGATCCGCTCCATGAGAGGCTTCATAGGGAAGTGACGGGTTCAGAATGACCAACGGAAAGCTAGGCCAGTCGGCGACGCGTTGGAATGGCCCAACACGCGTGTTTCGGATGACAGCGCAATGCCTTGCCGGCGCTATGGTGGCGCTGTCGCGGGGAGGCCGGGTGTCACGGACTGGTGTGCCCCATCGACCGGCGCAGCGGCACAGGGCTGCGCGCCACTTCACGGATAGATGCAGCGAGGAATCTCCATGTCACTCGAAATGCTCGCCAAGACGGTGGCCGGCGTGCTGGCGCTGAGCGCTGGGCTGGCCTTCACGCCGGTGGGGGCGCAGACCTCCACCACGAACGATCTGGTCACAACCGACTGCGGGGCCGGCCACATCACGGAGTGCGGCAAGAAGGCCATTCAGACCACCTGCAACTTCAGCATTTCGCTGCAGCCGTCGCCCACATCCGCCTGGGGCTTCAGCCTGTCCTTCGGGACCTGCACCGGCCAGGGCTACATGAACATCTACAAGGACTTCCGGCGGCACACTGCCAGCGGCACCTGTGTGCAGACGCAGAAATTCCCGGCCGACGCCACCTCCACCGGCAAGGACGACGGCGGTGATGCGGCGCCCGACGGGCTGTCCGGCGAGGGGAGTTCGTGCTGATGGTCGGTACGCGGGGAGCCACTGAGGCTCCCCGCGAGCGGCTGCATCGAGTGCGCCACTGGGGCTGGCGCTGGCCGGCGGCGGTCGGCGCAGTCCTCCTGCTCTCGATCACCATCGATGTACCGAGCGCTGTGGGTCACCCGAGTCGAGCCCGGGCGGCGGACGCCGACGTGTTTCCGCCCCCCAGCCCCGCCGCGCGGCGTGCCTGGCGAGCCGTGTTCGTGGCCTCTCGGGAGGACTGCAGCGGCAATTTCCTGCTGGCCAACCTCGTGGCCCCACGGACCCTACAGGAGAGAGTCGGCGCACCCGAGTTGGTGCTGCAGGGCGTCCCCCGCGACACCATGGGCCTGCGCGAGACCCTGCCCTTTGCGCTGCAGACGAGCGCCATCCGCCTGCTCCGCGAATCCGAGAAACGCTTCCTGCACGGC
>NZ_JBIJCN010000031.1:0-39258 GCF_044344655.1 Gemmatimonas sp.
TTTGCCACCGCAAAGACGATGAGCGATGTGTCTCCCCTGCTCTCGCGCATGGCAAAGGATCTGCAGCTCGACGTGCCCGCGTTCGACAAGTGCCGCGTGAGTGCGCCGATCGCGTCGCTCGTCACCAACGACATCGCGCAGGCCAGTCAGGCCGGCGTGCAGTCCACGCCGTCGTTCATCGTGGGCACGTTCCTCGTGCAGGGCGCCATGCCCTACAACGATTTCCGCAAGGCGATCGATACCGCGCTCGTCGCGAGCAAGGCGCAGCGCAGTACGCGCGGTGGCGCCACGAGCGGGAGCGCCACAAGCGGCACCGCACGCGACAACGCGGCGCGCTGACGGCACGGCGTTCCCGACCACTCGGCCGTGAACGTCCTGTTCCGCACGCTCTACGCCGGCGCCGTCTCGCTGGCCCGACTCGCCACGGCGGTGGCACCCGCGTCGGATCGTAAGCTGTGGCGCGCGTTCCGCGCGCGCCGCGGCCTGCTGGACCGCTGGGCCGCGATCGCACCGCCACGCGACCCGTCACGCCCGCTGGTGTGGCTGCATGCCCCATCGGTGGGAGAAGGGCTGCAGGCACGGCCGGTGGCCCACGCGCTCCGTGCCGCGCGCCCCGATGTACAGCAGGCGTATTCGTTCTTCTCGCCGAGCGCCGAGCGGTTCGCGGCGAGCGTAGGGGCGGAGTTCACGGAGTATCTGCCGTTCGACGGCGCACGCGAGGCAGACCGGCTGCTGTCGCTGGTGCAGCCGCAGCTGCTGGTGTTCGTGAAGCTCGACGTGTGGCCCACCCTCGTGGCGCGCGCTGTGGCGCGTGGGGTGCCGGTGGCCATGCTCAGCGCCACGCTGTCGGCCACGTCACGGCGGCGCGGCGTGCTCGCGCGCGCGCTGCTGCGCGAGGCCTATGCCGCGATGTCGCTCGTGGGTGCGATCGATGCCGACAACGCCGAGCGGCTTGTCGCGCTCGGCGTGCGCCGCGACCGCGTGCGCGTGACGGGCGACACCCGCTTCGATCAGGTCTGGCAGCGGGCGCAGGGTGTGGATCGCGGGTCGGCGTTGCTCACGGCCACGGCGAGCGATCGGCCCACGCTCGTGGCGGGCTCCACCTGGCCGTCCGACGAAGCCGTCCTGCTGCCGGCCTGGGCCACGCTGCGCAGGAGCGTGCCGCGCGCGCGCCTCATCATCGCCCCGCATGAACCCACGGCGGCGCACCTCACCCCGATCATGGACTGGGCGCGCGCGTCGGGGCTCCAGGTGTGTTCTCTTGGTGAGCTCACGCACCCGATCGGGGCCGCGCCCGACGATCCGGATGTGATCGTGGTGGACCGGGTGGGGGTGTTGGGCGACCTCTACGCGCACGCCACCGCGGCGTTCGTGGGAGGCGGGTTTCACCGCGCGGGCCTGCACTCGGCGATCGAGCCGGCGGCCTTTGGGGCACCGGTCCTGTTCGGCCCCGGTCATCGCATGAGCCGAGAGGCGGGGCTGCTGCTGGCGGCCGGCGGCGCCGGTGCCGTGGCGGACGCGTCGACGCTCTCGGCAGCGCTCGCGTCGTGGCTGGGTGACATGCAGTTGAGATCGTCAGCCGGCGCCGCGGCGCGGGCGATCGTGGAGCGGGAGCGCGGCGCGACCGCCCGCAGCCTGGCGCTGCTGACGGAGCTCATCGGTTAGCAGGCCCGTCTCGAACGCACTACGTTCCGTGTGTCCGTTCATGCCGATGCCCACGTCGCCCTTTGGATACGCACCGATGGTCGCCAGGTGTGCTGCCGTAGTCGCAGCGGCCCTGTTCACGGCGTGTACCGGGGCATCGCGCCCCGCCCTGGGCCCGCAGGACTCCGCGCCCATGGCGTCACGGTCGGTCCCGAACGGGCTGACCGGCGCGACCACGCTGCGCGGCGTGCTCGTGGACTCACTCGTGACCAACGACACGCTGCGTGGTGCCATGGTCACGGTGGAGGGCCGCGCGGGCGTCGTGCTCACCGACGAACGCGGACGCTTCACCTTCGACACGGTGCCGCGCGGCGCGCAGCGACTGCTGGTACGGCATCCCGTGCTCGATTCGATCGGCGTGAGCACCTTGCCCCTGCCGCTCGTGGTGACCGACAGCGCGTCGCGCGTTGTCGCGCTCCCTCCTCCCGAGGCGTACCTGCGCGCGATCTGCCCGCGCACGAAGCACCTGAGTGTGGGCGCGCTCCTGGGCACGGTGCGGCGCGCCGACGATGATGCGCCGTTGCCCCACGTGGACGTGCTGGGCGCGTGGCGCAGCAGCGACTCCAGCTTTGCCGGCTCGAGCACGCGCCCGCGTGCCCGTACGCGCACCGATGCCGACGGGCACTTCGTGCTCTGTCACGTGCCCCGTTTCTCGCCGGTGGAGCTGTGGGCCATAGCGGGCGACGGTGGCGGCGACGCCCCGGCCCGCCTGCGGGTGCAACTCGGGGCCCGCCTGCTGGCCGGGTACGATCTCTCGCTCGACCTGCGCGATGCGACGCGCCGGGATTCGACGCGCCGGGATTCGACGCGCCGGGATTCGACGCGCCGCGTTGTGGCTGCGGAGGAACGGGTCGGGCGCGTGCGTGGGCGCATTCTTACGCTGACGGGCGACGGCCTGGCCAACGTGAGTGTGGGCTTCGATCAGCCGCGCAAGCGCATCGTGACCGATGACGCCGGCCGGTTCACCATGGACAGCGTGCCGCCCGGGGTGCGCACGCTCGAGGTGCGCGCGATCGGCTTTCAGCCGCAGCGCCTCGGGGTGAATGTGCGCCCCGGCGAGCAGGTGGAGCGGGACATCACGATCGACCGCCGTCTCGCGGTGCTGGGCACGTTCGTGGTGCGCGCGGCCCGCAACGCCACGTGGGACTCCACCGGCTTCGAGGCGCGTCGCACGCGTGGCACGGGCTACTTCTTCACCCGCGAGGATCTTGCGGGGGTGAACGATCTCGCGACGGCCCTGCGCATGGTGCCGGGCATTCGTGGGCGCTCCACCGATCGCTCGCAGCGCCTGGTGGCGGGACGCGGAGCCGGCTGCCTCCCCGCCTTCGTGGTGAACCGCGTGCGCTTCGAGGCCGGGGGCTCCATCGGCCCCGAAGCGATGATCCGCGCGCAGGACATCCGTGCGATGGAGGTGTACACCAGTCGCCTGGCCACCCCGCCGGAGCACCAGCGCTACAGCGACTGCGCGGTGATCGTGATCTGGCTGCGCGATCCGCAGGCCGAGATCGAGGCGCGGAAGAAATAACGCACGGCGACGCGCGTCAGGGCGTCAGCGCGTCCAGACGATCACGGCCCCGCAGTCGGTCTCGGGGCGGGCGAACTGACCGGGCACGCTGGTGCCGCTGGTGTACACCTCGATCGCCGCGACCATGTCGATCGGCACGAAGTTGTCCATGCGGCCGCCGTTGGTGTTGATCAGCGTGCCGTCGAGGATGAGCGCGAGGGGGCAGTAGCCCGTGCTGATGTTGATGCGGGTGCCGAAGATCTGGGTGTCGCCCACGCCGTTCCGCTGCACCGTCACGTTGGCGCGGCCGCGCAGGAGATCGCTGAGCAGCTGCGGCTTGCGCATGGCGACTTCCTGCCGGTCGATGAAGAGCCCGCGGATCGTGGTGCGGCGCTCCTCGAAGCCCTTGAGGCGCCGGCTCATGCGGTCGTATTCCGCGGTGACCCGCATGGTGTCGAGTCGCGTGGTGTTGACCCCGAGGAGCGCCGTGAGGCGCACCGAGGCCTCGAGGGAGTCGACCGCCGCGAGCGTGGCGGTGAACACCACCGGCTCGTACCCCACCTTCCGGGCGCGCACGAAGTACGGGCCCGGCGCGAGGTCGCGGAAATAGAAGCGCCCTGTGGTATCGGTCATCGTGAACAGCTGCGTGCCCATGGCCTGTACCTGGGCGCGCGCGACCGGCTCACCGGCCTGCGTGAGCACGCGTCCCGTGAGCAGGTTGGCGGGGGCGCCGGGACGGCGTGGTCCCGTGGGCACCCCGTTGGCGAGCGTGGGCAGGTTCTGCGTGATGACCTGGCTGAACGTGACGTCGGTGCCCGAGGCCACCCGGCTGCTATCCCCCGCGACGAGCGGTGGCGTGGCGAGGAGCGGGGCGCCGCTGCGGCCGCGCACCGCCGCGGCGGCGGCGCTGTCAGCGCGCGCGAGCGAGTCGGCGGCGCGCGCAGCGAGTTGCCACACCTCGTCGGCCACGAGGCGCACGCGCAGGTCGACCACGACCCCGTTGGCGATCTGGATATCGAAGCCAGCCGGTTCGTAGGCGTCGCGCAGCACCTCGAGGCGGAGGGTGCCCGGCGTGAGCCCCTCCATCCGGAAGCGGCCCGCCGAATCGGACGTGGCGGCCCAGCGCTTCGCCTCGGCCGGCTTCTTGGTGGGTTCGCGAACGGTGAGCTGGGCGCCGCGCACGGGGCGCCCGGCACTGTCCACCACGGTACCCGTAAGGCCCGTCACCTGCGCCGCCGGCGGCGCGCTGCGTGGCTGCGCCGAGAGGGCGAGAGGCCGGACCACACCGGCTGCCGCCGCGAGGCCGACCAGCGCGGCGAGACGGGCCACCGGCGGGCGCATCACGTGGGGCACGTGGGGAACAGTGAAGCGAAACATCGCATACCTGCGAGAAGAGTCAGCGGGAGGGAGCCAGGCGGTTTTTGACGGCCGCGGCGAGACGATTCTCGAGCACGCCCGTCGACGAACATGCCACCCCCGATCCCGGATAGTTCGGGTTTTCGGCGCTCGCCTGCACGACGGTGACGAGCGTGACGGTCCCGCCGCCCGCATCGCGCACATTGGAGAGCACCGACATCTTGATCGTGTACGTTTCCGCGTTGGGCATGCCCGACGTGCCCCCGCAGTCGAAGAGCCGCCGCGAGGGAAGGTCGGCCAGCTTCCGGCGGAACTTGTACCCTTCGTTGCCGATGCTGCCCTTGGCCGGATCGCGCAGGGTGAGCGGGATCTCCGTGGCGGCAAACGCGGCCTCGAGCGCCGTGAACACCGCCGACACCGACGCCGTGTAGGTGGTCTCCACCCCATCGGCGCGCGTCGTCACCTCCAGCCCGAAGCCACGTCGGCCGCCCGCCGTGCCCAGGGGCACCCCCGTCACGGGCGCGGGCGCCACGTCGGGCGCCTTGCCGGCCGCGCAGGCGGACAGGGCGGTCAGCGCGAGCAGCAGGCTCGCTCGCCGCACAGACGGTTGCACCTCAGACGTCACGATCGCCTCCGGACAGCAGTACCGTGGGGTGGAACACCGAGTGGTGGAGAAAGTTCAACGCCGCCGCCTCCCGTGGGAAGCGGCGGCGTTCTTCAACCGGAACTCCGGAGAAGAGCCGAACGGCGACCGCTTACTGCTCGGTCGTGTCGAGGTGGCGATCCGGCAGGAAGCGCATGCCCACCGAGTTGAACTCGCCGCCCGTCGGCGCGCGCGAGCCGGTCACGGAGGGGCCGAACACGATCGCCGTGACGATGCTGCGACCCACCTGGAAGCCGGCGAGCGGGTTGACCGACGCCGTCCCCACCTGGCCCGGGAGGCCGCTGTTGGGCGACACCGTGACCGGGGTGCTGGTGCCGGTCAGCGCCACGTCCCAGCGGTAGAGGAGCGTGCCGACCGGGCGAGCCGTGAGGTTCAGGTAGGCCGTGGCCGCGAGCGGCGCCACGTTGGCCGCCGTGGGCGCGCCGGACACGCCGGCCGGCGTCTCACTGGGCTGCACCCACACGTCCACGTTGCCCACGCCTGCGGCCGCATGGATGGTGCGCACGCCGACCGCCGTGGCGGCGAGCGTGGTGGGCAGCACGTCTTCGGTGATCACGAGACGATGACGCGGCGTGACCCCGGTGCGCGAGAAGCCATACGAGATGACCGTATAGCGCTTGCCCACTTCGAAGGTGAAGGTCGTGTCGATGTGCTGCTGCTGCGCGACCGTGATGCTGTTGGTGTACGCGGCCGGGTTCGTGAACACGCGCATGCGGCGGCTACCGGCCCGCAGGCGCTGATACGGCGTGAACTGACGGAAGCTCATGCCCGCGAACTGCGGCGAGCCTTCGATTTCCCCGTCGACGAAGCGGAAGTCGAGCGCGCTGGTGTCGGCGACTGCGTTCACGTAGCGCACGGACGCAGACGGGGCAAGCTGGGTGGCGACCCCGCTCACTTCGTCCGAGCTGCAGGCAGCCAGCGCCGCAGCTCCGATGAACAGCGAGGAGAGATGGCGAAAACGCATCTAGTGACTCCGGAATGGATACGACACGGGGATACGGACCGAGGACGGTCCGGGACCCGTAGGCGGTTTGGAGGGATCGGTATCGACAGTGGAATTGCCGTCGAGGAAGCTGCGGGTGGCGATGAAGGCGACCACCGCGGCCGTTGCCCCACCGGCCAACAGCCAGGTGCGACCGCGGGCGAGGCGCTGCTCGCGCACACTCCCCACGAAGGCCGATGCGACAGTCAGGGACTCGCCCGCCCAGCTACTGGAGGCGCGACGCAACGTCACCACCTGCTTCATGGCCAACGTGTAACTGCTATCGGTCTTGCTCACCAACGTGCCGCGGAGCTCATCGACTTCCGGCCCCAGCCGCTCAGTGAGCGCAACCCGGCCGCGATCCGTGACCCCAAGGGCCAACGCCTGCCCCGGGACCGGCAAACCGGTCACGGGGACGGACGCATAGCACGCGCCGGTGCCAAGCACCGACATCACGCTGAGGATCGCAGCCACTCGACGCATCAAACGGGGGGGCGCTTAGAAGCCGTAGGTGCCGCGGAGGGCACCACCGGGCTGGCCCACGCCACCCATGTTGGTCGACTTCTGCACACGCACGTCACGCTCCTGCCACGGCACGGGGAAGTGGATCGGCGTGCCTTCCGGCAGGTCGCCCCATCCGCGCATGTCGAAGTACCACGCGCCGTAGGAGATGTAGGCCATCTCCATGCGCTTCTCCCACTTGAGCGCTTCGAGGATGTTGCCGCAGCGCGTGGTGAACGAGCCGCCCGAGAAGACCGGCACGCGCGGCACGCAGGCGTTATCACCCGGCACCGGCGTGGTGAGGTCCGTGATGCCGGCCACGCTGGGCAGGCCACCGCGGGTCACGCGCGTGTTGTTGATCATCTCCGCCGCCAGCGCAAAGTTGCCGGTGCGAATGGCCCCTTCTGCGATCAGCCCCCACATCTCGGGCATGACCATGTGCGGGAAGTTGCCGATGCGCGCGGCGTTCTGGAACGCCTGGAAGCGCGCGTGATCGTACCACGAGAAGCCCCACGTGCCGTCGGCCGCGGCGCCATCGTTGGCCGACGTGCGGTTGCGGAAGTAGACGCCGGTCGGCAGCAGTGCCCCCGACGCGCCGCCGTTCGACGAGGCCTGCTGCGCCCCACGGTCGTGACCAGCCGGGAAGCGGCGGTCAGGCGTGCGGATGATGAACGGCGTCCGGCTGAGGAGCGGCTGATTGAGCCACGCCGTGTACGACGCGCCCGTGCTGTCGGCCATGCCGACGATCATGGGCGTCATCACGTGCCAGTTGGTGCCCACGTAGTGCTGCGCCACCCACGCCTGCGTCCACCCGGTGTTCGGGTTCATGGCGATCTGCAGATCGGCCGTGATGCCGGCCTGCGCATCGGCAATCACCTGCGCCCAGTTCACCGCCTGACGCTCCGCGGCCGTACGCGCCACCTCGGCGCGGAAGCGGGCACGGTACGAGCGGATGATGCGCTGGAACAGGTCGGCCGACACGGCGCCCGTGGAGAGATTCATCCAGGTCGCGGGCAGCGGGAAGCCCCCCGTGCCCGACGCCGTCGCATTGGAGGCGTCAGCGAAGGCATCGTCGAGCAGCTTGAGCGAGGCCCGCATGACCGAGTCGTAGCGCACGAGCGGCGGCACGGCATCGCCACCGGGCACCACGACCGCCGCCGAATCGTACACGAGCGCCAGGTTGCCGAGGGCGAGCCCCAGCACGAAGCGGCCGTAGGCACGCGCGCGGAGATCCTGCGCCGCCGAGCCGAGCGTGAAGCCCGTGGTGCCGAGCCGCTCGAGCGCGATCGTGGTCGAGCGGGCCAGTCGCGACAGACCATTCCAGTCGTTCGAGACCGAGGCGCTGCCCGGGTTGTTGGCGAAGTTGAGGATCGGCGTACGGGGCAGCCCCGCGCGCGGTCCCATGTTGAAGTTCGCCAGCCCCGTGTAGTTCTCGTGGGACATGACCTGCAGCGAACTGTTGATGCTTTCGGTGGAGCCACCAGTCGTGTTCTGCACGACCTGGTTGAAGCCGCCGGCCAACAGGTTCTCGACGTCACTCGGGCGCCCGAGCGCACGCGTGATGTCGGCATTGTTGGGGTTCGTGACGGCCAGATCAGTTGAGCACGCGGCGAGCGACAGCGTCGCCACACCCGCGAGCAGAACGGAACGGAAAAGGAGTCGCATCAAATCTCTCGGAGAAGTGGGAGGCGTGGCGCGCTGCCACGATGGGCGCGCGCCACACTCCCTCGTGGTCAGAACGTGGTGCCGATCGACAGCGTGACCGTGCGGATATTCGGGAACGTGAAGTTGTCGAAGGCGTTGAGCACGCCCGACCCGGCCTGACCGGAGTTGCCGGACACACCGACTTCAGGATCGAAGCCGCGGTAGTTCGTCCACGTGTAGAGGTTGCGGCCGATGAGGCTCACGCTCCAGTCACCCACATTGCGCACCTTGCCCACGCGGTACGACACGAGGAGCTCGCGGAGACGCGCGTAGGTGGCCTTCTCGACGTTGAAGTCGTTCGGACCGAGCACATCGTAGAGACCGCCGATGCCGTTGGCGTTGTCCGGCGGACCCGCGCGGTAGTAGTACGACATCGGACGCGCCGAGGCCGTGGTCTGACCGATCTGGTCGGAGCCGGCCCACAGGAAGTCGAGGAGCGACCAGGCGAGACCCTGGTTCTGCACCGAGCGACCGACGGTCGCGTCGACGAGGCCGTTCACCGTGAGGCGCTTGAAGGTCAGCGTCTGCGAGGTGGACCAGCGGAACGTCGGGAGCGCCTGACCGATCACGCCCACGCGGCCCGGGTTGTTCGTGGCCAGCGTGGTGTCGCGCACGATGAGCGGGTGACCCCAGGCCGAGGCCACGCCGAACGGCGCCGACGTGGCGGGCAAGGTGGCCTGCCACAGGTTCTTCGTGAGGCCGTCGGCGAGCGTGTTGCCCTGACCGACCCACACGATGTACCCGTCGGAGTTGCGCTGGAACGCGCTGCCTTCGCCGCCGCACTGCGACTGGAAGGCCCCCGGCAGCTGCCCGCAGCTGCGCACGAACCGACGGCCGTACATGGTGCCGTACGGTACGCCCGCCTCGATGCGGAAGATACCGCCCGAGTTGCTCACGTTGCCGTTACCGAAGTTGTAGGCCGGCACGTCCAGCTGCGTGACTTCCGAGCGGATCCGATCGTACGTGAGGCGCGCCGTGTAGTTCAGGTTGCGGCGGCTGATGATCGGCATGTTGAGCGACACTTCGAACGCGCTGTTCTGCAGCGTTCCGGCGTTGATCCACTGGCTGGTGAAGCCGGAGGCGGCCGGAAGGGGCGGCTGCAGGATCTGATCGCTGACCGTCGTCTTGGCGTACGTCACGTTACCACCAAGGCGGCCGAACAGTTCGAAGTCGGCGCCGACTTCGGTTTCGCGCGCGATTTCGGGACGGAGATTGGGGTTGCCGAGCACGCCCGGCACCGCCACGCCCGCCGCGTTGAGCGAGAAGGTTTCGTACTGGGCCGAGAAGCTCGGACGGCCACCGGCCGTGCCGTACGAACCGCGGAGCTTGAGCTCGCTGACCTGCGGGAGCATCCACCAGCCTTCTTCGGTCACACGCCACGCAAGCGAGCCGCGGCCGAAGGTCTGCCAGCGCTGCTCGGAGCCGAAGAGCGACGAGCCGTCGCGACGGATGAGGGCGTCGACGATGTAGCGGTCCTTGTACTCCGCGTTCACCGACCCGAAGTAGCCGATGCCGCGAATGGTCTGCTGCGACGACGACCCGGTACGCGTGCTGGCCAGCGTGTTACCGACCTGCGGCACACCCTGCAGCTGGAGCTGCGATCCCTGCGACACCACGCTGCTGAACTTCTGCTCTTCCGTGATGTAGCGGAGCGTGTAGCGGGTGCGGAGGTTCTCGAGCGGCTCCCAGCGCGCCGTGGCGTTCAGGCTCGCGTTGTACGACTGGGAGTTGTTGTTGAAGCGGAACACGCCACCGTTGTTCGTCGCCGGGTTGGCCGTCGTGGTGCGGTAGCCCTTGTCCGTGTTCTGGTAGCCGATCGCCCGGTTGTTGTCGAACGAGTAGTTGGCCTCGAGATCGAGCCACTGGAACGGCGTGTAGCGCGCCGTGGAGCCGATCAGGAAGCGGTCGTTCTGGTCGAGGCGATCGATGTTCTGCAGCGTGTAGAGCGGGTTGTCGTTCTGCACGCCCGCGCCCTGGAGGTTCGGGCGGATGAACAGGCGCCCCTGCGCGTCGGTTCGCGTGAGGTCGGCCAGGGGCGGCACGCGGGTCAGGCGGAAGAAGGCGGTACCGCCACCGTCCTGCTGGTCTAGACCGTCCTGCGCGGAGCGGCTGAAGAAGGTGTTGGCCGAGAACGAGAACTGGTCCGTGACCTGCTGGTCGACGTTCAAGCGCATCGAGTTGCGCTGGAAGCCCTGCAGGTACTTCACGTTGCCCTGCTGATCGAGGCGGTTGACCGAGCCGAAGAAGGTGGTCTTCCCGAAGCGGCCGGTCACGTCGAGGTTGTTGATCGTCGTCGGCTGCGGACGGAACAGCTGGTTGACCGCGTCGAACGTCTGCACCGGCCACTGGTTGGCCTGGTAGATGTTGCGGAGCTGCGCGCCCTGCGAACCGGCACCCGGGTCGATCGGGAAGCCGACCGGCGTGGCCGCGAAGTCCGTCAGCGTGTTGTTCACGGCATACGCTTCGCGCGCGTAATCCACGCTGCGATAGCAGCCAAACGCCATGCCCGGCACCGTGGGCGCCGACGTGCTGCAGAGGCGCGTGCCCGTCTCGTCGACGAAGAGGCCGTGGCGCTGCGCGATACCGATCTGGCGCTCCAGGTCGCCGGTACCGACTTCGCTGCGGAACCCGAACTTGACCGAGTTCTGCGAGCCGGTCTTACCGGTCTTGGTGGTGATCTGGATGACGCCGTTACCGGCGCGCGCGCCGTAGAGCGACGCCGCCGCCGCTCCCTTCACCACTTCCACGGACTCGATGTCTTCCGGGTTGAGGTCGGGGAGGCCGCCGTTGATGATGATGCCGTCGACCACGTAGAGCGGCTCCTGCGTACGGCCGGAGGCGTTGATCGACGTGGGGGCGCGGAGAATGACGCTCGGCTGCGCGCCGGGACGGCCGGAGGCCGCCACGATCTGCGCACCGGCCACCTTCCCCTGCAGCTGCGTAAGGGGGTTGGTGGCGGGAACCGGCATCTGATCGCTGGTCACGCGGGCCACCGTGAACGGCGTCTTGGTCTGCTCCGTCGCTCCGGTCACACCCGTCACGACCAGTTCGGTCAGGCGGTTGACGTCCTTCTGGAGCGCGAAATCAAACGTCTGGTTGCCGCGGCTCACCGTGAGCGGGCGGGCCAGCGACCGGTACCCGATCGCACGGGCCCGCAGCTGGACGGCCTGGCCGCGCGTGCGCTCGGCCGGAACGGTAATCGTGTACCGACCCTGCGCGTTCGTCCCGACGGAAATCGCCAGTTCGACGATGTACACGTTCGCGTTCTCGAGCGGGTCACCAAACTCGCTCTTCACGGTACCCGTAATCACCGCTGGCCCCTGCTGCGCCTGCGCCGCGAACGGCAACAGGGACAGTGCCAGGGCCATCGGAGCCCGGTACAGCCACCGCATCAATCTCGACATGCTCAGCCCTCGGCGTACAAAAGCCGGAAACGGGGGAGAGAGGAAAACCGCCGCCACGACCGGAATGGACGTCGGAGCGACAGGCACGCCCGGAGCGGCCGCCCGTGAAGGGATGCCGATCCGGGTTTTGAACTCCGATCCCTGCGGCACGCAGCCACAGAGCGGAGCACAGCATGTCCTCGGTGACGGACGGGAGGCTGCGCTGAAGCGCGCCTGCCTCGACTCATCGCGAGGGGATGTACGGAGCGATGCAGGAAGGAACTGCAGGACTGCCAAAAGACGTCACGTCACGCCGGGCAGCCAAGGGAGACGTCTCGACGTGGTGCCGATAACGTATCGCGGCGCACAGGGCGCGTTACATGTCAGATACAAGCACCAGCAAGACTAAGGTGTTCATCAGAGAAATCAATCCCGATTGGCATTGTGCGAATTGGAATGACGGGGATCACGGTGGCCCATCACCTGTTCGAAACACCACGCGCCGACCGCGGAGCGCTGGGCCCCGCGGCCGGCACTGTTTCTGGAAATGACAGGCTGTGGCGCGAGGCCACGTCCGGTGTCACGTCAGCGGCGAGTCAACCCTGCCGGCGTCCAGTGAAACCCGAGGGCCACCGTACCGTCGCTCCCCACCACCTCGGAGCCGCTGAACGACGCCGCGAGCCGCAACCCGAAACGGCCATTCACCTGCCAGTGGGCCCCCACATCGAAGTTCGCGCTGACCGTCGTCCGGGAGTCGCCGCCCGATCCACACGTCCCGCAGGCGTCGAGCGACAGGCGAGGATGCACGAACGGCGTCAGCGACATCCCCTGCTCGAGCTCGAAGCTGTGCCCCAGGCTCACACCCACCGGGACGCGAACGCTGGTCGCGTTGCCCCCGAACGCCACACCGGCGCCGGCGGTAAGCAGGACGTCGAGCGGCTGCTCAGCCGTGGCGCGGGTGAGCTGCTTACCCAGCCCCGCGCCGGCGAAGAGCAGCGGATCGCCACCGCCCCGGGGATCGGCAACGCCGCCGTCGAACTGCCAGTGCATCCCGCGCCCCGCCCCCTCCCGCCACTGGAGCAGGAAGGTGCTGCCCGCACCGCCCACGATCGCGGCGTTGTAGTCGCGCGTGCTCACGGTCGGCGTCTGCATGGCCGGATAGTTGAACGCCTGCGCTGCCAGCGATGCTGGGGCCATCGACAGCATGGCCATGCCACTCAGGGCAACCGTGACCGCGCGGACCAACGTGGGTCGGGCGAAACACAACATGGACTCTCCTTGGACACACAGGGAAAACCGGCGTGTGACGCGCACGAACGATGGTCACGCCGGACATCGCGCATACTACATACCGTCGGCGCTCCGGTTCCATCCCCCGCACCGGCGACCGGTGTATCTTGCGGGGTGCTTCAGCTCTTCCGCGTGGCCACCGTCACGCTCCTCTGTGCGGTGGCGGGCGCACTCGGTCCGGCCGCCCTGCCCGCGCAACCGGGCATCGATTCGCTGCTTACCGCAGCGCGCGCGCGCGCCCTCGCCGGCGACACCAGCGCCGCCCTCGAACTGTTCGAGGCCGCCACCGATCGCGCCCCACGCCACGTGGAAGCGCTGTATGCCCGCGGCAATTTCCTGGTGCGCACCCTGCAGCTGGGGTTCAGCAACCCGTTGCGTATCGCGCTCGCGCAGCGCCTGCTGACACGCGGCAGCGAACTCGCACCGCGCGACGCGCGCTTCGTGCTCGAGATCGGGCGCCTCCGGCTGCGCACGCCGCTGCTGCGCGCCGACGGCGAACGGCTCTTCACCCGGGCCCTGGCCATCGCGCGCGAGGCCGGCGATCGCGCGCTGATCGCGGAGTGCGCCGCCGAGTATGCGCGCGTGTACGAGGGGCGCTATCGCTCCATCCGCAACCGCCGTGTGTATACGAGCGGACTCGTGTTCGATCCGCAACTCGCGCGCATCCGCTTCACCTACACGCGCGAGTTTCTCGAACATCAATCGCGGGCGGTGGAGAACGCCGGGGCCGCGGATCGCGATGGCGCCGACCGGCTCTATCGTGAGGCGCTCGCGGCGGTCCCGGGGCATTGGCCCAGCACGGCGGGGCTCATGGCGCTGCTCTACGACGAAGGGCGCTTCGACGAGATACGCACGCTCGCCCGCAGCGCGCACGACGCGCGCCCCGTCGACGCGTCGCCGGTCCTCCCCGATGGGCGGTTCCTCGAACGCGCCGCCATCGACACCGGGCGCCTGCGCGCCGTCGTCGCGTTTGCGGACGGACTGGCCGCGTGGCGCCTCGGCAACGCCCTCGAGGCGCAGCAGGCCTTCGAGCGCGCCCTGACCACCATGCCGACGGCCGACCGCACCGAGCTGCTCGACATCGGTCGCCTGCTGCGCGTGGGCGACAGCGTGCGCGTAGCCGGCCTCACCGACTCCGTGCGCGCCGCCACCACGCAGGCCTACTGGGATGCGGCCGACCCGCTGCTCTCCACACCCGCCAACGAAGCGCGTCTCGAATACCTCGCGCGCGTGGCCGTCACCCTGCTGCGCTTCGACGATCCGCTCTCGGGACTCACCGGATGGCGCTCGGATCGCGGCCAGATCGTGATCCGCTACGGCGAGCCGCCGATCGAGGCGCTCTTTCCGCCCACGAGCGACTTGCTCGCGCGCGACGCCACCGGCCGCGTGATCACGGTGTTCCGCTATCCCGCCCTCGACCTCGAGTTCGTGTTTGCCGGTGCCCCCACGCTCGCCGATGCCAGCTTTGCCGGCGACTTCCGCGCCGTGGCCGAGAATGCGCGCCGCGACGAACCGTTCCGTCTCGACAACGTGGCGCTGGCGCGGACGGTCGATACGCTCCCCGTGCAGACCACGCGCTTTCGGGGGCGCACCAACCGCGAACACGAGGTGGTGACCGCCATGAGTGTGCCGGCCACGCGCTTCTACCGGGCGATCGAGCTCGATCGCAGCGACATCATGGTGCGCGCCTTCGTGGGACCACTCGGCAGTATGCGCGCCGCCGACAGCACGCGCGTCGCCATCCCGCTGCCCGTCACGCGCGATCCGACGCTCATCCGGGTGGACACCCTCCCCAGCGGTGACGTCCGCTTGCGTCTCGAAGCCATCGATCCCGCCGTGGACGCCGCCGCGGCGCGCGCCCATGTGGC
This sequence comes from Gemmatimonas sp., assembly GCF_044344655.1. Taxonomy (GTDB): domain Bacteria; phylum Gemmatimonadota; class Gemmatimonadetes; order Gemmatimonadales; family Gemmatimonadaceae; genus Gemmatimonas. The sequence continues at coordinate 14,957 of NZ_JBIJCN010000031.1, forward strand.
GCTCGATCTGTCCACCCCGCCAAAGGACCGGCTGACGCTCAGCGACGTGATGATCGGCCGGCGCACGGGTACCGGCGCCGAGCGCCCGCGGTCGTGGCGCGATGCACGCATCAGCCCGCTCGCTGCGTTGCGTGTCCTGCCGCGTGACACCTTCGCGCTGTACTGGGAAGCCTATGGCGCTGCGCCCACGGCGACGGGCGCCGTACAGCTCGAGGTGGCGCTCCGCGTGGAGCTGCTCGAGATTACGCGCAACGGCAACGCGCTCGCGCGCCTGCTGGGCAACGTGGCCGATGTGGTGGGGCTCACCCCCGAGGGCGACGCCCAACTGGGCGTGCGCTTTGCCCGCAGTGAACCGCTGGACGGACGCGACCGCATCCCGCTCACCTTCACGCTCAGTCTCGGCACCGCCCCTGCCGGACGCTATCGGCTCACCGTCAGCGTGCACGACACCGTGAGTGGGCAGCGCGCAGAGACGCAGCGTGATTTCGTCATTGGAGCCTCGTCATGAAGCGATCGGCACGACCGCATCGTGTGGCACTCGCCGCCCTGGCCGCGCTGCAGCTGGGGGCGGCGGCAGGAACGCCCGTGGTTTCCACACCGCTCGAGGCGCAGCCGGTCGATGGGGGCGTGGTGCGGCGCCTCAAGTACACGCTCGCCGGCGCCGCCGTGGGGAGTGTGCTCGCGACCGCCTACTACGCGGTATCGGACCCGGAAGACCGCGAGAGCGGCTGCAAACCGTGGTCGTGCGTGCTGCCGTACCTCACCGGCAGCGGGGCCCTCACGGGGCTGTTCCTTTCGCGCGAGATCGCCATGCAGCGCGCGGCGGATATGCCGCGCCTCGCCGCGCGGGAACGCGCCACGTTCAGCACGCTCGCGCTGCCCGGCACCTTCTCGGGACTGCTCGCCGCGGATACGCTCGTGTATGTCGTGGGCGACAGTGGGGTGGCCGTGGTTGGGCGCGCCGATGTGCCGCGCGCGCTGCGGCGTCGCGCCAACGGGTTACGTGGACTGCGCGACATCGCGCTCGTGCCAGGTTCCACCGTCAGTGGCGCGGATCATCGGCTACTCCTGGCGAGCGACGCGGCCCTCTACCACACGAGCGCCGTGAGCGGTCCGATCGCTCGCGTGGTGGGTGGACCGATCAGCGCCGTGGCGGCCTCGCCCGCGCGGTGGGTGGCGGCACGGGGCGGCACGCTGTTCACCGGCAGCGCGGTGACGGGGACGGCCACTGTGCGTGACTCCCTCGAGCTGGGTCTCGAGGTCCGGGCCGCGGTGGTCGATGGCAGCACCGGCCACTTCTGGGTGGCCACCGATAGCAGCGTGCTCGAAATTCGCCTCTCACCCGAAGGCGTCGCGAGCAGGGGGCGCGCCTTCCCCGTGTCCACACCGGTGCACGCTCTCGCGGTGTCGGCCGGCCATCTGGTGGCGGCCACGCGAGCGCAACAGCTGCTGGTGTGGAGCCGCACCGCGATGACCAACGCGATCGTCACCCCCGAAACGCTGCCGCTGGGCGCGGCCTACCCGTACGATATGGCGTTCCGCGGCGAGGAGCTGTTTGTGGCCGCCGGCGCGGAGGGGGTCCTGCGGATCGCCATGACGCCCGCGCTCGATCCGCTTGGCACGATCACCGACGTCCGCTTCGCCACGCACATTCGGGTAGACGGCGACGGCACGCTCTGGGTGACGGACCGCGCACGTCAGGCGCTGGTGAAGCTGCTGGTGCCCGCCAAACCGATCTACCGGTAACGCAACGCTCACCCGAAGCGAAACGGCCACCCGCGCCGTGCGCGGGTGGCCGTTCTCACTCCAGTGGTGCGGGTGCCGACTCAGCGGCCGCGAATGCTCGGCGGCAGCGTGGCTTCCAAGAGCGTCGCCGAGCCCATGCGCCCCTCGCGCCCGGCCTTGGGCTCGAGATTGATGCGCACGAACCCGAAGTTGCGCCACGGCGTGGTGCCCTGCGCCTTGGGGAGCGAATCCGCCGACAGGCGGGCCCCCATGGCGAGGATCACGCGCGGGGCATCGAACACCACCGACGGCGCCGGGTTCGACACGTCCGCATCGTAGAGCGAGATGCGCTGGGGATACGGCGACTGGCGACGACCGAGGTACAGGGTGTCGTTGAACCGGCCGGTGGTATCGAGCTTCACGCCGTACAGGTTGTAGTAGTAGCCAACGGGCGGGCGGAAGTAGTTGGAATCGTTGACCACGAGGATTCCCCCACGCACTTCCACACGGCCACGCGGCACGATGGTCATCGCACCGTTGTTGGCGAACACGTACTCCTGGTTGGCCGCCGGGTTGCCCGCGAGGGCCGCGACCGGAATGCCACGCGCGAACGTGCCGAAGCGGACGCCTGCCACACGCGACGCATTGGCCTGGCTGCGACGGGCCCAGAGCGGACGCACGGCGCTGGGGGCCGTCCCCGGGGCGCCGCTCTCGATGCTGATCAGGACCGTGTTGAGCGAGTCCGTGCCCGCGAACGCCGCCGCTGCCGCGCGTGAGGTAGCCACGCGCAGCGCCACGTTGGCGCCGCCGGAGCGGAACTGCGCGCCGGTGGAGGTGAACGGCGTGTTGGTGAACACCGGGTCACCCGCCGCGTTGAACGACGAGTCACGACGGGTGGCGATGATGTTGAGCGCCGTGGCCGGCGCGAACTTCGTGGCCGAGTCGTTGGCGAACCACACCGTGTAGCTGCCACCCGTGAGGGTGTCGAGGCCGGCGAGCGTGATGATCACCGAGTCGTTGGCCGGGGTGGCCGACGCGACGATAGTGGCCGGGAACGTGACCGTGCCACGCGGCAGGTTGGTCGCGGTGCGGAGGAAGTTCGTGCCGAACCCCAGCGCGCCGACCGGTTCCGTGGTGATCGAGCGTTCGTCACCGCAGGCGGCCACGAAGGCGGCCGAGGCGATGGCGGTCACGAGGAGGGATGAGCGGAAACGGTTCATGCTCAGTTACCCCCGGGGATGTAGCGGAAGCCCAGCGAGATCATGGTGTTGAGGGCAGTGTTCTTCGCCGCGGGCGGCGTCGGGAAGTCCTCAGGGAACGGCACCGTGAGCACTTCACGACCACGCGCCGGGTTGAGGAAGTCGCGGCTGAATCCCTGCAGCTGCACGGTGCGCACGTCGAGCTGGATGCCCGCGCGGTCGCTCAGCTTGAACGACACGCCCGCCCCACCGGTGAGGGAGAGGTCGTTCGTGCGGGTCTCCTTGCCGTTGATCTGGGCATCGAGAATCATCACGTAGGTGCCCACACCACCGGTCACGAACGGCGTGATCTTCTTGCCCGGGTACCGGAGCGTGCCCATGAGCCCGAGGTTCACGAGGTTCACCGGCTGGCTGACGTACTGGTAGTAGATCGAATCGCCGCCGGCCACCGCGGCCTGGCCGAAGCGGAGACGGGTGAGGAAGTCCTCGCGACGCGTGTTGCCACGCGATACGTCGATGGCCGTGCCGATGCCGAAGTACTTGGAAAGATTGTACTCGGCGTCGAGGCCAACGAGCGCCTGTGCGTCCATGCTGGCCGCGCGCTCCGGCGACAGCGTGCCGAGGCGCGTGGTGACCGAGAACTGCTTGGGCGCGAGCTGGGCGCCGGCAACGCCGGCGCTCAGCGCGAGGGACGAGAGAAGAGCTACCACGCGCTTCATCGACCCACCTCGAAGGAGAAGATCTGGATGTTCTGCAGGGCGCCGGCCGACTCGTAGGAGTAGTCGAAGCGCACGTCACGACCCTTCACCGGAAGGCGAAGGCCGAACCCACCCGAGAGACCGACCGGGTTGGTGGTGCCGCGGTTACGGTCGTCGTTGTAGAGGCGCTGGCCGCCACGCACGAACAGGAGGTTCTTGTAGCCGTATTCGGCCGCGATCGCATACTGCGTGCTGAAGTCCGTGGCTTCGTTCACGGCGACCTCGAGGTTCAGCGTGTTGTTGCCGCTGCCCTTGCCGAGCAGCGAGTTCGCCGAGCCCAGGAGATCCGACGCAATCGAGAGACGGAATTCGACCGGGAGTTCCACGCCGGTCGTGTAGAACGACACGCGACGGTTTTCCTGGAAGTTGGTGCGATCCGTCGTGGACACGACACGCGTGAGCAGGGCGCCATTGGCCTTACCGACGGTGCCCACGTTGCTGATCGAGCCACCCACGGTCAGGCCGTAGAGCCCCGTGTTGAACTGCGTGCCGACGTCGGCCGCGACCCACTTGGTCGCGGCATCAGGGATGCCTTCGCCGATGAACTTGACCTGGGCGCCCACCTGCAGGCGGTCAGTCAGGCGCTTGGCGTAGCCGGCGCCGATCACCGTGGAGGTCCACTGGAAGTTGGTGCCACCCAGGCGCTCACCGAACGGATTGGCTTCGGTGGTGCGGAGGATGTCACCGGACGACAGGGTGTTGAAATGCACGCCGAGCACACCGCCGAGGGTGGGCATGCTGATCGCCGCGTAGCTCTGCGCCAGCCCGAGGTCGGCGTAGAGGTTCTGACGGCCTGCCGCGAAGGAGAAGCTCTCGGAGGTGGCGGCACCGGCCGGGTTCACGAACCAGGCCACGGGCCCCTTCACCGAGGAGGCCACCGCACCGGCCATCGCGCCCATGCGGGCGCCCACGTTGAGGTGGAGGAAGTTCGCGCCACGGGTACCCTGACGGTTCGGGGTATCCTGCGGCGTGGGGAGAAGGCCCCCGGGGCCCTGAGCGCGCAACGGCGCGCTCAGGACGAGGGCAAGGGCGCCAGCGGCGCCGAGAAGTCGGGGAAAGTGCATCGCTGCTCCCTTAGCGAATGATCACGAACTTACCGCGATGCACCTGGTTCTTTCCTGCCGAACCGGTCGCAGTGAGCACGTAGAGATAGAGACCCGACGCCAGGTCCACGCCCTCGCGGGAGCGGAGGTTGTACGGCAGGTCACCCGAGGTCGCGTTGTTACCGGCGTACACGAGGTCGCTCTTCGTCCACGTGAGCTCCTGCACGAACTGGCCGGAGACCGTGTAGACGCGGAGGACACCCTCTTCCGGCACGTTCGTGAACGTGATCTTCGGTACCGCGAGTCGGCCACCATCCGTTGCCTCCGCATCGCTGCGGGCGAGGTACGGGTTGGGCACGACCGAGATCTTCGCGAGATCGGCCTTGGTCACTTCGGCCGCCACCGTGTACGGCGTGGCGCGGAGCGACACCACCGAGCGGTTGTCGAAGGTGCGGGTGAGCTCGAACACCTGCTTCCAGTCCTTGTCCGTGGCGAGGTAGCCACCAGCCGAGGACGCGCCGCGGGTGTTGATCGAGAGCGGGTTGCAGCTGACCTGATCGATGCCGTTGGCCGGGCGTACGCCCGTGCCGTTCACGCCGCCCGTACAGGCGACGACGAACTTGTTGAGGCCGATCGAGTCGGCGAGCACCGGCACCGGACGGAACGCGTTGGCACCATCCGCCTGGACGATGATCACGCGATTGCCGGCCACGACGATCGACGAGTCGCGCTCGACCTTCTGCAGCACGATGAGCGTGTCACCGGGCATCCAGAGCGAGTCGGGGACGCTCACGCGGATCGTGTCGCTACCCGAGCCGAGGATGCGCGTGTTGCCGATGCCGCCCTGCGCCAACGTCTGGCGGGCCAGCATGGCGAACTTCACGTCTTCGACACGGTTGCCGCTCGGGTCGGTGAACTTCATGGTGAACGGCACGCGCACACGGACCAGCGGACGCGCCGCCGTGGCCCCAACGAGCGCCGCCACCTGCGCCGACGTTTCGGTGACCGTGGTGGCCTTGGCGGCCACATCGGCGAGCGACGCCGTCACCGCACCCTGCAGGTCCGCCACGGGATCGAGGCGGAACGGGGCGCGCGGGCCCCACGGGTCGGTGAGCCACGTGAGCTCGTACTGACCGCCCTTCACGCGCTTGTTGTTGGCCAGCGCGCCGGTGCCGTTGAACAGCTGCACCGTGGACACCTGCGGCAGGAACTGGCGCGCGTTGGCCTGCAACGTGTCGCCCGGCTTGCGGATGACGAAGTTGCGGTCACGCGTGGAGTTGCCGGCGAGGAGGTCCTGACGGAAGCCCGTGCCGGTGCTGAGCGTGTCGAACGGCACCGCGGTGTAGCCCGGGTACAGCGGCGACGCCGCCTGGTCGCGCTGCTGATTGCCCGCGCGACCCGAGCCGGTGATGAACGGCTGGTTGATCGCGAAGATCGGCCGGTTATTCGACGTGACCCAGATGTAGCCGGGGTACGTGGCGAGGGCGTTGAGCGTGTCCACGAAGACGCGCGCCGACCCGGTCAGGGTGCGGAACGTGCCGGTGAGCAGGTTCGCCCCGTTACGGACCGGGGTGTTGACCGGGGCCGTGAAGAGCTGCTCGCGGGCCACGAAGTTGGTCTCCACCGTACCGGTGGGGCCCACCGCCGCCCGCGGAATCACGTAGCGCGCCGCGATCGTCGTGCTGGTGGCATTCGACAGCGTGTCGATCTGCTTGCGCACAATGAACTGGTTCGCGAACACCAGGCGCGTCGTGCCGCTCACGTCGTTCGACACGTCAGCGATTTCGACGAGCTGCGTCGCGTTGCCCAGCGTGGTGGCCGTGTCGACCTGCGCGTACTTGCGGCCCGCCACGTTGGTGATGGGCGCGTACACCGCGAGCGACGCCGGTCCACTGGTGGCGAACGCCGAGTTGATGGTATCGCGCGGGAAGCCGAAGGCATCCTGCACGTGGGTGATGTAGAGCCCACGGCCGGGGAGCGAGTCGACGATGTTGAAGTGCGCGTCCGAGAAGCCGCGCGTGCGGGTCACGAACACGTAGTTGTACGTGCGGCCCGACGGCAGGTCTTCGGTGAAGCCCGACGACGCCGGCACACCGGCGGCATAGGTCACCGTGGTGAGCGGACGCCACGGGAACGCCGGCACCGCCGCGTCGATGGCGCGGGTCGGCGCCGACACACAGACCGTGGTACCCGCCCCGCTCGAATTCGTGAACGTGTTGCCGCCGTCGCACGACTTGAACACGAACACGCCCGACAGGTTGTCGTTGGCGCGGGCGCGGAGCGAGTCGAGCAGCGTGGGGTTGAGGCGCAGGATCCGGCGCACGGCCGGATCACCCGCGGCCGAGTCGGCCCGCAGCTTGTTGAACAGGCCGATCATGTACGGGTCGACCGGGTTGATCTGCGGGTAGCGCACCACGAGGCGCGCCGCCACGGCCGAGTTGGCCGAGCCGAGCGTAAGCGAGTCACGCAGTTCGGCGCTGGCCACCGTGTACACCGTGGCCGCCTGCCCGTTGGTCGGCGGCGAGTTGGTCACGGCCGGGAAAGCGATCGGCAGCGGGCCCGAGTAGTTGGAGCGGTACGACTCGACCACGCCATCGATCGTGCGCTTGGCCTGAATCGAATCGGCGGCCCACGAGAAGGCCCAGAGGAACTGCGTGGTGTCGCCGGCCTTCAGCTTGAACGGACCGGCGTTGACCGTGCCGAGGATGTTGCCGTACTCGTTGCGGTAGCCACCAGCGATCGTGTCCGAGTACGTCCGCGCGCATCCCCGTGTGCCGCAGGACGGGACGGAGATCGTGTCCTGGATGCCGTCGTTGTTGTAGTCCCAACGGCCGTGGCCCGGCGTGGCGCCCGGCACGAACTTGGGGAACTTCACGCCGGTCGCCGACGTCGGCAGCGATCCCGTCCACTCTTCCGGCGTGAGCATGCCGGTGTAGTTGATGATCGTGAAGTCCGACGGGTTACGCCCATCGAGGAAGTCGTCTTCCTTCGACGCCACGTACCCGAAGCCGGCGCGCGTGGAGCGCGTCATGGCCTGGCTCGCGCGGCCGACCGAGCCCGGATGCGAGTGGTTGTACGTGATCGTGTCGTCGGCGAACGGGCTCGTGGGATTGAAGTACGGGCTGTTCGGGTTGCTGAACGCCTTGTTGCGGATGTCGCCCAGCGGCGACTTGAGCCACGTCATCATCCACACGCCGCTGGCAAAGGCCGCGGTGGCCTCGGCGCAGCCGGCGCCGTTGCTGTTGAGATAGCGGCGCGGGTACGAGGCCGAGCAGTTGCCGCTCGTGCCGCCACGCGCCACGACCATCGTGTTGCTGCTGAAGTCGTGGTAGACCGACACCGCCTGCGGGTTACCGAAGAGGAAGCCCGGGACGGTACCGAAGTACAGCGAGTCGTAGTCGATGCCGGCGCCGTACACGTCGGCCGACTTGTTGACGAGCTGCGCCTGGTAGAACTGCGTGTTACGCGTGGCCGGCGCGGAGAACTGCCAGCTGTCCACGCGGATTTCGAGGCCGAGCGGGTAGCCGGTCTCGAGCGGCGAGCCCGAGCCACCGCGCACCACACTGCCGTAGCGGAGACGCTGCTCGCGGTAGTAGTCGGAGATGAACGCGTAGGTGCTCTGCGTGCCGAGGAAGTTCGTGCGATCGAGACGGGCGCGCGAAATCTTCCAGTCATCCCAGCGGAAGGTGGCCTTGTTCGCGTTGAACGTGTTCAGCCACACCGAGTCGGGGATGGAGAGCTTGCCGTCGAAGCCGAGCGAGCCCCACGTGTCCGGGCAGTCCTTCTGCGCGAGCAGCGAGACGCCGAGCGTGAAGTACATCGACGGATCGGCACGGCATCCCGAGCCGTCCTGCGACGTCACACCGGCAAAGGTCTTGCCGAAGTAGCCGTCAGCAGCGCCCCAGTCACGCTGGCCGGAGACGAGCGTTTCCCAGTACAGGCTCGTGTAGCCGAGCGAGCCGGCCATGTTGTTGATGCCGGGATAGACCGCACGGATCTTCCGGAATTCCGTCGGCGGCGCCGCGCCCACGAAACCCATCTGGAAGAACGGGTAGAAGCTGTTGATCGGCGAGATGATGCGCTGACTGCCGATGATTTCGCCCTGGTTCTGCGACACCGGGCCGCCCTGGCCGGGCAGCGTGGCGCGGAGGTTGCCACCCATGCGCAGCGTGCCGAAGGCGAGATCTTCCGCGGCGAAGAGATCGAACCCGGACTTCTTGATCGGGACCTGCCGGATGGTGCCATCCGGGAGTTCCTCGTTCAGATGATTGACCTGAGCGGGAGCGACACGCTGCGCCTGTACGGCGCCCGGGAGTGCCACCAGCGAGAGCAGCGCCAACGACGCTGCCCAGCGGGTGCCCCGGCCGGTTCGGAGGCCCAGCCGCGTCGGCGGCTGGGTGAGGTGCGAATTGATGCCCATGATGTTGTGACGATCCATGGTCAGAAGGAGACCGAGAGGCCGGTCGCGATGCTGCGGCGGGCGCCGATGTACTCCGGCTGGTCGAACGCCGTCGACGTGTTGTCGCCCGAGTTGCCGATACGACGGTTGGCGAAGTCGCGCAGACCGCCATCGCAGGTGCCCGTGTTGGGGAACACCTGCACGCAGTTGCGACGGTCGAACAGGTTGCTCACGCGGAGGAAACCCGAGTAGCGCAGGTTGCCGATACGGAACGCCTTGTCGAGCAGGAGACCCACATCCTGCGTGGACGGCTGGCGCGCCGAATTGATGTCACCCTGGTTGTTGGTGCCGATGATGCCCACGGCCTGACCGCGGAGCGGCGTGTACGGGATACCCGAGCGGATGCCGTACGTGACCGAGGCGCTCGCATTGCGGAGCGCGCGGCCGAGGTTGAACGGCAGGTCCGGCATGTCGTTCCCCACGCGGTAGAACAGCTGCACGTTGAGGCTCTGCGGCTGGTCCACGTCGGTCAGCGTTTCGACGTTCTGCGCACGGAGCCTTTCGTCGGTACGCGACACTTCGTTGGCACGATCGGGCGGACGCGAGTTGGTGGTGCTGCGCGACAGACCGTAGTTGATGTCGTAGCCCCAGCGGTCCGCGAGACGGCGGCGGAACTGGATTTCCACACCACGCGCCGAGAGGAAGTCGCCATTGACGACGATGTTGTACACGGGGAGTGCCCCAGCGTACGTGCTGCCGATGTCCTGCCCCGCGCGGCTGCTGCGGATACCCGTGAGCCCCGTTTCGGCGCGATTGAACATCGCGACCTGCACAGAGTAGTTGCGACCGATTTCACCGGCGTAGCCCACTTCGAACTGACGCGACTCTTCGAGACGCAGACGCGGATTGCCGACGAACGTCGGGTTGTCGGGCTGCAGGTTCGGCGTGCACTCGGTGGTGCCGGGCTTCACCTGATTGGCGGCGCAGTACTTGTCGGCTGCGCCGGCCACGGTGCCGATACCGGTGTTGCGGTAGGTGTTGCCGTAGAGCGGGACCATCGTGTAGCGGCCCGCGTTGAAGAACACCTGCGACTTCTCCGTCAGCGGGAAGGCGATACCGATACGCGGGCTGAACGCCGTGCGCGCCGGGGATTCGCTGAAGTCGTCGAGCTGGGCGATCGCGGTGGCCGTATCCAGCAGGCGGGCACGCTGCGTCTTGGGGTCGATCGGCGACGCCGCGCAGGCGGCGAGACCGTACGGCTGGCCCTGCGCGTTGAGCATGCTCTTGCCACCCACCGTGGCGCCGTTGCACACCTCGCGCGCCGTGGTGCCGTTGGCCGGGTCGAACGGGTTGGTGAGCGCCTGGCCGCGCGCGCGGCCGTAGTCGAAGCGGCCACCGAGCTTGATCGTGATGAAGTCGTATTCGATCACGCTCTGCACGTACGCGGCGGCTTCGATCGGCTTGCCGCGGTAGACCTGATAGATGTTGTTCTTCAGACCCGACGTGGTCGTCGCGTCCTGCTGCACGTCGCTGTACGTGAAGTCGTGGTTCACGACCTGCACACCAACCTGGAGGTTGTTGTGGTCGGTGACCTGCGACTGGAGGTCGGCACGGACGGTGCGCGTAGTGAACTGCTCACCGCCGTAGACACCCGACGCCACGCCCGAGTAGGGGACGCGATCACAGCCCGTGAACGTACCGCAGATCGACAGGAACGACTGGTCGAAGTTGCCGTACGCGAACGGCCCCGGCACGCAGGTGCCGAGGAAGATCGGGCAGGTGGTACGCTCGAAGTCCGTCTGCGCCACACGCAGCGTGAAGCTGCTGCGGCCGAAACGCTGCTCGAGCGAGCCGATGAACAGGTTGCCCTGGTCGCGCACCGACGGCTGGATGAGGTCGCGCGACTGACGGTTGTCACCGCCGGTCAGGACGAAGAGCGAGTCGGCGCGGTTGTTGACCAGCGCGAGCGGGTCGCCACGATACGCGAAGAAGAAGCGACGGTCGTAGCCACGGTTCTGCCGCTCGGAGCCGAGCGCCGTGAACTTGATCGTCGTGTTATCGAAGGGCAGGAAGGTCAGCTTGGCCGCGACCGAGCTGTTCTGCGAGCCGCCGAACGCCTGCCACCCGGGGATGTAGTCCTTGGTGGAGACGTTGAGTTCGTCAGCGAGCGTGATCGGCGAGTTGGCCGTGTACACGTCGCGGTCGAACTCGAGCACGCGCGCCGCGGCGCTCTGCACCTGACCGGAGATCGAGTAGCGGAGCTTGCCGCTCGTGCCCGGGACCGGTCCCGAAAGGTAGCCGCGGAGCAGGTTGAGCCCGTTGAGCTGGTCCTGCTTGGTGCCGAAGATCGAGCCGGGGAGCGTGGAGTTCTGGAAGTCGATCGAGCCCGAGACTTCCGAACCGCCTTCGCGAATGGCCTGGTTGATGACGCCCGCGAGCGCGTTGCCGTACTGCGGCTCCATCGCACCACGCTGGAAGTCGACCTGCTGCACCGCGAGCGCACCCAGGCTCACGGCGTCGTTGCCGAAGAGCGGGTTGTTGATCGCGATACCGTCGACCATCGACAGCGTGGCACCACCGCGGGAGCCACGCACACGAATGGCCGGCGTGGTGCTACGCTGTTCTTCCGCGAGCGACACGACGGCGGTGTTCTGCGGCACCTCGGTGAAGCCCTGCTGGAGCGCCAGCACACCGGCGATGCTCGTGACCGGCAGTGCGGTGATCTGGTCGGCCGTGATGGTCGTGCGGGAGCCCACCTGACCACGCTCGATGAGCGGGGTCTGCTCGGCCTGCACCGTGATGGCCGCCAGCGTCTGGTTGGAAGCCCGGAGCTTGAAATTCTGCTCGCGCGTCGCGTCGATCGCGATCTGCACGTTCGTCGCATTGACGCTCTGGAAGCCGAGACGACGCGCCTGCACCGTGTACGTGCCGGGGGGCACGTTGATGAGGAAGTAGCGACCTGCCGCGTTCGTATTGGCGCCCAGCGTCGTGCCCTGAATGACCACCGCGACGCCTTCGACAGGCTTGCCGCTTTCCGCGTCGGTCACCACACCGGTCAACTTACCGGTCTGGGCCTCGGCGGCAGTGATCGGCGCGGTCAGGGCTGCGCCGAGGAGCGTCGCGAATAACCACCGACGACGTCCAAGAAACCTCATCTGCTCCTCCGGGAGGGTAGTGCCACGGGACAACGCTCCGTCGCCACGCACCAGCGCATGGATCGGGAACGCCTACAACGCCGAGCCCGCCCAGACCGGCAACCTTTGGGGAAGCGGAGGGTACAGACTCAGCACTGGGATGGACCGGTCACTCGCGGCACGCGCCGGTCCTGAACACACGGGACAGTCCGACAGGAAGACACGCCCCGCGGACCTGCGCTTTACAAGCGCCAGGGTCTTCGGGGTGGTCGTCCTGCCGGTAGGAATTGCGGAGCCGCTAGGGAATGCTCAGCGATGAGCGATCTCTCTGGAAGGCAACGGGGGCAAGCTAGCGAGCGCACCGGCGGTGTCAATGCGGCCCGCCGCCGAAGGTGGGACGAAGCGGGTCCGTACCGTCCGCGGCCAAGAGCATCGCCCTTGGCCGCCTCGTCCTGCTTACCGCACCCTCGATCGGTAGGTTCTCGACAGCCGTAGCGTCGACCCATTCCCGAGGACCAGCAGCCCGTCGCCCCCCGGCAGCGGGCTCATTTCCCGGACGCGGTCCATATTGACCACGATGCGGCGGTGGATGCGCACGAATTGGCGTGGGTCGAGCGCCGACTCGATAGCCGAGATCGTGCCGCGCGTGCGGAAGGTCACCGCGCCGGCATGCACACGGATATAGTTGCCGTCCGCCTCGAACCAGTCCACATCGGCCAGCGGCACGAACCGGGTGCGCCGTCCTTCGCGCACCAGCACCCGCAGCGGGCGGTCCTCGCTCGCCCCGCGGCCACCGTCTTCCTGCGACAGGTCCAGCACCCCGTCCTCATGCGCGTCGCGCACGCGCGCCATCCGGGCGTCCAGGCCGCGCACGCCCCCGCGGGACGGGGCGGTGGGGATCAGCGTCCCCGTACTCGCGCCGCCCGTCTGACGCCGGCGCTTGCCCGCGTCGGCCCCTTGGCCGATGCCCAAGGCGCTCTGCCTCGCGCCGAACAGCGCCGTGAGGTCGACGCCGCCCGCCTGGCTCGCTTCGCTGAGCAGCCGCTGCAGCTCGTCGGCCGTCCGCAGCAGCGCCAGCTGCAGCACCTGCTGGCGCGCCCGCGTGAGCGCCTCCTGCAGCCGTCCGGGCCCCGCCGGCCACAGCACGAAATCCGTGGCGTGGAGGTCGAACGCCGTCACCGCCTCGTCTTCCTTCGTGCCCACAAACACCACGCCAACGGGACGCTGACCGGCGGCGAGGTCGCGCACGAACGCAAAGCCGGACCCATCGGCAAAGGTGGCGTCCACGAGGGCGATATCGGGCACGGGGGCTGCAAGCGCCGCCAAAGCGGCACGACGATCGGGCGCCTGCCCGAGAACGATCAGGTCCAGCGATGAGGCCACGCTCGACAGTTGCGCGAGCAGGGGACCAGGAAGCTGACCGAGAACCGCAACACGGAGTGACATGGATCGAAGAGGGGGCGCGAGCAGGCACGCTGCGTACGGCACCGTGCGGTGGGCGGCACGGTGCCGCCGCTCCTGTCACTGCTACGCACAGACGGCGAGGACGTTGCACTGAGCGCCCGCCACGTGATGAACGTGACCACACGCGGGATGAGTGGTGCCCGCTCAGTACGCTTCGTCCCGTGAAACGGACAAACGCCCGCGGTGCGTCAGCACCTCGGGCGTTCGTGTCAATTCGATGGCATTCGTCCGGTCGTCGCGGTGGCTCATCGGGCACCGTCCTGCACGAAGAGCCCCGCGGCGACACTCGCGCCGTGTGAGGCGGACCTCACGAGGGGCGCGGACCTTCCGCACACCGACCGTCGGCAACGCCGGCGGCGGTGTGCGCTCGTTCTATTGGGTCAGGCCGCGGTCGCCTGTTCCGTCACCACACGCACGGCGTCGTCCACCACCTGTAGGAAGCCGCCGTCCACCTGGAAGCGCTGCTCCCCGTCGGCCGTGTCCACGCGCAGCGTGCCGCGGCCCAGCAGCGTCATCAGCGGCGCGTGCATCGGCAGGATGCCCACCTCGCCGTCGAACGCCGGGGCGATCACCCCGCGCGCCGTGCCTTCGTACAGCACGCGCTCGGGGGAGATCACCGACACCTTGAGATCGGCCACGGATCAGCCCTGAAGCTTCTTCGCGTTCGCCACCACGTCTTCCACGCCGCCGGCCATGAAGAAGGCCTGCTCGGGAAGCCCGTCGAACTCGCCGGCGCAGATGCGCTCGAAGCTGGAGATCGTCTCCTCGAGCTTCACGTACTTGCCGGGAATGCCCGTGAACTGCTCGGCCACCGCGAACGGCTGCGACATGAAGCGCTGGAGGCGACGCGCACGGCCGACGATCTTCTTGTCGTCTTCCGAGAGCTCGTCCATGCCGAGAATCGCGATGATGTCCTGCAGTTCCTTGTACCGCTGCAGGATGCGCTGCGTGGTCGTGGCCGCGTTGTAGTGACGTTCGCCCACGTACTGCGCGTCGAGGATGCGCGACGTCGAGTCGAGCGGGTCCACGGCAGGGTAGATGCCGAGCTCGGTGATCTTACGGTTGAGCACGACCGTGGCGTCGAGGTGCGCGAACGCCGTCGCCGGCGCCGGGTCCGTGAGGTCGTCAGCGGGCACGTAGATGGCCTGCACCGACGTGATGGAACCGTTGCGCGTGGAGGTGATGCGCTCCTGCAACTCACCCATTTCCGTGGCCAGCGTGGGCTGGTATCCCACGGCCGACGGCATGCGGCCCAGCAGCGCCGACACTTCCGATCCGGCCTGCGTGAAGCGGAAGATGTTGTCGACGAACACCAGCACGTCGGCGTTCTCCTGGTCGCGGAAATACTCGGCGACCGTCAGCCCCGCGAGCGCCACGCGCAGACGCGCTCCCGGCGGCTCGTTCATCTGGCCGTAGATCAGCGCGACCTTGTCGAGAATGCCCGCTTCCTGGAACTCGAGGTAGAGGTCGTTCCCTTCGCGCGTGCGCTCACCCACGCCGCAGAACACGGACTTCCCGCCGTGGCCCTTCGCGACGTTGTTGATAAGCTCCTGAATGATGACCGTCTTGCCCACGCCGGCGCCGCCGAAGAGACCGATCTTGCCACCCTTCACGAACGGGGCGACGAGGTCGACGACCTTGATGCCCGTTTCGAAGACTTCCGTCTTGGGCTCGAGGTTCACGAAGTCGGGGCGCTTGCGATGGATCGGCCAACGCTCGGCGTTCGCCGGAATGGGCGCGCCGTCGTCAACCGGATCGCCGAGCACGTTGAGGATGCGGCCGAGAGCCGGGGCGCCCACGGGCACCGTGATGGCGCTCCCGGTGTCGACCACGTCCATGCCGCGCGTGATGCCGTCGGTCGACGACATGGCGACGGCACGCACCTGGTTCCGGCCGATGTGCTGCTGCACTTCGGCGGTCACCTGAATCTTCTGACCGTCGGGCGTGATCGCCGAGACGGTGACGGCGTTGTAGAGCTCGGGCAGGTGATCGTTCTCGAAGGCCACGTCGATGACGGGGCCGATAACCTGAACGATCTTGCCGACAGTGGTCGGCGCGGCAGTGGTAGCCATGAGTGCGTACTGGATATGGTGAAACGTCAGCCCTGCAGTGCCGATGCACCGCCGACGATTTCGGCGATTTCCTGCGTGATCTGCGCCTGACGCGCCGAGTTGTACGTGCGCTTGAGCAGCTGCAGCATCTCGGTCGCGTTGTCGGTGGCGTTCTTCATGGCCGTCCGACGCGCGCCCTGCTCACCGGCCGCCGTTTCCACGAGGGCACGGTAGATCGTGTTGCGCACGTAGAGTGGCAACAACGCTTCGAGGATCTCGGTGGCCGATGGCGCGAGGATGAAATCGCGCGCGACCGCCGAGCCTCCGGTCGACGACGGCGCCACGACCGGCAGCACCTGTTCGGTGGCCGGGGGCGTGGACAGCGCCGACTTGTACTTCGCATACGTGATGTAGACGGCATCGAGGTCGCCCGCCGCGTAGCGCGTCATGAGGGCGTCGATGAGCGAGGCCGCGTCGGCCGACGTGGGACGATCGCCGATGTCGGCGCGCGCGCCCGCGAGCGTGCGTCCGAGGTACTTGTAGAAGCCGATGCCCTTGCGCCCCACCACGTGGAGCTCCACGGATACGCCCTTCCCTTCCCACTCCGCGAGTCGTGCACGCGACTCACGAAGCAGGTTGGTATTGAACGCACCGCAGAGTCCGCGATTGGCGGTCAGCACCACGAGGGCCGCGCGCTTGACCTGCGCGGGGCGACGGAGCAGCGGAAACTGCTCCGCGAGCTCCGGCGTGTACACGTGCGACAGCACCTCGCCGAGCGCCAGCGCGTAGGGACGCGCCGCACTCACGCGGTCTGCCGCGCGCTTCATCTTGGAAGTGGCCACCATCTCCATCGTGCGCGTGATCTTGCGCGTGTTCTCGACGGACTTGATGCGCCCCTTCAGTTCGCGGCCCTTGGCCATGAGTCAGTTACCCTGGTCTCAGGCGGCGAACGACGTCGTGTACTGCTCGATCGCGCGCTTCAGCTCCGCCTCGGCGTCCTTCGCGAGGGCCTTGCTGGTGCGCATGCCGTCGAGGATCTGCGGGAACTGCGCGCGCAGGTACTCGAGGAAGCCCTTCTCCCACGCCCGCACCTTGCCGGTGTCGATGGCGTCGAGGAAGCCGTTGGTCACCGCGTAGATCACGGCCACCTGCTCTTCGAACGGGAGCGGCTGGTACTGGCCCTGCTTGAGGATTTCGACGGTGCGCGCACCGCGCTCGAGCTGGCGCTTGGTGGCGGCGTCGAGGTCCGACGCGAACGCCGCGAACGCTTCGAGTTCGCGGAACTGCGCGAGGTCGAGGCGGAGACGGCCGGCCACGCCCTTCATGGCCTTCGTCTGCGCCGACCCACCGACGCGCGACACCGAGATGCCCACGTTCACGGCCGGGCGGATGCCGGCGTTGAACAGGTCCGTCTCGAGGAAGATCTGGCCGTCGGTGATCGAGATGACGTTCGTCGGAATGTACGCCGACACGTCACCGGCCTGCGTTTCGATGATCGGCAGCGCGGTGAGGGAGCCGCCCGGCTTCAGGATGTGCTTCCCATCGACCACGCCCTCGTCTTCGCGCAGCTTGGCGGCGCGCTCGAGGAGACGGCTGTGGAGATAGAACACGTCACCCGGGTACGCTTCGCGGCCCGGCGGACGACGCAGCACGAGCGAGAGCTGACGATACGCGGCGGCCTGCTTGGAGAGGTCGTCGTACACGCACAGCGTGGGCTTGCCCTCGTTGTACATGAAGTACTCGGCCATCGAGCAGCCCGAGTAGGGCGCGATGTAGAGCATGGGCGCCGGATCGGACGCCGAGGCGGCGACGATGATGGTGTACTCGAGCGCGCCGGACTGGCGCAGCTTCTCGACCACCGAGGCGATCGTGGACGCCTTCTGGCCGATGGCGACGTACACGCAAATGACGCCCTGGCCCTTCTGGTTGATGATCGTGTCGATCGCGACGGCCGTCTTGCCGGTCGACCGGTCACCGATGATGAGTTCGCGCTGGCCACGACCGATCGGGATCATCGAGTCGATGGCCTTGATCCCCGTCTGGAGGGGCTCCTTCACGGGCTGACGCACGATGATGCCCGGCGCCGGCGATTCGACCTTGCGGAAGTGGGTCGCGCGGATCTCGCCGAGCCCGTCGATCGGACGGCCAAGGGGATCGACGACGCGGCCGATGAGCTCCGGGCCGACCGGCACTTCGAGCACGCGCGCGGTGCGACGGACTTCGTCGCCTTCCTTGAGCTGCAGGTAGTCACCCAGGATGACGGCGCCGATGTTGTCCTCTTCGAGGTTCAGCGCCATGCCGGTGATGATCTGCTTCGTCTCCGACGACGTGAACTCGAGCATTTCGCCGGCCATGCACTTGCCGAGGCCGTAAATGCGGGCGATGCCGTCCTTCACTTCGAGGACGGTACCGACTTCCTCAACGTTGAGATCGGCAAGGTCGGCGGCCTCGATCTCACGGAGGAGGATGTCCTTGATTTCGCCGGGACGCAGGGCGGTCTGGGTGGCCATGATGCTGGGCGTTTTATGCGTGGACGACTGCGATGAATGCAGCGGAAAACTCGGGAGATGCAACAATTCGGGTACAGCTTGTGAAAATTATCACAAGGGGGCTGACTGGGGCAACCCGCAAATGGTGGGGACTGACGGAATCCGGGTGGCGCGTGCCTACCCAGCGGCCTCGTCGTCCCCGCCGCTGGCATAACGGCTGAACCGCTCCAGCAGATCCATCGCCCGCAGGCGGGACAGGCTCGAGGCCTTCGCCCCCACCAGCCGCTGGGTGGTGCTCGACAGGTGCGACGAGCTGGCGAACCCCAGCACCTCGGCGACGTCGCGCACGTCGTAGCCGCTGTTCTTGGACAGCTCCGCCGCGGCGAGCACCCGCACCAGATCGATCACCTTCTTGAGCGTGGGCGCCTGCCCCGTGGCGAAGCTGCGGGAGAGGTGCTCTCGCGACACGCTGAGCTCCTTCGCCAGCTGGTCGGTGCGCACCGGACGGCCGGCCCGCTTGACCACGCTCTGCCACACGGCGACCTGCAGCGGCGTGGCCAGATGCAGCAGTGGCGGCGGCACCGCGAGCGCCCGCTCGAAGCGGGGGGAGAACGCGCGGCGCAACACCAGATCACGCGCGACCGCATCGTCCACGCCTTCGACGAGAATGTCGCACACGCCCGCCTCGGCGGCCCGCGCCAGCAGCGGCGTGTCGGCGGGCAGCAGCGTGGTGACCACCACGAAGGGCACGCTCGAGAACTCGTCGGCGCGGGCGATCAGCTTGTGCGCGTCGTCGCCGGCACCGGCGTCGATAATCACCGCATCGACCAGCTCCTTCACCAGCTGGGATTCGACGTCGGCGGCGCTCTTGGCGGCCACCACGTGCGCGCGCCGGCGCGGAAACGCGGCCCGCACCATCGCCCGAGCGCGGTCACGCTTGAGCAACGTGACAACGCACGGCATCGCGGAGGACGACGTATCGCTGCTGCGCGACGCGGAAGCGGATGTGCGTGCCACGGTCACGCGTCGGCTGGACGGGTCAGGTGCACGCGCGGCACCGCGGGGCGCGGGGCGCCGGCGGGGTCGATGTTCACATCCACGCCCTGCACCATCGCATGCGCACGCAGCAGCACGTCACGGGCATTCGCGTACGACACCAGCTGCGTGGCCTCGTCGAAGCTCGCCCACCGGCAGGCCGTGATCCCCTCGGTGTGCTGGGGCGTGGTCTCCTCCGTCTCGGTGCGCATGAGGAAGAAGTGACACACCTTGTGCACGAGCTTCCCGCGGAAGCGGAAAAACCAGTCGATGGTGTCGATCTCGCCGTCGAGCATCACCTGGACCAGCCCGGTCTCCTCCTGGACCTCGCGCACCGCGGCCGCGTCGGGCGCCTCGTTCGACTCGAGGTGCCCCTTGGGGAAGCCCCAATTCTTGTAGCTGTCGCGGATGAGCAGGAACATCGGCTCACCATCCTGCAACCGATACACGACGCCCCCCGCGGACGTTTCGAGCTTCGCGCGGGGTCGCCGGTGAGGGTCGCGGGGGGGCATGGGCATCGTGGCGGACGAGCCGAGTTCAGCCGTGGGCCCGCGTGGGCACATCGGCCGGCAGGCTGCCCGGCAGCCCCGCCACGATCGGCGTGTGGTCGTCCACGTCGGCCCGCCCCTCGATGAACTGGCGCACGAGGGGATCGGTGCTGTGCTGGATCTCGTCGACGGTGCCGACGGCCCGGACGGTCCCCTCGTACAGCATGGCGATACGCGTGCCCACGGTGTAGGCGCTGCGCATGTCGTGCGTGATCACGATACCGGTCACGCCGAGCTGCTCGCGCATGCGGACCATGAGCTGGTCGATGGTGGCCGAGGTGACCGGGTCGAGCCCCGTGGTCGGTTCGTCGTAGAGGATGTACTTGGGGCGCAGCGCGATGGCGCGGGCGATGCCCACGCGCTTGCGCATGCCGCCGGAGAGCTCGGCCGGCATACGGTGCTGCACGTCGGGGAGGTCGACCAGGCGCAGCGCTTCGTCCACCCGCGTGGTGATCTCGGCCTCGGTGAGCTGCCCCTGCTTGCGGAGCCCCATGGCCACGTTCTCGCCGATGGTCATCGAGTCGAAGAGCGCGGCGAACTGGAACACGTACCCGATGCTGCCGCGGAGCGCGTAGAGATCGGTCCGGGAGAGCTGATCGACGTGCTTGCCGTCGACCCACACTTCACCCTCGTCGGGCTCGAGGAGCCCGACGATGTGCTTGATCGCCACGGACTTGCCGGTCCCCGAATAGCCGATGATGACCATGGTCTCACCCTCTTTCACTGTGAGGGAGAAGCCGCGGAGCACCTTTTTGGGGCCGAAAGCCTTGTGAACGTTCTTGAACTCGATCATCGGATCACAAATATGATACGGTGCAGCAAATGTGGCTAGTTCCGGAGCCACCCGAAACACAAAACCCGAACCCATGACCCGGAACTGATCGGTTCCGGGTCTCGCGTTCGGGTTTCGGTTTTGGGTCACTGGCGGCCGCGCGGAGGCGGCCGGGCACTACTTACGCCGCGAAGCTGCTCAGCGCGCGTCCGACATCGCCTTCACGGAGGCGCTTGAGGGCCCGGTCACGGAGCTGACGTACGCGCTCACGGGTAACGCCAAGCATGGAGCCGATTTCCTCGAGCGTGTGTTCGCGGCCGCCTTCGAGTCCGAAGTAGAGGCGCAGCACCTTGGCATCGCGGGGCGGCAGCGTGGAGAGCGCCTGCTCGATTTCGTCGGTGAGGAAGCGGTTCATCGCTTCCTCTTCGGTGTCGGGCATCTCGTCGGCCACGAAGCGCTCGATCAGCGAGCGATCGCCGTCCGGATCCATGGGGGCATCGAGACGCACGTCGCCGGTGTTGAGCGCGGCGAGCGACTGCACCACGTCGACCGAGAGACCGGTGACCTGGGCGAGCTCCTCGGGGGAGGGCTCACGACGCAGCTTCTGACGGAGGATTTCCGACGCCTTGATGATGCGCGAGAGGTCGGCGGTGCGGTTGAGCGGCACGCGCACGGTGCGCCCCTGGCGCGCCAGCGACGACAGGATCGCCTGACGGATCCACCACACGGCGTACGAGATGAACTTGACGCCCTGATCGGGATCGAACTTCCGCGCGGCCGTGAGGAGGCCGACGTTGCCTTCGCCGATCAGGTCGATCAGCGGGAGGCCGCGGTTCTGGTACTTCTTGGCGACCGAGATGACGAAGCGAAGGTTGCGCTTCACCAGCTCCTGAAGGGCATCCTGGTCACCGGCGCGGATCTTCTTGGCCAGCTCGATTTCTTCCGCGGCCTTGAGGAGCGGATAGGTCGAGACCTCGTAGAGGTACTGGTCGAGAATGTCGCGTTCCGGTTCGCTGGGCGCGATGCCCGCGGGGGCCGCACGACGGCGCTTCCGCTTGACTTCAGTCATGGTGTGCTATGCAACCTCGGGATGGGACATCATCCCTGCAAGAAGAAACTGAGGAGAACAGCCATCCGGGGGTTCGGCTGGCCTAGCAGCGGCGCCGGCACACGCCCCGGATCCGGTTCGTGATGACTTTCCACCGAGTTTCGGTAGCAAGCACAACGAAACGGGGGGAGCCTTGCAAGATACGCTGCGCGAGGGGAATCGCCAGTGCGAATTCTCGGACTCTGCTTGACGACGGACATACACCTGACTAGACTGCGCGGTTCCTGAGACCCTGCTGCACGACGCCGACGACGTGAAGGCGACGCGGGTGGCGGTGGAAGGGAAAACCGGGGCCGTAGCTCAGTTGGGAGAGCGCTTGAATGGCATTCAAGAGGTCAGGGGTTCGATTCCCCTCGGCTCCATGCCCCGGTCGGCACAAATCAGTCGTTGCGGGTCAACGCTGAACCGTGCTGGGCGGTTTCCTCCGACGTGCGTGGAGGGGCAGTACGCGGGAATAGCTCAGTTGGTAGAGCACAACCTTGCCAAGGTTGGGGTCGCGGGTTCGAGTCCCGTTTCCCGCTCTGTGGTATCGATGTCGGGGGTCGTTAGCTCAGTTGGTTAGAGCGCCACGTTGACATCGTGGAGGTCACAAGTTCGAGTCTTGTACGACCCACTGCAGGTGCAGGTCCCTCGGTGAAAAAGGGCGGTCGAAGCAGTAGCGACGAACGCCGTGGTTCACTAGGTTGCTGGTCCTTCGCTTCACGGCGGAGGGAAGTGCGGTAGGATGGTGCAGGTCAGGATCCGTCGCGCCTGTAGCTCAATTGGATAGAGCATCTGACTACGGATCAGAAGGTTGGAGGTTCGAGTCCTTCCAGGCGCATGTGTTGGGCAGTAGGTGCACCAGAATACCGCACGGGGCGTAGCTTAGCCCGGTAGAGCGCCTGCTTCGGGAGCAGGAGGTCGCTGGTTCAAATCCAGTCGCCCCGACTGAGAATAGAGCAGTGTACAAAAACGCCAACTCGTTGAACATCAACGAGTTGGCGTTTTTGCGTCGCGTCTCGGTCCCGTTCGGGTCCGCAGCGATGACCGCGCGCCAATTGTCAGCCCCCCGGGTCATCGTACTCGCTCACCCTTGTCGCCCGGACGTCCGGGCAGGAGTTCCAATGCGAATGTCTTGCGGCACGCTGAAGATGGGCACCCTGGGGCTGGGCCTCATGCTGCTGGCCACCGCCCACGCCCGCGCCCAGTCGGTGCGGTGCTCGTCCGATGTGCTCGGTACCACCACCTACACCCGCTGCTCGGACGGGACACGGTCAACGGCCGACCGGGTCGGTTCCACCACGTACATCCGCGACAACACCGGCCGGCGCGCGACGCTCGATGAGATCGGCACCTCGTCGTACTACCGCGACAATCAGGGGACGCGCGGCTCCTGGGATACGTACGGGACGTCGTCGAGTTATCGCGACAACCAGGGCACGCGCGGTACACTCGACCGCTACGGCAACTCGTCGTACTACCGGGACAATCAGGGGACGCGCGCGACGATCGATGCCTACGGAACGTCGAGCAGCACGCGGATCACGTCGCCGAGCCGCTCGTCACCGTACGACGCGATCGTGAGGCCGAAGCCTGCGGCGAAGCCGATCTGGCCGTAAGGGCGTACCGCCGGAGACCATCCGTCAGCGTGTCCGCCGGCGGATGGCCTCCAGCATCGCCACGTCCGGTACCTCCTCATCGCGGATAGAGCAGGACCGGAGCGGTGCGCTCGGCCCAGGCGGGTGCGCTCGTCCATCCCGTTGCCGAGGCGCCCAGCGAGGGCCCCCCGACGACCGACGCCGCCTGCAGTGCCGTGGCCACCCGGGCATCACCGATCAGACGTGCCAGATGATCCTCCCCCTGCGGGTTCGCCGCCGTGGGGTAACGTGCCCACGCGAAGGATTCGGGGTGGGTGGCCATCACCTCCGCGAGAAGCGTGAGCCCCCAGGCGACCGGCCGGACGCTGCGGGCCACCACCTCGGCGAGATCGCGGTCGTCCGCCACGGCCAGCTCGAACCGCACCCCATGACAGGCCTCCTGCGCGTGCGGGCCCTGCGCCGGAGTGAACCGGCATGGGTGTACCCGGAGAGGCGAACACCGCGCCGCGTCATGCGCCAGGTGCGGCGTCAGGGCGTCGATCAATCGCCCGCTATCGAGCCAGGGGGCACCAACCTGCGCAAAGGGAGTGGCCGTGCCGCGGCCGACGCTCAGGTTGGTGGCCTCGAAGAGACAGGTGCCGGGATACCAGATCGCGCTCGTGAACGAGGGCATGGCTGGCGAGGTGGCAACCCAGCGGCACCCGGTGGCCGGCCAGGCGCCGGTCGCGTCGTACCCGCGGCACGTCATCACGTGGAGCTCCAGCTCCGGGACGTGCTCGCGCTGCCAGAGCCGGGCGAGCTCGCCGAGGGTGAGGGAGTGACGCACCGGGACATCGTCTTCACCAATGAACGACCGACAGTCGGGCTGCAGCATCGGTCCCTCGGCGCTGGCGATCACCCCGCTGAGCGGATTGGGGCGATCGAGCACCATGAGCGGGACGCGGGCCTCGCCACACGCGTGCACGAGATGCCAGAGCGTCCAGGCATAGGTGTAGAACCG
>NZ_JBIJCN010000086.1:0-5422 GCF_044344655.1 Gemmatimonas sp.
GCGCTCGGCCCACACGCGCAGTTGGTCGATAGCGCCGGCGCGGAAGGTGTCGGCCGCACCGAGGAGTACGGATCGCCCCTGTGCGCGAACGCTCGCGGACAGCTTGCCGATGAAGGTGGTCTTGCCGGCGCCGTTCACACCGATGACCAGCAGCACCGTGGGACCGCCGGCGTTCACCGTGAGCGCCGGATCACTGTTGCCCTTGCGAAGTGCTGCTTCCACGCCCTCCGCGAGGGCCTGCCGGAATTCGGCCTCCGTCTTCACCTCGCCGCGCTTGTGGCGCCGCTCCACATCGGCGACCAGCGCGAGGGAGGTGGGCACGCCGAAATCACTCTCGATCAGCAGCGTTTCGAGGACCTCGAGTGACCCTTCGTCCACGCCCTTGAAGAGCACGGACACATCGGTCGTGACGACGTCCTTGAAGCGCTGCCAGAGGGAGCGCTTGGGCACATCATCGTTGCGACGGAACAGACGAGCCATGGGAACCGCAGGAATCGGGAAACGAGGAGCGCCACGGGGACGGGCGTCAGCGCTGACCAGCCACGCGACGGGCCATCCACTCGGCACAGAGCAGCAGTAACGCAAGCACGAACGGCCAACCGGCATCGGCAAGGCGCGGGGCATCGGCCCCGGCCGTCCCACGCGCGAGCGGTCCGGCTGCCGCGACCGGAGTACGCGGCACCCATTCACTCGACGCGTTGACCACCAGCACGCTTGCGCCCCCCTCGGCCGTGACGTCGTACACGCCGGGCGGAAGGACGGTCGACACGACTTCAAAGCGGGCGCCGAAACGCAGGGCGAGCGAATCGCCTGCCGAGGCCGGCGAGCCGCGCCTGGTCAGGCGGACGGTTACGATCGAGTCGGTCCCACCGCGCCGCCAGCGAACAGGTTCGCCCGCCCGCACCACGCCCGACACCGGGCGTGCCGCGCGCAGGTCACCCCGCCCCGCCGACAACCAATCGAATATAGCGCCCCAGAGTGCCGTGAATGCCTCGCGCGAGCGTCCGGCGCGCAGTGACCAGCCGGCGTACCCGGACCCGGAAATAACGGCGGTTCGCGTGCCCCCCGCTTCCGTGGTGGCAATGGCGGGCTGCGCGACGCCGCGCTTGCCGAGCTGCATGGCGAGCACGGTGTCGGCACCACGAGCCGGGCCGGCGAGGGTGACCGGCGGCAGTGAATCGAAGGGGAGCGCCGCGAGTGCCGCCATGAGCGGCGAGGGGGGTGCCCCCGCCGCATACCACTCCGGGGTTCGGGTGAGATCGCCCGCACGCGCGATCTCGGTGGGGGGCGCAGGCACCCAGAAAGCCCGCGCCGCCGACACGGAGCGCGAGGCCGTCGGACGCCACGCGGTATCACCATGGATGATCAGCAAGCCCGCGGCGGCGGCTCGCGCCTTCACCTCCGCTTCGTTCACGGGCTGCAGCGAGCCCTCCACGCGCCACACATTGGGCGCCACGCGGAAGTAGGCGCGCGTGGGTACATCGAGCGCACCACGCAGCACGCTCAGCACCTCACGCACGTCGATGTCCGGCGCGGTGGAGACGAACACCGCACTTGGCCGGTCGCCCACGTCCACCGCCACGGTGAGGGTGTCGTTGCGTGGCTCGGCGTCGCCGGCGACGTCGAGTCGGACTTGCACGAGCATCGTGCGGTCACCACGCGGGACGATTGCGGGCACGGTGATCCGGGTGCTGGCAAACGGTGCGAGGGCCGGCACCGGGACCCGGGCCACGTCAGCGTCGTCGAGACGCACGACGAGCGAGCCGTCCGGGGTCGCCACGGCGCCGGCGGCGAGGGTGACGGCCGCCGCCAGCGTGTCCCCCGCGGTCGCGGAGCTCGGGAGTACCAGGTCGGCGACGCCCACGTCGATGCGCGGGGCACGCGTGAGCTGCACGAGGCGAGAGCCAGGCGGCGCATCGGCCAGTGCGTCGGCATCATCGACCTCGCCGTCGCTGACGAGCACGAGACTTCGCCCCAGCGATGCTGCACGGTCGACCGCCGGGCGCACCCGCGACGCACCGTCAGTCGGGATGAGTTGCGTGGCGCGATCGGCGTTCTCATCGCGGAGCGAATCACCGACGAGGACGATCGGGGCATCGCTGTCCACTGCGCGGAGGACACTGTCAGCCAGCTGCGCGCGCCATGCCTTCACGAAGGTGCTTTCGTCGCCCACGGCGCGGCGCCAGGAGGCCGAGGCGTCGATCGCCACGAGGGGCGCACGCGGGCGGGCCGCGCCGCGTGGCGCCCCAAGCAGGAGAGCGGCCACCACGGTGACGGCCGCCGCACGCAGCGTGGCCAGCAGCCATTCCTGCAGCGACAGGCGTCCGCGCGAGACACCGCCGGCACGGCCGTAGGCGAGCCAGGCGGCGAGCAGTCCAAGGGCAACGGCAAGGAGCCAGCGAATCACGACAGAACACTCACGGGGCGCGCGGATCGGAGAAAGGGCGCGGGGCAGAAGAATCGTCATTCTCCTGCCCCGCGAGTGGGAGCCTACGCCCCCGTGTCGTGCGTACGCAGTGCTGGGCCGAACTGCTCGCGGCCCCCAGAATCACTCCCCGCGGGGACGGGCGGGTCCGTACCGGCCGGTCGTGACGACACTCGGCTGATCGAGCTGCGCGAAGAGGCGGGCCTTGAGCTGGACAAAGGCGGCCCGCTGTGCGGCCGCGAGGGGCTCCCCACTCTGGTTGCGGAGTGCCACCCGGGGATCGCGGTGCACGCCATTGACGAGCACCTCGAAGTGGAGATGCGGCGCGGTGGACAGCCCGGTGGAGCCCACCTGCCCGATGGTCTGGGCGATACTCACCGACTGTCCGGAGCGTACGTTGAAGGCGCGGAGGTGCCCGTAGCGGGTCACAAAGCCATTGGTATGCCGGAGCTCGACCGTCTTGCCGTACCCGCCCTTCCAGCCAGCAAAGATCACGCGGCCGTTGCCGAGGGCGCGCACAGGGGTGCCCGCCGCTGCGGCATAATCGGTACCGGCATGGCGACGCAGCGTGCCCAGGATGGGGTGCCGGCGCAAACCGAAGACACTCGAGATGCGGCGAAAGGCGAGCGGGGCGCGCAGGAACGCGGCCCGCATGGATTTGCCGTCGCCGTCGAAGTAGGCCACGCGCGTGCCCTGCTTGAAGCGCATGGTTTCGACGGGCTTGCCGCCGACGGTGAGCCGGGCGGCGATGATGCTGCCGGGGCGGACCAGCCCGGTAGGTGCGCTCTGCCGTTCGACCATCACCCGGATGGAGTCACCGGGTTGGAGGTCCCGGCTGAGGTCCACACGATATTCGAGGATATCGGCGAGGGCGTAGGCGAGCTCGGTGCGCTGGCGCTCGGGGAATGCGCCCGCGCCGGCGGCGATGGCGCCGGTGAGGGTGGAGTTAACCACGCCCCCAACGACGACGGTATCGGTTGTCCAGGGGAGGGTTTCCTCCTTCTCGACCCACGACTGTCCGACCGACCGGGTGAAGCGGACCACGCGATCGATGGCGAGCTGCAACACCACCTCGGACGCGCCCGAATCGGGATCGACCTTGGTGGTGATGGTGGTGCCGGCGCGAACCTTACGCGGATCCAGTGCACTCGCGGCGCTGAGCGCCTGTGCCGCCTCGGCGGGCGCAAGGCCAGCCCGTTCGAGGGCTACGGACAACGGTTCGCCCCGCCGGATGGTATCGACGGTAGTGCGCCAGCGGGCAGCGACGGAAACACGAGGCCCCGCCGCCAGAACACTGGCCGCGGGGCGCTCTTCGACGGGACGTCCCAGCGCGATAGTAGCCGCTCCGATGCCCAGGCAACCGGCGGCGACGAGCAGCTTACGCGAGGACGTCAATCCATCTGTCTCCGTATGAACGTTGGGATTTCCATGTCATCCAGCTCCGCGCTGGTGGCCGGTGAGGCCGGCGGAACGCGGGGCGGACGCGGGGCGGCTCCTTCCCACGCAGGACGAGCGGCGGGGGCCGCAGGTCTCGCCGCCGGTCGGCCGGCCGGGAATGGCAGGACTGACGGCGCTTTGGGATGAGCACCCTGAGCATCAGAAGATGCAGACGGCAGGGGCCGGGCGGAAGGGGCAAACGTGCTGTGCGTCGCGGCGGGGGCGGCCGGGGCCGCCTGCTGCATGTAGCGGTCGAAGCCGGTCGCGATGACGGTCACGCGGATCTCGCCCATCATGGCCGGCTCGTGGACGGCGCCGAAGATGATTTCGGCCTCGTCGCCCACGGCCTCGTGCACGATGTCGTTGATCTGGTGGACTTCGCCGAGGGTGAGGTCTTCACCGCCGGTGATGTTGACGAGGACGCCCGTGGCGCCGGAGATGGACACGTTGTCGAGGAGCGGCGACGCGATGGCCTGCTGCGCGGCCTCGATGGCGCGATTCTCACCGCGGCCGATACCGGTGCCCATGAGCGCTGAGCCCCCGTTCTGCATGACGGTGCGCACGTCGGCGAAGTCGACGTTCACGAGGCCGGTCTCGGAGATCAGGACCGAGATCCCCTGTGTGGCGTGCAGCAGCACTTCGTCGGCCTTCTTGAGCGCCTCGTGAAACGGGATCCCCTTGCCCACGACGGCGAGCAGCCGCTCGTTGGGCACGATGATCATCGTGTCCACGTTCTTGCGCATCTCGGCGATCCCCTCTTCGGCCTGCCGCATGCGCTTGCGCCCTTCGAAGAGGAAGGGGCGCGTGACGATGCCGACGGTCAGTGCGCCGGCTTCGCGCGCGAGCTCGCAGATGACGGGCGCGGCACCCGTGCCGGTGCCGCCGCCCATCCCGCAGGTCACGAAGACGAGATCGGCGTTGCCAAGCACGCGCTTGGTGTCCTCACGGTTTTCCTCGACCGCCTGGCGCCCGATCTCGGGACGCGCGCCGGCACCGAGGCCGCGCGTGAGCTTCTTGCCAATCTGGATTTTGACGTCGGCCTTCGAGTTCATGAGGGCCTGAGCGTCGGTGTTCACCGAGATGAACTCAACACCCTCGAGGTGCTCCTCGATCATGCGGTTCACGGCGTTGCCGCCGCCGCCGCCAACACCCACGACCTTCATGCGGGCGTTCTGCGGGGCGTTCTCTTCGAACTCGAAGGTCATCCGGGGGAGCTCCATACGGGGCTTGGCAGGAACAGGGTGAAGGTCGCAGCCCGCGGGGCGAGCGAAGGAGTGGCGGTCGGCGTGCGGCGAGCTCCACCGAGACTGGTGGACCGCGCTGCCGACCGATGTGCAAATGTGGAACGTGCAGCTGCTGGTGCTGGAAGCTCCCCTAGAATACACATTCGCTTCTGCCGCGCAAGCACTGGATTTTGTTGAAGTTGGCGTGATTTGCCGACGGTCGCTGCCGTCACAAAAACGCCCCCTGAGTTATCCACACCCCTGCCGATCGACACGGTTCGTGATAATGTGATCGCCGGCGGAGATGTGGATGCGGCTCCGGCGTGATATTCCCGAA
>NZ_JBIJCN010000036.1:0-33495 GCF_044344655.1 Gemmatimonas sp.
CTGCCGTCGCCCCGCTCGGTCTCGTGAGGGCCTGATCTTTCCCCCGGTTCTGGCAAAAAAAGGGCGCGCCGTCAGGCGCGCCCTTTTTTGAGAAATCCCCTCAGAAGAAATCCTGCAACCAGGTCTTTACACGCGTGGCGAGCTTGTCCACGCCGCCGCCGCCGCGGGACGCCCGCCGGGTCAGCCCCCCCCCAAGCGCGGTGCGGTGCGCGCCATAGAGTGCGAGGCCCGTCACCGTAGCAAAGCGCGGATCGTTCACGTTCTCCACCAAGCCGTCGAGCTTCGCGCCCGGCACCCCGATGCGCACCCCAAGCCCGAACACGTCGGCGGCGAGCTCGGTAATCCCCTCAAGCGACGCACCGCCACCGGTGAGCACAATCCCCGCGTTGAGCTTGCCCTGATAGCCAGCCTGCTGGATCTCGCGCACCACCTTGTCGAAGATCTCGTCCATGCGCTGATGAATGATGTGCGTCATCAGCTCACGCGAGAGATGTCGCTCCCCGTGCGAACCCGACGCCGGCATGGCGATCACCTGTTCGGGGTCAACGAGCGGCTCGTACGCGCAGCCGTACGCCTCCTTGATTTGCTCGGCGTCGTGCTGCGTGATCCCCAGCCCTTGCACCAGATCACTGGTCACGTTGTTGCCGCCATATGCAATGGTGCCAAGGTGCCGGATCTTTCCCTCGTGGAAGATGGCGAGATCAGTGGTGCCGGCGCCGAGCTCCACGAGCACCACCCCCAGCTCCTTCTCCTCTTCCGTAAGCACCGCCAGCGCGCTCGCGATCGGCTCCAACACCAGTTCGCGCGCCTTGTACCCCGCGCGCTCGATCGCCTTGCGCAGATTCATCGACGGCGAACTGCCGATCGTCACGAGATACATCTCGGTTTCCAGGCGCGTGCCGATCATGCCGACGGGATCACGGATGCCGTCGGCCTTATCCACGCGGTACTCCTGCGGAATGGCGTGCAGCAGCTCACGGTCCTGCGGAATGGCCATCGCGCGGGCCACCTCGTTCACGCGCTCCACATCGGCGCGCGTAATCTCGTCGCCGCTGATGGCCACCACACCGGCGGAACACATGGCGCGCACGTGCTCGCCGGCGATCCCCACATACAGGCCGTCGGCCTGCACACCAGCCACCCGACACGCCTCCTCCACTGCTGCGCGAATCGAGCGTGTGGCTTCCTCGATATCGCTCACGACCCCACGTCGGAGTCCCATGGTGCGCGTGGTGCCCACACCCAACACCTTGAGGCGCGGCGCACGCGGCAAATCGCCGTGCACCGCCGCCACGATGGCGGTGGTATGCGCGGTGCCAATATCGAGGGCGGCAACGATGGGTTCGGACGTCATGGCTGTCGGGCGATCACCTGGTTACGGAAGCGCAGGTCGAGCTCCACCACGCGCAGGCGGTTGCGCGTGAGGTCGGCTTCCACTGGTAATATGTCCTTGAAGCGCGCCACGGTCACCTGAGGAAGGGTCCGAACGGTGACGGATTCGAGTTTCAGGCGGAATTCGTCCGGTCCCTTCGGGGGCTTGACGCGATCAGCCCGCTCCACCCGGGCGAACAGCGCCGGTTCCGAAACACGGAGCCCCTCGAGCAGGTGCATGAGCACGCTATCGGCGCTGCCGGCAATAGGGACATCCAGCGGGGCCACGGCCGGATCGATCGGCAGCGCGCGTCCGCCCCCATCGACGGGATCGAGGCGCCCCCCCTTCCGGCGCACCAGCGCCACCGGCTCACGCTCCACCACGCGGACCACAAGTGTGCCAGGCAACTGACGATCCACCGTGGCGGACAGCACCAGTGGATGCATGGCCACGCGAGCCGCGAGCGGCTCCGCCGGCTGCCAGACCGACTGCAGCGTGTCTACGGCCAACAACGACAAGGCTTCGCCGCGGGGCGTGTAGCGCATCCCCTCGAATACCACGCGGCGCACGTGGAAGAAATCGAGCTGCGACAAGACCCGCGGCCCCCACCATGGGGTAGCGACCACGCCCGCCACCGCGGCGCCGATGAGCGCGAGACGGGTAATGCGCCACCAGCGCGGGCGCGTGGGCTCGCGTCCCTCGGCCCCGGCCGCCGGCGATTGGTCCATCCCGGGTGTGGTCACGATCGGGGTTGCGCTCGGAAGTCTGTCATGGGCGGCGTCAGGAATGCGGCGCCATGGTACGCAGTCGCTGCAGCAGCTCGGGCCCCGTGCGGGTGATGTCGCCGGCGCCCATCGTGAGCACCACATCACCGTCGGCGACGCACGCCTGGAGCGCCGCGGCGGCCTCGTCGCGCGGCCCCTGCCAACGCAGCACGCGCGCTGGCAGCCGATCCCCGATGAGCGCACTCGTCACACCTGGCTCGGGCTGTTCACGCGCGCCATAAATGTCGCAGAGCAGCAGGACATCAGCGGCGGCCAGCGCCGCCGCGAACTCGGCCTGCAGATCGCGTGTACGCGAGTAGAGATGCGGCTGGAACGCCAGCACGAGACGGCGCCCCGGGAAGGCATGGCGCGCCGCGGCAATGGTGGCCTGCACCTCGGTGGGGTGATGGGCATAATCGTCAACCACCTCAATCCCGCGCTCGGCACCCAATCGCTGGAAGCGACGCTCGACACCGCGAAACGCCGCGAGGCCGGGCGCCATCTCGGGCACCGTGCAGCCGAGCGCCAGCCCTGCCCCGATGGCGGCCAGCGCATTGCGGACGTTGTGCACCCCGGGCACCGCGAGCTGCACCGCGCCCAGCGGCTCCCCATCGAGGTGCACCACGAAGCTCGCGCCCGCGGCATCGAGCACCAACTCGTGGGCCACGAGGCGCGCATCGGCGGCATGTGCGGCCGGCTCCGTGCCTGGCACGGTGGCGGAGTAGGCGATCACCTCGCGGCTGCTTGCCACGCGCAGGCTCATCGCGCCCGCATCATCCGCGCAGCGCACCAGCACCCGCGCCGGCGAGCAGTACATCTCGAAGGCGCGACGGATATCGTCGAGATCACGATAGATGTCGAGATGATCTGCTTCCACGTTGAGCACGACGGCCACCTCGGGCTCGAGCGCGAGGAAGGAGCGATCGTATTCGTCGGCCTCCACCACGTACGTGGGGCCGCCGAGGCGCAGATTGCCACCCCACAGTCCAACGCGCCCGCCGACCACGCCGGTGGGATCACGACGCGCCGCGGCGAGTGCCTCGGTGGTCATGACGGTCGTCGTGGTCTTGCCGTGCGTGCCGGCGATCCCCACGAGCGACCCACCGCTCACGGCCGCCGCAAGCGCCTCGGCGCGGCGCACCACCGGTATACCGGCGGCACGCGCGGCCTGCATTTCCGGATGCGTGGTGGGGATGGCGGACGAATACACGAGCGCGCGTGCGCCCTGCACCATGGTCGCATCGTGATCGCGCACAGCGATACCGTAGCGCGCCAGATCCGGCGCGCCGCCGGGATTGGCATCCGTGCCCTGAATCCGCACACCACGCCGGGCGAGGAGCTCGGCGAGCGCGCTCATGCCCGCGCCGGCAATCCCCACGAAGTGCACGGGGCGGGCATCGGTGGCATCGAGCAGCACATCCTGCAGCGCACGCTCGGGAGTGGAGGGCGACGACATACGATCGGGGGTGGGATCCATGCAAGAAATATGGCGGATTACGCCGGATGACAACGAGACGACCAACGCACTACAACGCGCCGATGGCGCCGAGGATGGAGCGGGCGATCGCGTCGGCGGCACCGGGATGGGCCCGGAGCTCGGCGGCAGCCCGCATGCGGGCCTGTTGTGCCGGATCCCGCTGCATGGCGCGCACGATCTGATCGAGCCGCGTGGCGCTGAGCTCCGCTTGCGGCAGGTGTACGGCGGCCCCCGCCGCGGCGGTCGCGCGGGCATTGTGCGTTTGGTGATCCTGCGCAGCCGTGGGCAGTGGGACCAGCACCGCGGGAATGCCCCACGCGCACTGCTCGGCGATCGACATGGCACCGGCGCGGGTTATGGCGACGTCCGCCGCCGCGTACGCGTCGGCGATCGGTGAGAGATAGGGCCGCACGCGCACCATCGGCGCTTCGCGATCGAGATACGCGGCCGCCTGCCCACGCCCCGTGGCCCAGATGAGCGCCACCTGATCGGGCAGCCCGCCAGCCACCCACGCGGCCACGGCGTCGTTGAGGGCCCGCGCGCCCTGACTGCCGCCGGTCACGAGGACCACGAAGGCATCGGCCGGCAGCCCCCACGCCGCACGAGCGTCGGTGCGTGAACGGCGAGGCACGGGCGGCGGTTCGATGGGACACCCGACGGAATGCACCCGAGTGCGCGCCCCCACGGTGAGGCGGTCCGCGGCCTCGGGAAAGCCGAGGAACAGCGAGTGGGCGCCCTTCGCAAAGACACGTGTAGTGAGCCCGGGATGACTGTCCGGCTCGTGGAGCATGGTGGGCACGTCGTTGGCGCGTCCCCAGGCCAACGCCACCCCCGCCGCATAGCCGCCGGTGCCGATCACCGCGCGCGGCCGCTGGGTACGCGCCAGCGCCGCGATGGCACGCCACGCACTGAAGGCGCCGGCAAGCGTCTTCCAGTTGTCCCAGGGCCGCTGCCGATAGAGCGGATGCAAATCGAGCAGCGTGAAGGGAAAGCCAGCACCGGGAAGCACCTCCTTCTCGATGCCGCGGCGCGCGCCGATGAAATGTGGCTGCACCGAGGGCGCAAGGCGCACCATGGCGCGGGCAATGGCGAGCCCGGGATAGAGATGCCCACCTGTGCCACCGCCGGCGAAGAAGACCCGCGCGGGGCCTGTGTGTGGGTGCGTCGCAGGCGCCATGCGGTTCAGACCGTATCCGAGAGGAGCGGATCGGTGGCCGCGGCGCCGTACACCCGCTGACGCTCACTGCCGATGTTGACGAGGATGCCGGTCATCGCCAGGGTGAGCACGAGATTGGAGCGGCCGTACGACACGAAGGGCAATGTCAGCCCGGTGTTGGGGAGCAATCCGATCACCACGCCAAGGTGGATGAACGCGGTGAACACGGTGGTGAAGGTGAGCCCCACGGCGACGAGCGTGAGGTACGGACTTCGCGCCTGTCTCGCGATGCGGAACCCCAACCAGCCGTAGAGCGCAAAGAGGGCCGTGATGCCGGCGAGCCCCACGAACCCGAACTCCTCGCCAACGATCGAGCCGATGAAGTCGTTGTAGGCCAGTGGTAACCAGCCACGCTGCTGATTGCCCTGCCCGAAGCCCACACCGAGCACGCCGCCGGAGCCCACGGCCACGAACGACTGGAACTGCTGCTTGCTGAGGCCATCCTGCTTGTCGGCGCGCGCCTGTTCACCGGCGGTGAAGCTGCGCAGGCGCTCCTGAATGTAGCCACGCTTGGCGAGCGGTATGCCGATCAGCACCGCGCCAACCACGGCGAAAAGCATGAAGTGTGACAGGCGTGCCCCGGCCACGAACAACAGGACGGCCAGCAGAAGGCAGAACATCATCGCTACCGAAAAGTCCGGTTCGAGGATGGCAAGCACGCTGAGGCTACCCACCACCACGGCGAAGGGCATGAGCCCCTTTCCGATCTGCTTCACCTGGGCCCCCTTCTTCACGAGCAACATGGGCGCCCACACGAGAATGGCGAACTTGGCGAACTCCGACGGCTGAATGGAGCCGCCAAACAGGTAGCGCCGCGCACCATTCTGTCGCCCGGTAAGGCTTTCGGTTCCGG
Source organism: Gemmatimonas sp. (assembly GCF_044344655.1). Classification (GTDB taxonomy): domain Bacteria; phylum Gemmatimonadota; class Gemmatimonadetes; order Gemmatimonadales; family Gemmatimonadaceae; genus Gemmatimonas. The sequence goes on from NZ_JBIJCN010000036.1 coordinate 5,683, forward strand.
GGAGCACCACGATGAGCATCATCAGCAGGCTCGCGCCCATGATGGGCCACGCCAGACGCTTCCAGACCTCGGCATCGACCTTGGCCAGCACCATGAAGGCGATGGCGCCGGCCACCACCCCCACCCCCTGCCGCAGCACGAAGAAGTGCCCCGGGCTGTTGGCGTTGATCGCCACGAGCGCACTGGCGCTGTACAGCACGGCGAGTCCGAGGGTCAGGAGCACCGCGGTCACCATCACCATGGCACGCGCCTCGATCGACATGCGCCAGCGCTGGCGAGAGCCGGCGCGCGCGGCGGCGGCATGGTCCGAGGCCGGGGATGCGGCGGCTGTGCCGAGCACGCCCGTCGTCATGAGAGCACCGCGGCGAGACGCGCAAACTCGCGTCCACGCTCCTCGTAGTTGCGGAACATGTCGAAGCTCGAGCACGCCGGGGACAGCAGGATCGCGTCGCCGTCCTGCGCAAGCGCGCGTGCCTCGCCGAGGACCTCAGCGAATGGTCGACCGGCCGGCACCAGGAGCACCGGCACCTGACCAGCGAGCGGCAATTCGAGGTCGGCCTGCACCAGCGGACCGGCTTCGCCGAACGCGATGACGGCACGTGCGGTGCGCCGCAGTTCCGGCGCCAGTGACGTGTACGCTTCGCCCTTGTGACGCCCGCCCAGCAGCACCACGGCAGGGCGTGTCATGCTCGCAATGGCCACCTGCGTGGAGGCGACATTGGTGGCCTTCGAGTCGTTGAGCCAGAGGATACCCTGCTGATCATGCACCGGTTCGAGCCGGTGTGCGAGGGCATGGAACGAGCGGACGGCCGCGGCCAGGGTGTTCCGGGCCGCGGGCGTCGCGTGTGCACTGTCTGCCACCATCACAGCCAGCAGGGCCGCTAGGACGTTGGCCACATTGTGATCGCCCGCGAGCGCCACATCGGCGCGCGACAGGAGCGGCGCGCCCAGCACGTGCAACTCGTTGCGCTCGCGGTCGAACCACGCATCAACGTCGGTGCGCTTCGTGGAGAAGTGATACCAGTGGCCCGGCACACCGCGAATCAGCTCGTGCACATCGGTGTTGTCGGCCGTAGTGACCCACCGCGACGCCACGGTGGCGTTGGCGAAGAGTCGCTTCTTGTCGGCGTAGTATTCGTGCACGCTCCCATACCGATCGAGGTGATCGGGGCTGAGCGTGGTGAGGACGCCCACGTCGGGGAGCACCCCCGGCGTGTCGTGCAGCTGGAAGCTGGAGATCTCGAGAGCAGCCCAGGCGGGCGGCAGGTCGCGCAGCGGCAGCTCGGATACCGGCGTGCCGATATTTCCCACGCTGTCGGCATCGTGGCCGAGCGCGCGCAACAGGTGCGCGATCAGCGCCGTGGTGGTGGTCTTGCCGTTGGTGCCGGTGGTCGCGATGTAGCGCAGCTGCGGCGTCAAGCGCAATGCGATTTCCACTTCACTCACGATGGGGATGCCGGCCTTGGCGGCCACCTGCAGTGGCGGCACCGTTGGCGGCACCCCGGGGCTCACCACCACGACCGCCGCATGCGTGATGCGCTCGAGATTGTGGTGCCCCACATCCACACTGGCGCCCTCGCACTCGAGCTCACGCGCGACGGCGTGTACGCTGTCGGCGGTGGACACATCGGAGGCGTACACCGACTGCCCGGCGCGACGCAGCAGGCGCGACGCCGCCACGCCACTGCGCCCGAGGCCGATCACCGCAAACTCGCCGGCGCGTTCGGCGAGACGGCGTGCCACCAAGGCGGCCACCTCCTGCGATGTCCGCGTGCGCACCGTGTCCGACGTACTCTCCGAGTCCATCCTCGTCCCCGTCAGCGGAGCTTGAGCGTACTGAGCGCGAGAAACGCGCAGAGGATCCCGATGATCCAGAAGCGGATGACCACCTGGGTTTCGGGCCAGCCCTTCATCTCGAAATGGTGATGCAGCGGAGCGCGCAGGAACACGCGATGCGTCTGCGCGTACTCGAGGCCGTGCTTCCGGCGGCGGTACTTGAACACCGAACGCTGCAGAATCACCGACATCGTTTCGGCGAAGAACACCGCGCCCACGAACAGCAGGAGAAACTCGCTCTTGAGCAGGATAGCAATCGCGCCAACGGCGCCGCCCAGCGCGAGCGACCCGGTGTCGCCCATGAACACCTGCGCGGGATGCGCGTTGTACCAGAGAAAGCCGATGCAGGCGCCCACGATCGCGGCGCAAAACACCGTAAGTTCACCGGCGCCGCGCATGTAGAAGATCAGCAGGTGCGCCGACGTGTCCACGCGTCCGATCAGGTAGGCGAAGATCCCCAGCGTAAGCACCGCGATGGCCACCAGTCCCGACGACAGCCCATCGAGCCCGTCGGTGAGATTCACGGCGTTACTCACGCCGGTGAGGATGAAGGTGACCCACGGGATGTACAGCCAAGCGGCCCACGCGACCGCGGGCACCACGAGCATGTATTTGAAGAACGGCAGCGTGGTACTCGCCCCCGGCAAGGTGGAGACGGGATCGAACAGCAGGTAGGCGCCGAGGCCCAGGCCGCACGTCACCTGCCCGGCAAGCTTGTAGCGCTCCACCAACCCTTCGTTCTTCTTCCCTTCGCGTTTCTGCTTGAGCTTGAGGTAGTCGTCGAGGAAGCCGATCACCCCCATCCACGCCGTGACCGCCATGGCCAGCAGGACGTACCGATTGTCGAGCCGCGCCCACACAATGGTGGGGAGGAAGGTGGCCACGAGGATGAGGATCCCCCCCATGGTGGGTGTGGTCCCCTTGCCCGCGTGCGAATCGGGGGTTCCGGCGCGCACCACCTGGTGCACGGCCATGTCTCGCAGGCGCCGAATGATCGTCGGCCCGAACACGAAACACAGCAGCAATGCGGTCACGAAGGCCGCGGTCGCCCTGAAGGTGATGTAGTTGAGCAGATTGAGCACGCCGACATCGCGCGCGAGAGGCTGCAGCAGGAAATAGAGCACGCGAAATGGTCAGGCGGTGGGCGCGGTGGCCCACGCGGTGAGGTGCGGCACGAGGCGTTCGAGGCGCATGCCCCGTGAGGCTTTGAGCAGAATGACGGCGCGGCGATCGAGACGGGCCTCGACCAGCGGCCAGAGTGCGTCGAGCTCCACGCTGGTAATCACGCGCGGATCATCGGGCGAGACGGCGGCGAAGGCCGCGGCGAAGTCCCCCACGCCCACGATCAGATCCGCTGGGGAGGTCAGCGCGGCCTGCGCCACCTGGCGGTGCTGTTCCTCGGCCGTCGCACCGAGTTCGCGCATGGACCCGAGAATGGCCACGCGCTGCCGCCCCTGCCCCACACTGGCGAGCAGTGCGATCGCGGCGCGCATGGAGGCCGGGTTGGCGTTGTAGGCATCGTTGATGAGCGTGGCCTCGCCGAGGGTTTCCCACACCCCACGCATGCTGGGGACAGGCATGGCGGCCATCCCCAGCGCTGCGTCTTCGAGCGGCACGCCGCACGCCTGAGCGGTGGCAACGGCCAGCATGGCGTTGGCCGCCTGATGCGCACCGCGGAGCGGCAACGCGAGGCGGGTGCCGTTCACATCCAACCATGGCCGCCCTTCGTCGTCGAGCCCCCAGGCATCGGGCCTCACCGACCCGGCCGACAATCCAACGGTCACCACCGCGCGCGCGCGATCTCGGGCGATCGGCTCCACTTCTGGGTGAGCCGCGGGCACCACCGCGAGCGTGGCACCGTGAAAGACGTCGCATTCCTCTCGCAGCACGCCGGCCAGATCGCCGAGTCCCTCAAGATGCTCCTCACCAATGCTGGTGAGGACCGCCACGTCGGGGGCGGCGATCGCGCGCAGCGTGCCCACCTCACCAGGCATGTTGGTGCCGAGTTCCACGATGGCCACCTCGGCATCGCTCGGAATGGCGAGCAGTGTGAGTGGCACGCCGATGCGATTGTTGAGGTTCCCCGAAGTGGCGTGGACCACAAACGTTCGGTCGAAGGCGGCCTTGAGCAGTTCCTTGGTGCTGGTCTTGCCGTTGGAGCCTGCGACCGCAATCACGCTGCGCCCCCACGCTCGGCGCCAGGCGTTGGCGAGCTGGCCCAGCGCCACCAGCGTGTCGGGCACTACGTAGGTGGGCACCCCGAGTCCAGCGGCCTTGGCCGGATCACTCACGACGAAGGCGGCGGCTCCCGCGTCACGCGCCTGCACAAGAAAATCGTGCGCGTCGAAGCGCTCACCCGTGAGCGCCACGAACAGGTCGCCACGTGCGATGCTTCGCGTGTCCGTGGAGACGCCGGCGAGCGCGTTGGGCATGGACGGGCCGGTGCCGAGCGCCTGCGCCACGCGTTCGAAGGTCCAATACGGATGCGCCTCCAGCGGGGACACCGCGGGTACGGCGGTGAACTCGGTACCGGCGGTGGTGAAGGGGCTCACGCCTCCCCTCCCTGATCACCGGCGGCAAAGATGTCGCGTGACAGCTCGGCCACGATTGCACTCTCATCGAATGGGTACGATGTGGTACCGCGGATCTGATACGTTTCGTGCCCCTTCCCGGCCAGGACGACGACGTCGTGCGGCCCGGCGATGCGCAGGGCATGGGCGATCGCGTCGCGGCGATCGGTGATGCGTACATGGGTGCGGCCTGGCACGACATCCGTCATGCCGGCTTCAATGTCATCGAGGATCCGCTCGGGGTCCTCGGTGCGCGGATTGTCACTGGTGACGACGGCCACGTCGGCCAGTGCGGCCGCGATGCGCCCCATTTCCGGCCGCTTGCCGCGGTCACGGTCTCCGCCGCAGCCGAAGAGCACAATGAGGCGGCTCGCTTCTCCAGTTTCGCGCTGCGCGAAAGGACGCACCGCACGCAATGCGCGATCGAGGGCGTCGGGGGTGTGCGCATAGTCGCGCAGCACCGTGGGCGCTGTGCGCAGGCGCTCGAGCCGCCCTGGCACCTGCGGCACGTGCGATAGCCGCTCGGCGATCGTCTGCACGGGCAGTCCCAGCGCGAGCGCGGCGGCCGCGGCGGCCAGCGCGTTGGCCACATTGAATTCGCCGATGAGCGGCAGCGCCACCTCATGCGCCCCCGATGGCGCCACCAGCAGAAAGCGACAGCCGGTGGCCATGAACTGTACGTCCCGCGCGCTCACCTGCGCCTGTCCCTCTGCGGCGGTGCCAAACGTCAGTGTACGCGGCGCCTGGGTCACGCCATGCCAGGCGGGATCGTCGGCATTGAGCACGGCGACGCCGTCGCGTGCGAGCAACCCCACCAGCCGCAGCTTGGCGGCCCGATAGGCCTCCATGGTGCCGTGGTAGTCGAGGTGATCGCGAGTGAGGTTGGTGAACACCGCAACGGCGAAGGACAGCCCCTCCACACGACGCTGATCGAGCGCGTGCGAGGAGGTTTCCATGGCGACCGCCTTCACGCCGCGGTTCACCAGTTCCCGCAGGAGACGCTGCAGCTCCACCGGCCCGGGCGTGGTGAGCCCACCGCCACCAGGGAGCGGTGCGCCTTCGCTGCCAAGCAGCACCCCCAGTGTGCCGATCGACGCGGCCGGATGCTCCGGTGCATCGAGCAGGTGGCGCAGCAGCCCGACCGTGGTGGTCTTGCCGTTGGTGCCCGTCACCGCCACGAGTGTGAGCTCGCGGGCGGGCCATCCGTGAAATGCGGCGGCCGACACGGCGGCGGCACGGCGGCCATCCCGCACCACGAGCCGTGGCATTCCCGCGGCTTCGGCGGCAGCGGCGTCTTCCACGATGGCCAGCGCGGCCCCCGCTTCCCTGGCCGTGGGCAGCCAGGCATGCCCATCCTGCGCGGCGCCGCGCACGGCGAGAAATGCCGCGCCGGGCGACACCCGGCGGCTGTCATCGACCAGATCGCCAATGGATTCGGGGAGCGCGGGGGACTGCGACACCAGCAGCCCTGCCTCGCGCAGCGCCTCGACCAATCGGGACACGGGGACGGAGCTCATAGGGGAGACTCGAGTTGCACCGTAGAGCCGACGCGGAGCATCACGCCCGGCGCGGGGCGTGTGCGCACACCACTGCCGTCCACCACGCTCACCTGAAAGCCGGCAGCATGCAGGGTGCGCACGGCCTGACGTACGGTAAGCCCGTAGACCGACGGGACCGGCCGCAGTGCGGCGGCAGGGCGGACGGCGGGGACCTTGGCGCGTGCACCACGCGCACCATCGCTCGACGCCAGCGGCAGTTCCACCACGATGCGCGACGGCATGGGAATGGGTTCGGCCTTCGGCGGCGGCGGTGCCCTGAGGGAGTCGAAGCGCGCCGAATCGCGCTGCGCAATGCGCAGCTGTTCCGGCGTGAGCGGCTTGGGAAGCGGGGCCGGCATGGGGCGCACGCTGCGCGCGAGTTCGCCCCGATTCAACGACGCGTCGCGCGTGGAAATCGCTGACTGCAGCAGATCGTTGACCATCGTCCCCGACACGAGGCCTCCGTAGTACGTACCCACGGGGTCGATGAGGCGCGCCACAATCACGTACTGCGGATTCTCGACGGGGAACATGCCCGCGAAACTCGAGTTGTATTTGCCGATCTCGTAGCCGCGGCCTTCGTCGCGTACGCGGCGGGCGGTACCCGACTTGCCGCCCACGTCGAAGCCCTTGAGATCGGCAGCGGTTGAGGTGCCGCTATCCACCACGCTCTTGAGCATCTCGCGCATCAGCGACGACGTGGCCGCCGACACGACCCGACGGATGACCCGACGCTGATGGCGGTACACCACCGTCCCCTCGAAATCGCGGATCTCGCGGACGAGCGACGGCTGCAGCAATTCGCCCCCGTTGGCAATCGCCGCGTAGGCCAGCGCGATCTGCAGGGGCGTGGCCGCCATGCTGTAGCCGATGGACATCTGCGCGTGATCGAGCGGCTTCCACGGAGGCAGCGCCACCTGACCACGCGATTCGCTGGGATAGGTCACCCCGGTGGGTACGCCGAAGCCGAAGTCGCGGAACGTTTCGTACTGCTCACGATCACTCAGTTTCTGCGACGCCTGCACCGTACCGATGTTGCTGGAGAAGCGCACGATGTCGCGCACGGTCATCTGGGCCGCCTCGTGCGTGTCCGTATACTTCTTGGTGCCGAACTGCCAACTCCCGCCATAGGTATTGAACAGCTGGTCGGGCGCGATGCGCTTGAGATCGAGCAAGCGCGAGATCACGAACGGCTTCATCACCGAGCCGGGCTCGAACGCCTCGGTGAGGGCGTTGTTGGTATAGGCAGCCTTGCCCTTCCGAATACCGGCGAGCGCCAACACCGCGCCGTCCCGTGGATCAACGATCAGCACGTCGCCGCCGGTGGCGCCGGTGCGCTCCCGTGCGTTGGCCAGCGCTTCTTCGGCGATCTCCTGCAATTGCTGATTGATCGTGAGCATGACGCTGTGCCCCGGGCGCGCCTCGAGTGAGGGGCGCATCGGCGAGCGGATCCGACCGCCCGTGCCATCTTTCACGAGCGGATCATTGCCCGTGGTCCCGTCGAGATACTCGTTGAGGGCCGCCTCGATGCCGCTGCGTGATGCGCCGGCGCTGTTGGCCACGCCCACAATGCCTCGGAGCCCCTCGGGGGTGGAGTTGATGCGCGCGAGGGTGAGTTTGACCGAGACCCCGGCCAACGAGCGCAGATGCGCCACGTCGGCTGGGGCGAAGCGCTGGGGCAGTTCCACCCACGTGTATTGCTTGCGATTGAAGGCGCGCGCAATCCACGGCTCGGGCACGCGCAATTCCTTGAGCGTCCGCCTCAGGATGGGTCGCGAATCCACCATCAGGACCTTGCCGTCGGCACCCTTCCGCTTGCCGAAGCCGAGCTTCTTAGGCTCCACCACGAGCTGGGCCTGCTCGCGCGTTTCCACCAGCACGGCACCCGTGGCGTCGAGGATGGCCCCCCGTGGCGGCGTGACTTTGACATCGACCACATGCTGGCGTTCGGCTTCCTCGCTCCAGCGGCCGTGCTCCACGATCTGCAGCTGTGCCGACCGCGCCACCACCGCCGCCGCGAAGAGTACGAGCGAGATGTGCACGACCGCCGAGCGCCCGCGACTGATCGTGAGGGCCCCTGGCTCCGTCGACGGTGGCAGCTCCGTCATGGCACCGGCAAGGTGTCGGCGACAACACTCGCCGCGCCGGAGTCGGTGGCAATGAAGCGCGTTTGCATTTCCGCCGGGCGGATCATGCCCAACCGGCGCTGCGCCTCGGGAACCACTCGCCGGCGGCTCGTGGCCATGCGCAGATCGTTCTCGAGGGTCTTTTGCTGCGCGCGCAGCGTACGCGTCTCCTCGAGGATCCGATTGATGGCTCGCTGGGTCGCGACGCCCTGCGAACGTCGCCAGACCACCGAGGTCGCCACCCCAAGAAAGACGGCTAGGCCGATCGCCACGAGTGCGCGCCCCTTGAGCGGCCCCCGTGTCCTGCGAGCGGTTGTACGACGGGTGGCCGTGGCCATCAGCGCGCCAGCCTCCAGGCCCGCAGCCGCGCGCTGCGGGCACGCGAGTTGGCGTCCACTTCTTCCTCCGTGGCGTTGACCGGGCGCCTGGTGATCGTCTCGCCGAGCGGTTCGCCACGGCAGGTGCAAATCATCTGCTTGGGCGGACAGGTGCACGTGGCACTCCAGTCCCGGAACGCGTTCTTCACCAGCCGGTCCTCACCCGAGTGGTAGGAGATGATGGCCAGCACGCCGCCAGGGGTGAGGCGTTCACGCAGTGCGGGCAGGGCGCGCTCCAAACCGGCGAGTTCGTCATTCACGGCGATACGCACCGCCTGGAATATGCGCGCGAAGTCCGGAGCGCCGCTGCGCGGGCCCAGCACGGCACGAATCGCATCGACGAGATCATCAGCGGTGGCAAAGGGACGGCGCTCACGACGCCGGATGATCTCGCGGGCCAAACGTGCGGCGCGCGGTTCGTCGGCGTAGGCACGCAGCAGCGCCGAGAGATCCACTTCATCGATGGTGTTGAGCAGCTCGCCCGCGTCCACATCGGCATCGGTGCCCATGCGCATGTCGAGCGGGGCCCCTTCGCGAAACGTGAAGCCCCGAGCGAGATCGTCGAACTGGTGCGACGACACGCCCAGATCGAGCAGGATGCCGTCGAATGTCTCGGTGTCCGCGAGTCCCGCCTCGGCCAGGTCAGCGTAGTTGCCGAGCAGTGCGCGGAACCGGCCCGTCTTCTCGTAGTCGGCCAGCCGTTCGCGCGCGGCAGCCAGCGCGCGCGGGTCGCGATCCACGCCGGTCACCCGCATGCCGCGCTCGAGGAACGCCGCGCTGTGCCCCCCCCCGCCCAACGTGCAATCGAGCACGGTGGACGCATGGACCAGCAGCTCCTCGATCTCGTGCAGAAGCACGGGCACGTGGTAGGTGCTGGCGCGTCCCGACGGGAGCGTTCGGGACGGGCTCACGTGCGGTTCGGACAGACGTACAGGCGCGTCATGGATGCGGCAGAGGCGCCCCGTCGGGCGCGTAGACGAGCGTCGCGAGGGGGCATGATAGTAGAGAGCAGCTGGCAGCGTCAACAGAGGGTGACGCGTTCGAAAATGTGCATTACCCGTGCGCGCGCACGGATGTGATGACACCCGACCGGGTCGTGAGAATGCGCAGGGAAAACGAACGGGCCCGCCGTCGCAAGGACAGCGGGCCCGCGGTTCACCAATGGATGATGCTTACTTGCAGATGGCCTTGATCAGCTGGTCGGCGTACGGATCGAGCTGCATGACCGCACCCATGAGCTGGCGCATGGCGTCGGGCGAGAACGACCCGCCCTTCGGCAGCAGGATCTGCGCCTCGACGAACAGGTCCTTGGCTTCCTTGGCCGGCGCGCACTGCTTCCCCGCCTGGGCCGCCGCGAGCTTGGCCTGCCCGAAGGCCACATACGTGGCACCGAGCAGGAACTGCGACTGCGCCTTCAGCGAGTTGGGCACAACCGAATCGGCGTACTTGAGCGTTTCGACGGCCGTGGCAAAATCGTTGAGATCCTTACTGGCCGCGGCCTTCCGGTACGCATCATTTGCGGACTGCAGCGCGAGCACGCGGAGGTTCTGCGTGGTGTCGCCCGCCGCGATCGCGCTCTTGATGGCGGGGAGCACTTCGTCACCCTTGCCGAGATCCTTGAGGAGCGTGATGCGGACGGTCTGCGCGTTCTCAACCGGCATCTTGGCCGCGATCGCCTTATCAAGGGCTTCGAGCGCCTGCTGGTTCTGGCCGGCGGCCCGGAGGCCGACGATCTGCTCGTAGGCGAGCGACGCGTTCTCGGGGAACTTGGCCATACCCTTCGACGCCGTCTCGGCCGCCTTCTGGAACTGGCTATCGGCGGCGTAGGCGCGTGCCGTACGGATGAAGTACGTCGTGTCGGCGAACGAGGTGTCGAGCTTGGTCAGCTCATCGCCCTGCGTGAACGCTTCCTTGAAATCGCGCGTGGAGAGCAGGATGAGCCACCGGAGCTTGAGGAGCTCGGGGTCGCCCGGGTTGGCCTGCACGGCTTCGTCGATTACCGGCTTGGCCACCTTCGGGTTGGCCAGGACGGCGAGCGCTTCGACCACGTCCTTCTGGAGGCGCGGGTTCTTGGGATCGGTGGCGAGGAGCCGCGTGAGCGTCACGACGGCCGAGTCCCCTTGGTTGGTGTCGCGGTAGCTCTGGGCCAGGATAGCGAGGCCGGGGCGGCTCTTCGCGTCGATATCGACGATTTCCTTGGCGATCTTGAGCTGTTCGGCGGCGGGCGCCTTCTGCGTGACGAGCACGTTGGCCCAGCAGATGCGCGTGAGGGTGGCCTTCGGATAGGCGACAATGCCCTCCTTGGCCGCCGCGATCGCCGCGTCGTACTGCTGCTGACGGGCCGCGTTGATGCACTTCTGTTCAGACTCGAGTTGCTTGCGGGCTTCCTTGAGCTCCTTGGCAATCAGCCCCGAGGCCTCACCGACGCTCTTGGCGTCATAGACGCCGAGCGGCTGCACCAGCGCGTTGTCGCGCGCAAGGACGAGGTTGGCTTCAACCTTCACGCCGGTCGGCGTCTTCGACACGATCCCCGTGACGTATTCGTCGGCACGGAGGAGCGTGGCGAGCGCCTTCTGATCGTGCGGCTCGAGCGCATCGGCGACCGGGAAGCCGGAGGCCTCGAGGGTGGCCGTGATGTCCTGCTTGGGCAGCACATAGACCTGCTTGAACGGAAACTCGCTGTTCATGCGCGAGCGAACCGCGTCGGCGGCCTGCACCCCCAGGCCCTTCTCGCCGCTACGGAACACCGCGACCATGACGCGCTTCGCGTTCGGATCAGGGACCCGGTTGTACTGGGCCGAAGCCACCGAAGGCACGAGCGTGCCACCGAGGGCCAATCCGATTCCGGCGATCGCCTGGAAATGCCGTGACTGCAATGTCGTAACCTCCGCACCGTGCGTGGGACCCGGGAGATCCGGGAGACTGGAGCAACCCGTTGACTGTGCGTGTCACGCGGGTCTGGGGGGTGAAGCTGGACAAACTGCGGTCGCCGGGTGAATCCGGCAAGATTTTGCCGACGTTCCCCGACGGAATGGGCGAAGAGGGATTCGAACCCCCGACCCCCTGTGTGTAAGACAGGTGCTCTAACCAGCTGAGCTATTCGCCCGGACTTACGCTGCGTCCGGACCGTCCGCTGAAAAAACTTACAACGGTCGGGGAGCGACGTTCCCGGTGGAACCAGAAGTTTATCCGGATCGTCACATTTGGCCGGGATCTGGTCCCGTTGGCCTTGCGCCAACCTGCCGGCGCCGCTGCCGCTCGTGGGGCCCTGGCGGGGCCTCCCGCGGGCTCAGCCCTTGAGGATCGCGAGCGGGACGAGGACCACGTAGCCGAGGACCAGCAGGAGCGGCGCGATGGTCTCGCCCCCACGGGCGAGATCGGCGTAGCCGCCAAGGAGCGACGCGGCAGCAAGCCCCCAGTACAGGAGTGCCGGCGAACGGGGTTTATCGGTCGTGGTCATACGGCGGAGAATACTGGGGCACCGCGGGTGCCGGCAAGGCGTCATCGGGGTCTGCGGTACCCGCCCCGTCCAGAATGGCCTGCAGCGCACTGGCCCGGGCCGCCGCCTCCTGCGCCACGTCGGCCGCCCGCATGGCCTCGAGCTTCTTCCGATCGCGCGCGCGGCGCTGCAGGAACAGCGGCACCAACACCACGGCAAACAGCCCCAGGGCCGCCGACACGTTGGTCACAAACGAAAGGGCCCCGTAGCGCCGACGGGTGGCGTCACGCCAATGCTTCTCGAACCCCTCCCCGGTCATGCCGTAGGCCTGTCGCAGCCCCTTCTCGAACGACCCGGTACTCTTCCAGTATCGGAAGAAGTTGGCGAGTCCGCCGGCCCCGCCCAGCCCATCGAGCTCACTCACCACGCGGTGCGCCATGGCATAGCTCCACGAGGCCTCCATCCCGCCGCGCACAAACCCGCGCTCCAGTTGTTCAAGCGTGGGAAGAGTACGCCATACCATGCCGATCGACGTTTCGAACGCCTGCTCGCGCGAGAACTCGCCGGCAGCAACGCTCGCGTAGCCCTCATCGAACCACCGCGGCGGCAACCCGCCCATGGCCTCGTGCAAGGCGAGATGCGCCAACTCGTGCCGCAGCACTCCGACGGGGTCGCCGGCATCAGATCCGGCCCCCCGCCCCTGCATCACGATCTTGCGCTGATCGGGGAAGGCGAACGCCGCCCCCCACTCCGGGGCGTAGGGGCCCACCCAGGCGCGCAGGCGGCGTGCATCAGGGGCAATCGCGATGAGCACCCGGTCGCGCGGCCGCGGCAAGCCGGGAAAGCTGTCGTTCCGCTGTGCGGCCGCCAGCAACGCACGTGCAAGGCGCTCATCCTGCCGCTCGGCTACGACGGTGAACCGTCCGCTATCGAGACGGATACCAGGATCCTGCGCGGCAGCGGCCCCCGGCACCGCGGACGCCAACAACCGCAGGGCGACCACCACGCGTCTCAGTCGCGCGGCGGTACGCCCCCCTGCTCCACCTGCCCCAGCAGATCCGCGCAATGCTTGCCCCATGGACTGAACTTGTTCGCCTCGCTGCCGGTTTTCCATGCCTGCATCGCGTCCGCACGCCGGCCCGCGAACCAGAAGGCCCGCCCCAGTTCGTACCACGCCTGCAGCAGGTTGGGACCGAGCGCGAGCGCCCGCCGGAGGACTAACTCCGCGTCGCCGTACATTTCGCGCTCGCGGTAGACCATCCCGAGGTACAGCTGGGCGTACATCGTCGCCCGGCGATCCGTGTCGGCACAGATCACCGCGGAGAGATGCTCAATCGCCTCACCGTACATCTGCGTGCGCAGACAGATGTAGCCCACGTTGACGTGGGCGAGCGCATGCTGCGGCTCACGCACCAGCACCTCCTTCAGCGTCTGCATGGCGTCGTCATAACGCCCTTGCAGCATCTGCGCCCACGAGAGCAACGCTTGCGCCTCAAGGCCGCCCGGCGCCAGGGCCAGTGCCTGCAGGAAGGCGGCCTCGGCGCCGATCGCATCATTGCGTGAGAGCATCGACCACCCTTTCTCCACGAACGTGGAGGCGCCGAGATGATCCACGCGGCCGGGCATCGTGCGGGCTGGTGAGTCGGCCTCAGGACCGCGATTGAGCTGTTTCCACTGCTCGGCAAGCGCCTTCACCGCGTTCTTGGTGGCCTCCGCCGCAGTGAGCGCAGCACTGACCTCGCGAAAGAGCGTGGTGATCTCCGCCTTGAGCGCCTCGCGTTGCTCCGCCTCCACCGGCTGCACACGATGCGCCAGCACCGCGGCATCGAGCACCTCCCGCAAGGCCTCCACGCGGTCGGCGAGCGCCATGCGCGGCGCCGTGCGATCATCGCCCGTACTCATGCCTCGGCCCCGAACCGTGTGACCGCGGCGTCGGGTGGCGGGTGGATCGACGCCTCGACCGGCGCGCTGCGCTGCAGGGTAGACAGGTTGGTCTGCACGACGCGATTGTGGGGATCAAGCACGAGCGCCTGCTCCCAGGCGGCGCGCGCGCGATCGACCTCCCCACGGCGATAGTGAATGTGCCCCAGCTTGAGATGGACATCGGGGCCGTGCAGCGGCGCCAACCAGCCCACGCGCGTCAAGGCATCGAACGCCTCGTCGTAGCGCTGCGCCCGGAAGAGGTAATCACCGAGGTTCTTGTGCAGGTGCGCGCAGTTGGCATCCTCGAGCAGCGCGTGTTCCAGCGTACGCGCCGCGAGTTCGTAGCGACCCAGCCGCTCCTGTACCACGGCGAGATTGTTGTGCAGCGGCACGGCATGTGGATACACGGCGATGCCTTCCTCGAGGAGAGCCATGGCGCGCGCAGGGTCGCCGCCGAGTGCGGCGGCCATGCCGGCGGCGTGGAACCACGCAGCCGACGGCTGTCGAGCCCCCCAGAGCCTGCGGGCCATCGCCAACTGTGCGTCAGCGCCAACGAGGTCCCGTGCAGCGAGACAGAGGACCGCACGCGACAGCGCAATACGCGGGTCGACCTTGCCTTCCGCATTCCCTTCCCCTGAGCTCTCGGCGCGCTGTTGCGCCCCGTCGAGTGCTCGTGCGGCCCCGGCGAGATCGCCCAGCTGCTCGAGGGCGTAGGCAAGATTGTGAAAAACGGCCGCCGGCGCCTCTGGGTCACGGGCCCCGCGCGCGAACATGTCGGCCGCCTCTTGCCACTCACGCCGACGCGCGTGCACGAGTCCAAGATGGAAGCGTGCCACACCATCCCCGTCGCCTAGCTGCAGCACGCGCCGAAATTCGCGCGAGGCTTCTTCCATCATGCCCGTGCGATAGAACGCGATGCCGAGATTGCGGTGCTCGGCAACGCGACTCTCGAGCGGTGGCGGACGGCGCGCGGCACTCCGCCCAACGGGCTGCGCGTAGCCCGCGGAAACCAGCCCATAGAGCGCCTTTCCCACCTCGAACTCGGCCAGTCCCGAGCGCTCCATGAGCTCGTGCACATCGCGCGTACCGTCGAGCAGCGGTAGAATGCGTGCCTGCGCCTGGGAGAGCGGGGCCTCTCGGGCATTCACGCGCGCGAAGTCCGCCTCGAAGATCAGGTCGAACGACGCAACCTTCTTCTCGATCAGCGACCACTCGTCCACGCGTCGGGCCGCTTCGAGCAGGAGCGAGTCGGCGCTGATCGAACACAGCGGCACTTCGAGCGGCACTTCGCTCTCGGGCTCGAAGGTGAATGTTCCCTGTGACCAACTGAAGAGGTGATAGACCGCCTCCTCGACTTGCGTGCGATACACCCGCAGCAGCGCGTCGCGCTCCACATGTTCACTGGCGAGCAATGCCTTGGCGAGATCGTGATCATCCTGCGGCGCCGCCGGCGACGCGCGCTGTGACCCGTCCTGCGACGCCACCGGCGACGCCACCGGCGACGCGATGCGGGCCAGCTCGTCGGCTGCGATCGCGCCAAGCCGCACCAATCGGTCACCGAGCCGATCGCGACGGTTGACGATTCCGGCGTGCACCACGCGGCCATCGACGAAGTGGATGGTGCCGAAGCTGCCATCACGCGCAATGCTGAGGCATCCCGTCTTCTGCCCGAGCGCGAGCAACTGGAGAACGTCAGCGAGGCTCGCCTCGCTGAGATTGCCGCGAATGGCCATTCAGCGGATCCCCATCAGCGGAACTCCTCGATCAGGCGGCCGCTGAGCTCGGGCCAGTGCCACATGGTCTTCTCGCGATCCTCGAAGAAGCGGTCGGGCTCACCGGTGGCGCGACCGGCGAGCTGGTCGAGTCGCGGCTGTGGGCGGAGCGGAAGTGCGACCACCAATCCCCCCTCAAAGCGGGAGCGAAGCCGATCGGCGAGGTCGTGCATCTCGCGCGGTGCACGCGTGCTGGTGAGCACGATCTGCCCCCGGCGTCCCACCAGGTAGTTGAACAGGTGGAAGAGCTCTTCCTGCGTGCGTTCCTTGGCCTCGAGCAACTGCAGATCATCGAGGATGAACACGTCGGCGTTTCGGTAGCGCAGACGCCAGCGGTCCACCCGCCCCTCCTGCATCGCGGCCACGTACTCCTCGACGAACGACATGGCAGATATGCACGCCACCGCGAGATCCGGGTGCGCATCCGCCACCGCATTGCCAATGGCGTGCGCGAGATGCGTCTTGCCGCTCCCCGTGGGGCCGTACAGGAACAACGGGTTGTACACCGCTCCCGGCTGCTCGATCACGGTATCCACGGCACGGATGGCGAGCTGGTTTTCGGGCGCCACCTGCAGCGCGGCACGCGTAAAGCCGGGCGACGGCTGCGGTAGCGGCAACGTCGTGCCGATGAGCCGATGGACGCGCTGCTGCGCCGCGGGAATGGCCTCGACGTCGCGGAAGTCGGCAGCGCCGCGCAGGCCGGGGTCGAGGCTCACCGCCTGCGCCTCGAGCTGGCGCAGGTGGTCGACGGCACCTGCGTACACACGGAGCAATCCGTCCACGTCCGGGGCCTGCGGTAGTGCCATGGCCCGCTCGAGCACGCGCACGTTCCACCCCTCCGGGCGATAGGTGGCGATCGCCTCACCAATCACCACACGCCAGGGTGCCACGCGATTTTCGACCTCATGCAATACGTCGGCGAGGAAGCCGTCGTAGTCGGTTCCCGCGGGAATGATCGCCTGGAAGCGCTCGGCCGTTGCTGGCGCGGGGGAGGCGGCATGGACGCCCAACACGGCTCGCACATCGGCGGCGGCGACCGGCTGCCCTTCGATTTCCTGATAGGCCGTGAGCTTGTTGAGCGCGCCCTTCAGCTCACGCACGTTGCCGAACGGAAGCCGCGCTACCTCGTCGAGGACACCGTCGGCGACGGACATGGTGCGTTCCGCGGCAACATTGCGGAGGATCGCGAGGCGCAGCTCGAAGTCGGGGGCGCCCACATCAACCACGAGCCCCCCCGACAGCCTCGAGAGCAGCCGCTGGTCCACGTCGGGGATCTCGGCCGGCCGCCGATCGCTTGTCAGCACCAGCTGCTGGCCGCCATTCAGCAGCAGGTTGAGGAGCCGCAGCAGTTCGCTCTGGGTTTCGCGCTGGCCAGTGAGGAACTGCACGTCATCCAGGATGAGCAGGTCCACCTGCCCAAACTGCTCGAGGAACTGCTGCGGTTGCCCGCTGGCCACGGCGACGTGCAGGTGCTCCGCCACCTCCTCGCCGGAGGAGACGCGCACGCGGAGCTCTGGCTGCCGCTCTTGGGCCCGATGGGCGATCGCTGCCGCGAGGTGCGTCTTCCCGAGCCCCGATCCGCCGTACACGAACAGTGGGTTGTACGCCTGCCCTGGGGACTCTGCCACGGCACGGGCGGCGGACACGGCCAACCGGTTGGACGCGCCGACCACGAAGGTTTCAAACCGCAGGGCGCGATCCATCGGCATTACGCGGCCTGCGAGGGCGCAGGCCCCGGCGTGCCCATCGTCGCATGGACACGGGGGCCGGCGACGCTGCCGTTCTCGGCCTCCTAGCACGGTGCATGAGGACCGTCCTGGTCACGGTGTGCTCTCCTCCCCTGAGTAGCGATGCCGCGCTCCGAGGGCGACGGCATCGACGACCTCGGCGTGCGCGGGGCGGGCCGTCAATCCGATCGCCGCCACGTATACCGCGCGCACCATGACCACGACGAGTCCGACCGGACAGCCGCCGTGTGGGAGGAGGACGATCGAGCCAAGCGTGACGGCACGAGCGAGCGCTGCGCGCGCAGCTCGTCGTGCTCGTCGTGCCCGCCGTCACTCGGACAGCGACGCTCCGTTGGCGGGTTCGTCGGTGTGATAGAAGCCGAAGACGTCGAGGGGATCCTGGTGCTCGGCAAGTTCCGGCATAGCACTCAGCACCGCGAGGGACTGTCTGAGATCGGTCGGCAACGGCGAGCGCAAATCCACGACCGCTCCCGACACCGGATGCCGGAAGCGGAGCCACGCGGCATGCAGGAAATGGCGACGCGGGGGGAGCGCGGCCAGCTTGCGCCCTCCGCCCCCGCCGTAGGTATCATCGCCAATCACGGGGTGCCCCACGCTCGACAGGTGGACCCGGATCTGGTGGGTGCGCCCCGAATGGAGGTGCGCCCGCAACAGGTCCACACTGTCGAAGCGGGCCAGCCGCACGAAGTCCGTGCGCGCGACCTTTCCCGTCTGGACGATCGCCATGCGTGTCCGGTCTCGCGGATCGCGGGCGATGGGCTGGTCCACGGTGATGGCGTCGCCATTGAGATGCCCCCAGCACACCGCGACGTAGCGGCGGGTGACCTGCCGGGCGGCCAGTGCGGTGCTGAGAACGCGATGCGACGCGTCGGTCTTGGCCACCACCAGCAGCCCCGAGGTGTCCTTGTCGAGACGGTGCACCAGCCCTGCGCGGTCCTCCCCACCCCCCTCAGCGAGCGGCTCCCCCCGCCCCAAGAGAGCATTGACCAACGTCCCGGACCAGTTGCCGGGCGCCGGATGGACCACCATGCCGGCGGGCTTGTCCACCACCAGCAAGTGCTCATCCTCGTACACAATGTCGAGGGGGATCTGCTCGGCCACGATATCGCGCCCGGGTGGCGGTGGCACCTCGACGGTCACCGCATCCGACGACTCGCTGCGGTAACTGGCCCGTTGCCTGGCCCCATTCACCAGCACGTGACCGTTGGCAATCAGAGTGGCGGCCTGCGTGCGCGACAGCTCGCCGTACCGCGCGACGAGCAGATCGAGCCGTTCGCCGGCCTCGCCGCCAACGGTGAAGGCGTAGCGGCGCCCGCCACTCGCAGCGGCGCCGGCGCTACTGCTGCTCACGTGCCCGCAGCGCGTCCTGCTGTGCCTTGTCTTCCTGCCAGAGCGCAATCACGAGGCATGCGGCGCCGATCGTGACTGCCGTGTCGGCCACGTTAAACGTCCAGAAGCGCGCCGCCCCCACGCCGATGTCGATGAAGTCGACTACGCCCTCACGCAGGCGGATGCGATCGAGCAGGTTGCCGATGGCGCCGCCCACAATCACGGGCACCCCGAGCGACGCGACCTTCGACACCCGCGTGAGGTCGGCGGTGGCTCGCATAAGGACGACCACGATCACCACGCTCAGCGCGGCGAAGATCCAGCGCGACCCCGGACCAAGGTGCATACCGAAGGCAGCGCCAGGGTTGAAGGCGAGCGTGAAGCGCAGCACATCGCCGATGATGCGATGCGGCATGTGCCGAGGCACAAGCTGCTCAACGGCCCACGCCTTGGTGAGGAAATCGAGCGCGACGGTCACCAGCACGATGATCCAGAAGCGCAACGTGGCGGACGCCGCGGGCACATTATTGATCACGGCACTGGCCGTGGCAGCGCGGGCCTTCACGTCACGGGCGGGAAGAGTCATGCGGGGTCGGTCAAGGCGCGAGATCGCGCGAGTCAGTGGCGTTCGGCACTACCGCCGATGCTGCCGCGAGCGCCGTAGCCTCGCGACGCTCCTCGTGCCAGAGCACGAGGGCCAACAGGCAGGCGCCGGTGCTCACCGCGATGTCGGCCACGTTGAACGTGGGCCAGCGGCGCACGCCGAAGCCAATATCGATGAAGTCCACCACCCCGTACTCAGAGCGGATGCGATCGATCACGTTGCCCACCGCACCCGCCGCCACCAGCGAGATGGCCAGCACGCGCCGCAGGTCGCCGTCCTCGGTCTGCCGGTACAGTCGGCCGAGGACGACGAGCGCCCCGCAGGTGAGCCCCATAAAAATCCAACGTGAGTAGGGCCCGAGGTGCAGCCCAAAGGCCGCGCCCGGATTGTAAACGAGCGCGAACCGGAACCACTCCCCGACGACCGACGTCGGGGTAGCGGCCGACACCATCGTCGCCTCGGCCACCAGTTTGGTGATCTGATCCAGGATGACGACGAAAAGGAATACGGGGACTGCGACGATCGCCTTCACGTCATCCCTTCTTCGAATCTTCCTCGCGCTGCTTACACGCGATGCAGTAGCGGGCATTCGGCAGCGCATCGAGGCGCTCGAACGCGATCTCCTCGCCGCACTGGTGGCACTTCCCGAATGTTTCCGGCGCCTTGTAGAGGCGGCGCAGCGCCTGGTCGATGTGCCACAGGAAACGGCCTTCCTTCGAGGCGAAAAGAAACGCTTTCTCACGCTCCATGGCGTCAGTGCCCTGGTCGGCCATGTGGAAGGAGTACGCACTGCTGTCGCCATCGGCCGCCTCGCCATTGGGGCCGAGCGTCTCGCTGTGATGCCCAAGCTCCTTCAGGACGCGCTTGCGCTCCTCGAGTAGCCGCTTTTCGAAGTGCTGGAGCTGCTTCTTGGGCATCGCCTTCGCCTTCTTGGCGTCCTTTGTCGACGCGGCTTTCGATTCGGCCATCACGACCCTTCCTTGGTGAGCGCAAGCCGGAGGGCACGTCCATCGACGTCCCCGGCCTGCGTAGCGGTCCACATGGCGCCGTCTCCCGGGCCGGAGAACGGCGATCCCACCTCATTGCCGAGCAGCAATCGCACGGCAAGTACTTCCTCGGCGATGCGGCTGCGGTGTGCAGCCACGGCGCTTTCCAGCTCCTCATCCCCAGCGACAGCCAGGGCAATGCGATCACTCACCTCGAGTTGCGATTCCTTGCGGAGCCGCTGGACCCGGCTGATGACCTCACGGGCAAGCCCTTCAGCGCGCAGCTCCGGCGTGATGGTCGGATCGAGGGCGACCCCATAGCCCCCGTTTTCCTGCACGACGGCAGCGCCCGAGGCGCGCCGGATGATGGCGACGTCTTCGGGGGCAATCAAGCGTTCGGCGCCAGCCGCCTCGAACGTGACCGAGTGGCCGGCCGCCAACTCACGCAAGAGGTCGGTTGGCATTGCCGCGACGGCCTCGGCCACCAATGGCGTTTCCTTGCCGAACTTCTTGCCCAACGTGCGGAAGTTGGCTTTCGCCTCCAGCGACACGAGCGCGTCGGTCGAGGTGACGAACTCGACCCGCTTCACATTCAATTCCGATGCCAACAGCCCACCGAGGGTCGCCACCAGGGTCGCGTCCCCGGGGATCACGCACTGCAGCGACGGCAGTGGCTGACGCACCTTCACCTCGGCGACATCGCGCGCGGCGTGGGCAAGGCCAGCGAGGGTACGGAGGTCCTCCATGGCCACCTCGAGCGCGTCATCGACCGGGGTGGGCTGTTCGCGCGTGTACGGCGCGAGATGCACCGACGTACCGGTGAGATGGCGGTGCACGGCGTCGGTCATGAACGGCGCGAACGGCGCCAGCAGCCGGCAGGTGACCACCAGGACTTCATGCAGGGTGGCGAAGGCAGCCCGGTTGTCCGCGCTATCCACCTCGTAGAAGCGCGCGCGGCTCTGACGCACGTACCACTTGGATACGTCGTCGTCCATGAACTGCATCACCCGTCGCGCGGCAAGCGTGGCATCGTAATTGTCGAGATGCTGGTTTACCTCGCGCTCCACCCGCGTGAGGCGCGAGAGGATCCAGCGATCGAGCGCGGGCCGGTCTTCGACGCTGGGGTCAGCCGCACCGGGCTGCCAGCCGAAGTTGGCGTACTGGGCGAAGATGCCATTGTACACGTTGCGGAACGTGAGCAGGAACCGTCCGGCGGTTTCGCGGATCGCATTCTCGTCGAAGCGGCGGGGTACCCACACCTGGCTCGACGCCACGAGAAAGAGGCGTACCGCATCGGCACCGTGACGCTCCATCACGTCCCACGGATTGACCACGTTGCCCTTCGACTTGGACATCTTCTGTCCTTGGGCGTCGAGCACGAGATCGTTCACCACCACGTTGCGATATGGCGCCGCCTGATCCTGAGCGTTGTGCGGCAGCGCGTCGCCCAGCGTGGTGGCAATGGCCAGCAACGAGTAGAACCAGCCGCGCGTCTGGTCGACCCCTTCACAGATGAAGTCAGCGGGGTACTGCGCAGCCACCACGTCCTGATTCTCGAACGGGTAATGCCACTGCGCGAACGGCATCGACCCCGAATCGAACCAGGTGTCGATCACCTCGGGGACGCGCCGCATGGTGCCCTTGCCGCTCTTGGCCGGCCACGTGTACTGGTCGATGTGCGGCTTGTGCGGATCGAAATCGTCGGGAAGCGGCCGGCCGATACGCTCCGCGAGCTCGGCATAGCTCCCGATCACGTCGACCTCGGCGGCGTCCTCGTCGTTGACCCACACCGGAAGGGGCGTGCCCCAGTAGCGGTCGCGCGAGATGGCCCAGTCCACGTTGTTGGACAGCCACTCGCCGAAACGGCCGGTACCCACTTCCGTGGGATTCCAGTTCACCTGACCGTTGCGTTGCAGCAGTGCGTCGCGTACGGCGGTGGTGCGCACGAACCACGACCCGCGCGCATAGTAGAGCAGCGGTGTACCACAACGCCAGCAGTGCGGATAGGCATGCACGAACGTGGTGGCCTTCCACAACACGTCGCGCTCCTTGAGCACCTCGAGGATGCGCGCGTCAGCCTGTTTCACAAACTGGCCCGCAACCTCGGGCACGCCCTCCACGAACTCACCGCGCGCGTTGACCGGCTGCACGAAGGCAAGCCCATGCCGCTGGCCGGCGGCGTAGTCGTCGGCGCCGAACGCCGGCGCCATGTGCACCACGCCCGAACCGTCTTCGGCGGAGACGAACTCCTCGGGGACGATGATCTCGTGATTGCCCTGTTCGGGATACGGCACCCAGTCAAGCGGACGGCGATAGCGGCGACCGGCGAGCTCACTTCCCTGCATGGTGCCCAGGACATCCCAGCGGTCGCCCCAGTCAGCACCCAGCACGCCCGGCACCCGCGCCTCGGCGAGGATGATCGTCCACTCAGCCCCGGTCTTCTTGCGCAGCTCGGTGTAGACCAGCTCCGGATTCACCGCGAGCGCGGTATTGGAAACGAGCGTCCACGGCGTCGTCGTCCACACCAGGATGCGGCGGCGCATAGCAGGCGCGTTGCCCTCCGCGTCGAGCAGATCGAGCGCCACGTAGACGCTCGGATCCTCGACATCATCGTACCCCTGTGCGACCTCGTGGCTGGAAAGCGCCGTGCCGCAGCGCGCGCAGTACGGCAGGATCTTGTGGCCGCGCGTAAGCAGCCCCTTGCCGTGCATCGTCCGCAGCGCCCACCACACACTCTCCACGAAGTCGTGCGAGTAGGTGACGTAGGGGTTGTCGTAGTCGAGCCAATAGGCGGTCCGGTGCGAGAGCTTCTCCCACTCGCCGCGATACTTCCACACGCTTTCGCGACAGCGACGGTTGAACTCAGCCACGCCGACCTGTTCGATCAGCTGCTTGCCGCCTAGCTTGGCGATTTCACTTGGATCCACTCCCTGGCGCTCAGCCTCCTCGCGCTGCAGCTCCTTCTCCACCTCGATTTCCACCGGGAGACCATGCGTGTCCCAGCCCGCCTTGCGCGGCACATAGTACCCCTGCATCGCGCGATGGCGGCAGACGAGGTCCTTGATGGTGCGCGCGAATACGTGGTGAATGCCGGGGCGGCCGTTGGCGGTGGGCGGTCCCTCGAAGAACACGAACGGCTTCGCGTTGACGCGCGCCGCCTGCGACTGCTCGAACAGCTTCTCCGCATCCCACTGCGAAAGAATGCCGCGCTCGAGCGCATCAGCGTTGGTGTCCGGGAGGAGCGGGTACCGCACGGCGTCCTGCGTCATAGGGGAGGAGAGAGGATGATGCGAATTACAGCGCGGCGAGTACGCCCTTCACCACAGTCGACAGACTGGGTTCCGCGCGCTTGGCCACGGCGATGATCTCAGGGAGGTGCGCCGGCTTGAGCGCATCCGGAAGGCACTGATCGGTAATGATCGAGAGTCCCAGGACGCGCATGCCGCCGTGCACAGCCACGATCACCTCGGGGACCGTGCTCATGCCCACCACGTCGGCGCCAATTCCACGCAGGAATCGATACTCGGCGCGTGTCTCGAGGTTAGGCCCCTGCACCGCCACGTACACACCTTCGCGCAACGGGATGTTGTTGGCGATGGCGACCTCGCGGGCGATGCGCCGCAGCGCCGCATCGTACGGCTCCGACATGTCGGGGAAGCGCGGGCCGAGCGCGTCGTCGTTGGGGCCGATGAGCGGGTTGTCGCCGAGCAGGTTGATGTGGTCGGCGATCAGCATGAGGTCCCCGGGCGCCCAGAGCGGATGCATGCCGCCGCAGGCGTTGCTCACAATGAGCGTACCCGCACCAAGCGCCTGCAGCACCCGCACCGGGAAGGTGACCTGCTGCAGCGTGTAGCCTTCATAACGGTGGAAGCGCCCCTGCATGGCGATCACCGTACGGCCTCCCAGCGTGCCGCACAGGAGGCGTCCCGTGTGCGACTCCACCGTGGACAGCGGGAAGTTGGGGAGCTCACCGTATTCGATCGTCTGCTGGACGTCGATCTCCGCCGCCAACCCACCAAGCCCGGTCCCGAGAATGATCGCGGCGTCGATCGGCGTAGCGAAGCGTGCGCGCACGGCCTGTGCGCACGCCTCGATGCGCTCACGGGTGTTGCCGACGTCGGCGCGACGCGCATCGAGTGCGGCGGCGCGGAACTCCGGGAAGCGTTCGTCGGTCATGGGCTATCCAGGAGGCGTCAGGTCCGACCACCGAACAGCACGGTGCCGAGGCGCACGTGCGTGGCACCCTCCTCCACGGCGATTTCGTAGTCGCCCGACATGCCCATGCTGAGCCACCCCGCGTCATGTCCCGCGGCCTGCACCTGCGCACGGGCGGCCCGTGCGCCGGAAAAGACGGTGCGCAGCACCCGCTCGTCCGCCTCGTACGGCGCCATCGTCATCACACCACGCACGCGAAGCCCGTGCAACGCCTGCAGCCGATCGGCAAAGGCGGGGACGTCAGCGGGTCCAATCCCGCTCTTGCTCCCTTCGCCACTCACGTTGACCTGCAGCAGCACGTCGAGGGTGCGGCCGGCTTTGTCGGCTTCCTCGTGCAGTGCCACCGCGAGCCGCTCGCTGTCGAGCCCGTGACACAGGGAGAAGCGCAGCGCATGTTTCGCCTTGTTGCGCTGCAGGTGACCGATGAGGTGCCAGCGGACGGGGATGGCGAGCTGCGCCATCTTGCTTTCGGCCTCCTGCACGCGGTTCTCGCCCACGTCGGTCACACCCGCGGCATACGCCGCCAGCACAGACTCAGGACCGTGCGTTTTGGTGACCGCGATCAGCGTGACCTCCTGCCCATGTCCGCCGCGAGCGCGAGCATCGGCGATGCGCGTGCGCACCTCCGCCACCGCCTCCTGGACGACCCCTGCCCACGCCGTCGTAGTGTGGTCGGAAATTGGCATAGCACATAAGGTTAGGCACCGTTGCACCCCGACACAAGTAACGGATCGGTAGGGCTCGTGATCGTGGTGCAGCGTAGCAGTTCCTGAGCCGTCCGCGCGGCCGGATCACTGGCCGGCGGTAGCGGCGCCAGCGCGGCACCGGGGACCTGGTCGCGCTGGGCTCGGATCGCCCGGTCGTCGAGCACCACGGTGCCCGCTGGGGCGGTTGGCGCGGGTGCATACACCAGCCCCTGCAGCGCCCACCCCATCGCCGGAGCGAGGCGATGGCGGTCACCGCGCCCGAGCAGCGTGCTGACGCGCACCGGTCGTCGCGCCTCACCAGCGCGGATCATCACCGAGCGGAGGACGGCATCGGTTCCGGGCCAGCGCGTGACCGCTTCTGGCGCCAGCAGCTTGCGGCCGGCGAGCTCCGCCCGGTACCACTCGGCGCCGAGCAGCGGCACGGTGACGATCGCCACATCGGCTCGATAGTCCTCTACCTGCTGCAGGTACCAGAGCGGAAACGTGTCATTGTCGCCACCGGCCAACAGCACGCCGTTCTGCGGCACGGCGTCGAGCAGGAGCCGGGCATAGATGCGCGGCAGTGACGCCACCGGTTCGCGCGTACGATCGGCCACGGGATGATTGGCGAGTAGGGGCACCAGCACCACCAGCAGCGGCAGCGTGGCCACAGGTGCCGGCAGCCTGCGCGCCAGCGTGGTGGCCAGCGACGCCGCCCCGGCGCCGGCCATCAGTCCCCACGCCCAGAACCCGAGCACGAAGAAGTAGTCGCGCTCACGGGCCTCGTGACCAGCCCCGGGGGGCAACACCCCCACGCCGAACGACGGCCCCGCGCGCATGTTGAGCCAGAACACCACCCCGAGCGTGGCACTCACCAGCAGCAGGACCATGGCACGCCCGACGCGCGGATCGTGCCGCCACATGGCGCGTCCCCCCAGCACGGCCAGCCACGCCCACAGGATCGACAGCGCGGTGCGCGCCACCGCCGCCGTAGGCAGCGGGTGCAATCCGAACGCCACCTGCCAATCGGCCCACTGGAAGAGATTCCCCACCTGCAGCCAGAGCGGTGCCAACCGTGGCCAGAGCCCCACCACTGCGTATTGCTCGCGCCGCAGGACGGCGATCACCGCACGCAGCGATTCAGGGTTCCCCGAATCGAGTTGCGGATTGCGGGCCGACAGCATCGGCAGCACGGCCACGGCAGAAAGCCCGAGGAGGAGCAACGCCCCCCACGAGATCATCGCGCGGACCGTGGGCCGCGGTCCGCGCCATGCCAGCGCCACTGTCGCCGGGAGCGCCACCAGAACGCTCAGATGCAGCGGCACAGCCAGGCCAGCGAGGAACGCGATCACCCCCCGCGCGCGGATCCGCTGGTCCGGTGCGGTGTCGTGCCGCCCGGCGTATTCAGCGACGGCCAGCATGCACACGCTCGCCAGCAAGGCCACGCCGTACACTTCCGTCTCGGT
Organism: Gemmatimonas sp.; assembly: GCF_044344655.1. GTDB lineage: Bacteria > Gemmatimonadota > Gemmatimonadetes > Gemmatimonadales > Gemmatimonadaceae > Gemmatimonas. Next base: position 32,298 of record NZ_JBIJCN010000036.1, read on the forward strand.
GGCGTTGTTCCAGACGCTGTACATGGCGCCCCCCATAACCGCCGCCACGACGGCACCGCGCGCGCCGATCCAGCGGCTTGCCATCCACGCGCCGACCCCACCAGCCAACGCCGAGGCCCATACGGACAGCAGCGTGATGGCGCGGGGCGGCGAGGCGCTTGAGAAGACCAGCGCCGAGAGCTTCCCCAGTAGAATCCAGAGCGGTGTGCCCGGCGGATGCGGAATGCCGAGGGTGTGCGCCCCGGTCATGAATTCGGCCGCATCCCAGAAGGTGAGGTCTGGTGCGGCCGTAGACAGGTAGGTGGCCAAAAGCACCATCGTCGCCACGACTGCGGCGACGATGGGGGATGGCAACCGGATTCCGCGAGCCTTGCTCGACGAATGAACGCGGATCAGGCGGGCGCGACCTCAGGGCCACCGAGGAGCGGCGGGGCGATCGGCCGCGGCGCCGCCGCTGCGGGTGGCGTGGGCGCGGGGGCCGACGGGACGTCGGGTCCACGACGGGGGGGCAGCTCTCTGCCTTCCTTGAGCACGATGATGTCGTCGCGGCTCAGCGTCTCGCGCTCGAGCAGTCCGTTCGCGACCGCATCGAGCAGCGCGCGATGCTCCGTGAGCACCGATACCGCCCGCGCATGGGCCTCGAAGGCCACGCGCTTGACCTCGGCATCGACAAGCTGCGCCGTCTGCTCCGACACCTCGCGCCGCGACTGGATCTCGCGGCCGAGGAACAGCTCCTGCTCGTTGTCGCCCACCAGGATGGGGCCGATGGTTTCGGAGAGCCCCCACTGGGTCACGTAGCGGCGCGCGATGTTGGTGGCCTGCTGGATGTCGCTGGCCGCGCCGGTGGTCACCCGGTTGTGGCCGAACACGATCTCTTCAGCGGCACGCCCGCCGTAGGCCATCACGAGACGCGCCTCGAGCTGCTCGCGTGTGACCGACACGCGATCATCCTCGGGGAGCGTGAAGGCGATGCCCAGCGCGCGACCGCGCGGCACGATGGTCACCTTGTGCAGCGGATCATTGCCCTTCACCATCATGGCGCAGACCGCATGCCCCGCCTCGTGGAAGGCGGTGAGGCGACGCTCCTCTTCCTTCATCACGAGCGACTTGCGCTCGGCGCCCAGCATCACGCGATCCTTCGCTTCCTCGAGATCGCTCATGTAGATCTTCTCGTGATTCTTGCGGGCCGCGAGCAGCG
>NZ_JBIJCN010000032.1:0-38781 GCF_044344655.1 Gemmatimonas sp.
GGGGATCCTGGGGCTGCACAAGACGCAGGACCGCCCGGTGGCGATCGACGGCAAGGTGGAGATCCGTCCCATGATGTACGTGGCGCTCAGCTACGATCACCGCATCATCGACGGCCAGCAGGCCGTCCTCTTCCTCGTGCGGCTCAAGGAGCTCATGGAAGACCCGGCGTCGATGCTGGGGTATTGAGGTCTTCGGTAGGAACGGAGCACTGAGAACCTTGACTGGATACTGAAAACTCCCCGCCGTTCACGAGATCTCTCGAACGGCGGGGAGTTTTCAGTTGCCAGTGAACGTTGCCAGTTTTCAGTGTTCGACCCCCCAACGCACCACGACGCCCCTGAGCGTTTCCGCCGGGACGTCGGGCTTCGCCAGCATACGTTTTCAACGCGAGGGTTGGGGCCGTCGCTGACGACTGGTGTAGGGCTCACTCGGTGGCACCGCGAATCTCGTGCCATCGGCCCACAGACGGAGCAATTGGGCCAGTCGTCACACAATTCCGTGTGCCCGCCCTCATGATCCCGGACAGCCCGGCGGCAGCGTGATGCCTGACCGCGTGAGCATCCCGGCAAATTCTATTTTGCTGGTTACTCTCCCCGCCGTTCAGCGCTGCCCCCGGATTAGCTTTCCCGGTATGACCTCCCCGACTCTCCAAACCGCCGACGTGGTCGTCCTCGGCGGTGGCCCCGGCGGCTACGTCGCCTCCATTCGCGCCGCGCAGCTTGGCCTGACCGTCGCCTGCGTCGAGGCCGACACGACGCTCGGCGGAACCTGCGTGACCGTGGGGTGCATCCCCTCGAAGGCGCTACTCCAAAGCTCCGAGCACTACGAGTGGCTCCGCCTGCACGCCGCCGAGCATGGCGTGAAAGTCGACGGCGCCTCGATCGACCTCCCGGCCATGATGGCGCGCAAGACCGACGTGGTCGCGCAGAACACCAAGGGGATTGAGTTCCTCTTCCGGAAGAACAAGGTCACCTGGGCCAAGGGTTTCGGCACACTGAAGCCGGGGAACGTCGTGGAAGTGGCGGCGGCCGACGGGACCGTCACGGCATGGCAGGGCAAGTCGGTCATCATTGCCACCGGCTCGGTGCCGGTGCAGCTGCCCTTCCTGCCCTTCGATGAATCGCGGGTGCTCTCCAACGTGGGCGCGCTGCAGATCCCCGAGGTGCCGAAGCATCTCATCGTGGTGGGGGGCGGTGTGATCGGCCTCGAACTCGGCTCGGTGTGGCGCCGCCTCGGCGCCAGGGTCACGGTGGTGGAGTACGCGCCCACCATCCTCCCGGGCAACGACGACGACGTGGTGAAGGAAGCGGACCGCATCTTCCGGAAGCAGGGCCTCGAAATCCATACGGGCACCAAGGTTACCGGCGCCGACGTGCGTGCCGACGGGGTGACGATTCACGTGGAGAAGGACGGCGCGTCGTCGAGCATCGAGGGCGACTATGTGCTCGTGAGCGTGGGGCGCAAGCCGGCGCTGCGCGGCGTGGATCCCGCGGCGCTTGGTCTGGCGATGGGATCGCGCGGTGAGATCCTGGTGGATGACCAGATGCGCACCAACCTGCCGGGCGTGTTCGCCATCGGCGACGTGGTGGGCGGCAAGCTGCTGGCGCACAAGGCGGAAGACGAAGGGGTGATCGCCGCCGAGGTGATCGCCGGAAAGGCGGTGCACATGCACTACCGCACGATGCCCGGCGTGGTGTACACATGGCCCGAAATCGCCACGGTGGGGCTCACGGAGCAGGAAGTGAAGGCGAGCGGGCGTGCCTATCGTGTGGGCAAGTTCCCCTTCAGCGCCAACGGACGCGCGCGCACCATGGGCGAAACGCAGGGCTTCGTGAAGTTTGTGGTGGACAAGGACACCGATGAAATCCTTGGCTGCCACATGATCGGACCGCATGTGGCCGATAACCTCGCGCAGGTGGTGCTCGCCATGGAGTACCGCGGCAGCGCCGAGGACATCGCCATCACGGTGCACTCGCATCCCACGCTGAGCGAGACCGTGAAGGAAGCCGCGCTGAGCGCGCTGGGGCGCGCCCTGCACATGTAGCACCCACGACGTGAAACCCGAACTCACGACCCGGAACTGACCAGGTGAGGGTTACGGGTTCGGGGTTCGGGGATCGCGTCAGCGAAAACAAAAGCGCCGCCGGCAGTGCCGGCGGCGCTTTTGCATCGTGCGGGCGAACTCAGTCCGCAAGCGGGGCCTTGGGGGCGAGCGCGGCCATGATGTTGGCGGCGAGATGTGCCGGCGCCTTCACCTGGTGCATCTGACCGGCGTCGCGCTGCACGCGCATCCAGATCTCTACGGCGCTGTTGTTGCTCCGGCGAGCGTCCGCCTCCGTCGCTTCGCCATCGAGCCACAGCTGCACCACGTTGTCCTGGCCGTCGGCTGCCGTCATGGCCGGCAGGGGCACCTCACGGTCAGCCGCGTGATGGTCAGCCGCGAGATGGTCGGCCGCGAGATGGTCAGCCGCGAGATGGTCGGCGGACCCCGCCCCGTCACGCGTATCGCGGGACGTCTGGTTCAGATTGTCGTGCGCGTCGTGTCGGTCCACCATCACGCGTATTTCTCCTCGAGCAGAACCTGAAGTGCCTCGCGTGCCCGATGCACGCGCATTTTCAGGGCGCCAACTGTTGTCCCCACGAGATCCGCCATTTCTTCGTAGGAGCGCCCTTCCACATGCTTCATGATGAAGGCCTCTCGGAGCGATGGCGCCAACTGCGCGAGTGCTGCGTCGAGGTCCTGCCGCAACTCCGTGCGGTCGAGGTCCTCAGCGGGCGTCGCGACGCCGGAGGGCTGGTCGTCTTCGTCGTAGCTCAGGTGCGTGCGCCGGATGTTCTTCAACCAGTCCTTGCACCCGTTGGCAACGATCCGGAACAGCCAGGCATCGAATCGACCACGGACTTCACCGAGATGGTGATAGGCCTTGATGTACGACGTCTGGAGAATGTCCTCGGCAACGTCGGGACTGCCCGTCATGCCGAGCGCATGTCGGTACAGCGGATCACTGTACCGGCCAATCAGCAACGCGAACGCGTCGCGGTCCCCCGCGAGCACTCGGGAGATGACGTCCTGATCGTGATCGACGTCGTAGAGCGGGAGATCGGCGTCCGTCTTACGCACGGCGTTACGGTAACGCCGCAACGACGGGTTTGATACCCCAGGCATACGAGAGCGACCGGGTTCGTGAACGGCCCTGATCCGAACGTCGGTTGAAGGTCTCGCAGCAAAGACGACGCGCGTGCGGGCGCGTCACAGCGACATCACACATTTTGTGTCCGCAATCACGTGAAGTTTCCGAATGAAAGCCAGCGTTTTTCCCGCACCGTAACGGTGTGTTCGCCACAATGTGGCGGTTCGTGCCGTGCGGAACCATTCCATAGCGGCGGCAGACCGTAACGTGCCGCGTCGGTAACGCTGAAATTTGCATCATTGAGCGCGTCCTGCACGGCGTCCTGCACACCGCGCACCACCCCGCAGGGTACACCGACGGACTCGAGGCGGGCAATCCAGCTGGCCGCGGCATCCGTCACCACGTGCGCCGAGATCGCGGCCACCACACGCTCGCGTTGCGCAAGCCGGCCGGCGTTGGCGGCCAGCGTGGCATCGTTCGCGAGTGCGTCGAGCCCGAGCGCACGCGTCGCCGCCAGCCACTGCGCGTCGGTGCCCACCGCGATCACGAAGGGGCGATCGGCGGCTCGAAAGAGCTGGTACGGCACCAGGTTGGCGTGCGCATTGCCCCAGCGACGCGCATCGGAGCCGCTCACGAGGCCGTTCTGCGCCACGTTGACGAGGGCGGCGAGCGCACTCGTCGCCAGCGACACGTGCACCCGGCGCTCCCCCGAAGGCAGGGTGCGCGCACCCGCCCGGTCCCGCGCCGACAGCGCCGCCAGAATCCCGATCGCGGCGTCCTTGCCGGTGGTCACGTCGACCATGGCCACCCCCATTTTCATGGGGTCGCCGTCCGGCTCGCCGGTGATGGCCATCCAGCCACTTTCGGCCTGGACCACGAAATCGTAGCCGGGGCGGAGGCTCTCCGGCCCGAACCCGGAAATGGTGCACCAAATCAGGCGCGGATGCTGCGCCAGCAACGCATCCGCATCGATGCCATATCGGCGAAGGGCACCCGGCAGGAAGTTTTCCACCACCACATCGCACTCGGCGATCAACTCCAGGATCAGCGCGCGGTCGGCAGGATCGGTGAAGCTGGCCGCCAGCGACAGCTTGTTGCGGTTGGCGCTCAGGAAGTAGGCCGATTGCCCATGTTCCGAAAACGGCGGGCCCCAGCCTCGGGTGTCGTCGCCGGTTTCGGGGCGCTCGACCTTGATCACCGACGCCCCGAGGTCACCCAACATCATCGCGCAGAGCGGTCCGGCGAGCACCCGGGAGAGATCGAGAACACGAATTCCATCGAGATGCTGTGACGCCATGATGTTCCTTTACTGGCCTATTTAAGTCTCGAAAAATCTTCCAAATGGTGGCTAAGCATAGGTATTTGGCAGCGAATTGCCTGCCCGCCCGACGCCCGTCACCCCTGAATTATATGTACACCGACCCCGCAAAGCACGTCGGTATGCCTTGCATAGAGCACTGAAAATCATATAGTTACCGCCGTTCCGGTGGACGCGGACCACTCGGGTGGTGTGGGCTGATGACAGCCCGCACCTCCGAATTCCGTTTAGCGACCACCTCTACCTCCATGTATGGCGGAAGGAGTGCGCTCCACCTATGGCCGATTTGCCGCAGGCTGACGACGAAACGCTCACGGAAGGCGACGCGCCTCCAACCGCTCCCGCCCCTCGGCGCGGCCCCGGTCACCGGGCAGCCGACGCGCGGGACACGGCTGCAGAAATGGCGGCGCGTGCCCATGAGATCAGCCTTGAAGCTGGGAGCCGGATGGCCGGCGCCATGCGCGACGTGGTCGGCGCCGCAGCCGGCCTGAGCGCCTTCGCGATTGAAAGCGCGCGCGATCTGATCAAGTACATGGTCCGCCGCGGCCAGATGAATCAGGACGAAGCCGACACGCTGATCGCGCAGGCCGAGGCCGCCTACATCGCCAAGCACGGCGCGCTCCCGGCGCCGCAGCCGAAGCAGGCGCCGCCGAAGCCGGTCCCGCTCGGACAGATGCCGAAGGCGGTGCAGGCTCCGGCCGCGGCCGCCGAAGCGGCGCTCGAAGCGCGCGCGGCGATGCGCATCGAACCGCAGAAGCCGTCCGACAAGGTCACCTTCGCGCCGCCGTCGCCGAAGCCCGCGCCCAAGCCGAAACCCGAACCCAAGGCCGAGGTGAAGCCGGAGCCGAAGGTGGAGCCGGCGAAGCCGACGGCGAAGGCCCCGGCGAAGGCCCCGGCGAAGGCCCCGGCGAAGGCCCCGGCCAAGGCTCCGGCCAAGGCTCCGGCCAAGGCCCCGGCCAAGGCCCCGGCCAAGGCCCCGGCCAAGGCCCCGGCCAAGGCCCCGGCCAAGAAGGCGCCGGCCAAGGCCCCGGCCAAGAAGGCCCCGACCAAGGCGCCGGCCAAGAAGGCCCCCGCCAAGGCGCCGGCCAAGAAGGCCCCGGCCAAGGCCCCCGCCAAGAAGGCCCCCGCCAAGGCTCCTGCCAAGAAGGCCCCCGCCAAGAAGGCGCCCGCAAAGAAGAAGTAGCCCGACGTGATCGTTGCGTCGGCACCAACCCGCCTCGACTTCGGCGGAGGGTGGACGGATGTCCTCCCCCTTTCCCGAAGAGCGAGGCGAGTTCGTTTATCACCTGGTGATTGTGCGGCGCGCTGCCGTGAATTGGTGCTCCTGTGACGTCCGTATTTCCGCTCGATCCCGTCGCGCTCACCGAGGCACTGGTGCGCATCGACTCGCGCAATCCAAGCCTGGTGCCGGGAGCGCCCGGTGAGCACGCGTGCGCCGAGTTCCTCGCCGACGTACTGCAGTCGTGGGGGTTCGCCGTCGATCTGCAGGAGGTGGCGCCGGGGCGCACGAACGTGATTGCCCGCGTGGGTCCCGTTGGCGTGTCCCCACTGGTGTTGAACGGCCACCTCGACGTGGTGGGCGTGGACGGCATGACACACGCGCCCTTCGACCCAATGATTCACGACGGGAACCTCTACGGGCGTGGCGCCACCGACATGAAGGCCGGAATCGCGGCCATGTGCGTGGCCGCCGCACGCGCGGCGGGGCGTCGGGCGCTGCATCGCGAGATCATTGTGGCGGCGGTCTGCGACGAGGAGTTCGCCAGCATTGGCACGCGGGCGCTGCTGGCGGGTGGCCTGCAGGCGACGGCGGCGATCATCACCGAACCCACACGGCTCAGCGTGGTGCCGGCGCACAAAGGGTTTGCGTGGCTCGAGGTCGTCGTGCAGGGACGCGCCGCGCACGGCAGCCGCTACGATGTGGGGATCGACGCCAACCGCATGGCGGCCCGTTTCCTGATGGCGCTCGATCGCTACGATCGCGAGGAGCTGACCACGCGCACGCACCCGCTGCTGGGGCGCGCTTCCGTGCACGCCCCGATCGTGCAGGGCGGTACGGGGTGGTCCACCTATGCCGAGCAGTGTGTCGTGCGTCTCGAGCGGCGCACGCTGCCGGGCGAGACGGCCGACCAGATGTCTCGCGAGATGCAGGTGGTGATCGATGCGCTTCACGCGGAGGATCCGTCGTTCGTGGCCACCTGCACGTTGGGCGGCGCGCAGCCCCCGCTCGATCTTCCGATCGACCACCCGCTGGTGGACGCGCTGCGCGGGGCGTGTCGCACGCAGGGGGGTGAAGGTCATGTCGACGGCCTCTTCTGCTGGACGGATGCGGCGCTGTTCGCCGAGGCGGGCATTCCGGCGGTGTGCTTCGGCCCCGGCGACATCGCGCGGGCCCACTCGGCCACAGAGTGGGTAGAGGTGGAGCAGATTCAGGCGGCGGCGGCGATTCTGGAGACTGTGCTGGCTGGGTAACGCGCGCACTTCGTGCGCGACGCCTGCGCGTGTAGACTCCGCCTGGTTGCCGGCCCCACCCGTCGTGGCAGTCCCCAGACGGCAGTGGCCGCACCCCGACCGCCGTGGCAGTTGACCCCGACCGTAGTCACGTGGAACCCACCACCGCACAGTACGACCTCCTCGAGCGCGCGATCGTGGACGGCACCCGCATCATGATCATGCGCCGAGGCACCGAGTATCTGGTAATCCCCGAGCGGCTGCGCGTAGAAAGCGGGCGCGAAGTGATCGTGGCGCGTCATCCCAGCACGGGGCACCGGCTGGAGCTCGTGATTGGGGAGATCGATTCGCTCGAGGCGGTGCGATGAGTGCCCGCTACCCGCTCGTGGCGGTGTATGCCGACGAGTCGTGCCTCGGCAACGGCAAGAGCGGCGCGACGCCGGGCGGACTTGGGGCCCTCATCGAGTTCCGGAAAGCCGACGGCACGCTGGCGCGCTTCGACCTGTGGGCCTCTGAGCCCGACACCACCAACAACCGCATGGCGCTCCGGTCGGTGATCGACAGCTACCGCGCCATGGGGCGTAAGGGAAACCGGTTGTCGGTGCAATTCACCACCGACTCGCGCTACATCGTGGACGGCATGACGAGTTGGGTGAAGGGGTGGATGGCGCGCGGGTGGAAGCGGAAGGACGGCGCCGTCGAGAACGTGGAGCTGTGGAAGGAGGCGGTGGAGGCAATCGCGCTGCACGACACGCAGTGGTGCTGGGTGAAGGGGCACGCCGGGCACCCGCAGAACGAGTACGCCAACCACCTCGCCACGCGCGCGGCGGCCGTTCAGGACCACTCCGATGGCATGGTGCCGTCACAGTTCGCCGCGTGGTTCGAGGCGCAGGGGCCGAAGACGCGATCGCAACCACTGTCGCCCTTCCCTTCGGCGGAACGCTTCGTGTCGGCGCCGTCGTTACCGACCTCGGCGGCGGCGCGTCTGTAAGGGGTACGCACCCCGGCGCGGCGCGGCGGGGCTCATACCGGACGCCCATGCTCAAGCTTCTCCTTGTCCTCGCGGTCGGCGTGGCCATCGGCTACGGCTACGGTTGGAAGGACGCGCAACAGTACGACCGGAACGTCGGAGAGCGGCTCATCGAGCGCATCGGCGGCCAGACGCGTGAGCGGATGGGCAACGACGTGGACACCCGGTACCGGGGCGGCGATTCGCGGTGACCGCCGTCGCCCGCTCCCTCGTGGCTGGCACGTCGGCCGCCGGTTGAATCCACGAGGCGTTCCGGTGTGTATTGAGGGCATGCATTCGCGTGTGATTTCTCCTGTCCGGATGGCCTTCGTCGCACTGGGGCTTGCGGTCGTCGCGGGCGCCTGCGCCGGCACCAGGACCGCAGCCTCCCCCGTACCCGCGGCCCCCGTACCCGCGGCCCCCGCTGCAGGGGGCGGAGCCGCCCCCGAGACACCGCCGCCACTGCGATGGCCCGTGAAGACGATGCCGCATGTGGACCTCTGGCTGCATGCGTTCGCGGTGCTCAGCGAGGACTCCGCCACGGTGCCGCTCTATCGCCGCGGTTATCGGGATTCCATCACCGTGGTGAAGAACCAGCGAAACCTGCTTACGGCGCTCGATGCCAATCGGGCGACCCTCGAGAAGGGGCTGCAACGCACCGGGTATCTCAACGCCCAGTTCCTGCCGTTCGCGTTTGCGAACTGGGAGGAGATGCGCGCAACGATCGAGCAGTTCCTGCAGCTGTCGGGTGACCCGCGCCGCGCCCCCACGCGTGAGGCCGCGATGCGCGTGCAGATGCTGGCGAGCGTGTTCACCACGGCGGCCGACCGCGAGTGGCTGCGTCTGTTCCTCGCCGGCGTTCAGGACGAGGCCGCGCGCTTCTTCACGGGGGAGCACCACCGCCTGGTGCGCGAACGCGCCGGTACCATCACGGCGGTGGACAGTCTCTGGCAGCAGGTGTACCGCACGAAGTTCGAACGTTTCCTCAACAACACGTCGCAGCGGCAGGGTGACCTGGTGCTGTCGCTGCCGATCGGCGGCGAAGGCCGCACGGGCCCGGGCTTCACCGGTCGTGCCATGGTGGCCGTGACGTGGCCGGCGCGCGCCGGCGATGCGGCGCAGGTGCTGTACGTGCTCGCGCACGAAGTGACCGGCAACCTCGTAGGGCCCGCGGTGGCCGACAACACCACGCCAGCGGAACAGCGGGCGGGGACGGCCGACCGGTTCGTGGCGACGGGGCAGGTGCAGGCAGGGGCGGTGCTCCTCGCACGCGTGGCGCCGGAGCTGGTGGTGGGCTACCAGCGGTACTATCTCACGCAGGCCGGGATGCGCGTGTCGGCCTCGTCGTCGGAGGCGGAGACCGTGGCCATGTTCGACAAGCGTTTCGCGTTGCCTGCCGTGATCCGTAGCGCGCTCGTTCGACAGATCGACATCGTACTGAGCGGGATCTGATGAGCACATCCACGACGCGCCCCGGCGCGTCCCAACCCACCCACGAGCCGCAATGTGAGTGACCTTCCCCGTACGGCCCTTGAGCGCGTGCTTGCACGGGCCTCGGAGCTGCAGCACGCTCACGCCGCCGAACCGGGCGACGCGATCAGCGAAGCGCGGTTGGTGGAGATCGCCACGGAGGTGGGGCTCGACGTGCAGCATGTGCGTCAGGCGATCGCCGAAGAGCGCGCGCAGGTCGCGGTGTCCGTCGCGGACACGGGCGGCCTGCTGTCGTCGCTGGGGCCGGCGGTGGTGAGTGCGCAGCGCACCGTCAACGGTACACCGGAGCAGCTGCTGCGGACTCTCGAGGCGTTCCTGCCGCGCCAGGAGTACATGACGTGCGTGCGGCGTAGCAGTGATCGCCTGGTGTGGGAGCCGCGGCACGCTCCACTCGGAAATTTCGTCCGCTCTGTCGGCCTCGGCGGTCGCCGGTTTGATCTCGTGCGGCTCGATCAGCTGGTGATCACCACCGCCCGCGTGGATGACACGCGCTCGGTGCTGCGCGTCGACGCCGTCGTGGACAGGGCGCGGCGCTCGGTGCGCACCAACACGATCGCGACGGGCGCGGCGGGGCTGCTCGTGGTGTGCCTGGCCGCGGTGCCGCTGCTCGTCCTCACGCTTGCCGAATCGCAGTTTGCCATCATCGCGCTGGGGGTACTGACCGGGCTTGCCGCCGGCGTGACCTGGCTTTCGTGGCGCACAATGGCGAACACCTTCCGCACGATGGTGGGGCGCGTGCAGCAGCGGATCGAGTTCCTGCTCGACGAAGCGCAGCAGGGACGATTGGAGCCGGCGCCCACCCTGCTCGACCGGGTGCTCAAGGGCGGCGCTGGGTGAGATGAGGGGGAGAGCCGCTCCCCCTCACGTTACCCCGCGATTGCCAATTCGAAGCTGCGCCGGCGCACCCGCGCGACGAGCCACCGCACGCCGGCATTGCTCATCACGAGCATGCTGCCCGTTACGAGGAGACTCTTCACTTCACGGCGCGTGATCTTCACGCTCCCGCCGGGCTGCAGCATCGCGGTACTGTGCACAAGGTCGCGCAGCGTGGCGTAGGCCAGCAGCAGCGGCAGGATGCAGAAGAGGCGGATGCTCACAGCCCGGCGCGGGATGTCGAGCAGGTAGATCAGCGCCTCCTCGAGGTCGTGCCAGGCAAGCTTGATGAGCTGCGTGAGGGCCTCGCGGTTCTTCGCGATCAGTTCGGGGGCGAGAATGCGGCTTTGCGTGCTGCCGTGCGCGCGCAGCAGTTCCTCGGGCACGTACACCGAATTCTCCTTCTCCGCATCCACGGCCACGTCCTTGAGGATGTTGACCGTCTGCAGCGCTTCAGCGAACGCGCGGCAGCGCTCGCGCAGGATGGCATACCGCCGCGAGCCGATGCTCGGCGAGTGCTCGTGCCAGAGGTCGGTGAGCATGTAGCCCACGGTCCCGGCGACGTAGTAGCAGTATTCCTTGTACTCGTCGATGGTCTGGATGCGGATGCCGTTGGGGTACAGCAGCACGAACTTGCGCATCCCCACGGCCATCTCGGTCACCCACTTCCGCACCACGTGGCGCGTATCGCGCGGCAGCCGCGCGAAGTGCTCGAATACCAGCGGGGTATTGAGCGTGAGCGTGAGGTGTGCGAGGTCGCCGGTGAGCGACTGCACCCCGGCATCAAAGCGGGCGAGTGCGGCTGGATCGTCGAAGGCGGCGAGAAAGTCGTCGAAGAGCGCCGCTTTCACGTCGGGGACGATGCCGGGCGCGTCTTCCACCGTATCGGCGATGCGACACAGCAGGTACGCGTCGAGGACGGCCTGCCCCAGATCGCCTGGCAGCACCTTGATCCCCAGCGCGAAGGTGCGCGAGACCGCCGGCAGGATGGCCGTGCAGAATCGCGCCGCGTCGCGGCGGGCCAGGGCGTCGGTGACGGCGGCAGGCAAAGTCATAGCCGCGGAAGATACGCGCCCGGGGACCGCCGCGTCACTCAGGCCTGCCCTGGCGCGTGGTGACCGATCTCCGATGGCCGCGGTTGCCCTCCGCGGCCGGGATCGGCGAGGTTGCAGCATGTCCGATCTCTCCGCCCTGCACGCGTCCGACGCACCGACCGCGTTCCGTGGACTCTTCCGCACGGACCTTCTCGCGCGTGCGCTGTATGCCGAAGGCGCGGGGATTGCCCGCTGTGTCCCGGCCGCCGTGGCCGTACCGGCGGATGCGGACGACGTCCCGGCGTTGGCGTCGTGGGCGAAGCGCACGGGCGCAGCCCTCATCCCCCGGGGGTCGGGGAGCGGCATGGCAGCGGGTGCCGTGGGGCCCGGCGTGGTGGTCGACCTGTCGCGGTTGCAGCGGATCGACCGGGTGAACGTGGACACGCGCCGCGTGCGGGTGGGTGCCGGTGCCCTCCGCGGTGCGGTGGACCGGGCAGCGCGCGCGGTGGGGCTGCGCTTTCCCGTGGACCCATCGAGTGGCCCCTTCTGCACGATCGGTGGCATGGTGGCGGCCAACGCCGCGGGCGCGCGCACGCTCAAGTTCGGCGCCACGCGCCCGTGGGTCATGGGGATCCGCTGCGTGTTCGACGACGGCAGCGATGCCTGGGTCCACCGGGAGCAGCCCTTGCCCGCCCTCCCGGCGGTCGCCAGGCTGGTACGCGCGCTGGACGAGATTGGTCGTGGCGTACCGGCGGAGCGCTTGCAGCATGCCACGCGCAAGGAATCGTCGGGGTACGGGGTGGCGGCAGCCCTGAGTCCTGCCGGGCATCTGGTGGACGTCCTGGCGGGTAGCGAGGGCACCCTGGCGCTGTTCACGGAGATCGAACTGGCGCTCATCCCGGTGGCCCACGCCACCGCCACGGTGCTGGCCACGTTCGGGTCGCTGGAAGACGCGACGGTCTGTGCCACACAGGCGGCAGGCGCGGGCGCGAGCGCCTGTGAACTGCTGGATCGCACCTTTCTCAATGTGGCGGAGCGCGGAGCGCCGACCGGCATTCCCGCAGGCGCCGAGGCGGTACTGCTGATCGAATGCGAGGGTAGCTCCACCGACGACTGTCGGCGTGCGTTGGATGACGTGTTGCGTATATGTTCTATTAATGGCGCAATGCAAACGCTTAATGCGAGCGATCCGGAAGCGGAACACCGGCTCTGGGCTCTGCGCCATGCGGCCAGCCCCATCCTCGCCCGCCTGGCGCCGACGCTCCGCAGTATGCAGTTCATCGAGGACGGCTGTGTCCCGCCGGACCGGTTTCCGGACTACGTGCGGGGGGTCCGCGCGGCGCTGGAACGCTTCGACACCCTCGGGGTGATCTTCGGGCACGCGGGCGACGCGCATGCGCATGTGAATCCGCTGGTGGACACGACCGCACCGGGGTGGCGGGACCGCGTGCACGGCATTCTGCACGAGGTGTGCGCACTCACTGCGGCCCTTGGCGGCACGCTGGCCGGCGAACACGGCGACGGCCGCCTGCGGGCACCGCTGCTCGACCGGGTGTGGTCGCTCGAAGCGCGCGCGGCATTCGCCAACATCAAGGCCGCCGCCGATCCGAGCGGCGTGCTGAACCCCGGGTGCAAGGTGGCACTCCCCGGCGCGGAGCCCTTCGACGTACTCCGGCACGACCCGACGGCCGCGCCGCTGCCGCCGGAGGCCGCGGCCGTGCTGGCGGAGGTGGAGCAGACGCGCGACTGGTCACGGTTCCGGCTGGCCGCGCTGTCCTAAGCGGCGGGCCGCCGCACCCTGCATCGACCACGGGACACACCGGACCAAACTATACTTGTCCATAGGTGCAGCGATGCACCGACTCCTCACCCAGACGAATTCGAGCCCCTTCCGATGCCGCTCACAGACGCTGCGATCCTGCGTGAACCCAAAGTCACGGTCCTGGCACGCCCTCAGTTCACCGAGCCGTCGCACCTGCCGGTGCAGTGGATCGGCGACTCGACGGACGGCGAGCGGCTGTCGGAGTTCGCCGGCCGCCTGTGCTATATGAGCCAGCGCAACCCGGCGGGACGCACCACGCGCGAGTATCTCGAGAACATCAAGAAGCAGGGCCACGGCAGCGTGCTCGAGCATGCCAATTATTCGCTGCTGCTCGAGGGGGTGAGCCGCTCGCTCACGCACGAGTTGGTGCGCCACCGCGCGGGATTCGCCTATTCGCAGCTGTCCCAGCGCTACGTGGACGAAAGCGACGCACAGTTCGTGATGCCGCCCGCCATGATCGGCGATGCGCCGCTCGAGCAGGCGTGGACCGGGCAGGTCTCATCGGCGCTTGACAGCTACATCGCGCTCGTCGATTCGCTGATGACGCGCTACGCGTGGGTTGACGACAAGGTACACCGCCGCAAAATGGCCCGCGAAGCGGCGCGCGGCGTGCTTCCCAACAGCACCGAAACGAAAATCGTGGTGACGGGCAATGCCCGCGCGTGGCGGACGATGCTCGAACTCCGCTCAAGTGAGGCGGCCGAACTCGAGATCCGCCGCATGGCGGTGCTGGTACTCCGCACGCTGCAGGCGGAAGCGCCGGCGTTCTTCTCTGATTTCGAGATCTACATGGCAACCGATCGCCGCGAAGCCGCCCGCATCTCGTATCACAAAGTGTGATGGCTGGTACGCCGGCGGCCCCAATGACCTGGCGCAGCCGGCGTTTCGTTTTCAGGACTAAAGGTTCCAGCCCCTGTGGTCGACACCCACAGTGGTATGCCGGGAGTACCTCGCCGACCCGATCTCCCTGAGGTCGGGTCGCTCGGCATCTGGACCGACCTTCCTGGAGCTCTCCAGCCACATGCGACGCCGTCGCGGTTTTTCTCTGCCCGAGCTGCTCACGGCCGTGGTGATCGTCGCGCTGCTGGCGCTCCTGGTGCTCCCGCTGACGACCGAGCTGCGCGAACGGACGGCGCTGCGCTCGGCGCGGCTGGAGCTCACGTCGGCGTTCGCCGCGGCACGGGCAGCGGCCGTGCAGAAGGGCAAGAGCGCCACGGTCACGCTCGAGGGAAGCACGATCTCGGTCACGGTGATGAGCGGCGCGCCCCCACGCTCCGTACCGATGCTCGGCCCGCTCAAGCTCGATCACGCCAGCGGCACCACCGTGCGTCCACTGGCCAGTGCGCCCACGGTCATCCAGTACGATGCCCGCGGGCTCGTGACACCAACGTCGACAGCCACGTCGCGCTACGAAATGCGTAGCGGCCGCCGTGCGGACACGGTGTGCCTTACCGGCGCCGGCGCCGTCATGCCGCGGGGATGTGTCCTGCGAGTGCACGACACCGCCGCGGGCGCGCGCTTGGATCACACGGCACGACGCGCATGGCGCAGGCACGCGCGGGCACGTCGCTGATCGAGGTGCTCATCGCCTGCACCATGGTCACCGTGGCGATCCTGGGGCTGCTCGGGTCCTCCGCACGCGTCTCGCAACAGATGGGGAGTGGCCGGCGCCAGTTGGTGGCCGCCAGCATCGCGCAACGCCGACTCGATTCGCTGCAGAGCGTGCCCTGCGCGCGCCTCACGGCGGCGAGCGGGGGTGCCACGACCGGTGAGATCCGCGAGGAGTGGCAGGTGTCGGGAACCGGTGCCACACGGCTGGTGCAGCTGTCGCTCCATCTGCCGCAACTGCGCCACCCGTACGTCTACGCCACACTCGTCGCATGCCAATAACCGGCCGGCTACGAACACGCTCCGGCTTCACGCTGGTCGAGTTGCTTATCACGCTCACGATGCTGGGGATTGTGGGGAGCATGATCACGCAACTCATGATGAAGCTGCAGCGCTTCTTCCAGCGTTTGAGCGATCAGATCACCGTGCGGCGCGAGCTGCGCACCGCGCTTGGCACACTGCCGAGTGAATTGCGAGCCGTGTCGTCGGCGGGCGGCGACATCGCAGCCTTCAGCGCGACCGGGATCACATTCCGGGCGACGCTGGGGGCCTCGTTCGTGTGCGAAAAGGCATCGCCGACGGAGCTGCTGCTGCCTCCGGTGAACAGTGCGCGCACGATCACGACCAACTGGGTCACGCCACCGACCGCGGGCGACACGGTCTTCGCACTGCGTCACGACTCAGCGGGGGTGAGCGGTGACTACTGGAGTGCGCATCGCATCACGGCCATCACCCAGAGCGCCGGGTTGTGCGTCACGTCGCCGTATCTCGACCCAGTGCTGGATGCCGGCAAGCTTCGCTACCGCCTCGCCGTCACCCCGGCCGTCCCCGACTCGGTCGTACGTGGTGCCGCGCTGCGCTTTACGCGCGCTGCGCGCTACGCGCTCGCTCCGGCAACGTCGGGGCGCTGGTACCTGCAGCGTCAGGAGGTGCAGGGCGGCCAGTGGACCACGCCCGTGAGCATAAGCGGCCCGTACATGGCGCCGGGGAGCAACGGCCTCGGAGGCCTGGTGCTCTCGTATCGGGATAGTCTGGATGTGGCCATTGCGGCCGGTGAGATGTCCTCACGCATTGCGCGTATCGACATCGTACTGCGCGCACAGGGCATGGCACCCGCCACACCCGGCAACCCGTCCGTGGTGGATTCGGTGTTGCTGAGCGTGGCGGTGAGAAACCGGCGATGATGCGCACCCTGCGGTCGCGCCGCATGCGGCGTCCTGACGGTGCGGCGCGTGGCCGTCGCGCGCGCCGTGGTGTTGCACTACTGCTCGTGTTGGTGGTGATCGTGGTGCTCGCGGTGCTGGCATCGGCATCGATGATGTCGGCCTTGCAGAAGGCACGATCAGCGCGGGCGTCACAGACCGAGCAACGCGCACTCACGATCGCCGAGTACGGGCTCAACCTGCAGCTGGCGAACTGGAATGCGGCGCGGAACGCCCTGCCGATCGGCACCATCGATTCGAGCAACGTGGGGCTCGACGTGGGCGATAGCGCCACGGTGCACATCCAGCGCCTGAGCAACCGCGCCTTCAACGTGGTGTCGGTCGGTCGCGCCGGGATCAACATCGGTCTGCTGGAGGCACAGCGACAGGTGAGCATGGTGGTGCGCATCAGCACGCCGGATATCCGCCCCGGTGGCGTCCTCACGGCGTTCGGCGACGTGGACATCCAAGGGTCACCCGATGTGAGCGGCCGCAATACCAACCCGCCCGACTGGACTGATTGTGCGGTGGGCGCCGGCGACACGGTAGCGCTGTCGTATCGTCCCGGCGCCAACATCTCCATCCAGAAGCCGTCCTCGCAGGCAGTCGGTGGGACCCGCGCGGACCCGCGGGCCGGTGATCCGCGCACCGACGACACGTTCGGTCCGGAAACATGGGCGTCGCTCGCGGCACGTGCACAGGTTCGCGTGACCGGCAACATCAGCCCCACACCGAGTGGCAGCGCGACGGCGTGTAACCTGTTCGCCAGCAACTGGGGTGAGCCGTCGCGCGGCATGGGTACGGTGGCCGGCTGCTCGAGCTATTTCCCCATCATCTACTCGCCGGGCGATCTCGACCTCACGAGCGGTCGTGGCCAGGGTCTGCTGCTGGTGGACGGCCGGCTACGCATCCGCGGCAACTTCCTGTTCGTGGGGCTGATCCTCGTTCGCGACGAGTTCGAGGCGGAAGGCAACATGGACGTGTATGGCGCCGTGATGTCGCGCAACGCCGACGGGGTAGCCACGCGACTACGCGGCAATGCGGGGCTCTTCTATTCGCGCTGCAGCGTGGAGCGCGCGGTGGAGGCGACGGGCATCCCGGTGCGGGCGCGGCAGCGCAGCTGGGCACCGGTGTATTGAACCGCGTCGCATCCGGCCGGAGCGCCTCGGCGACCTGACGCTCGCGGGCCGGCACGTCCTCACGATAGGTGGGGATGGCGGGGAGCTGGTGGCGATGCGCGAGACGCGCCGAGGGAAATACAAAGCGGGCGTCTCACCGGAGTGATCCGCCCGCTTTTCACATCAGTCTGACAAAGAACAGTGCGTTCAGTCCGCCTCCGGTTCGTCGTACGAGTAAGCATCCGCCTGCCGAATCGAGTCTAACCAGCTCTCTACCCCGTCCTCGTCGTTCGGCTGCCCGCCGCCACTGGCATTACCCGCCAGCGAAAACGTCAGTGCGCGTTCCGTTCCCTCGGGCCAATCGGGCATGGCCAGACCAGCGGCCACACGGCGAATGGTCGCTCCGCAGGCACCGAGCAGTTCGGTGGCCCGCGCTTCGAGCGTAGGGAGGGGAATGTCGAGGTCCCGCGTGACCAAGCGACCGGTGGCACCATCGCGCCATGCCGAATCACCGACCGCACCGCGGTCCGGCCACACACCAAGGTGGCGCACGACACTCGACGTGGATGCTTCCATTCGCTCACTCTCGAACGTGGCCGCGAGCGCGAGGGCGAGCGCCTGCGTGTCGGCCTGTCCGTACAGCGTCACGACTTCCCGCCGCGAGCGCGTACCGAATGGAAGCACGGGAATCGAGTTCACGTGCGCGAGTACCGGCGAATCGCTCGGACGAGCCTCAAGTCTCACGAGGACGTCCACTGGGTGCTCCTGCGTTGAAAGGTTCGAATAGGACCGACGAGGCTCGCGCCCGTGCGTGCGCCGCCCACGTGGAAAGGACGTGCCACCCGGTGGGGAGCAACGTCTGGAAAGACCAACGGGTGCCCCACCGGCCGCGTTCCGCATCCCGGTCGCCGGACCGTCGCAGGTGTGTCACGAACACTCACGGTGGGCGAGCGCCGTCGGACGCCCTGCCCGGTCCGCGTCAGTCGGCGGCGCTGGCGGCGTGGTCGACGGTGTGGTTGGCGGCGTGAAGCCAGATGCCGCCCAGCAGCGCCAGCGCGAGCGCCGCCCCGATGGGAATCGCCCCCGCGGTGTTTGACGTCACGGCGTAACCGATCCGCAGTGGGGCGGGGAGGGCGTAGCCGGCCAGCACCATGTACCCCAGGGCGACGCCGAGCGCCGCGAGCCAGCGGATGGCTCCTCGCAGAGGCAACACCAGCAGCGAGAGGAGGACCCCCCACGCAGTGGCCACGATGAGGTGGTGCAGGTAGCCGAGGGCGACCGAGGTGAGCGGCGCGGCGGCGGAGAGCACGCCGAGCCGTTCGAGGAGCCCGCGACCGGCAAGGCGGAACGCCCGCCCGGCCTCGCCTTCGCGCCAACCAATCCCGAGGAGCGCGCCGCCGGTGGCGATCGTCGTCAACGTACCCGACGCAAAGGCGGCGTCGAGCAGCCGGTCGAATGCGCGTGACGAAGTGGTGGCGGCCATCGCTATAAGATATAGGGCGGGACGGGTGAAACGGGGATCCCGCCGTTACGCGCCAGGGCCCCGTGAGTCCCGTGCGGTAGCGACGGGTCGTTAGGTTGTTCGTTCATCTGCCCTTCTTGAACGTCGGTCGACGCACGCATCCCATGGCCAGCCAGATCCATTCCGTCACGCGCTGCACCGGTCGTACCCCCCACCGCCTGATCGCGCGCGTGGCGCTGTCGGTCGCCGCCCTTGCCGCGTTCTCGCCGGGACCACTGTCGGCGCACTCCGTTCCGCACCTCGAGGGATGGGAACGTGTCGCGCGTCAGCCGAAGCCCTCGACGTCACGTGCCGCAAAGCCCGGCGCGCGGGCCGGCGGCACGGCAGCACCGGCGCCGCAAAGCGGTCCCCGCACTCCCAACGAATTGGGGCGCTTTCCCATCGTGGAGTGGCACCAGGTGGTCGAGAAGGACGGCACCTACAAAGTGTCGCGCGAGCGCTTTCGAGCCGAGCTGACCGAACTGCACCGCCGCGGTTACGTGCCGGTGAACCTGTCGGAGATCCTCGACAAGCGCTTCAACGTGCCGGCCGGCAAGACGCCGGTGCTGTTCACCTTCGACGATGCGTCCCCGAGCCAGTTCCGCTATCTCGAGCGGAACGGCCAGCTCGTGGTGGACCCTTCGAGTGCAGTGGGCATCCTGCTGGACTTCATCAAGGCGCACCCGGACTGGACGCCCAAGGGGTTGTTCTGCATGCTCCCCGCCGCCGAGGCAGGGCACGCATTCTTCGGCGAAAAGGGCATTCAGGGCCAGAAGAGCGAGTGGCGCCACGAGAAGGTGCAGTTCCTGCATGCGCAGGGGTTCGAGCTGTGCAACCATACGCTGTGGCACGCCAAACTCAGCAAGTACTCCGATGCCGTGGTGCAGGAGCAGCTCGCGCGCGGCGTGATGGCGATCGATAGCGCCGTGCCTGGCTACCAGGTGCGCGGGCTGGCACTGCCCTACGGCCTGTGGCCGAAAAACCGCGCCCTCACGCGCAAAGGCTCGTGGTACGACAAGAAGGGAAAGCGCGAGGTGCGCTACGCCCACGAGGCTGTGTTCGAAGTGGCCGGCGGCCCCGCGCGCAGCCCCTATGACCCGCAGTTCAATCCGTTGGCGCTGCAGCGAGTGCCGTTGCAGGGTGGCACCAATCTGACCACAACGCTCAACGAAATGGACAAGCCGGGGAGCAAGTGGGCGCGGTTCGTGTCGGATGGCAATCCGAAGGTTGTAGCGAAGCCGTAAACGGGACGGTCCGTCCTACGGAGGGAGCCACCGCTCGGCTCACCCCTACGCCGTCCGCATGCGCTCGCACTCATCCCACCGGTCCACGGCGCGGCGAAGATGCGGGATGACGATGGAGCCGCCGACGATGAGGCCGATGCTCATGGTTTCGAACACTTCGTCGCGCGTGACGCCTTCTTCGGCGCAGCGCACGATGTGGTAGGTGATGCAATCGTCGCAGCGCAACACGAGCGAGGCGACGAGGCCAAGCAGCTCTTTCGTCTTCAGGTCGAGGGCGCCTGCTTCGTAGGCACGGCCGTCGAGATTGAAGAAGCGGTTGATGACGAGGTTGTTCTCACCGAGGATGCGCGTGTTCATGCGCTCGCGGAAGGTGCGGAACTCGGCGAGCGCCGCGCTTTCGGTGGGCGTGGCGTGATCGTGCGGCGGGCCGGCGGCGGCGTCGGTCATCGAAAGCTCAGAACGTGTAATTGCGCAGCGTATTGAGCGCCGTCTCGAGCGCTGCGCGCTGCGGCTCGGTGGGCGAGTTGTTCCAGAGCTCTTCGTAGGCACCGATCGCAAGGTCGAGCGCTTCCTTGTCGTGCTCGGCCGCCGCGAGTGACGCGGCGTTGTCAGCGAGCGCGGCCTTGGCGAGCATGTCGTCGGGGAAGCGCTGCGTGACCTGCAGCCAGCGCACGGTGCGGTCGCGCTGATTGCCTTCGGTGAGTGCCCACATGTGCCAGGCGCCGCGGTTTTGCGGATCAGCGGCAAGGGCGCGGTTGGCGAGGTCGCCCACAACCTCGGGACCACGGCCGGAGAGCCAGTAGGCGTTGGCGAGGATCACCAGGGCCCGCGCATTGCCGGGCTGGTCCTCGACCACGCGCTCGTACAGCGGGCCCGCCACTTCGGGCATGTGCAGCCACGGTTCGGCCGCGGCGACCAGTGCGTCGGGCGTTGCCGTGTCGCGCAGGTGGTGGAGGCGTTCCATGAGGGCGCCCACGTTACCGGATGCTTCGTACGCGGCCACGACGTCAGCGAGCGCGGCCGGTAGATCGAGAGGAGGAGCAATCATGGGACGAAAGGTAGACGGGGCCGGAATGGGGGGCGAAAGGGTTGCGCGATCGCTCCGGAGTCGCAATACTCCAAGGGCGTAGAGAAGTACGTAGCAGGAGCTCGAAGGCAACTGAGAGCGGCGGCGTTGCAATGATGCGCTGCGGCTGAGCCGAACACACGGCCCTTTCGAGAGACCGGAGGCATGACCTCCGTGCATTCCCCCCAGCGGTACCGGATTCGCGTCGACGTGCATCCGGCAGTGAGACGGCACGAGTCTCCGTCCCTTTGCACTCCCGCATCAATCGTTGCGCTTGCGCGCCCCACGAACCCGATCCCGGGTCCGTTCCTCAGGCTTCGGGTCGAACTGTCCCCTTGGGCAGTCCGACCGAGAGCCGTGCTCCGTCCGCTCGGGCCTGAGCACCCAGTCCCATCTGCAGTAGTCGAATGACCGAACCGAAACGTCCGACCCGTCGCCCGCGCACGCGGGCGACCCCCGAGTCCGCCGGGGACGACAATCCGTACCTCGATGCACCCGTCACCCGCGTGAAGCGGGCAGCGCCGGCACCGGCCGAGAGTGCCGCACCAGCCAGCACCACGGGTGAGGACAAGCCCCGTCGTCCACGGGCTCCGCGTCGCCCCAAGGCCGACGCCAGTGCCGCCGAGACGCCAGCCGCCGCCCGCACACCGGCACCGCCGGCAGAAGCGCGCAGCGAGGCCCGTGAAGCCCGCCCCGCACGCGAGCCCCGCGCTCCGCGCACCCCGCGCACCCCGCGCCCCGACTCGGCCGGCGAGGCGCCAGCGCCACGGACGGACGCGCGCCCCGAGGGCCGGAGTGAGGCGAGAGACGCGAGCGGCGAGTCGCGCCCCGTACCCCGCGCGGAGCGCTACGCGCCGTCGGGGTACGACCCCGCAGAACGCGCCCCGGCCGAACGCCGGGAGCCGCAGAATCAGTACGACCGGGCCTTCGACCGGACGGATGGCCCGGAGCGAAGCGAGCGTCCCGACGGGCGCCAGGATGCCCGTCAGGATGGCCGTCAGGATGGCCGTCAGGATGGCCGCCCGGAGCGTTCTTTCGAGAGCCGCCGGGAACGTGGCGGTCGCCGTCGTGGCCGCAACCGGCATCGTGATCATGATCGTGACCGCGGCCGCGAGGGTGGCGGCGATCGTGGCGGGATGGACCGGCCGGCGCAGGCCCCCATGGCGGAGCGGCTTGATCGTCCCGCGCCGGAGGCAGGAGGGGAGCGCCAGGATCGCTTCGATGGAGAGGATCGCGGCGGATTCCGCCGCAATGGTCGTCGGGGTCGCAACCGGTTCCGCCGTGGCGGTGGTGGTGGCGCCCCCGGCGGGCCGATGGAGGGGGCACCGGATCGCGCGCCGTCCGCGGCGGTCGCGGTGGAAGGCACGATGGCGGGGTGGTTCGATGCGTCACGGGATGGCGGCTTCCTCCGTCGGGCGGTCAACAGCTACCTCCCCGACCCCACCGACCCGTTCATCCCCCCTGCCCTCGTGCGTCTGCATCAGCTGCGTCGTGGCGACAAGCTCGATGTGACCTACGGGCGCGACCATCGCGGGCGTTCCGTGGTGGTGGACGTGCAGCAGCTCAACGACGGCTCCGCCGTCGTGCTTGAGAAGCGCCCCGACTTCAACACGCTGGTTGCGAGCTATCCCGATCGGAAGCTCACCCTCGAGACCGGGCGCCCCGCGAAGACGGGCCCCGAACTCACCCGCCGCGCCATCGACCTCATTGCGCCGATCGGCTACGGGCAGCGTGCACTCATCGTGGCACCGGCACGTGCCGGCAAGACCACCCTGTTGCAGGCCATCGTTGAGGGGGTGGCGGTCAACCACCCGCAGGCCGCCCTCCTCGTGCTCCTCGTGGACGAGCGCCCCGAAGAAGTGAGCGAGATGATCACGTGGGGCTACGGCGAGGTCGTGGCGTCGAGCTTCGACATGCCGCCCAAGCGTCACGTGGAAGTGGCGGAAATGACGCTCGAGCGCGCCCGTCGCATGGTGGAACAGGGCAAGGACGTGGTCATCGTGCTCGACTCCATCACGCGTCTCGCCCGCGCGCACAACACCGTCGATCGCGGCACGGGTCGCACGATGTCGGGCGGCCTCGATGCCACCGCCATGCAGAAGCCCAAGGCGTTCTTCGGTTCGGCGCGCATGATTGCGCCGCAGCACGGCGGCGGATCGCTCACGATCATCGCCACCGCGCTCGTCGAGACCGGCTCGCGCATGGACGACGTGATCTTCGAGGAGTTCAAGGGCACCGGCAACTGCGAGATCAAGCTCGATCGCTCACTCGCCGACCGACGCATCTTCCCCGCGTTCGACATCGCCACCAGCGGGACGCGTCGCGAAGAGAAGCTCTACCGCCCCGACCAGCTGGAGAAGGTGCACCTGCTGCGTCGCGGTCTGCATCAGCTGCCGCCACAGGCGGGGATGGAGTGGCTCATCAAGCGCATTGCCGCCACCAGCAACAACGATTCGCTGCTCGACGGACTCTGAGCCGCACGACACACGAGCGACTCGGAACGATCAGCGGCGCGCGTCCATCGGACGCGCGCCGCTTTTCACACGCTACGGCTTCGCCGCGCGCTGACCGAACTCGTCGTACAACACCGCCGACGCGCGAATCCCGAGCCGATAGTTCTCCTCGCTGATCCACTCGTCGGGCGCGTGGGCATTTTCGCCGGGAAGGCCGAAGCCCATGAGCAGCACCGGTGCCCCGAGGATGCGCTCGAAATCACCCACGACCGGGATGCTGCCGCCTTCGCCGGTGATGACCGGGTCGCGGCCGAAGGCCGCCAACAGCGCCGCCTTGCCGGCGTCGATGATCGGGCCCTGCAGGTCGGCGCGCCACGGCTTGCCACCGTGCAGATGCTCCACCGTGACGGTCACGCCGGCGGGCGCCACGCGCTCGACATGCGCCCGCACCAGCGCGGCAATCTGCTCCGGCTCCTGATCGGGCACGAGGCGGAAACTCACCTTCGCCATCGAAACCGCCGGCAGCACCGTCTTGGCGCCTTCCCCGGTGTAGCCGCTCAGGAGGCCGTTCACCTCACAGGTGGGGCGTGTCCAGAGCCGCTCGAGTGTCGTGTAGCCCGGCTCACCGCCCAGCGCCGTCACCCCCACCTCGTGCATCAGCGTGTCGTCGCTGAAGGGGAGGGTGCGCATCTGCGCGCGCACATGGTCGGGAAACGGGCGCACGTGGTCGTAGAAGCCGGGAATGGCGATGCGCCCGTCGGCATCGTGCATGGTGCCAAGCATGCGTGCGAGTGCCATGGCGGGGTTCACGACCGCGCCGCCATACATGCCGCTGTGCAGGTCGCCGTTGGCGCCGCGCACGTTGATCTCGAGATAGGCCATGCCACGCAGCGACGACAGAATGCTCGGAATGCCGGGGGCAAACATGGTGCTGTCGGAGATCACCACGGCATCGCAGGCCAGCCGCGCCTGTTCGCGCTCCAGGAAGTGCTCGAGGTTCACGCTCCCCACTTCCTCCTCCCCTTCGGCGAGCACGATCACGTTGATCGGCAGCGTCCCGCGCGTCGCGAGGTGCGCCTCGAGCGCCTTGATGTGCAGGTAGAGCTGCCCCTTGTCGTCGACCGAGCCGCGCGCGTAGATGCGCCCATCGCGCAGCGTGGGCTCGAACGCGGGCGACGTCCAGAGCTCGAGCGGTTCGGCGGGCTGCACGTCGTAGTGCCCGTAGATGAGCAGCGTGGGCGCCGTGGGGCCGGCCTTCCGCCACTCACCCACGACGATCGGATGACCGGGCGTAGGTTCGATGGTGGCCGTGAAGCCGATACGCGTGAGCGCGTCCGCAACAAAGTGCGCCGCGGCCGCGCAGTCAGCTGCATGCTCGGAGCGCGCCGATACCGAGGGAATGCGAAGAAACGCGAAGAGCTCATCGAGCGCGCGCGCATCGTTGGCGTCGCACCAGGCGTGCAGATCGGCAGGAATGGACATGATCAGAATGAAGTGGAAGGACGGTCAGCCGCGGGTGCGTCCCACGGACAGGCCGACGGCGGTGGCACCGAGCCCGAGCAACAGACTCACCACCACGTACAGTGCAGCGCGCCCCGTGCGACCCTGCTGCACGAGTGTGACCACCTCGGCGCTGAATGCGGAGAACGTCGTGAAGCCTCCGCAGAGGCCGGTCGTGAGCGCGAGGCGCACAACAGGATCGCTGTCACCGCCCGCAAACAGGCGCGAGAACACGCCGATGAGAAACGCGCCGGTCACGTTGACGAGCAGCGTGGCCCACGGAAAGGCGGCCCCGAACGGCGTGAGCGCAAGCGTCGCGGCATAGCGCGCCACCGAACCGACCGCGCCCCCCACCGCGACCGCCACGAACGCCGCCGCCGACGCAGGCGACGTCACTTGCCAGACTCCGTGCGGGGAAGGAGCCCGGCCCCGTAGCGTGGGCTCTCCCGCGGTACATCGCGCGCGATCCGGTAGAGCCAGATGCGCCGGCGCGTGACCTCCCCCTCACCACGCCGCAACACCACGAGCGCCCCCCGCTGCGTATCGGCGAACCAGCCACTCACGACCTTCGCGAGCGAGTCGCCCTTCGCGTCGGCGTCGAAGGCCACCACGAGCCCGTCGCCGGGGCGCACGCGCCCCCAGGCGTTCTGCCACACGTCGTACTGGTTGGTGCGCCCGCCAAGGTTGAGTGAGAAGACCATGGGATGATCGGGGAGGTGGAAAGCGAGCTGCGAGGCGTCCTGGTAGCGGTCGGCCGCCACCCAGCGATCCACGGTACCGTCGAGGAACGGGTCATGACGCGCCACGTCCACGGCGGCCGCCAGCTGCGGCCACCCATGGGCGCGCGCGATCGGGTCCTTGCGAGGCGCGAGCGGCAACAGCGGCCGCCACGCCTGCACGCACACGATCGCAAGCAATACGCCGGCGAGCCAGCCCCCGCGCCGCCACCATGTGCCGTGCGCCACCGGGGCCGTGCTGGTGGCCAGCAACATGATCGCCCCTGGGTAGATCATGGCCGGCCAGTTGGCCTCCACCGGTCGACGCCATGCGCTGATCGCGAAGAAGGCGAGCGGCACCACTGCGATCATCCCGAGTGCGAAGCGGCGCACCACCAGATCGGTCGGCGTAGCGGTCCGCCGGCCCTGCCACCCGTCACGCAGCGCGTGCCAGACCACGATCGCCATGATCGTGAACAGGATGGGGGTGGCGAGCCCCAACTGACCACCGATCATCTCGAGCTCGCGCGAGATCGGATTGCCGCGCGCGGCAGCGTTGAAGCCGTGCCCCAGCTGGAAGCGGAAGGAGAGCCAGTCGTTGAAGTAGTTCCACAGCACGACCGGCCCGAACATCGCGAGGGCGACGGCGCTGGCCACCCAGGGGCCCGCGTCGGCGAAGCGTCGGCGCAGCGCCGGATGCACGACACAGGCGATCACGAGCCCCATGGGCAGCAGGACCGCGGTGTACTTGGACACGAAGGCCCCGCCCAGCGCCAAACCGGCCGCGACCCACCAGCCGAAGCTGACGAGCGACCGGACCGGTGCCGCCAGGGCGCGTTCGACCGCGAGCAGCGCGAGCATGGTCGTGGCAAAGAGCGCTGCGTCGGGGGTGGCGAGCACCAACCCAAGGGTGGCGATCGGCAGCACCGCCATGACCATGGCGGCACGGCGAGCAGCGTAAGCACCTGCTCGGCCCCGGCCAGCGAGCTGCCAGGCACACAGGACCGCGGCGACGTGGGTGAGCAGCGCCGCGATGGCCGGACCGCCGCGCACACCGACCGGGCCGTTCCCGAACAGCGCGGTCCCGGCCGCTATCAGGAGCGCAATGCCGGGCGGATGGTCGAAGTACCCGCCTTCGAGGCGCCTCGACCAGTCCCAGTAGTACGTCTCGTCGGGGAGCAGCGGTACGAACGACGACAGCAGCAGCCGCAGGAGCGCCGCGCCGACTATCCAGCCGGCCACGAGTAGCCACTGGGTGGTCGTCTCCCGTGCCGGGGTATCGCTGCGGGCGCCGTGGACAGAGGTGGGCATGATGCTGGGTAACTTGCACGGGTGCCCGATCGCATCGCTACGGACACGGTTGGCTTTGCTTGCCGCCGTTGGAGCGTCCACTCAGGTTGCCCGTAGGCTGGGCACCAGCCGGCTGCAGGTTACGGGTGACGCGGACCGGGCGTCCTCCCGTGGTACGATCCCTCGGCGTGCCGGAATCGGCAAACCGCCTCCCTTCTTGTTTCCAGGACGGACCTGCATGCGGGTCGCAGACCGAATTGCATTGTGGTCATTGAGAAGTCCCCGCCGATTGGGCACGCTCGCGCTGTGCGCCCTCCTGGGCACCACGACCGCCTGCCTCGATCTCAAGCCGCCCGCGGCCTGCTCGGTGAGCGTGGCCCCAGCGACCCTCTCGCTGCCGGTCAACGGAGCCGCCACGATCATCGGCACCGCGTTCAATTGCGACGGCAACTCCATTCGCAACAAGCGCATCGCCTTCTCGTCAAGCAACACCGCCGTGGCGACGGTGACCACGGAGGGCGGTGTGATCGCCGTGTCAGTGGGAACGGCCACGGTGTCGGCCACGGCCGATGGCAAGAGTGCCTCCGTCCAGGTGACCGTGACCCCTGAACAGGCGGCGACGGTCACGGTGAATCCGTCGGCCATCACGCTGCGAAAGACCAACACGCGGCAGCTCACCGCCACCGCCCGTACCGCGCAGAACCAGATCATCACCGGGCGCTCCTACCGCTGGACCTCCAGCAATTCGGCGATCGCCGCGGTCGACCAGAATGGTCTGGTAACAGCGATCGGCGCTGGGACGGCCGCGATCACGGCCGAGTCGGATCAGACGGTGGGGCAGGCGCAAGTGGTGGTGACGGAGATTCCGATCGGGGCCTGTTCGCTCTCGCCGACCAGCGTCAAGGTCACCACGTCACAGAGCGTACAACCCACGCTGGTGCTGCGCGATACGGCCAACAACGTGATTCCCACACTGGGACGTGCGATCGCCTGGACCAGCAGCAACGAGAACGTGGCCACGGTCACGCCGACGGGATTTGCCACGACGCGCCGGGCCGGCACCGCGCGGATCACCGCGTCGGCGGTCGAATACCCCGCCGTGACGTGCAGCGCCACCGTGGAAGCCGTCGACGCGCGCATCGTTCAGGTCGTGATCACTCCACGTGTGGGATCGCTGCGTCTGGGAGTCCCCCGCGGCTTCACGGCCGCCCTGCTCGATTCCACGAATATGCCG
Organism: Gemmatimonas sp.; assembly: GCF_044344655.1. Classification (GTDB taxonomy): domain Bacteria; phylum Gemmatimonadota; class Gemmatimonadetes; order Gemmatimonadales; family Gemmatimonadaceae; genus Gemmatimonas. The sequence goes on from NZ_JBIJCN010000032.1 coordinate 28,063, forward strand.
CTCGCGTCCGGTCGCATCGTCTCGTGGAGTACCAACACGCCGACCGTCGTGCAGGTGACGCAGGCCGGCCTCGTCACGGGGCTCTCACTTGGCACGGGGCGCATCATCGCAAGCGCGGAGGGCGCGTCCGACACGGTGGTGCTGCAAGTCACGCGAATCCCGGTGGCCAGCGTATCGGTCACGCCGCTGCAGGCGAGCGTGCTGGAAGGACAGTCCGTACAGTTCCGCGCCACGGTCACCGATTCGGCGGGGACCGAGGTGACGGACCGCCCGGTCGAGTGGCTCACCAGTGATCCCACGCGCGCCATCGTCAGCGGCAGCGGTTTGGTGAGCACCATCGCACCGGGAGTCGTCACGATCGTGGCCACCTCGGAGAATCGCCTCGGCCAGGCGGCCTTGTTGATCCAGCAGATCCCCGTGGACACCATCGTCGCACCGGCCAGCTTCCTGCTGCCGCGCGGGGCGCAGCTGCCCTTCGCCATCGAAGTGCGTGACGCCCAGGGCAACCTCCTGCGCAACCGTACGGTGGAAATCCGCAGCGACAATCCCGCGGTAGCCAACGTCCCAACCACGACCACTACGTCTCAGGTGCTCGTCGCCGGTGTGCAGACCGGCAGCGCGACACTCACGCTGCAGGCGTTGAACAGCAATGGGCAAGCGCAGGGCAAGGCCACGCGGGTGACCATCACGGTCACCGCTCCGCCGCCGTTGGTCCCGGTGAGGAGTCCGTCACCGTCGCCTTAACCGTGTCGTGATATAGCTTTACCACCGGGGTCGCCAACACGCGTGGCGGCCCCGGTTCCGTTTTCCCCATTGAGCGCCGCGGAGTTGGCATCGTGAACAAACCCTCCTTTCTGCGTGACCTGTTCGCCGGCGACGTGAACGAGTCGCTGCTCTTCCCGTATCCGGCCACGCTCGACGCGCGCGACGCCGAGGAGGCGAAGACGGTGCACCGGCTCGTGGAGACAGTGAACGATCTAGTCGCCCGCGGCGTGATTGATGCACGCAGGTTCGACGAGCAGGAGGGGGTGGACGAGGAGGTCGTGCAGGCCTTTGCCGAAGCCGGATTACTCGCGCTCACCATTCCCAAGGAATACGGCGGGCTGGGACTCTCAGCCAGCGCGTACGCGCGGGTATTCGGCGCCGTCGCCTCCATCGACGCCTCGCTCGGGGTGCTGATCGGTGTGCACTGCGGCCTTGGCAGCAAGGCCGTGGTGATCGCCGGCAATGAGGCACAGAAGGCGCGCTATCTCCCGATGCTCGCGCGCGGGGAAACGCTTGCCGCCTACGCGCTGACCGAACCGGAAACGGGTTCGGACGCCCAGAATGTCGTCACCAAGGCAGAACGAAGCGCCGACGGCACCGGATGGGTGCTCAACGGCCGCAAGCACTGGATCGGCAACGGCCAACGCGCCGGCGTGATCGCCACCTTCGCGCAGACGCCGGTGGAGCGGAACGGCGAGACCGTATGGCGCCCCACGGCGTTCATCGTGCGCCCCGACATGCCGGGGTTCCGCGTCGACGGCACCATCCGCAAGCTTGGCATCCGCGCCTCCACGCAAGCCGAACTGGTATTCGACCATCTCTTCGTCCCCGACGACCATGTGTTGGGGGAAGTGGGCAAGGGGTTCCGCGTGGCGGTCAATGCGCTCAACGCAGGACGGCTCTCGCTCGCGTCTGGGTGTGCATCGGCGTGCAAGTCACTCCTGGGCGAGTTCACGCGTTACGCCGAGGCGCGCACGCAGTTCGGTGGACCGCTGGCGGGCTTCGAAATCACGCAGCGCAAGATGGCGACCATGGCGAGCGAGACGTACGCCGCCGACGCGATGGTGGGAGCACTGGCCGCCGCGCTGGATGCCGACAACGTGGATGCGGCACTCGAGGCGGCGTGCGCGAAGATCTTCGCGAGTGAACTCGTGTGGCGCAGCGCCGACGAGCTGGTGCAGCTGGCCGGCGGGCGCGGCTTCGTGAAGCCGTGGCCCTACGAGCGCTACCTGCGCGATGCCCGCATCAACCGGATCTTCGAGGGCGCCAACGAGGTGCTTCGCCTCTTCGTGGGACTGAACGGCATTCAGGGTCCCGCCGAAGAACTCAAGGAGATTGCCGGCGCACTCCGGAACCCCATTCAGAACTGGGTGCTGGTGTCGAGCTTCGCGGCGGGCAAGGTGGCCACGGCGTTCGGCAAGCGCGATCGCTTTCAGGTGGCGTTGCACGCGTCCCTGAAGCCGCACGCGGAGTTCGTGGAGAAGCACGTGGCGGAACTGGCCAAAGCCACCACGACCGCGATCACGATGCACCGCAAGGAGATCCTGCAACGTCAGCTGGTGGTGGAACGCCTCGCCGACATGGCAATCGAGCTCTACGCCCGCTGCACCACGATTGCGCGCACGCAGACGCTGATCGATGAACGCGGCGCCGACGCATGCGCGCGGGAAATCGCGCTGACGGAGCTGTTCTGTCTTCAGTCCGGGCGCCGCTTTCGTGCGGTACGCACGGAGCTGGAGGGAAGCACGGGCGGGCAGATCGACGACCTGCGCCGTGGCATTGCGGCGCGCGTACGCGAGGAGGCAGGCTACGGATCGAGCGACGCCCTGCTCGACGTGGCGGTGCCGCCACTCCCGGCGTGGAGCCTCACGCGCGACGAGCAAGCCCGTGCGGTGGCGCGCGATCGTCCGGTGTAACCGGGCGACCCGTGCGCCGATTAGGCCTCGTTCTTCAATAGCCCGAGCTTGAGGGCGAACTTCACGTAATCGGTACGGTGCGTGAGGCCGAGCTTTTCGCCGATGCGCTGCTTGTACGTGTCCACGGTCTTGGGCGAGATGGTCAGGTGCTCGCCGATCTCCGGGGCAGTGTAGCCCTCGGCCACCATGCGCAGCACGACCTGCTCGCGATCCGTGAGCTTCTCGAATCGTGTGCGCTCCTCGGCACTGCCGTCGCGCTTGGCGAGGCCGCGCGCCAGCGCGCGGGCGGCGGTGGGCTGCACATACACATCACCGGCGGCGACGGTGCGCACCGCGTCGACCAGTTCCCGATCAGCCACCGACTTGAGCAGATAGCCACCGGCGCCTGCTTCGAGCAGCGCGACAAGATGCTCGTCCTCGGTGTGCATGGTGAGCACGAGCACGCGGCGACTGGTCGGCTCGTCGGGGCGCTGCACCCGCGTGGCATTGACCTTCTGCAATTCGCGCGTGGCCGTGAGACCATCCATGTCGGGCATGGACAGGTCCATCACGATCACATGCGGATCGAGACGCTCGGCGAGCGCGAGGGCGTCCTTGCCGGACCCCCCCTCACCGACGACGGTGATGTCCTTGGCGGTCGAGAGGACGGCCTTGAGCCCGGAGCGGACGATCTGGTGATCGTCCACGAGAATCACGCGAATGAGATCGGGACGCATACCGGAAAGTACGCGCCAGACCGCGGGGAAGTAACAGACCGCACGACGGTGCGCGATCAGTCTTGCTCGAAGGCCGTCTCGCCGCTCTTGAAGACGCGGAACAGATATAGGAAGCTCGGCAGCAGGATCGCCGTGCCGATGGCGAGTGCACCAAGGGTCAGCTGCAGGGTGATGCGGGGGGCAGCGAGCGAGGTGATCGTGCGGTCCGGGGGGAGGAGCCATGGGAACTGCGTCCAGGCCCACCCCCAGAGTATGAAGCTCGCCTGTGCGGCAGCAGCCAGGCGCGCCAACTGAAAGCGGCGAACCGACAGCGCCCAGAGCGAGGTGGCCGCAGCGAGTGCGGTCACACCGTGCATGGCGAGCGCGGCTTTACCCTTGGTGAGCCCCTCAAAGAGCAGCGGGTCATTGGCACTCCCCAGCACCAAGGTGACCGTGGCAGTGACAACGAGTGCCAGTTGTGACTGCACGGCGCGGCGGCGAAAAATGTCACGCAGGGAGTCGTCGGGCGCCTCGACGGTGAGATAGCTCGCCGCCAGGAAGGCGAAGAGCATGAGGGTCAGCAGCCCAACCGCCCACGGGAAGGGGGAGGCGAACCACGGGTCGATAAAGCGCTCCCGGAAGGGCATCTCGGTGAATGCCTGCCGCGCGCGCATGGGGACGGTACCACCGGCCACGGCGCCCACGCAGACCCCCAGAATGATCGGGGTGAGCAGACTCGCCACCGAAAAAATGCGCCCCCACCGGCGTTGCACCGCGTCCTTCTGGCTGTCGTAGGTGCGGAAGGTGAACGCCGACCCACGTAGCACAACGCCCACCAACATGATCGTGATGGGCACATGCAACTCGGTGGCGAGATGCGCGAACGCTTTAGGGAAGCAGGTGAAAAGCAGCACCACCACGAGGATCAGCCACACGTGGTTGGCTTCCCAGATCGGACCAATCGCCTCGGCAATGAGCGCCCGCTGTTGGTCGCGGTCCTTCCCGCGCGCGAAGAGATCCCATACTCCGCCACCGAAGTCGGCACCGCCAAGCAGAACGTAGGCATTGAGCGACAGCACCATCACGCCGGCCACCACATGCGGCAGTGTCCAGGTGAGTTGCGTGGTGTCACTCACGTCTGTGCATCCGACCGGTGCGGCACCGCCGAGGCACCGCTGAGCATCGAGGGAATGGGCAGCTCTCCCGTGCGATCGATCGGCGTGGGCGTGATCCCCGTCTTGAGGATCTGCCGCCAGAGGAGAAACACCACCGCGATCGCCAGGCCGATGTAGAGCGCCGTGAAGAGGGCAAAGGTGACGCCGAGCCCCGGTACGGGGGTGACGGCATCAGCGGTCCGCAGGATGTCCTGCACGATCCACGGCTGCCGCCCTACCTCCGTCACCGTCCACCCGGCTTCGAGGGCAATGAACCCCATTGGCGCCGCCCCAATGATCGCCAACAGGAACCTGCGATCATCGGGGAGTGCCACGCCGCGGCCACGGCGCCGCTGCCACCAGCGCCAGACGCCGAAGAGCGAGAGCGCCGCCATCATGCTACCGCACGCCACCATGATCTGAAACGCGACGTGCACGATGCCAAGCGGCGGGCGATCCTCTGGCGGGACGCTGTCGACCCCGGGCACCACCGCGGTGGGATCCCCGTGCAGCAGGAACGACAGCGCGCCCGGGATCTCCACCGCTCCGCGGTGCTCGAGGGTTGCTTCGTTGGGCCAGCCGCCAATCACGAAGGCCGCGGGGCCGGTCTTGAGATGCCCTTCCATGGCCGCCAGCTTGACCGGCTGGCGCGCAGCCACGTCGCGAGCGGACCAATCGCCGCTGAGTGGCTGCAGCAGCGCGGTCGGGAGGCCGATGGTGAGCGCGATCTGCAGCGCCGCACGATGAAAGGCGCGGTGCGGCGTGCCGCGCCAGAGCGCCAAGGCGTGAATGCCCGCCACGGCGAAGCCCGTGGCTGCGAAGGCGGCCAGCGTCATGTGCACGATCTGCGCCCGGGCAGCCCGGTTGAACATCGCCGCGAGCGGATCCACGTTGGTAACCACGCCGTCGACCATATCGAAACCGGCCGGTGCGTTCATCCAGGCATTGGCACACACGACGAAGGCCCCGCTCAGAGCGCCGCTGACTGCCACCACGACGCCGGCGGCAAGATGCGCTCGCGGCGGAATACGCTTCCACGCGTACAGGTAGATGCCGAGGAAGATGGCCTCGGTGAAGAAGGCAAAGCCTTCCAGCGAAAACGGCATGCCGATCACGGCACCCGCATGCTCCATGAACGTGGGCCAGAGCAGCCCGAGTTCAAAGCTCAACACCGTCCCCGACACGGCACCGACGGCGAAGAGAATGGCCGTGCCCTTGGCCCATCGCTTCGCCAGTTCCAGCAGCACCGGGTCACGCGTGCGAAGCCACCGCCACTCGGCGATGACCATGAGCGCCGGCATGCCGATTCCTACCACCGCAAAGACGATGTGGAACGCCAGCGACATCGCCATCTGCGAGCGCGCAAACATCAGGTCGGACATCATACAAAAGAAATGCCCGACGGCCTCCTCACGTTCCGGCGGCGACCACTTCCCCCGTGCAGCGCCCGAAGCCGATCCGGCCCACGCCCGGACGCTCGGCACATGCGGTTAACGTGACTTCATCGCCGTCCTCGAGGAAGCCGCGGGTCTCCCCATTGGGGAGCGTCAGCGGCTCGGCCCCACGCCGGGTCAACTCCAGTAGACACCCGCGACTGTCAGCGTTGGGACCGGAGATCGTGCCACTCCCCAGCAGATCGCCCGGACGCAGGTTACAGCCACTGCTCGCATGGTGCGTGAGCATCTGCGCGAAGCTCCAGTACAGATCGAGCGCGCTGCCGCGCGAAATCCGCACCGGCGCGTCGCCGGCCTCACGCATGCGCCGCGTGCGAAGCCATACCTCGACCGTGAGTGCAAAACCGCCGCGTGCTGCGTCGCCCGGATCGTGTAGATACGGCAGCGGCGGTGGATCACCCTCGGCCCGCGCCGCGAGTGGCGCGCGGAATGGCGCGAGCGCCTCGAGTGTGATCACCCACGGGCTGATCGTGGTGGCAAAGTTCTTGGCGAGGAATGGACCGAGTGGCTGATACTCCCACGCCTGCACGTCGCGCGCGGACCAATCATTGAGCAGACAGAGCCCCCAGAGGTGCCCCTCCGCCTGCCCCAACGGGATCGTCTCGCCAATGGCATTTCCAGCCCCCACGAACGCGCCCAATTCGAGTTCATAATCGAGCGAGCGGGAGGGACCCACGACGGGTATCGCGTCGTTGGGCCCCTTGCGCTGGCCACAGGGGCGACGAACGGGCGTCCCCGACACCACCACGCTCGAGGCGCGGCCGTGATAGCCGATCGGCACCCATTTGTAGTTGGGGAGCAGTGGGTTGTCGGGGCGAAACAGTGCCCCCACGTTGGTGGCGTGATGCACCGACGCATAGAAGTCGGTGTAGTCGCCGACCTGCACGGGAAGAAACAGCTCCGCGGCGTCCTGCGCCACGAGGGCATGGTGTGCCGTCTGCTGGTGGTGCACCGGCGTGTGCTCGGCCAGAAGCGCCAACAGCGCAAGACGCAGCCCCACGCGAGCATCGGCACCATGCGCCATGAGTGCGTTCAGCGAGGGAGAGGCGCAAGCGCGCGCCGCACGCTGCGCCACGTCGGGGGCATCGTCGAAGAGCCCAGCCGCGAGGCAGGCGGCCACGTCGAGGATGTGGGCGCCGATCGCCACGCCTACGCGGGGTACTTCATTGCTGCCGGCGCGACGGAATACGCCAAACGGCAGGTTGTGCAGAGGAAAATCGGGGTGGCCGTTGGCACTCACCACCCAGGAGGTCGCCGTCATGTCGCGATCATGCAAGAGGACGAAGAAATGTCGGTGCGCACACAGGGCACCGAAGCGAGCGGAGAGGCCATCGCGCCACCAGCGATGGCCCCGCCAAAGGTGAAGGATTGACGGAAGACGCCGAGTGCAGCGATACCGCCGGGGTTGACCTCGGGCACCTAGAGCCACCCCAGAGCGCGGCTTTCGTCGACCGGCTCGGTGAACGAGCAGCTACCAACGCTCACCAGCACACGCTCGCGTACATACAGCAACACCCTGCCGTCGAGAATCACCGCCCCCCCCGGACCATGCCATGCCACATGGGTGCTGGCGAACTCGAGCCGGGTCGGATCGGACTCCTCAAGCAGTAACGCCGCCTGCTCATCGGTCCCACCGTCGACCAGCAGTGCCGCGGCCAATAGGACGTTCAGAAACCCGAACATGCGGCAGGTGGGTGCGTTGGCCTCGTACGTGAGCCGGTATGCGCCACGCATCGGATGATGCAGCCCCGCCGTCGCCTTGGCAGTCACGGTATGGACGAGAAGCGCGCGCAAGAAGCGCACAATCTGCGTGGGCGCGGGGAAGGCATCGGCTACGGTGCCACCCGTGCGCATCTTCGCGCGGCGTCCGGTGTGCGCGACTGCCGCCACGAGCTCCTCCACGCCGTCACGCAGCGAAAGCTCGAGATACGTGGTCAGCGATGCCGGAATGGCGTCGTGAATGCGCCTAATGTCGTCCACGCTCTCGGCCTTGAGTTCATAGCAGTCCACGGTGGCCCCGCACTCGTCGAAGCACACGCGGTGGCGCTCGTTGAACGCGGCGATCGCGTCAAGATCGGCCGCGACATCACCGCTCCCGGTAACCGACAAGCGCCACGGAATGGCCCCGGCGTCACGCGGCAGCAGCGGCTCGGCCCTCTCGGAAAAGAGCGAGAGTTGCGCAGCTGGGCACACGAAGCGCCCCAGGGCCCAGCCGCTACCACCGGCGCGATAATTCGCGTAGTTGCGCACGGCCGCCTGCATGGCGAGCGCCGCGGGAGGAAAGAGGCCGGCGTAATCCACCATCCCTTCGAGGAGGATGCGTGAGGGCCGTTCGGTGAGTGGCGGAAGTCTGACCGGCATGCGACTGTCTCAGAGGCCGTCGAAATCGAGGCCGAGGTCGATGGCGGGATCGTAGTGCGCTTCGAGAATGGTCATGACGGCGTGGGAGCCGAGGGGTTGCCGTTGCGGGGTTGCCGTTGCGCGGTGACGGGTCGACCCTGCCACTTCTGGCGGGACCCGTCAAAATCGCTCCGGGAGGGCCTTTCCCGCGACTCCTTGCGCATGGGCGCGGCTTCGGTCTTGTCGCCCCCTTATATAGGAGGCGGCCTGGGTCACCGGGACAGATTGCCCCCCGGGTCGGGGCCGAGGCCCCGGGCTGGGCCCCTCCGCCAGCACCTGAGCCACCGCCTGCCGCAGAGGACCGACACCCGCTCGGCGGGGTGCATCCCGGCCACTCCACGGCCAATCACATGGAACTGGGTGCGGATTCGTTCGGTCATAGTAGTTTCCAGTCAAGGAAAATCGGGTCCCCTACAGAACCCCTGGGCGGCGTGCCGTCCAGACTCCCCGCCTCTTTCGCTTTTAGGAGACGTCATGCGTTTGACGTTCATGGCCGGCGCCGTGGCTGCCGCGTCGCTGACCGGTGTGTTTGTTGGACCGTCCACTGCCGCGGCTCAGCCGGGTGGGGTGTCGGCGAGCTGCTCGATCGATGCCAACAACCCGAAAGAACTGGCGATGCAGTCGCTGGCCTTCACCCAGGCCAAGGCCTCGCAGAACCCCGAGCAGCGCAAGAAGGCGCTGATGGGGATCATCAAGGAGCTCGACACCAAGCCCGAGCGCTTCGCGAAGAACCCCGCCGGGTACCAGTTCACGCTCTCGGAGGCGCTGAAGCTATGGGCGCTCGAGCCCGGCATGCCGGCGACCCCCACGCGCAGCTCGCTCGGCTTCGTCACCAACCCCACCGAAACGATCGATGTGGTGGTGGCGCTCGACGCCGCGTACAAGGCGATTGTGGCGGCGGTCCCGGCCTGCGAGGCCGACATGAAGGCGCAGCGCCAGAACGAAGTGTGGCTGCAGCAGACCCAGGCCGCACTCTCGGCGTCGAACGGGGGCAACCTCGACTCGGCCGAGTACTACGCCAAGCGCTCGCTGATGCTGGTGGACAATCCGTACCCGCACTACGTGCTGGCCAATGTGTCCAACGCCCGCGGTGACAAGAAGGCGGCGGTCATGCACTGGAAGCATGTAGTACAGCGCGCGGGGAGCGACACGTCGTACCGCGACATTGTGAATGGGTCGCTCTACTACGTGGCCATGACGCAGCTCGAGATGGCGAGCACCGCGCAGGGCGCCGATCAGCAGACGCTGGGCAAGGAAGCTGCCGCGGCGTTCAAGGTGCTGCTCGCCGCCAGCCCGGACAGCCCCGATGCCGCCAACTACTACAACGGCTGGGCCGACGCGCTCACGCTGGCGAAGGACACGGCCAGCATCCCGCAGGTGTATGCCGGGCTCCTCGCGGCGCCCGACAAGGCGACCGACATCTCGCTCACCATGGCCGGCGTGATCGCCACGCGCGCCAACAAGACCGACGACGCGCTCAAGCTGTTTGAGGCCGCCGTCGCGAAGAACCCGAACAACCGCGACGGGCTGCGCAACCTAGCCGCCACGTACTACAGCAAGGACAAGTTCAAGGAGATGTTCGAGCCCACGCGCAAGCTGGTGGGGATCGATCCCAACAACTACGACGGCTGGATGATGTTCGCGTACGCGTCGCAGGGGTTGGGCAAGAGCGCCAAGCTGCCCGCCGAAAAGAAGGCGTGGACGGATTCGCTGGTGAAGTACCAGACGTTGGCGGAAGGGATGCCGGTCAAGGTCGAGGTGGCGGGCTTCACCCGCGGTCAGAGCAACGCCACCCTGTCGCTGGCGCTCGAGCAGGTGACGGCCGCGGGCACCTACACCATCACGGCCGAGTTCCTCGACGAAGCCGGTGCGGTGGTGGCCACGGCCACGGAGTCGACCGGTGCCCTCAAGAAGGGCGAGCGCAAGACGGTGGAGTTCAAAGCCGCGGCGCCCAAGATTTATGGATACCGCTACAAGCCGGTGAAGTAAGGCGGCACCCGCACGATCGAAGGGCCCCGGGATCCAATCCCGGGGCCCTTTTTGTCTCGGGTGAAGCCCTTCCCGATCACGCCCCAAAGGGCGAACCTTCGTGGCCATGCGCCGTACCCTCTATCTCATCGGGGCGCTCCTCCTCGCCCATGTTGCGCTCCTGACCATCCGCCCCTCCGGGGCGACCGTCGCCGATACCTCCGAAGGACTCGACGTGGGGATCGTGTTCGACGTGGGGGGGCGCGGTGACAAGTCCTTCAACGACGGCGCCTACCTTGGTGGGGAGCGGGCCGCGAAAGACCTTGGCGCCCGCGTGACCTACATCGAGCCCGGGGAGGGTTCCGAT
>NZ_JBIJCN010000001.1:0-227954 GCF_044344655.1 Gemmatimonas sp.
GGCTGCCGAGGGGATGGACCTCGTGATCGGCGTGGGCTTCATCTTCACCGACGACGTGCTGGCGCTCGCGAAGGAGTATCCGAACGTCCGGTTCGCCAACGTGGACATGTCGGTGCCCGTGGGCAAGGACGGCGCGCCGCTGCCACTGCCCACCAACCTGCGCGCGCTCAAGTTCCGCGAGGAGGAGGGCTCGTTCCTCGTGGGAGCGCTCGCCGCCCTGGTGGGGAAGAGCAAGAAGATCGGTTTCGTGGGTGGCATGGACATCTCCCTCATTCACAAGTTCGAGGCGGGGTATCGCGCCGGCGTGAAGCACGTGTGCCCCGACTGCGAAGTGATCGCCAACTATGCCGGTGTGACCCCCGAAGCGTTCCGGAACCCCGGGCGCGGCAAGGAAATGGCGCTGGCGATGTACAACCAGGGCGTCAACGTGATCTTCCACGCCTCCGGCTCCACGGGGCTTGGCGTGTTCGAGGCCGCGCGCACCACCGGTAAACTGGCCATCGGCGTGGATGCCGATCAGTACAACGAGGCACCGGGCTTTGTGCTGACGAGCATGGTCAAGGGGATCGATGCCTCGGTCGTGGCGGCCGTGAAAGCCGTGAAGGAGGGCACGTTCGCCGGCGGCGTCCAGCAATTCGGGCTGGCCGAACAGGGCGTGGGCTACGTGTACGACGCCAACAACACGGCGCTCATTCCGGACGCCGTGCGCGCCAAGCTCGACGCGCTCACTGCCGACATCGTGGCCAAACGCATCACCGTGCCCTCCACGCGCGAGGGGCAGCCATGACCGGCGCTGCGCAGCCCCACGCCATCCGCCTGTCTGGCGTGGTGAAGACCTTCGGCGCGGTGGTCGCCAACCGCGACGCCTCGCTGGAGGTGGGCAGGGGCGAGATCCACGCGCTCGTGGGAGAGAACGGTGCTGGCAAGAGCACGCTGATGCGCGTGCTGGCGGGGATGTACGCGCCCGATGCCGGTACCGTGGAAGTGCATGGCCGCAACGTGACGGGATGGAAGACCACCGAGGCCATCGCGGCGGGCGTGGGCATGGTGCACCAGCACTTCATGCTGGTCCCCACCCTCACGGTAGCGGAAAACGTGGTGCTGGGCACCGAGCCGCTCAAGGGGATGACGATCGATCTCCAGCGCGCGGTGATCGAGGTAGAGGCGCTCTGTCGGACGTGCGGACTGCACGTGGATCCGCGCGCGAAGATCGCTGACCTGTCGGTGGGTGAGGCGCAGCGGGTGGAGATTCTGAAGGCCCTCTACCGTGGGGCGAAGGTCCTGATCCTCGATGAACCGACGGCGGTGCTTTCGCCACCCGAGGTGCAGGAACTCTGGACCGTCCTGCGCACGCTGCGCGCCGACGGTGGTACCGTGGTCCTGATCACGCACAAGCTCGATGAAGTGATCGCCGTGTCGGACAACATCACCGTCATGCGCGCCGGCGCGACGGTCTCCCGGTTCCCTACGCAGGGGGTCACCCCGCGCGACATCGCGCGCGCGATGGTTGGGCGCGACGTGAATCTCCATCTCGACGCGATGGGTGCCGTGCACGCCGGCGCATCGCACGCACCGACGTCTGGTGCCGATCAGCGCGCGCCCGTACTGCGGGTGCAAGGGCTGCGCGTGGGCTCCGATCGCGGCACGACGGCGGTGAACGATCTGTCGTTCGAGATCCGCCCCGGGGAGATCCTCGGCATTGCCGGCGTGGAAGGGAACGGCCAGACCGAGCTGCTCGAGGCGATTGCGGGATTGCGTCGGACGCAGTCGGGGCGCATCGAGCTGGGTGCACATGACCTTACGTCGCTGCCGGTGCGAGCGCGCGCCGATCGCGGGCTGTCACACATCCCCGAGGACCGGCAGCGCCGCGGGCTCGTGCTCGACTATTCGATCGCCGACAACCTGATCCTCGGTCGCCAGCACCATTTTGTGAACAGCGGCGGGCTCGATCTCACCCGCATCGCGCAGAATGCGCGCGAACAGGTGGAGCGCTTCGACATCCGTCCCCCGATGGCGAGCCTGTCGGCCCGTGCGCTGTCGGGAGGCAACCAGCAGAAGATCGTGATCGCCCGGGAGATGGGACGCGAGTTTCAGGTCCTGCTGGCGGCGCAACCCACCCGCGGTGTGGACGTCGGTGCGATCGAGTTCATTCATTCCCAGCTGCGTGCCGCGCGTGACGCTGGCAAGGGGATTTTGCTGGTGAGTGCGGATCTGCCGGAGGTGCTGGCGTTGTCGGATCGTATTGCCGTGATGTACGGCGGACGTTTCGTGGCGGTGCTTCCGGCGGCGCAGTGCACGGCCGAGCTGCTTGGCCCCTACATGACAGGAGCCGCCGCATGAGTGGCCAGACATCGGTCAACGAGGCGCGCGTGTGGGAGGCCGTGCTTCCGCCTGTCGTGGCGCTCTGTCTCGCGGCGGTGCTTGGAGACCTGCTCATTCTGTCGTTCGGCGAATCGCCGGCGGCGGTGTACACCCTGCTCGTGAAGGGCACGTGGGGCAACGCCTACGGCATCGGCCAGGTGCTATACAAGGCGACGACGCTCACCTGCACCGGTCTTGCATTCGCGCTCGCCGGTCGCGCGGGGCTCTTCAACGTGGGCGCCGAGGGGCAGCTTGCGGCCGGCGGCTTCGGGGCCGCGTTGGTTGGCCTGTTGCTACCGTCGTCGCTGCCGGCGGTGGTGGCGATCCCCCTGTGCCTCGTCGCAGCAATGACCACCGGGGCGGCAGTGGGGGCGTTGCCGGGCGCGCTGCGCGCACGGTTCGGTGCCAGCGAAGTGATCGTGACGATCATGCTCAACTTCATCGTACTGGCGCTGCTCAATTGGATCGTGTCGACCAAACTGCACCTGCCCGAAACGCTGCGCACCCCCGACATTGCTGCGGGCAACGTGCCGCGTCTCGCCGACGCCATGGCGATGTTCCGCGGCAGTGCCGCCAACTTCACCATCGTGTTCGCGGTGCTCGCGGCGGTGGCGGCGTGGTGGTATCTGTTTCGCACGCGCGCCGGCTATGAACTGCGCGCCGTGGGGTTGCAGCCCGATGCGGCGGAATACGGCGGGGTGAAGGTGCCGCGCGTGCTCTTCGTGAGCATGGCGCTGTCTGGCGCACTCGCCGGATTGGGTGGCGTGAACTTCGTGCTGGGCTACAAGGGCTACTACGAAGAAGGCTTCGCCGGAGGTGCCGGTTTTCTCGGCATCGCGGTGGCGCTCGTGGGGCGCAACCATCCCTTGGGCATTCTGGCCGCCGCGCTGCTTTTCGCCACGCTCTCCCAGGGTGGCCTCGCGGTGAATGCGGTGGTGCCCAAGCAGCTGACCGACATCCTCACGGCCGCCGTCATCCTGTCGGTGGCTACAGCCGTGCCCGAGGTACGGGCCCAGCTGCGCGCCGCAGCGGCCGGCGTGTCGGCGTCGCTCACGCGCGCGGGCAGCGGCGCCGCGCCCAAGGGAGGGATCGAGGCATGATGCTGCTCGCGTTCATGCTGCAGGCCATCCGCATTGCGGTGCCGTATCTGCTTGCCGCCGCAGGCGGTGTGATGTCGGAACGCGTGGGTGTCATTGCATTGGGCCTCGAAGGACTCATGCTGTCGGGGGCGTTCGGGGCCGCACTCGGCAGCTACTACGGCGACAGTCCGTGGGCGGGGCTGCTCGGCGCACTCGTGGCCGGCGCGCTGATCACCACGCTGCTGGCCGTCGCGACGATCCGCTTCAAGGCCAACCAGGTGGTGGTCGGGGTGGCGATCAACCTCATCGTCGCAGCCAGCACGCGCTTCTTCCTGCGGCTCGTCTTCGACAGCTCCAGCAACTCGCCGCGCGTGCCCGGCTTCGGCGGCGAGGGTGTGGCGAATGCCATGCTGGCGAGCTTCATCAATCCCGTGGTGTGGATCGGCATCGCAGCGCTGCCGGCACTCGGCTGGGTGCTGTACCGTACGCCGTTCGGCTTGCGCGCCCGCGCCGTCGGCGAGAAGCCGGAGGCAGCGGCGTCGCTGGGCGTGGCGGTGAACGGCATGCGACTCAAGGGGCTGTATCTGGCGGGCGCCCTCGCGAGTCTCGGTGGTGCCTACCTGGCGCTCGACCAGCATCAGTTCACCGACGGCATGACGGCGGGACGCGGCTTCATCGCGCTTGCGGCCGTGATCTTCGGCCGGTGGGAGCCCGTGCGGGTGGCGGTAGCCTGCCTGCTATTCGCAGGGGCCGAGACGTTGCAGATTCAGCTCCAGGGTGCCCAGCTGGCCCCAAGCCAGTTCGTCGAGATGATCCCGTACGTACTGACGATCATTGCGCTCGCCGGCGTGGTGGGCCGCAGCGTGCCGCCCGCCGCCCTTGGCAAGACGGAATGAATTTCACCTCGTGACCGACAGCAACGCATCGACCCAGCACACGCGCGAGTCCCACGTCGACGACGGAAAGTCGGCGTTCGGCAAGCTCGTGGTACTGATGGTGACGGCGTTCATCGACATGCTCGGCCTGTTGATGATCCTGCCGCTGCTGCCGTTCTACGCGAAGAACCTCGGTGCCGGCGGTGCCGTGGTGGGGTTGCTGGTCAGTTCCTTCAGCGTGGCGCAGCTGCTCAGCGCGCCGATCTGGGGGCGCTTCAGCGATCGCTACGGCCGTCGCCCCGCGCTGATGGTGGGACTTGGCGCCAGTGCCATCGCGTACGTGGTGTTCGCGTACGCCGACAGCCTCTGGCTGCTATTCCTCTCGCGCATTGTGCAGGGCGCCGGCGGCGGCACCGTGAGCGTGATTCAAGCCTACGTGGCCGACGCCACGCGTCCTGAGGATCGGGCCAAGAGCCTTGGCTGGCTGTCGGCGGCGACGAACGCCGGCGTGGCACTCGGGCCGGTGATCGGCAGTTGGGTGCAGCTGTGGAACAAGAATACCCCCGGGCTGGTGGCGGCCGGCCTCTGTGTGGTCAACATGCTCTTCGCGTGGAAGTACCTCACGGAAGTGCGCAAGCCGCACAGCGACGGCGTGACGTCGGTGCGCAGGGGGTCACGCGAGACGGTGATGCGCGTGATCAGCCACCCCAGTGAGCCGGCGTCGCGCCTGATCCTGATCTATGCACTGGCAATCGGCGCCTTCCAGGGGACGACGGCGATTCTTGCGCTATTCCTCGCCGAGCGGTTCGGCGTGAACGAAAGCACGATCGGCTACTTCTTCATGTACATCGGCGTGTTGAGCGTGGTGGTGCGTGCGCTGATTCTGGGGCGACTCGTCGACCATGTGGGGGAGCCGCGCCTCAGCCGCGTGGGCATCGTGTTCCTCGCGGCCGGTCTCGTCGGCCTCTCCCTTGCGCCCAACCTGCCGCTGCTGGCCCTCTCGGTCGGCATGCTGCCACTCGGCACGGCCTTCACCTTCCCGTGCGTGACGGCCATGCTCTCGCGGGTTGTCAGCAGCACCGACCGTGGGCTCTACATGGGCGTGCAGCAGACCTACGGGGGTATCACGCGCGTGGCGTTTCCCGTGCTGCTGGGCGTGGCGTTCGACGCGTTCGGCCAGGCCAGCCCCTTCTGGATCAGCGCCACCGTGGTGCTCTCCACGCTGCTCATGGGGCGCGATCTCGAGAAGTATTCGCCGAGGAAGGTCCCTCAGGCTCCCGCCGTGTAGTCGTGTAGTCGTGTAGTCGTCCCCTCCACCCCTCTCGGTTGCACATGCGCGCTCACCTGCTGCTCACCGTGTGCGGATTGCTCGCACCGCTCACCGCTTCCTCGCAGCCCGCGGCCCAGCGGCCGGTGCGCCCGGCTGATCTCTTTCAGCTCCGCGACGTAGGCGCCGGACGCATATCGCCCGACGGTCAGTGGATCGCCTACACTGTCACCTCCGTGGACTCCGCGAAGGACAAGAGCGACAGCGACGTGTGGATGGTGAACTGGGAGGGCACGCGCGCACTCAAAATGGCCGGCTCGCCGGACGGTGAGAGCAACCCGCGCTGGAGCCCGGACAATCGGTACTTGTCGTTCGTCTCCGGGCGCTACGAGTCGAAGGGCGGCCAGATCTGGCTGCTCGATCGTGCCGGCGGTGAAGCGGTGCGCCTCACGAACCTGAAGGGTGGCGTAAGTGAGTACGAGTGGTCACCGGACGGCACGCGCATCGCCGTGGTCTCACACGACCCGGACCCCGAGGAGTCCAAGCCCGACTCACTCAAATCGAAGCATCCGAAACCCATCGTGATCGATCGCTACGCCTTCAAGCGTGACAACGAGGGGTACCTCGACCGTCGTCGCGATCATGTATGGATCGTCGACGTGGCCACAAAGAAGTCCGAGCAGATCACCACCGGCGACTACGACGACCGGCAGGTGCGCTGGTCGCCCGACGGCAAACGACTCGCCTTCGTGAGTGAGCGCGCCGACGGTGATCCCGATCGCTTCAACAACAGCGATCTCTTCGTAGTGGAGGCCGCGCCCGGCACAACACCGGTCAAGCTCACCACGTGGGCCGGCCCCGACGCCGGGCCCGCGTGGAGTCCCGACGGTAAGTCGATCGCGTACCTGCAGGCGAGCGAACCGCAGCTGTCGGCGTATACCCAGAACACCATCGCCGTAGTGCCGAGTACTGGTGGTGCGCCGAGACTGATCGCGGCATCGCTCGATCGCGACGTGAACCAGCTCCAGTGGACCACCGACGGCTCCGCGCTGCGGTTCCTGCTTGGCGACGACCGTGCCCAGCACCTTGCGCAGGTGGCCATCGGAAGTGGTACGGTCACGCGCCTGATTGATGGCCGCCGCGTCGTCACGTCGTTCGATGTATCGACGACGGGGCGCCTGGTGCTCAATACCGGCACCGCTCGACGTTCGGCCGAGGTGTACGCGTGGGACAGTGGGTCGCTGCGCGCGCTCACGCACGTGAACGATTCGCTCTTCGCGCAGCTCGCCGTAGCGACCACCGAAGACGTGCAGTTCAGGAACAAGGACGGCCTGACGGTTGGCGCCCTGCTGGTGAAGCCCGCGGGCTTTGATGCCACCAAGAAGTATCCGCTGCTGCTGCGTATTCATGGTGGGCCGAACGGCCAGGACCAGCACTTGTTCAACTTCGAACGCGAGGTGTTTGCGGCGCAGGGGTATGTGGTGCTCGCGGTGAACTACCGCGGCAGCAGCGGGCGTGGCCAGGCGTGGAAAAAGGCGATCTTCGCCGACTGGGGGAACAAGGAAGTGCAGGATCTGCTGGCCGGCGTGGATCACGTACTGACGCTCGGCTTTGTAGATCCCAACCGACTTGGCATCGGCGGCTGGAGCTACGGCGGCATCCTTACCGACTACACGATCGCCACCACCACCCGCTTCAAAGCGGCCACGAGCGGCGCCGGCAGTGCCCTGCAGACGTCGATGTACGGGACCGACCAGTACATCTACCAGTACGAGAACGAACTGGGGGCGCCGTGGAAGAACCCGAAGCTGTGGGAAAGACTGAGCTACCCCTTCTACAAGGCCGATCGCATTACCACGCCCACGCTGTTCCTCGGTGGAGAGAAGGACTTCAACGTGCCGATCAGCGGGGGTGAGCAGATGTATCAGGCGCTCAAGTCACTCAACGTGCCCACGCAGATGGTGGTGTATCCTGGGCAGTTCCACGGGATCTCGCGGCCCAGCTTTCGTCTGGATCTGCTGGACCGCTATCTCGGGTGGTACAACCGCTATCTCATGGGCGTGACGCAGTGAACGCGGCACCGCGCGTCGGGCGCGTACGGGTATGACCGCCACGCCCATTCGCGTGGTGGCGGCGGTGGTGTCTCGAGGCGAGACCGCCGTGGAGTACCTGATCTGTCAAAGGCCACGGCACAAGCAGCACGGTGGCCTCTGGGAGTTTCCCGGCGGGAAGTGCGAACCGGGCGAATCGGATCTGGCGGCCACCCAGCGCGAACTGCGGGAGGAGCTCGGGGTAACGGTCACGGGCGTCGCCGCACCGTTGATGATCACGCGGGAATCAGGCTCGCGTTACGAGATTGTGTTCATCCCCACGAGCATCGACGGCAACCCGACGTGTCACGAGCATGAAGCGCTGCAGTGGTGTACGGCCCAGGCACTGCCGGCGTTGCCGTTGGCGCCCAGCGACCGCGCCTTCGCGGAGTGGCTGGTCTCGCGCTAAGCGTCAGCGGGGGCGCGCGAAAAGGCGAACGCCAGCGCGCACACCGATTTCCGTGAGCGTGACGGGACGGATGGTTGGGGCGAGGCCATCCGCGCGCCAGCTTTCGAACTGCACGCGACCGTAGGTCGCCGCTGCTTCGAGCGCGATGCGTGCCCCCGGAAACCACATCCCACCGGCGGCGCCCCAGGCGCCCACGTCCTGCGATGTGAGTGCAGGCCCGTTGTCGGTGAGTGAAAACTTCCGAATCGACAGGCCGCCCTCCACGAAGGGCCGGAGTGGACGGCCCGCGTAGCCGAGGTAGCGCACCCCCATGTCGACGTTGCGCACGGAATAGTCGGCGTCATCCACACGCGGTGTACTACGTGACAACGCGATGAGCATACTGAACCGCGGGGTGACCCCGTAGGCCACCTCGATCCGCGGGACGATCTCGGTGACCGTCCCGGAGGTTCCGTCGGTCTCACTGGTGGCGCGCGCCAGGCCGGCGCTGGCAGCGACACTGAGTCCCGTCGTCGACGGACGCAGCCCCTGCGCTGGCAGGGGAGCGGCCATTGCCGCGAGCAGACACGAAAGACCGACCGGTAGTACGCGGATGGATGGCGAGCGCATACCGGAACTTATCCCCAGCCGCCGGCCGCTACCAGCGACAGGGGCGACTGGGGGCGCGCCGAACACCGGCGCCCGCACAGGCATTCGCCGCGAGAATTCGAAGCATTCGGAACAAGCATTCAACGGCATTCACATCATTGTCGTGCACTCGCCGCTCACTCGCCGCGCCGGCGGCGCAGTTTTTCGTCGTATGAGGCCTTGCCACGCCGGGTGTTGTAGCTGCGCTGCATCTGGTATTTCGCGTCGAGTTCACTGAAGGTGCCGTCCCGGTACTTCTCGGAGAGATCGTCGAAGTCTTCGGCGATGCTCTGGAGGACAGCGGCGTATTCGTCTGCCGTGAAGTTCGGCGATTCAGCAAGCGTACGACGCTGTTCACGCATCACTTGCTGGGCTTCGTGCGCGCGCCCTTCGCGCTGGAGTCTCGCCGCGTCTTCGCGCGCCCGTGCCGCACGCGCGAGCAGCACGGCCTGCTCGACTTCCGGACGCATGGACTGCTGGCCCTCGAGTGACGACGCGATGGGGAGATGCAGCGTCCGATGTTCCACACTCCCCGTCGGGGTGATCACGTCGGCCGTGAGTGTCAGCACCGCGATCGGACTGCCGGCCGCCTTCCGCGCATCGAGCTGCTCCTGCGGAATGGACAGTTCCAGGAGCAGGGGTTTGGGCTCTGCCGCGTACAGATCGCCCAGGTCGAAGGCGAATGCGCCTGGCGTAGGCTGCGACGTGGGCCATCCCGAGTGCACGGCGAGGATCTGCACGGCATCGCTCAGCGTGATGGTGGCTGTGAGCCCCTGTGCGCAGATGGAGAGGAGGTTACCGAGTTCCTCGGCCAGCACGTCCTGCGACTGGTCCGCGTGTTCGATGTACCAGGCATTGCCGCCACCGGCGTCGGCCATCATCCGTAGCAGGTGATCGTCATAGCGTTCACCGATCCCGACCGTGGTGGTGGAAATACCCATGTGGCGGGCAGCGCGGGTCAACTCAACGAGGATGGAGGGGTCGGTGATGCCGGCCGTGGCGCACCCATCGGTGAGCAGCACAATGCGGCGGGAGGAGCCCGGCAGCGTCCCGATCATCGCGAGGGCTGCCTGCATGTGCTCACGACCACGCAGCCACCCACCACTGAGGTTGGTGCGGCCACGCACATCGAGGGCGTGCAAGGCGGCACTCAGCGCATGATGGCGGGCACGGCGATCGGGAGCCGCGATGGTTTCCACGAGGTCATCGAAGGCGACCACCGATACCACGTCATCCGGGTGGAGGCGTTCGGCGGTGCGTGCGGCGGCCACGCGGGCGGCCTTGATTCGATCACCGGCCATGGACCCGCTGCGATCGATGACGAACGACAGTGCGATCGGCGCGCGGTTACTGACCGGTGCGAGGCCGGAGACGGTCAGCAGCGCCCTGACGACGACGCCGGAGGCACTCTCGGCGGGGGCCTGTGGGAATGATGAGCCAATCGGGTGATGATCAACCTGCAGTACGGCATCCATGCATTGTCTCCGCGTTGGAGGTGTGCAGAGAAGGTCGTGCCAGGGTCTGACAATTCGCGCAGCCCGCGCAGCGTCGTAACGTGTTGCCCTGTAGCGACTTGTCGGATTTTCTTCGGTATGACACTGCTTAAGGGCCCGGCCAGCGAAACGCATGGGGGAGCCCCGCATCCACGCGCACGGGTCTGGTCGACCGGTCCCTCAGCACCGGCGCCAGGTGCTGGCGCCAAATGGCTCCACCGGCAACTTTGCGGATTCCTGCTGTTTCCTTCGGTTCATGCGGAGATCCGCCCCGCCCCCGCACATGCAGTTCCCCCGCGCAGCAGGATTGCTGCTGCATCCCACCTCGCTTCCCGGCAATGGCGGCATTGGCGACTTCGGTCCCGATGCGCATCGCTTCGTGCAATGGCTCGCCGATGCGGGGCTCAAGATCTGGCAGGTGCTTCCGCTTGGCCCTACGGGCTACGGAGATTCCCCCTATCAAGGCTTTTCCGCCTTCGCGGGTAATCCGCTGCTCATCCACGTGCCAGGATGGAGCGCCGAGCAGCAACCGACCCACGCCGTCGATTTCGGCGAAGTGATTCCGGCCAAACACGCGGCGCTCGCCGCGTGGCTCGACACGATGCCATTCGATGCCCCCGTCGAGCAGTTCGTGCACGAGCAGCATCACTGGCTCCCCGACTACGCACTGTTCATGGCGCTCAAGCAGGCGCACGGCGGCGTAGAGTGGACGCAGTGGGAGCGTGGCGCGGCCCAGCGAAATCCCGCCGCGCTCACTGCATGGCGCGCGCGCCTCCGCGCGGACATCGAGCGAATCTACAAGCAGCAGTATGTCTTTTTCGGCCAGTACCATGCCCTGCACCGCGCCTGTAGAGCGCTCGGCATCACGCTGATGGGCGACGTGCCCATCTACGTGGCCCATGACTCGGCCGACGTATGGGCCAACCCCACACAATTCCAGTTGAACGCCGATGGCACGTTACGCGTGCAAGCTGGTGTGCCTCCCGATTACTTCAGCAAGACGGGACAGCTGTGGGGCAATCCGCTCTACGACTGGGCACGCATGAAGTCGAATGGCTATGCGTGGTGGATTCAGCGCATGCGCGCCGCGCTCGAGCTCTTCGACATGGTCCGCCTCGATCACTTCCGCGGCTTCGAGGCCTATTGGGAAATTCCGGGCGACGCCCGGACCGCCGTCAACGGCCACTGGGTGAAGGGGCCCGGTGCCCCGCTGTTCGAGGCGCTCACCCGCGCGCTCGGTCCGCTGCCCATCGTCGCGGAAAATCTCGGGCTGATCACTCCCGAGGTAGAGTCACTGCGCGAGCAGTTCCGCTACCCGGGTATGGCGATCCTGCAGTTCGCCTTCAACGAACAGGGATCGACCTTCATCCCGCATCGCTACGATCGTGACCTCGTGGTGTACACGGGCACGCACGACAACGACACCACGATGGGGTGGTGGCAATCGACCGGTGAAGGCGACTCCACCCGTTCTGCCGAGACGGTGTTGCGGGAGCGGGCGTTTGCCCAACGCTACCTCGCGACCGATGGCCGTGACATACACTGGGTACTGATTCGGACGGCGCTCGCGTCGGTCGCGAACACCGTACTCTTTCCCATGCAGGACGTCCTCGGACTCGGCAGCGCGGACCGCATGAATTTACCGGGGCGCCAGAAGGGCAACTGGGGCTTCCGCGTTACCTGGGCGCAACTGACACCCGAAGTCACCGACCGCCTGCACGAGCTCACCTCCACCTACGAGCGCTGAGTGGTGCCGAAGCGCGCCAATGGCCAGCTCGAGCGGCCTAGGGTGCTTCCGCCCCGGAGGAATCGGTGTCGGGTGCTTCGTAGGCCCACACCATCAGCATGGCAGCAATCCAGCCGAGAATCGTCCAGCCGGTGAACAGGTTCACCACGGTGACCTTCACCTTGCGGCGCTTGCCACCTGCCCACGCCAGCATGGTGGGAAGGAAGTAGAGCAGCACGAGGCCGATCCCGATCACGATTCCCTTGGGGATGCCCCCGCCGGTGTAGCGGGCGGGCGGCTCTGCCTGCGGAATGATCACAGCAAAGGCGGGCAGGAAGGAGGGGCGCGGGATCATGCCCGTAATATAGATGCCGTGGATTGGGCGACGGGATGCGGTTCGTCGCGCGAGGTGTGATCTTCCGTTGTCCCGCAATGTTCCACTTCACCGTGCCGTGTCCGGAGCCTCGCATGTCATCAGCCCCCCGTCGTGCATTTCTCAAGCAGGCAGGACTAGGCGCCGCATCGTTGATGGCCCTTCCTGCGCTCGCCCGGGCGGAGCGCGCACCAGGTAAGGGCAGCCCCGCCGAGGTGCTGCACGACGCCATAGGCGAGTGGGAAGACGAGCAGCAAGTGGAGCAATGGGACACCTCGTGGACCAAGCGCATCACCGGGAAGCACAAGGCCATGTTCGACATCCCCGAGATCGAGGGGGGCGTCGGGGTACTGCGCTCTGGGATCTGGCAGCGGCAGTTCGCTGACGTCCTCAAGACGCAGCCCGGTGATCTCTCGAGTGTGATGGTGATTCGACACAGCGGCATCTTCCTGGCCATGAACCAGGACTTCTGGACCACATACGAAGTGGGTAAGCAACGAAAGCTCAAGGGCGACGACGGAAAGACCATGACGTACAACCCGGTACTTCCAGCGCCTGGCACAGAAGCACCACCCACCCTCCGCGGCTACCTGCTCGACAAGCAACTCGAGAATGGAGCAATTGCGCTCGGCTGCGGCCTCGCCTATCGCTCGGTCGTGGCCATGGTCCAGAAGAAAGACAAGCTCGACGCCGCTGACGCCCGCCAAAAGGCCAACAGCATGTTGGTGCCCGGGGTGATCATGCAGCCCAGTGGCATCTTCGCCAACGTGATGGCCGAAGAGGCGGGGTGCGTGTTCGTGTACGCGGTGTGAGCAGAGTAGCTGAACGGTCCTGAGGTACAACACGGCACCAAGTCAACACGGCACCCAAGTCAAAACTTGAGTGCCGTGTTGTCTTGATGCCGTGATGCGGACCCTGGACGCTACTGCCGTCGGTGCTTACACCGCGTCCGACAGACTCGAGAAGGTGAAGTCGCGGACCTTGATCGCCGGCATGTACACGGCGCCGCCGGCACCGAGATTCTCGCTCGCATTGATGCGGACAGATGGCCCGAGCGCCTCGAGATTGTTGAGGAAGAAGATCGGGCTCTCATTGAAGCGGAAATTCTTGATGGGGCGCGTTACCTTGCCGTTCTCGATGAGGAAGGTGCCGTCGCGCGTGAGGCCCGTGTAAAGAATAGTGCGTGCATCGACCGGGCGGATGTACCAGAAGCGGGTGACCAGTACGCCGCGCTCCGTGCCCTTCACCATGTCGGCGATGTTCGACGTGCCCCCCATCATGCGCAGTGCTCGCCCAGCACCGCGGAAACCACCACCACCGGAACGCGTGGGAGCCACACCCTGCTTCTGTGCCCAGTAGCGATCGTAGTTGAGGTTCTTTACTACACCGTTTTCGATCCACACGACCTTCTCGAGCGGCAGCCCATCATCATCGTAGCCGCCGCCGGTGCTCGGACTATCGTTCGGATCGGTGAGCAGCGTGACGCGCTCGTCGACCACCTTGAGACCGATCTTGTTGCCACCACCGGGCTTCGTGAAGAATGAGCGGCCTTCGTCGGCCGCACGCGCCTGCATGGCGCCGGCGATCAGCTGCACGAGATTGCCCGTGGCCGTGGGCTCGAGAATCGTGGTGTAGCGCCCCGGTTCGATCGCGACCGGATTGCGCGAGTCCCGCGCCTTTTGCACGGCGGTGGCGGCCAGTGTGGCGGGGTCAAGATCGGCGAAGCTGTTGCCGTCGCTGCACGCCCAGCCAGAACCGGTGCCGTCTGGTGAACGCACGGTGCTCGTCATCGTGACCGATGAACTCGAGTCGTATGCGAACAACCCCTTGCTGTTGGCCAGCGCCGACGCGCCAGCGCGGCACTCGATAAAGCCCGTGGCGATCAGGTCGTTTTTCCGCGCCAGCTCGGTCACGATCTTCGCTGCCGCCGCGCGTTCACTGGGCGTGGGGAGCGACAGCACTCGCTCCCGGAGGGGCGGGTAGCTCTGCGCCTCGAGCTCCGGCATGCGCTCCGGATTGGGTGGCACCAGCTTCGCAATCTCGTACGCCTGCTTCGCGGCCGCCGCGAGCGACGCCTCGTCGAGACGGTTCGTGTTCACGCTCGCGGCCCGATTGCCGTCGAACGCCGTGATCGTGACTTGCGTGTCCTGATTCTCGCCCGACGTGGTGACCTGATTGAGCGCAAAGCGTGTGTCGGCGCGGGCGGCACTATTGATCGTCACGCGCGTCTCAGGCGCGGGTGAGTTGCGCAGCGCGCGCTGGGCGATTTCCTGCGCCTCGGCGCGGGACAGAATGGCGGCCGGCGCAAAGAGCGAACGGGGTGCGCGAGCATCGCTTCCGAACGCGCTCATGCCGTCCTCCCGGTGTTGATGATGTTGACCTGCTGGAAGAGCGACGGCACGCAGCCGTGGCTGACAGAGTTGGACTGCCCCGGCTGCCCCTTGGCGTCGCCGAACGCACCGCCGAGGTGATAGCTGCGCGGGCCACCGATCGCCTTGAGCGACTTCCAGAACTCCGGGGTGCGGAACTGGTAGGCCACGTCCTTGAGCTGCCCCACGATCTTGCCCCCCTTCACCTCGTAGAACACCTGCCCGGCAAATTGGCCGTTGTAGCGCTGCTGATCGATGGAGAACGACCCGTCGCCCACGATCGCGATCCCCTTGTCCATTTTCGCGATCATGCTCTCCCACGTGTCGTCATTGTTGCCGGGGACCATACTCACATTGGGCATGCGCTGGAACTGCACGTCGGCCCAGCTCTGCGCGTACGAGCAGCCGTAGCTGCGCACAGGCTTGCCCACGCTCTGGTAGTAGTCGCTCATGAGCGTGGCCTGCTCGCGCGTGGTCTGGTAGTCGACGAACATGCCGTTCTTGATGATATCGAACTTGACGGGTTTCACGGCCTCGTCGTCCCAGCCGATCGCGCCGAGTGAGCCTTTCTGCTCACGGTCGCCCACGATGTTGAGCAGGTCGGTGCCGATACGCAGCTTGCCCAACACGTCCTTGGGCGGTGCGATGAAGCTCGTGCCGGCGTAGTTGGCCTCGAAGCCGAGCGCACGATCGAGCTCGGTGGGGTGCGCGATCACCTCGTGCACTGTGAGCCACAGGTTGCTCGGGTGCAGCAGCAGATCGTAGCGCCCTGGCTCCACCGGCTTCGCACTCAGCTTCTGCACCGCGAGCTCCGCCCAGCGCGGCGCGTGTTCCGCCAGCTTGCTGTTCACCACGTGCTCGTAGCCAAGCCCCATGGGCGCAATCTCGTTCCCCTGCACCGACTGGAAGTCGCGGAAATCTGGGCTTACCGCCGTCACCGTCATGCTGGGCGACGTGCGATAGATCGTCTGCACGATGTAGGAGCCGTCGCTCGTCATGAGCGACTTCTCTTCGCGCAGGAAGAACATGCTCGAGTTCACGTTCCGGATACCCTTCACCTTGAGCGCCGCTTCGTTGGCGGCGAGCAGGTACCCCACCTTGTCGGTGATCGCCACGGTGAACGGGTCGATCTCGATGGGGCTCTTCCACTCGCCCACCTGATTACCGGGCGTGGGCGCGAGCACCACGGGGCGCAGCTGCGACGCCCGGTTGGCACGCGCCTGCTCCAGCGCCGCCTTCGCGGCAGTGGCCACGCTGTCCTTGTCGAGACGGCTGGTGGCCGCGAAGCCCCACGCACCGTCCACGAGAGTGCGCACGCCGAGCCCGTAGGTGTCGGTGTCGCTCACGCCCTGCACGATCCGGTCGCGGGTGTTCACGTTTTGCTGGCGGCGCGCCGCCACGCGCACGTCGGCGTACGAGGCCCCCCCGGACTTGGCCGTATCGATGGCCACCTGCATGAGCGCCTTGATGACCGGGTCATCAGCGCGGGGGAGGTCGTCGGACGGCAGGACGATGCGGCCGGTATCGGCCAGCAGCGGGCTCGTCGCCACGAGGGAACCGGCGGCGACGGTCGCGCCTGCCTTGAGGAAGTCACGACGGGAGCGTGTCATGATCTGGACATGGGGCTTGGGACCCGGAGGGAGAACCGCGGAACTATGCGGGAGGGGCACGACGAGCAGCGCCGACCAGGCCGGCACGGCATCCGGTAACGTACGTCGCGGACACGTGGCGTGTTGAGGCGGACGGCTCAGCAGCACCCGCCACCAGCACGTATCGTTCAGCGACCTGCCGTCTCACCCTGACCTCGCCGTCCATGCGCCACACGCTGCCCCTCGCCCTCGTCCTCGCGGCCGCCGTTAGCTCAGATGCCGCCGCCCAGCCAACACTCCGCCCCGCCCCGGGTGCGCCCACCACGCTCACGCCGCAGCAGGCGGCTGCGCGCGAGATCTACAGGGAAATGGTGGAAATCAACACCGCCGATTCCGTGGGCTCGGTGACGAAGTCCGCCGAAGCGGTCGCGGCCCGCTTCCGCGCCGCCGGCTTCCCCGCGAACGACATCCATCTCTTGGGTCCGGACGATGCCCCGGCCAAGAAGAACCTGGTCATCCGCTACCGGGGCAAGACTCGCGGCAAGGCGATCCTGCTGCTCGCGCACCTCGACGTGGTGCAGGCCAAGCGCAGCGACTGGGCCACCGACCCCTTCGTCATGCGAGAGGAGAGCGGCTACTTCCTTGGCCGTGGCGTGGCCGACGACAAGAGCATGGCCGCGATCCTCACCGCCAACCTGTTGCGTTACAAGCAGGAGGGGTGGGTGCCCGATCGTGACCTCATTCTGGCACTGACCGCCGACGAGGAAGGGGGTCGCTCGAATGGCGTGAGCTGGCTGATCGCGAATCATCGCGACCTGATCGACGCCGAGTACGCGATCAACGAGGGCGGCGGCGGCACGTTGGGCCCTGACGACCAACCGCTCTTCCACAGCATTCAGGCGGCGGAGAAGGTGTACACCGACTTCACGCTCACCGTGCGCAACACCGGCGGGCACTCGAGCGTACCGCGCCGGGACAACGCGATCTATTCGCTCGCGGCGGCGCTCCTCAAGATCCAGAACTATACCTTCCCCGTTGAACTGAACGACGTGACCCGTCCGTTCTTCGAACAGACGGCCAAGGTGGAGATGCCCTCGCTCGGCGCGGCGATGCGCGCGCTGTCGGCCAACCCGGCTGACACGGCGGCGGCCCGCATCATCAGCACCGACCCGCGCTACGCCAGCATGCTGCGCACCACCTGCGTGGCCACGATGCTCGAAGGCGGCCACGCGCCCAACGCGCTGCCGCAATTCGTGAAGGCCAACGTGAACTGCCGCATTGCGCCCACCAGCAAGACGTCGCAGGTGAAGAGTGCACTCGAGCGGGTCGTGAACGACACGGCGGTCAAGATCACCGCCGATGCGAGCGATCGAACGGACGGCGCGCCCGCCGCGATCAACCCCACGCTACTGCAGGCTACGACTGCACTCACGAAGACGATGTTCGGGGGCATCCCCGTGATTCCCACGATGAGCACGGGCGCGACCGATGGTTATCGGCTGCGCAATGCCGGCATTCCCACCTACGGCGTAAGCGGCATCTTCTCGGCGCCCGGCGAGACCAACGCGCATGGCCGCGACGAGAAGCTCCGCATCAAGGCGTTCTACGACGGCCTCGATTTTCTGTACCAGCTCGTGAAGCAGGTGTCGACCGCCAAGCCGATCTCCTGAACGGCGTGTGGGGATGCGCCCGGGGTGGAGCCATTGCGTTACGCCTTCATCCCGGGTTCGCTCCCGATCACGGCCTTGGCGATGTCGACCATGCGCACACTGCGATCCTGCGATGAGCGCTGCATGATGCGATAGGCCTCCTGCTCGCTGCTGCCGGTGCGACGCATGAGCATGCCCTTGGCCCGCTCGATCAGCTTGCGCGCTTCGAGCTGCGCTTGGGCCTCCACCGCCTCGCGGCGCGCGGCCAGCAGTTCACGTGCGCGCATCACGGCCAAGCGCAGCGTGGCGTCGAGCGTGGTCGCTGGCGTGGGCTTGGACAGCAGTGCCACGGCCGACGAGCGCAGCACGTCGGCCGTGGAGAGCGTCAGTGACAGGTCCCCGGTGATCAGCACCACGGCTGTACCCGGCAAGGCCTTGGCGATTTCCTCGGCCGCCTGCACACCGGTTGCCCCTGGCATGTGCATGTCGAGCAGCACCGCATCGGGGGTATACTGCTGCGCCTTGGCGATGGCATCGTTCCCACTGTCGACCTCAGCCACCACCATATGGCCGAGTGCGCCGAGAAGATCGACGAGGGTGGAGCGCTCGAGCGCATTGTCTTCGGCGACGAGAACGCGAATGGTCGACGGCAGTTCCGACATGAGATAGCCAAGGGATGAGCCGCGAGGGTGACCGCCGCGGCTGGCGCCGGGGATGACGCGAGGACCGCCCGAGGATGACCCCGCCCCGGACGCTGGAGTCGTCCGCCGGAACGGCCGGGGGATCCCGACCGGGGATCCCGACCGGGGATCCCGACAGGGCCGCCGGCGTCGATCCCCGACGATATGGCCGCGGTGGCACCGAGTCGACGGGAAATCCCGTACACGATGGCGGGGTCCAGCCCAGACGAGGGACGGGCGCGGGACGCTGGTCGCGTTAGTGGCCACGTGGGGGCGAAACTAGTTTTCCCGATAACAGAAACCCGTTGGCGTGGGAGGCGCGGCACGCGCCGCGCATCGCACGGCAACGATTTCCCACCTAGGTTCCGACCATGTCGCACTTCAAGCAGACCCTGATCCGGGTGCTCGTCATCCAGGGGGTCACCCTCACGCTGCTGTGGCTGCTCCAGTCACGGTACGCCTCGTGACCCGCTGAGCATGCATTGGATCAATTGGGTGATCGTGGCGGTGTACCTCGTGGTGGTGATCCTCGACGGACTGCGCCGTACGCGTGGCACCAGGAACATCGAGGGATACTTCCTCGCCTCCCGCAGCCTTCCCTGGTGGGCGGTGGGGCTCAGCGTGATGGCCACGCAGCTCTCGGCCATCACCCTGATCGGCACCACCGGGCAGGGGGCGACCGACGGGCTCCGCTTCGTCCAGTTCTACTTCGGGCTGCCGATCGCGATGGTGCTGCTGGGCGTCACGCTGGTGCCGTTCCTCCACGGCGCCAAGGTGTACACCGCATATGAGTATCTCGAACGCCGCTTCGACCCCAAGACACGCTCGCTCACCAGCCTGCTGTTTCTGCTGTCACGCGGCATGTCGGCCGGCACGATCATCGCCGCACCGAGCGTGGTGCTCAGCGCGATCTTCGGCTGGGACCTCGCCTGGTGCGTACTGCTGATTGGGGTGCCCACGATCATCTATACGGTCCTCGGTGGCGTGGAGGCGGTCGCGTGGGCCGACGTGAAGCAGATGGTGGTGATCGTCGGCGCGCTCTTCGCATTGGTCGCGGTACTGATCTGGCGGCTGCCCGTGCCGGTCGACGACGCCTTCCGCATTGCCGGCGCGACGGGGCGGCTCAAGGTGTTCGACTTCTCCTTCTCCCTCACGGAGACGTACACCTTCTGGAGCGGCATCCTCGGCGGCACGTTCCTCATGCTGAGCTACTTTGGCACCGACCAGAGTCAGGTGCAGCGCTACCTGGCCGCGCGGTCGGTCGACGAGGCGCGCAGCTCGCTGCTCATGAGCGCGTACTGGAAGATCCCGCTGCAGGCGCTGATCCTCATCATCGGCGTGCTGGTGTTCCTGTTCTACACCTTCTCGCCGGCGCCCATGCTGTACAATCCGCGCCACGACGCGCAGCTGCGCGAGCAGCAGCCGGCGGCGTACGCGGAGCTCGAGGCGCGCTACACGGCGGCCTTGGCGGGGCGTGATCAGGCGGCGCGCGACGCGAGTACCATCCGCGGCTCGGCACCATTGGTGGCATTCAAGACGCAGAACGATGCGGTCGAGTCGGTCCGCAAGGAGGCGCTCGCTGCTGCCGCGAAGGCCACGGGCGAAAGTTCACGCGACGTGAACTACATCATCCCGCGCCTCGTGCTCGATCACCTGCCCCTTGGCTTCGCTGGCGTGTTCCTCGCGGCGGTGCTGGCGGCGGCCATGTCGAGCATCGCGGCAGAGCTCAACTCACTCGCCACGGCGAGTGTGGTGGACTTCTACCAGCGCTGGTATCGCCCCGAGGGGAGCGACGCACACTTCCTCATGGCGGGACGCGTCGCCACGGCGATCTGGGGGATGTTCGCGATGGTGGTGGCTACCTACGCCGCCACCCTCGGCTCACTGATCGAAGTCGTGAACCGCTTCGGGTCGTTCTTCTACGGCTCGATTCTTGGCGTGTTCCTGCTGGCCATGTGGAAGCGCAGCCATGCGCGTGGCGCCTTTGTGGGGCTCATCGCCGGCATGAGTGCCGTGGCCGCGGTGTCGTTCGGCATGCCGGAGGTGAGCTTCCTCTGGCACAACGTGATCGGCGCGGTGGTGGTGTTCGTGGTGGGTGCGGTGCTGTCGCTGGGGGGAGGGGCAGGATCGCCCGCGTCGGCAGACGCGTAGGCCGACAGCGACGCACGCCTCTACATCTTCGGCGCCACCGCCAGCGGCGCTCCGTTCACCAAATTCGCCAGCAGCCGCGCCGCACCGGGCACGCCGGCGGGGAGCTGCCGGAAGAGCGCGAGCGTGACGTACACGTAGCGGCCCTTTCCGACCGGCGCCACCAGCAGGCCACCGTCGTTCGCCGGCTCGTCGGGATCGTTCATGCGCAGCAGCGGCAGGTAGCGCCGGTCGAAGCTGGCCGGCATGTACGTGCTGCGCTCCTGCACCCACCCGGCCCAGTCTGGGGGGCCGATGCGGTTGGGAACTGTGAGCAGCGGATGCGTGGGCGCCAATACCGTTGCCGGCGCCGTTTCCATGGTCACCCGCGCCGCGCGTGGCGCCCACTGCATGGGGTAGGGCAGCACCCCCGCCAGTGCATTCATGTTCTGCGCCCCGTACTGCACCACCAGCGTACCACCACGATTGGCGTACTCCAGCAGACGCGGGTTCTGCCGCACCAGCGCGTCGTGCGTTTCATATGCGCGCGGACCCACCACGATGCTGGTGAAGCGCAAGAGATCGGTGCTGCCCACCATCGTGGGCTCGATCTTCTCCACGGCAATATCGAGCTGCTCGAGCGCCTCGATCCCCTTGTCGCCCATACCGGCGATGTACCCCACCCGCGCCCGCGGTGGCGTTTTCACACTGACCGCCGACAGATACATCCCCGACGCGCCGTACAACCGCATCGGCGCGATGTGGTCGTACGAGATCAGGTACGCCCCGTTGGTGCTCATCGTGCCGTCGTGCAGCGCCAGCGCCGCCAGCTGCAGCTGCCCTTCCTTCACCATCCCGCGTACGCGGAAGGTCACGATCGCGCTCCCTTCCGCGCCCAGCGTGCGCGTGCGCTCGGTGCTGTCGGCCTTGAGGCCGTCGGGCAGCTCCAGCCGCACCGTGACCTTCGCGTCGTGCGGATAGCTCGACGCAATGCGCACCGGAATGAACCGCTCCACCGGCACGCCGGCACGGATGTACTCCATGCTGTTGGCCAGGTTGATCGTGATGCCAGGCACGGCGCTGACCGGGAGCTGCTGATCACCCTTGATCGGATCGGCGTAGCGGTACACCACCGGGGCGGTGATCTGCACACTCTGCCCGGCAATCTCGAGGCGCGCCTGCACGAGCGTAGCCCGCTGGGCCTGCTGCTGTGCCTCGTTGCGTGCATCGATCG
This sequence comes from Gemmatimonas sp., assembly GCF_044344655.1. Taxonomy (GTDB): domain Bacteria; phylum Gemmatimonadota; class Gemmatimonadetes; order Gemmatimonadales; family Gemmatimonadaceae; genus Gemmatimonas. Next base: position 21,949 of record NZ_JBIJCN010000001.1, read on the forward strand.
ACGCCTGGAACCAGTCGTTCCCCTTGCGGCCGTACGCACGCCACCACGGGCTGTCGGAGGCGAACGCCACGGCCCAACGGTCAAGCGTGGCCGCGCTGTCGGGGGCGATGGTCCGCTCGCCCGTTTCCCCCGGCCGCAGCCCCAGCCCAGCCACACTCGCGTTGCGCAACACCACGGGCACCGTGCCGCGATTGAACACCGTAATGCTCACCGGCAGCGAGTCGTTCACCTCCACCTTCACCGGCTCACGCACCGGCAGCGTGGCCCGCGGCGCCGTGGCCTCGACGACGACGCCACTGGCCAGCACCAACGCCTGCTCGGCCCGCGCAATCGTAGTACTCAACGCATCCCACACCGTCGGCGGGGCCTCATTCGGGGATCGCGTGGACAGACTCGAGGGCGCACCGGGGCGACCCGTAATGAGAATCCCCGGGCCGCTGCGATACACGCTGCGCGCCGCGCGGAACTGGCGCAGCGCCTGCGCGATGAGGGGCACCGTGGGCGATGGATCCTGCGCGCGGTACATGGCGCGCGCCTCGTGTACCGTGCGCAGCGCAGAGTCCAGCACCGCCTGCGCGGCAGACGGCAATAGGGCACGCAGCGGCGCCCACGTGGTGTCGATGCCGTCGAACAACGCCCGCTCGTCGCGGGCATTCGCCGGACCGGTACGAGCAGCTTCGCGCGTGAGATACCCCCAGATCACCCCCTTCCGCTGCAGCACACCGAAGCCCTGGCTCTTGTGCTGCGAGCGGCTGTCAGCCGCAATCTCGTAGTAGCTGCGCCCCAGCAGTGGATCGTACTCGCCGGTGTTCACGCGCAGCGTGGCGCTGTCGGGCAGTTGGCGCGCACTGCGGTAGAACTTCTGCGGCGTCCACGGCAGGCCGAAGTCCTTGACCGGATAGCGTACCGTGTCGCCGGCCAGGTCATAGGCCTCGCGCGCCAGCAGCCCGCTCACCTGATGATGTCCGTGCCCGTCACGCGGCGTGCCGCTGAAGAAGCCGATCATCACGTGCGGTCGGAACGCACGCACCACGCGGACCACATCGCCCAGGATCGTATCCTTGGGCCAGTGCTGATACGTCTCTTCGGCGTTCTTGCTGAAGCCGAAGTCGTAGGCGCGCGTGAAGTACTGCGTCCCCCCGTCGATGCGGCGCGCACTCAGCAACTCCTGCGTGCGAATGGCCCCCAGCGCTTCGCCCAGTTCGTTGCCGATGAGATTCTGTCCGCCGTCCCCACGCGTGAGCGACAGATAGGCCGTCTCCACATGCCGGCCGCGCGCGAGCCACGCGATGATCGGCGTGTCTTCGTCGTCGGGGTGGGCAGCAACGGTGAGCACACGGGTCGTGGTACCAATGCCGGCCAGCGCCGAACCGAGGGCGGCCGCGCCGCGTTCGGGGACCGCTTGGGCACCGAGTGGGATGGCCGGAACGACGAGCGCCGCGGCAATGGCCGCGGCGCTGATCGCTCGCGTCGTCGTGAGCGCGAGAGGAGGCATCGATGTCAGTGCGTTGCCGTCAAGGCGGGGCGTCCTTCCGGGACCTCGCCGGTATCCATCACCATGGCTACGATGCGCGCCTGTTCGGTCTGATGCGCATCGGCAAAGCCTTCGGCCGGGCTGGCCCGTTCGGGACGCCCCACGTAGCGCACGCCGACCGCGGCACCGGCACTCGCCCGCAACCGTGGCTGCACGTAGGTCCAGGCGCCCTGGTTCTTGGGCTCTTCCTGCGCCCACACCACCTGCTCCACGGCCGGGTACTTGTCCATGATCCGCTGGATCTCCTCGTGCGGCCACGGATACAGCTCTTCCACGCGCACCAGCGCCACCTGCGGATTGCGGGACGGCGAGAGTGCGAGATCGTAGTACAGCTTGCCCGTGCAGAACACGATGCGGCGCACATCGTCGCGGTGCTGCGATGCGATCGGATCGTCGATCACACTCTGGAAGCCGCCGTTCACGAGGTCGTCGAGCTTCGACGCCGCCTGAGGCAATCGGAGCAGCGACTTGGGCTGCATGCAGATCAGCGGGCGGCGATGCTTGCGCAGCGCCTGACGCCGCAGCAGGTGGAAGTACTGGGCCGGCGTGCTGCAGTACGCCACGGTCATGTTCCCCTCGGCGCACAGCTGCAGGAAACGCTCGAGACGCGCGCTCGAATGCTCCGGCCCCTGCCCTTCGTAGCCGTGCGGCAGCAGCATCACGAGCCCGCTGTCCTGCCCCCACTTGGCGCGGTCGGCCACGATGAACTGGTCGATGATCGGCTGCGCCACGTTCACGAAGTCACCGAACTGCGCTTCCCAGAGCGTGAGCGTGTCGGTGGCGATCACACTGTAGCCGTACTCGAACGCCAGCACCGCGGTCTCGGAGAGCGCCGAGTTGTACACCTCGAAGGCGCCCTTCGCGCCCGGGAGGTTGGCGAGCGGCGCGTACTTGCGACCGGTGTTTACGTCGTTGAGCACCGAGTGACGGTGCGAGAACGTGCCGCGCTCCGCGTCCTGTCCGGTGATGCGCACCGACATGCCGTCGAGGAGCAGCGAGCCGAACGCCAATGCTTCTGCGTGGCCCCACTCGATGCCACCCTGTTCGCCCATCGTCTCACGACGGCGCTCGAGCTGCTTGGCGAGCCGCGGATTGGCGGCGAAGTCGGCGGGCCACTGCAGCAGCGACTCGTTGATGAAGTGCAGCCGCTCCGGTGCCATACCGGTGGTCACACTCTTCGGCGTCACGGTCGTTTCCGCGGGCCATGGCGCGTGCTTCTCGCTGCCGAGCAGCGACTGCTTGAAGCGCGCATGAATGTCGGCGTAGCGCTGCGACACGTCCCGTTCCACCGCGGCCGCCTCATCGGCGCTCAGCACGCCCTCGGCCACGAGGCGGCTGGCCCACACCTGCGGCACCGTGGGGTGCTTGCGGATAGCCGCCGTGCGCGTGGGCTGCGTGTACATCGGCTCGTCGCCTTCGTTGTGGCCGTGACGACGATAGCCCACGAGGTCGATCAGCACGTCCTTCTTGAACGTGGCGCGGTACGCGCACGCGAGACGCATGGCGATGATGCACGCTTCGGCATCGTCAGCGTTCACGTGGAAGATCGGGATCTCGAAGCCCTTCGCGAGGTCCGACGAGTAGTGCGTGGAGCGCGCATCGGTGGGATCGGTGGTGAAGCCCACCTGGTTGTTCACAATGATGTGAATCGTGCCACCGGTGCGGTACGCATTGAGGTGCGAGATGTTGAGCGTCTCGGCCACGATGCCCTCGCCGGGGAACGCGGCATCCCCGTGAATGGCGACCGGCACCACCACGTGCTCGTTGCGCGCCCCCGGCGTGCCAGGCTCGCGCTGCAGCGCGCGCACCACGCCTTCGATGACGGGGTTCACCACTTCGAGGTGCGACGGATTGGGCATGAGGCGTAGCTTCACTTCGCGACCGTCCACGAAGCGCGCGCCATTGTAGCCCATGTGGTACTTCACGTCGCCGGTGGCGTTTTCGTCAGCGGCATCGTGATGCCCCTCAAACTCGGCGAAGAGCGCCTCGAACGGCTTGCCCATCACATTGGTGAGCACGTTCAGGCGGCCACGGTGCGCCATACCGATCACGACTTCGGTCGCGCCCTCACGACCGAGGGCGTCGATCATCGCGTCGAGCATCGGCACGAGCGTGTCGGTGCCTTCCACGGAGAAGCGCTTGTAGCCCTGGTACGCACGACCGAGGAAGCGCTCGAGGCCATCGACCTCATTGAGGCGCTTGAGCACCTGCTTCCGTTCGTCGGCGGTGAGCGGTCGGGTGAGCACCCCATCACGGAACGCCGTACGGAACCAGTTGCGCTCCTCATTCACCTCGAGGTGCCATACTTCGCAGCCCACCCGACCGGAATACACGCTGCGCTTGCGATCGATCACGTCCTTCGCGGTGGCGAAGCGGTCGTCGCCCAATGCCGCACCTGGGATGGCGAGCAGATCAGCGTCGGTGAGGCCGTGAAACTCGGGGCTCAACTCGTCGGCGCCCGGAGGCGGCGTCCCCAGCGGATCAAGTTGCACCGCATAGTGCCCGTACATGCGGATGGCTTGCTGCAGCGAGGCCGCCGCGGCGACCTTCGCGAGCAACGCCGTGTCCATCGTGGACGACGGCGCCGCGTGACTCGCCGGGGCAGACCCCGCCGCGCTGCCGGCAAAGAGAGACTCCGCCATGCGGAAGTACTGGCGCCACGTTTCGTCGACGCTGCCCGGATCGCGACGGTACTTCTCGAACTGCTCGGCGAAGACACCGTCGTTGAATACGCTCGAAATGGCTGACATAAACACGAAATCTAGCGTGGGGATCAGTGATTTTGTGGCAAGACTAGCGTGAAGATGGACCCTTCACCGGGGCGCGAGACAAGCTCGATGCGGCCGCCGAGGATCGTCGCCAGACGGCGCGCGATATAGAGACCCAGACCCGTACCGCGGGCACGACGGGTGACCGAGTCTTCCAGCTGCGAGAAGGGGCGGAACAGCCGCTGCATGTCGGGCGCGGCGATCCCCACACCCGTATCGCGCACGGCGAAACGGACCGTGGCGCCACCGTCGGCGTTTGGTGAGCCCCGCGACACACGCACCGTCACGCCACCCTCCTCGGTGAACTTGATCGCGTTCTGGCAGAGATTGAGCAGGATCTGTCGCACCCGGGCTTCGTCTGTGAGCAACACGGGCAACGCCGGCTCGAGGTCGATCAGGAACGCGATCCCCTTTTCGCGCGCCATTGGCTCGAGGAAGGGGTGCAGGGAGTCGAGCAGTTCGTCGAGACGGACCGGCCCCCGCCGCGCCGTGAGACGGTCGGCCTCCAGCGACGCGAACGTGAGGATGTCTTCGATCAGACTGCCGAGATGACGCCCCACCGTACGAAGCCGCACAATCACCTCGCGCTGCTCGACCGTGAGCGGGCCGAGGATCTCGTCCTCCAGTAGCTCCCCATACCCCTCCAGCGCGGTCAGCGGCGTGCGCAGTTCGTGGGAGAGCGTGGCGAGGAGACTGGTCTTAGCGGCGTCGGCGCTCCGCGCCTCCTCCAGCAGGCGGGCCTTCCACAGGGCGAGCGCCGCGAGATCGGTCATGACCCCGAGGCGTTCCTCGTCCGCCTCGTCGAAGCGCGGGTGGCCGGCATCACGGGTAATGGCCAGCACCCCGAAAAGCTGCTGATTGGCGAGAAGGGGCAGGAGCAGGACAGGGCCGACCCCGAGGGTGGGGAGCAGCTCGGCGAAAAACGGCGAGCTCTGCGACGGGTCGCTGATGGACAGCGTACGGTGCTCCCGCGCCGCGCGCTCGGTGAAGGTGTCAACGAGCGGGAAGGTGAGCCCGAGCATACTCGACACTTTCCCCGAAGCGGCGATAAATACGCCATCATCATCACTTACTCGAGCCACTACAGAGCCACTAGCACCTCCTCGAACCATTGAGAGGCTGCAAAGCGTCTCCAGCACCTTCTGCGAATCCGTCTCCGCCGCCAGCGCCCGGGCCACGGAGCGCAGGGTGCCGAGCTCCTCGGTCTTGCGGTAGTCGGAGTAGAGCAGGTCCTGATTGCTGGCCGGAAAGTCGGCGGGGTCAATGGCGGGGTGCGACCCGGTATTTCGCGGCGGCGGCGGCGGTGCGTGCATCCGGGAACAGTGCACCGGCTCGCGCGCCTTGGGGAGCCATGGCCCCTCAGCGAAAGACCGGCAAGCAGCCCGGCTCGGTCAACGGACACCCCGACAAACTCTGCGCCCGCTGCGGGCGCCCCTTTTCATGGCGCAAGAAGTGGGAGCGCGACTGGGACAGCGTGCGCTACTGCTCCGACAAGTGCCGCATGGGGAAGTCGGCGGGGTAGCTCACATCCGCGACGCCGGCCACTCCTTCCCCAGCCCCGTCATCAGCTCCGTCATGAGGGCGATGCCGTCCCACAGATTGCCCACGCGGAGATTCTCGTTCGGGGCGTGCTGACTGTTGTCGGCATTCACCGTGGGCACCGTGATTACCGTCGCGCCAAGCTGCTCGACGAAGTGAAAGAGCGGCAGTGATCCGCCCAGGATGGGGAGCGTGAACGGCTCGCGACCATAGCTGCGCGTCATGAGCCGCTTCACTGCCTGTACACTCGGTGTTTCGCTGGCCACACGTACCGCCGTGTACCCGCTGTCGTACTGCACCAGCACCAGCCTGGAGCGATCGGTGCTGCGCGCCGACACGGTCGGGTCGCGTGTGATCGTGTACCCCTGCTGCGTGAGATGCTGCTCGAGCAGGGAGCGGATACGCGCCGGCTGCTGATTGGGCACCAGCCGAAAGTCGATGCTCACGCTGGCGCTGGTGGGCACGGCGTTACTCGCGCCGCCACCCACGTTGCCCGCCCGAATGCCACGGATGTTGAGCGCCGGCTGCATGATGCGCTCACCGAGGGCGGCGTTGTCGGCCTCGGTGCGGGCGAGCCCGAGCGACGCGCGCACGCTGTCGTCGGTGGCACTCACCGCGCGCGCGAGGGCCCGATCTGCCGCACTCGGGGCGGGGACGTCGTCGTAGAACCCCGGCAGGCGGATCCGTCCGTCGTTATCGCGGATGCTCGCGATGAAGGTCGCCACACTCACCGCGGGATTGGGGGCCCAGTTGCCGTAGTGGCCGCTGTGCAGTGCGCGATTGGGACCGTAGAAGGTGAGCTCCGCACCCATCACGCCGCGCACACCCAGCACCAGCTGCGGTGCCCCGCTCACATGCACCGGGCCGTCGAAGAAAAGCCACGCGTCGGCGGTGAGCTTCTCCTTGTGCGTGCGGAGAATGTCGCCAAGGTGGTTGGACCCGGCCTCCTCTTCGCCTTCGAGGAAGAACTTGATGTTCACGCTCGCCTGCTTGCGCAGCGCCTTCATGGCGTCGAGCGCCGCGAGCATCGCCACGATCGGTCCCTTGTCATCGCTGGCCGACCGGGCGCGGATGCGCACGTTGGGATCGACGGTGTCACCGCGGGCCGGCAGCGACACCGGCTCGACCGCCACACTGTTGCGGTAGCGGCTGAGCTGCGGCGCGAAGGGCTCCACGTCCCAGCTCCCGCCGGCCACCGGCTGCCCGTCGTAGTGGGCGTAGAACACCACGGTGCGCGTGGCCCCCGGCGCTCTGAGTTCTCCGAACAGCGCGGGACTGCCACCCGTCGGCGCGCGCAGCGGCGTGAGGGCTACCCCGCGCTGCGCGAACGCGTTCGTGAGGAACACCACGTTCTTCGCGATGTCGTCCTGATTGCTCGCCACGTTGGGGATGGCGAGCATCGCGAAGGCCTCATCGAGGATCTCGCGTTCGTGGGCCTTGCGCCACGCGTCGACCTGCGGGCGAAGGGGCTGGGCAGTCGCGAGCGAGAACGGCGCGACGAGGAGGGCGGCAAGGAGAGTTCTACGCATGCTTCACGCTACGTCCGCGCTGCGCGACAGACCAGAGCAAAAAGCTCGTCGGTTTCTCCGTGCCTCCCCACCTCCGTGCCTGCCGGCTCAGAAGTCGTACGCCGCCGTCAGGAACAGCGCGCGCGCGGGCAGAATGAAATAGCGCACGCGACCGCTGCTGCTTACGGCCCCGCTGCCGAACTTGCGCGTGTCGCCGAGGTTCTGCCCACGCAGCGTGAACGTGGTGCGCCCCAGATTCAGGCGCGCCGTCGCGTCCAGCGTGTAGTAGTCGGGGAGCACGCGGTCCGGGCTGCTCGTGTTGTCGAGGAAGGCGCGACTCTGATAGCGCCCCTCGAGGCCGACCATCAGGCGCTGTACGGGGGTGACCTCAATGCGATGTGCCGACAGGAAGCGCGGTGTGAGCAGCGGCTCCACGTTGCGGCGCACCACCGGCGTACCACGCGAGCTGTCGGTGAACTGCTGGATGCGATTCGTGCTCCACGTGGCGTTGCCCGCCAGCACCACACGATCGATACCCCGGTAGGCCCAGTCGACCTCGAGGCCACGGCGGTAGCTGCTTCCCACGTTGCGCCGCAGGATCGCCCCGCTGGCCGTGGGCGCACCGATCCGCGCGATATCGTTGCGGAAGTCCATGCTGTACACGTTGGCCGCCACGTCGAACGTGCGCCGCGTCAGGTTGATCCCCGCCTCGAAGTCCCGCAGCTGCTCCGGCTTCACCCGGGTGAAGTCGCCGAACGCCACCACGTTGTCGGCATTGAGGTCGTCCTCACCGCCGAATAGATCGTTGCGCGCCGGCTCGCGGCTCGTGATGCCGTAGCTGGTATACGCCGACAGCCCGCGCCCCAGCGCGTAGGTCACCCCGGCCTTGGGGTTGAAGAACATCCAGTCGATACCGCGCTCATCGATCCCCGCGTTCTCCGACGGCGCGTAGCGGAACCTAGCCCAGCGCCCCTGCAGATCGGTGAACCAGGTGGCCTTCCCCGCCACGTACGACAGCTTGACGAAACCGCTCGCATCCTGCTTGTGCCCGGTGTTGTCGTACAGCTCCGTCTCCGGCTGGAAATAGCCACGGTGCGCGCGCTGGTACGTGTTGGCGTTCACCCCGGTGTTGATGGTGAGCGCGCCGCGCTCCACGTTGTACACGCTGGTCACACCGTACCAGGTGTGCGCGAGATTGAAGCGGTAGCGGTCCGGCAGCTCGAAATAGTCGTAGTTGCCGCGCGCCGAATTGCGGTACACGGTGGTGTTGAGGGCGCCGCCGTTCGCGAGGGCCCGCGACCAGGCCAGCGAGACCATCTGCTGGCCGAACTTGTCGCGCTCATCCGGGGCGAGCGGATTGAAGCGCCAGTTTTTCGCGAGCTGCTCGCGCGTGCCCCCCACATAGCTCAACGTATCGGCCAGCAGCCCCACGAGGGTTGTGAGCTTCACGATGTTCTTCTCACCGAACCACCCGGCCCCGAGGAAGGCTGAGCGCCCCATCACGCCGCTGTGATCACGGTACCCGTTGGTGCGGAGCGCACTCACGCGACCGTAGGCCGCGAACTTGCTGCCGGTGAGCCCCGTATTGAAGCTGGCGGTGGCGCGCTGTGCACCGAAACTGCCCAGCTGGAACTGCACGTCGCCGCCTGCGTTCTGGCGTGCCACCGGCACCGTCTCGAAATTGATGCTGCCGGCGTACGACGCGGTACCGGCGGTGCTGGTGCCCACACCACGCTGCACCTGCACGCTCTGCACATTGCTCAAGAGGTCCGCAAAGTTCGCGAAATAGAGAACCTGGTCCTCCATGTCGTTGAGCGGCACGCCGTCGATCGTGATGTTGATGCGTGTCTGATCGAGACCGCGCAAACGCAGGTAGCTGTAGCCCCACTGCGTGCCCGTTTCGGTGTGCGCCACGAGGCTCGGGGCCACGTTCATCAGCAGCATCGGCACGTCCTGCCCGAAATGCCGCTGCGTGAGTGCGGCCCGTTCGATGGTCTTCTGCGAAATCGGCGCGGTACTCCCGGCACGAATGGCCTGCACCGTGACGCCTTCAATCTTGCGAGCTGCGCTGTCGGCTCGCGCCGAGTCGGCACGGGTCTGAGCGCGAAGTACCGCGCCTGGGAGCAGGAGTGCCGAGGTGATTGCGGCGGCACAGAACACGGAGGACCGGACAGGGCGCGCGCTGGCACCCTCCGGTCGCGACACGCGTGCACGACGCGTGAAGATGCGACGAGACATCGATGGGACTCCCTACGCCGGTGCGAGCCGGATCAGGTTCTACGGGTGTTCTCTCAGCCAGACGCACACCAGCGGCGCCGGCACCCCGGTCATGTGCGGCAGAAGCTAATCACCGGATCCGCATCCCTGTAGCCCCTTGGCACCCGACGGCCCTCATCGTGCAGATCACCTGAATCCCCTCACCCGGTTAGCTTCACGCCCATGGCCGGTCTCTTGGATCCATTCTGCTCCTGGCTCTCCGCCCACGGTTCGTCGTGCGCGGAGCTGTTCGGCTTCGTCACCGGCGTGGCCAACGTGTGGCTGGTGACGCGCCAGAGCATCTGGAGCTGGCCGCTCGGCGTGCTCAATGCGCTGTTCTACGTGGTCGTGTTCGCCCGCACGGGGCTCTACAGCGATACGGGCCTCCAGGTGGTGTATTTCTCCCTGTCGCTGTACGGCTGGTGGCACTGGAGGCGCGGCGGCCCCGCTCACGCCCCAGTGGTCGTCACCCGCACGCCCCCCCGTCTGGCCTCACGCCTCGCGATCATCACCCTGTGCACGTGGATCGCGCTCGCGGTGATCACCTCGCGCATCCCCGGCGCGGCACTCCCCTGGCTTGATGCCATCCTGGTGGCCACGAGCCTCGTCGCCCAGTGGATGATGACGCGCAAGCTGCTCGAGAACTGGTTGCTCTGGATCGCGGTGGATGTGGTCTATATCGGCCTCTTCGCACATCGCGGGCTGCCGCTTACCGCCATCCTCTACGCGATATTCCTTGGCCTCGCCACCCTCGGCTATGTGGAGTGGCGCCGCGCGACCCTTCCCCCATCGGCCGCGCCAGACGCATGACACGCCTTACCCGCGTGGTCGTCATCGGATCGGAGAGCACGGGAAAGACCATACTGACCGACCGCCTGGCGTCGCACTTCGGCGTGCTCTGGACCCCCGAGTTCGTGCGGGGCTATGCCGAGCAGAAGGGCGCGCCGATCGTCGACAGCGACCAGTGGCCCATCGCCGTGGGGCAGATGGCCGCGCAGGATGAAGCGGAGGTCCGCGCCCGCGCGGCAGGCCATCAGCTGCTGCTCCACGACACGGACCTGGTGAGTACCGTGGTGTACGGCCACCACTATCACGGTCAATGCCTGCCGGCGATAGAAGAAGAGGCCCGCCGTCGGCTGGCCAATCAGTACCTGCTGCTCGACATCGATGTGCCATGGGTCCCCGATCCAGTCCGCGACCGTGGGTATCGCCGGCAGGAGTTGCATGCGCTGTTTGAAGGAACGCTCCGCCTGTTTCGGGCACCGTTCACTGTCATCCGCGGTTCGTGGGATGATCGCTTTTCCCTCGCCAGAACCGTGATCGAGTCAGCACTCGGCATGGTCTGACCCCTCGTCGCCACCCACGCCCAGCACATCACCATGGCCCGCACGCCGCAGACATTCGCGAATCACGCGCAGTACACCCCGCTGTTTCACTACTTCACCAGTCCACTCGCGCTGATCTTCCTTGTCTGGAGCATCACGCGCTTCTTCAAGGATCCGTCGTACGACACCGGCTACCTCCTCGTGGGGGCACTCACGATGTTCGGGGTGGTATCGGTTTCGCGGCTGTCACCCCTGCGCGCGCAGGACCGTGTCATCCGCCTCGAGGAGCAGCTGCGCTATCAGCGTGTGCTGCCCGCCGCGCTGGCGGAGAAGGCGATGACCACGTTCTCGCCGCGTCACTACATCGCCCTGCGCTTTGCCAGTGACGCCGAGCTGGCCGGCCTCGTGGAGATGGTCATCGCCAACCCCGCGATGAAGGGGAAGGCCATCAAGCAGCAGGTGAAGACTTGGCGGGCGGATTACTTCCGCCTGTGAGTCACCGAGTGGGCGACCGGTTCGTCTCGTCCGCTGCGCATCAGCGGGCACGCGGGGCCACGGTCGCCAGCAGTTCCACCGGCAGCCCACCATTGGCCGTGCGGAGGGCGGTCTCCAGCTGGAGTCGCAACTGGCCGGCCAATGCACGATCGGGTGGCACCAGCATCGCCAGTCGCCAGCCGCGCCCACCGGCACGTAGCACGTCGCCCAGTCTTGCGTAGAGCCCCCGCAGGTCGGCGCCACCGCTGACCCGCTGACCGTACGGGGGGTTAGTCAGCAGGACACCCCGATCACCAACCAGGGCGAGATCCGTGTCGGACAGGGCGCCCTGCTCGAACATGAGATCGTCGAGCACACCGGCACGGGCCGCATTGGCCCGCGCCGCCTCGATGGCTCCGGCGTCACGGTCACGCAGCACGATGGGCACACCCGCGCGCGGCTTCACACGCGCTCGCGCGGCATCGCGCACGGCGGCATAGGCCGCAACCGGCGCATCCGGCCACTGCTCCAGGGCATAACTGCGTGATAACCCCGGCGCGATGTCGCGGGCGCGCAGGGCCGCTTCAATGCCGATGGTTCCCGATCCACAGAACGGATCCACCAATGGCACATCGCCGTGCCAGGGCAGTGCGGCCAACATGCCCGCCGCGAGCGTCTCGCGCAGCGGCGCCTTGGCCACTGCCAATCGCCAGCCGCGTCGATGAAGCAGCGGACCCGAACTATCAGCGCTGATCGTGCAGCGGTCGTGTTCGAAGCGCACCACGATGAGCTGCGTCGGCACCTCGTGCTCATCGTCGTCCTCATCGTCGCGCGCGCGTTCCACCACCCGCACACCCGTGACGGCACCCACGATGCCTCGCCCCACACGCTCGGCGACCGCATCGGAGTGGTACAGCCGCGACTTCTTGCAGGTCACGCGCAAACGCACCGATGCGCCCGGCGGTACCACACGCCCCCACGCTACCCGGGCCGCCGCTTTCTCCAACGTCGCAAAATCCCGCGCCTCGAAGCTGGCGAGGCGTACGAGCACGCGACTGGCCAAGCGCGTCCAGCAATTGAGCGTGAAGAGCTCGCGTAATGTGAGATCAAGCGCTACGCCAGCTGGCGTGACCTCACGCGGCGTGAGCCCCAGTGCCACGCACTCGGCAGCGATCAAGGGTGCGAACCCCGGGGCGGCGACCGCGAAGACATCGAGCGCGGGTGGCGGCGTCCGCGGCGTCCGCGGCGTCCCGGCCTTCCCTGCAATCGCGTGCGCCAGCACTGGTTTCTTCCCGCCCTTGTCGATGGAGCCCACGCACGCCTTGTCGCTCTTGAGGAGATCGATCGGATAGCACTGCAGACAGCTCAGGGAAGAATAACGGCTGCCGAGATCAACGGTGGACAGCGAGGGCAGTACCCCACAGCCGCTCACCTCGTGGAGGATCCCGTCTCGGCCGAGGGCACGCGCACACTCGCCCGCGGCGTGGGGCGCCACACCACGCGGACGGCCAGCAGCAGCGCCGCGATCCCCCCGTAGATCACCGGCTCGGTGATGTCCTTTTTCACGGCCCACACGAAGTGCAGGCAGGCCGCGATCACCGACACGTAGACCAGGGAATGCAGCCGGTTCCAGCGAGCGCCGCCGAGCGTGCGGATGCTCGCCTTGGTGGACGTGAGCGCCAGGGGGAGCATGAGCAAAAACGCTCCCATGCCGAGCGTGATATAGAGATGCTCGAGGATGTCCTTCGTGATCTCCTGCCAGTCGAAGAACCAGTCGAGCACCGTGTACACGCTCAGATGACCGATCGCCCAGAAGAAGGCGGCCAGCCCCAGAAAACGCCGCTGGGCCACCAGCCATCCCCAGCCGGTAAACCGCATGAGGGGGGTGACGGCGAGCGAGGCGAGGAGAAAGCGCAGGGCCCATTCACCCGTCAGTCGCTCCAGCTTGTCGATCGGATCGGCACCGAGTTGATCGAGCAGAAGCTGTGCAACGAGCACGGGGGCCGGCAGGACCACCAGCAACCACATCGCCGGCCGGATGAATCGACGGATGGCGCGCTCTATGCCCGGCTGTTGCTCGTTCAGAACTGCCTCACCTGGTGAATTAATAGTTGCGACGCAGATCCATGCCGCTGTACAGCGACGCGACCTGATCGGCATAGCCGTTGAACGGTAGCGTGCTGCGGCGGATGAACTCACCGATACGACGTTCCTTTGCCTGACTCCAGCGCGGGTGATCCACAGCCGGATTCACGTTGGCATAGAAGCCGTATTCGCTCGGATTGGCGTCGTTCCAGGTGGTGTTGGGCATACGATCCGTGAAGCGGAGCTTCACGATGCTCTTGATGCCCTTGAAGCCGTACTTCCACGGCACCACCAGCCGCAGGGGGGCCCCATTCTGGTTGGGCAGCTGCGACTTGCCGTACATGCCGGTGGCCAGGAGCGCGAGCGGGTGCATGGCTTCGTCCATGCGCAGCCCTTCCTTGTAGGGCCACGGCAGGACGGGGCTGCGCTGTCCGGGCATGCGTCGCGGATCGAAGAGCGTGGTGAACTCCACGAACTTCGCGCTCGGCAGCGGCTCCACACGGTTGATCACGTCGCGCAACTGTACGCCACGCCACGGGATGACCATCGACCAGGCTTCCACGCAGCGCATGCGATACACGCGGTCCTGCAGCGCAAGCTTCCCCACCAGCTCCTCGTACGAATAGGCGCGCGGCTTCTTCACCAGCCCCTCGACCTGGACCGTCCAGGGCATCGGCTTGAAGTCCTTCGCGAGCTCCTTCGGCTCCTCCTTGTCGGTGCCGAACTCGTAGAAGTTGTTGTAGCTCGTCGCGTCGTCTTCGGGGGTGATCTTGTCGTCCTGCGTCCCCCCCGTTCCCGTGCCGGCCATGGCCTGCAGCGCCGCCGGCGTGAGCACGGTCCCGAGCGCGAGGGCGCCGGCCGTGCCCATGAACTGGCGGCGGTTCTGGTAGGTCTGTTCCGGAGTGATCTCGGACGACGGGATATCGTCGGGGCGACGGATGAGCATGAGGCGTGACCTGGTTCGGTTTGCGGACAGGGACCACATATTTTAGCGCTGAGAGCAACCCGTAGTTCCCAGAACCACCCCCAAACCACGAATTCCATGCGTTTTACGTCGCTCGGCAGCACGGGGATGTCCGTTTCGCGCCTCTGCCTGGGGTGCATGAGCTACGGCACCTCCGCGTGGCGGCCTTGGGTGCTCGACGAGGACGCAGCCCGTCCCTTCTTCCGGCGGGCCATCGAGGCGGGCATCAACTTCTTCGATACCGCCGACATGTACTCGCTGGGGGTGAGCGAGGAGGTGACCGGGCGAGCTCTCCGGGAGTTCGGGCGCCTCGAGGAGCTCGTGATCGCCACCAAGGTGTATTGGCCCATGGGTGAAGGGCCCAACCTGCGCGGGCTCTCCCGCAAGCACGTGGTGCAGGCGTGCGAAGCCAGTCTGCGGCGGCTGGGGGTGGAGACGATCGACCTGTATCAGATCCATCGGTTCGATGCCAATACGCCGATCGAGGAGACCCTCGCTGCCCTCGATCACCTCGTGCAGAGCGGCAAGGTACGCTACATCGGCGCCAGCTCGGGCTATGCCTGGCAGTTCGCACAGGCGCTGAGCGCCAGCGAACGACAGGGCTGGGCGCGCTTCGTGACCATGCAGAATCACTACAACCTCCTCTACCGTGAGGAGGAACGGGAAATGAATCCCCTGTGCGAGAAGGAGGGGATCGGGCTCATGCCGTGGTCGCCGCTCGCCCGCGGACTGCTCGCCGGCTCGCGCAGCGGTGTGGCCGACCGCAGTGCCTCCACCCGCGCCGCGACCGATGCCTATGGGCATACCCTCTACGACGATCAGAGCAACTGGAGTATCGTTGACGCCGTACGCGACATCGCCACAGCACGCCGTGTGCCCATGGCGCAGGTGGCGCTGGCGTGGCTGCTCACCAAACCGGCCGTCGCCGCGCCCATTGTGGGCGCGACCACGCTGTCGCAGCTCGAGGACGCCCTTGGCGCGGTGGAGCTCGCGCTCACCGCCGAGGAGATCGGCCGACTGGAAGCACCATATCGCCCGCAGCCGGTGCGCGGGATTCTCTGAATCAGTCCAGTGTTTTCGAAAAACGTCTCACGCTGACCACGAACAACACACTCGCCAGCACCACGAGTGCGCCGAGCTGCTGCCAGAGGTCGCGGACACCCACCCCCTTGAGCAGCACGCCGCGCAGAATATCGAGGAAGTACGTGAGCGGCAGCAGTAAACCGAGCCACTGGGCTGGCTCCGGCATCGCGGCGCGCGGAAAGATATAGCCACTCAGCAGGATGTTGGGGAGCATGAAGAAAAACCCGAGTTGCATCGCCTGCGCCTGACTGCGCGCCACGGTGGAGATGAGCAGTCCTACACCCAGCGAGGCCACGATGAACACGAGCGCCAGTCCGTAAAGCAGCAGCAGGCTGCCGCGCACGGGGATACCGAAGAACGTCACGCCAAGCAGCAGGATCACCGACATCTGCACGTATCCCACCAGCACGAACGGCAGCAGCTTGCCCAGCATCAGGCTCACCTTGCCGATGGGGGTGACGATGAGCTGCTCCAGCGTGCCCCGCTCCCGTTCGCGCACGATCGCGGTACTGGTGATGAGCGTCATGGTGATCGTGAGCAGGATTCCGACGATGCCCGGCACGATGAACACGGCGCTTTTCTGCGCCGGGTTGTACCACGGTCGCACACGGATCTCCACCGGCGCGCGCAACTGGTAGCGCTGCGCGAGCAGTTGCGCCCCGCGTGCCTGCGCCGCCAGCTGAGCGCCCGCGATGGCGGCACCACTCGACTGCGGATCGGCGGCATCGATGAGCAGCTGGGCCACGCCCGTGTGCCCGCCGCGGATGTTGCGCTGATAGTCCGGTGGAATGACCAGCGCCACGCGTGCGGCGCCGCGCTCGATCCAGCGCGTCGCCGCAGCACGGTCGGCGACACGCGCACGTATGGTGAAGTTGTCGGTGTTCTGCAGCACCTGGACGAGCGCGCGGCTTTCGCTGGTGCGCGACTCGTCCACCACGACCGTCGGCAGCTTGCGCACGTCGGTCTGGATGGCATATCCGAAGAGCACCAGCTGAATGGCTGGCAGCCCGGTCATCAGGGCAAAAGTGAGGCGATCACGCCCCAGCTGGAGAAATTCCTTCCACAGCATCGGCCATACCGTCCAGCGACGCACCGCGTTGATCGCGCCGCTCATGATCGGCCCGCGGCGACAGGCATCGCCGCTTCGTCGCGCTGCTGGAGCATTACGAACACATCCTCTACCGTGCGCGCCCCGAATTGCTGCACGACCTCCGCCGGCGTGCCGATGCCGATCAGATGCCCGCGCGAGAGAAACGCGAGACGCTGACAGCGTTCGGCTTCGTCCATGTAGTGCGTTGTCACCAGCACGGTGGTCCCCTGCTGCGCCAGCTCGTAGATCGTTTCCCAGAACGTCCGACGCGCCGCGGGATCCACACCGGCCGTGGGCTCGTCGAGGAACACGAGATCGGGGCGATGCGCCGTTGCACAGGCGAGAGCGAGCCGTTGCTTCCAGCCGCCGCTCAACGTCCCGGCCCGCTGATCGAGCCGCTCCACCAGCCGCAGGGCGTCGGTATGCTCGGCCAGCCGCTCGTCACGGTCCCGCCCCACCAGCCCGTACACCGACGCATAGAATCGGAGATTCTCCCGCACGGTCAGCTCGTCGTACAACCCGTACCGCTGCGACATGTATCCGATGCGGCGGCGTACCTGCTCCGACTGCGTGGTGATGTCGTAGCCCGCCACCTCGGCGGTGCCGCTCGTCGGCAGGACGAGCCCACACAGCATGCGGATGGTCGTGGTCTTCCCCGAGCCGTTGGGACCGAGAAGCCCGAACACCTCCCCGCGCGCAATCTCGAGATCGAGCGCCTGGACCGCGACGAGGTCGCCGAAGCGCTTGTGCAGCGCACGCGTGCGCACGACGGGGGCCGCGGTCATCGTCAGCGCGCCGTTGCCAACGGTGGCGATGGCGCTGCCGGCAGGGTGACCGTGATGGGCACGCCGGCCCGCAGCCGGCCGCGGTCATCGGCGAATTCCACGCGCACACCGAACAGCAGGTCCTCGCGCTCCTGCTCGGTCAGCGCCACACGCGGCGTGAACTCGGCCTTCGAGGCGATAGCCGTGACGCGCCCGCGGAACGTGGTGGTGTCGCCGTCCAGATGCGCCACGAGGGTATCGCCGGGCCGAATGCGGGGCAGCAGGTGGTGCGACAGGTAGATCCGCGCCCACGGACGGGATGGTTGCCCCACGGTGACCGCACTCTGACCGGCCGCGAGGACCTCGCCCGGCTCCACGTTGCGGCTCGACACCACCCCGTTCACCGGCGACACCAGCACCAGGTCGTTCGCGGTAGCCCTCCACCCCTCGGCTGCAGCCTCGGCACCGCGCGCCTCCGCCTGGGCGGCCGCACGCCGTTCGGAGCGAGCACCGTCCCGGACCAGCCGTAGCGCCTCGGCCGCACCAGCACGGCGACCGGCCGCGGCACGCGCCGCCGACCGCGCAGCGTCCAGTGTGGCTCGGCTCACGTCGCCTCGGGCGGCCAGCGGCTCGAACCGGGCGAGGTCGGCGGCTGCGCGCTCGGCGTCGGCGGTGGCAGCGGACAGCTCCGCCTCTGCGCGGGCGATCTCGGCCGGGCGCGAACCGCGAGAGAGCTCACGGGCCGCCTCCGCGGCCGCAGCGGCGCGGGCTTCCGCTTGGGCCATGCTCGCCGTCAGCGTGGGCGTCCCGAGAAGGGCGAGCGTGTCGCCGACGCGGACGGCGTCCCCCTCCTGCACCAGCACGCGCACCGCGCGCGCCGCCTGCAGCGGCCCCACGTCAACCTCAACCATTTCCAAGGTGCCCACCGCCGTCGACACCTCGTCCGAGGTGCGGCAGGCCGCGAGGAGCGTCAGCACCCCCACTGCGGCGCATGGGAAACGTTTCGTCATCCGGTCAATGAAGCATGCGGGACCGGATGACGGCAAATGGGCCTTCCCCTACAACGGGGGCCTGCCGCTCGCCATGACCTGCTAGCTTTCGAGGCCATGCCTGAATCCACCGACGGCCTGCCACCCGCTCTTGCCCGCACCCTGCGGCAGTTTCGCATGCTCGGGCGGGAAGACAAGATGCAGGCGCTGCTGTCCTGGTCGAAGAAACTCGAACCACTCCCCGAGCGGTTCGCCGCCCTCGATCGCGCCGAATTCACGGTGCCCGAGTGCCAGACGCGCGTCGACATCTTTCCCGAGGTCCGCGCCGACGGCACGATGCACTTCTATGCCGATGTGAATGCGAGGCAGTCGCCCACCGTGGCCGCCGTCCTCGCCATCACGTTTGCCGGCGTGAACGATCAGCCCCCAGCCACGGCCCTCGCACTCCCCGCCGATTTCGTGCGCCTCCTCATGCAGGACATCGGCCTAGGAGCCCGGGAGAGTGGCCTCAACGCCATGATCGCCCGGCTCAAGCGGTACGCCGCAGCAGCATGAATGCCGCTGCACTCCTTCACCCCTCACCAACCCGACCCATGTCCATCACCATCACGGTCCGCAAGAATGGCTCACTCGGCATCAGCGCCGAAGACGCCGCCCAGATCGTCCTCGTCGATGCCGACGGCAACGTGATCCCGCCGCGTGCCGAAGGACGCCCCATGTCGCTCTGTCGCTGCGGCCACTCCGCCGTCAAGCCCTTCTGCGACGGCGCACACAAGGCGCACGGGTTCATCGATCCCGCTGATCCGATGGACAATCCCGCGCTGCCGCAGGGCTGAGGACACGCGATGCTGGGTACGGTGCTGAACTGGTGGGCGTGGGTGGAGACGGTGCTCACAGTAATCCTCGGGACGCCCGTGGTGGCCATCGTCTTTCTCTTCACGGCGCCATTCGACAAGGGGCGCTACGCGGCGGGACGCATGTTCCGCATCGTGGGCGTCACGGCCATGCGCCTCAACGGACTTTGGCGGTTCCGTGTGCGTGGCCACCTCACCGACCCGCGTCGCCCGTACGTCGTGGTCGCCAATCACGAGTCGTATGCCGACGTGTTCCTCATCAGCTGCTTTCCGTGGGAGATGAAGTGGCTGAGCAAGGACACCATGTTCAAGATCCCTTGCATGGGCTGGATGATGCAGATGGCCGGCGACATTCGACTCGTGCGGGGCGACCGTGACAGCACGCTCAACGCCATCGCGCAGTGTCGCGATCGGCTCGCCAAGAAGGTGAGCGTGATGATCTTTCCCGAGGGCACCCGCTCCAAGACCCAGGAGATGCTGCCCTTCAAGGACGGGGCCTTCCGTTTGGCCATCGAGTGCCAGGCCCCGATCCTGCCCATCGCCGTGGCGGGCACACGCAACGCCATGGCGAAGGGCACCTTCCGGTTCCTCCGCGCCAACGCCGTGGCCCAGGTGCTCGAGCCGATCGACACCACCGGCATGACGCTCGACGACGTCGCGCAACTCAAAGCCACGGCGCGCGAGCGCATCGAACAGGGGCGCCGCGCACTGGCAGCGGAACTCGGCATCACCATGCCGCCGCGGGCGTCGGCGGCACCGGCGTAGCCTCCACCTCCTCCGTGACGCTGCGTGCGGTCCCCGACCTTAGCGCGCAGGCGGTAGCAGACGTGCGTGCCAGCTATCGCGCGCGGGTTTCTCGAAGGCCGTGCGCCACGCGATGGCGGTGGTGATCGCCGTGTCGAATACCGGCGTGTCACTCGATACGGCGCCGTCGGCCGCGAGCGCACGAAAGACCGGACGCGTGACGGATTGCACCGTGCCCGAGGCGTCCCGCCAGTAGACGGCGCCGTTCCCCACGAGCGTCGTGCCGATCACGCCCTCGTGCGCGCGCAGCGCGCTGAACATCGCATCGATCGAACACCCGGAAGCATCGGTTGCGGCCTCGTTCACCCCGATGGCAAGAAATCGGTCGTCGCGCCAGTCGCGCGCGCAGACAAGCGGGACGCCGTGCGCCCTCCAACCATCGAGCTCCCGGTCCACCCGCTCCAACAACGACTGCGCGGCGGCCCCCATGACGGGAGTCGCCGCGCTGAAGACCCACAGGCGCGCCGCATCGGGCAGCGCCTCGAAGTTCACGCGAGGCATACGCGAAACTTACGGATTCTTGCCGGCTCCCGGCAGTTGCATCATCGGCATGGCGCCGCCGGTCACCTGTGGCATCTGTCCATTCCACCGCTTCGCCATCTCGTACTGCACGAGCGTGTTGGTGACACTACGCGACAGCAGGTCGTTGGCCTTCGCCTGCGCCTCGGCCTCGGTGAGGATCGCCTTGGCCCGCCCCGCCGCCTTGATGCTGTCACCCTGCGCCTGGAAGGTGTTCTTCTGCAACTCGTTCTGCGCCGTGAGCGCCTGCTGCTGCATCACGTTCTTGAGGCTGATGGCATCCATCACCGCCTTGGGGGCACGGAATTCATTGAGCGTGAACTGCTTCACATCAATGCCGTAGGGGTCCAGTCGCTGCTGCAACTGGGCCTGCGTGCGCGTGACCACCTCGGCCTTCTTCGGGCCGAGGATGGCGGCAATTTCCTCATTGCCCACGACTTCCTGCAGCGACTGACGAATCGCCTGCTTGATGAAACCGTGCGCGATCGTCTGCACATCGGTCCGGAACGTCTGGTAGAGCGCCGG
Organism: Gemmatimonas sp.; assembly: GCF_044344655.1. Lineage (GTDB taxonomy): Bacteria > Gemmatimonadota > Gemmatimonadetes > Gemmatimonadales > Gemmatimonadaceae > Gemmatimonas. The sequence goes on from NZ_JBIJCN010000001.1 coordinate 43,030, forward strand.
CACCCGTGTCCCGTCGAGCTCAAAGGACATCGACACATCCAGCGAGAGCGGCTGGCCTTCCACCGAGTTCACATTGATCTCGTCGTTGCGCGGCGATCCCTCGGTGCTGTCACGCGTGAGTACCAACGTTTGCATGAACGTTGGGTACTCCTGAATCGCCGTGAAGAGCGGATTGCGGAAATGGAAACCCGGGCCAAGCGGCTTAGGGTCCACCCCGCCGCCTGCGCGGTTGATCACGATGCCCACATGCCCCGGCTCGATGTAGGTGACCGTGGGACGCAGCAGCAGGATGGCGGCCAGCAGGGCGACCGCAACGATGCCAAGGCGCTTGAACGCACCACCGGCACCACTACCGCCACCGCCATCGCTGCCTCGCAGCGAATTGCGCATGGAACTGCCGATCGAACTCCGGAGACCTTCGAACGTTTCGTCAATCGAGGTGGCCATGGACAGCTTCCTGGTAGCAATGAGGACAGAGCGGTTCACCGGCGGACAGTCGCACGAGATCCTGCTCGCGCTGCAGCCCGTGGATGGGACACGTGAGTTCCGCCTGCTTGTCGATGCGCTTGCGATTGGCCGACTGGCGAAGTCGACGGCCAAGCGGGGTGATACCCAGCGCCGTAACGAAAAGGGCCCCCACCACCGCCAGCAGGGCGACGAAGAGGACACTTTCGAGGATGATCACGTTCATGTGTACGGAACCTACGATTCAGCGCAGGAAAAGTGTCAATGTGCCACGTGCACCCCGGGACGCGCCCGCGTTCCGGCGCTCAGACCGGGGCGAGGTTCTGAGCGTATCCTCGTACAGGACAAGCAGATAAGCGTGACTTCCCGGGGCCGGAGACCGGGCCAGTCGGGGCGACCTATCGCTGCGGCTCGCCGAGTTCGAAGCGCAGCATCTGCTCGAGCGTGGGCAACCGCCACTCGAAGCCGGCACGCTGCAGCACCGTGGGCACCACCCGCTGACTTGCCAGCACCGTCGACTCCGCCATTTCGCTCCCCAGCGCGAGCTTGAGGGCGAAGGCCGGCGCCGCGGCGAACGCCGGACGCGAGAGGACCCGACTGAGTACCCGGGTGAAGTCCGCGTTCGTCACCGGTTCCGGTGCCACGAGATTAACGGGCCCACGGATATCGTCGCGCATGAGGCAGAAGTGCATCGCCCCGATGTGATCATCCAGTGCAATCGGGCTCGTCCACTGGTCACCCGAGCCGAGGGTGCCACCGAGCCCGAGCTTGAACAGCGGCACCTGCTTGGCCAAAGCACCGCCGGCAGCACCTTGCACGATCCCGGTGCGCAGGTGCACCACACGAATGCCAGCGCGCTCGGCGGGCGCGGTGGCGCCTTCCCACGACCGCCCCACATCCGCGAGATAGTCCGTGCCGAACGGGCTCTGCTCGTCGAGCACCTCATCGCCGCGGGAGCCGTACACACCGATCGCCGATCCGCTGAGTAGCACCGCCGGCTTCTTCGTGAGCTGCGCCAGTGTGTGCGACAGCAGCGACGTGCCCTCCACACGGCTGTCGCGTATGGCCCGGCGGTGTTCGGGGGTCCAGCGTTCGGCGATGGAGGCGCCGGCGAGATGCACCACCGCATCAATCCCCTCGAGCGCGCGCGGATCGAGCTGTCTACGATGCGGATCCCACGACACATCGACCACACCAGGGCGCACGGCACCGCGCCCGATGCGTACGATGTCGTGCCCGCCGGTGCTGAGGAATGCGGCCAGCTGCGATCCGATGAAGCCACTCGCGCCGGTGATCGCCACGCGCAGCCGCGGGCGATCCGCGAAGGTGGTATGTCGCTCGAGATCACCAACCGTCACGGCATGCCGATAGGCGAACACGCGGGCGAGGGTGCTGCGCGCGAAGCCACCACCGACGGCATTGCCCAAGCGCCCGAGCGGCAGTTCGTACACGATGTGGTCATCCAGCACACTGGCGGATGACCCATCGGCTTCGAAGCCGTGCGTATGGATCCATGAGGTGAACGGCCCCTCGAGCAGCACATCGCGGAACTGGCGGTTCTCGATGTAATCGCGATGCTCGAGCGTCCACGTGGTGGGCACGGGACCGGCGTGCACCCGCAACACTACCCGCGCGCCATCACGGATGCCGCCGACCTGTGAGACCACCTCAGGACGGTCCCACGGCGGAGACAGCCGCAGAAAGGCGCCCGCCCGCTCATGCCAGGCAAATAGGGTCTCCACCGGCACCGGTACTCGAACACGCTGACGAAACTCGGGCATTGCTTCCTCGTTACCAGCCGGCGGCATCCTCGAGATCGAGGACGCGCCAGCAATACCAACTGGCAACGCTTGCCCACGGACGCCAGTTCCGCGCGATCTTCGTGAGGCGCGTCGCGTCGGGCAGGGCGCGCGTTCGGTAGATGCGCTGTGCGCCCTTTCGCACCCCGAGATCCAGAACGGGGAGCACGTCGGGACGCCCCAGCCGGAACATCAGGAACATCTGGGCCGTCCACGGCCCGATGCCGCGCACCTGTACAAGGGCGTCGACGATCTCCTGATCGCTCATCCGGTCGAACGCCTGCAGCGGGAGGCGCTCGTCGATGACATGCTCGGCGAGATCGCGGACCGCCCGCACTTTGGCGGTCGACAGGCCGCACGCACGCAGCGCCTCCTCCGAGGCGTTCAGGACCGCGCGCGGGTCGGGGGACGACGCCGAGGCGGAGTGCGCACCCTTGGCCGTTGGGGTCTCCACGACCAGCGCGGTGAACCGCCCGTGGATGGTGGCCGCAGCGGTGCCCGAGAGCTGCTGATAGATGATGTTGCGCGCGAGATGTCCGAAGTGGGTGCCCTCACGGCGCGGCAACATCGTGCAGGGACCGACCTGTTCGATGACGGCACCCATGCGGGGATCGCTCGCCGCCAGCGCGGCCTGCGCCTCGTCGAGACGCGTGCGGGAGAGCGTGACGGCGCGATCCATGCGCTCCACTACATCGTGGAGGAGAACATGATGTGCGCCTTGGGCGTGCCGGGAAGCATCAGCCACGGCTTCGTATCCGACGGCGTGGTGCTGAGCCCCGTGGACGCCGCCGTGGCAAAGGGCACGTACACCACAAAGAGCGCCCGCCCGTTCTTCACGCTGTTGGTGGCCGCATCGTAACTGCCCTTGGGAGCGAAGATCTGATAGAGCGCGGCCGGCTGCGTGGGCATCTTGAGCTTGCCGGACTTCACCTCGGCGAAGCGGGCCGTATCCACCTGTGCTCCCTTCACGCCCTCCGCGCGCAGCGAACGACCGCGGGCCATGAACGGCTCCATCGTATCGGCGTAACACGACACATGGAACTGCTCCTCGGCGGGATCATCGGCCAGACAGAGCATCCCGTTCTTCACGGGCTTCAGTAGTTCAAGCCGGCCAGCCGTGCGATAGCCCATCACCCCGGCCCCTTCCCGCATCTCCTTCGGCAGGGCCAGAACGGCCGACGCGGTCTGTTCCGCAACCGACGGGACAGTCTGCCCCTCCAGGCCTGTCGCCATGGCGACGAGACCCACCAGCGCCAGCAATGGAGCCTTGGCATATCTGACCATCTGAATCCCCATGAAGTAGTTGCCAGATCCCGGCTGCCGTGCCGGCCCTGAGGCTTCTCGCCCGTGCGCCCGAGAACCATCCCGGGCGACGGTGCATGATGGGTATTCTACGGTCGATCTACCCTCGCCCACAAATGCGGTGGTGAAGCCAGGCCCGTGAGATGCAGGGCGCCCATGATGCGAGAGAGCTCGTCGCGCAGGGCGCCACGGGTGTCGGCGGCGCGGTCACGATCGGGGGTCTCCGCCGCGTCGATCGTATCGAGGTCGTCGATCATCCGCGTGGCGCGATCGCACGCATCCAGGATGCTCAGCGCGGCGTGATCCGTGGCCGAGGGGTCCGCGGCATTACGCATGTCGGTCAGACCGGTGATGCCCTGATCGACCAGGCGTAGCGCCGCCTCTGATTCGTACAGCACTTCACGTACTCTGGGATTGGGCATGGTCCAGGCCTACGCCGGAATGGAGCGGGCGCGGTGGCTAGCGCCTACAGATCACCGCGGGAAAGGATCCGACGGGCGACCTGGTCGACAAGGTCGAGCGTCATATAAGCGCCGTTGAGCACCTTTTGACGGAGCTCCGCGACCCGCTCGGGGTCGAGCATGTCCCGCTGCTCGGCACTCAGGCGACGGGCTTCTGCAGAGAGCTGGACGGTATCCGATCTGACCGGTCGAGCGGCCACGGCCTCGGAAACGTCCGGCGCGGGACGCTGGACAGCGGGGGGGCTGCCGGGCTTCGGGCGCAGGGAATCGATGTATCCGCTGATCTTCATGGGGGTTCCTCCTCCTCACTGGGGACTATCGGCACGTCGGCCCACAACTTTACCGGCCGATTCTTTCCGTTTGGATAGCGTCGAGCCGTTGATGTCGGGCATCAGGGCGACCTTGAGAATGCCTCAGCGCACCCGGTCCATCAGGGGGGCGCCGGTCGGCGTGCCGTAGGCCACGCTGGCGGTCGATGAGCGCTGCACGGCATCGAGCTCGGCGCGGATTGCTTCCCGGCGGCGGCCAATTGTGGCGGCCAGCTCCACGGTGATGTGGTGCGACGTGGCTACGGCCCCACAAACCTCAGCGACGACCGCCTCGGCCGCATCCATGTGCCGGTCAGCCTCGGGAACGGGAGCGCTGCCGGCGGGGGGAAGTTCGAGGCGTAACGTGTTGAGTTGCTCGGTCAGATCCTGCAGCATCACCGTGCGCTGCTCGAGCAACACGAACAGCTGGTGATCGTCGGTACCCGACGTGATCTCGACCTCGATCTCCCGGGCGATCGCATCGGCCTTAGCACACAGCACGAGCGCACCCGTGGCCGCGCGCAGGCGGCTCGCATGGGACGTCAGGAGCGAAGGCGAGGAGCCTCCCGGTCGAGCCATCAACGGCGTGTGCGGGCTGCGGTTCACGCGGTCTTGAGCTGCACCTTGTCGGTCGAAAGCTGTTGCGCTGCACCAACGAACCCCTCGCGCAGCTGCATGGCAATACTCACCAGCTTCCGCATCGAAACCACGTCCCCGCGCTGGCCGATATCCACCAGCTCATAGAGCATGAACTGGTACAGGTCGGCGAGGCGCTGGGCGAGCACGCCGCCCTTCTCGACGTCGATCGTCGCCAGCAACTCGGTCACGAGATCGCGGGCACGGCGGAGGGCAACGACCCGGAGCTCGATGTCCTTGCGCTCCATGGCAATGCGGGCACGTTCGAGATTCACCACCAACTGCTCGAACACAATGACCACGAGCTTGTGTGGTGAAGCGGCCTGGATTTCCATTTCGCGATAGCTCGATGACTGCGTCGCGTATGACATGGCGGCGTCTTGGCTGAGGGGAGAGATCGACGGGACGAATGCATGTGCATCACGCCCATGGTGCAGTATCGGCTAGCGATCGTTCGCCTGAAGTCCCTTGGTGCTCGCCAGCAGCGATCCACTTTGCTGATTCAGACGCACCATGGCCTGCTCCATGCGCGTGTACTGTTGGATGAGCTGTTCGCGACGGAGGCCAAGCTTTTTCTGAGCATCTCCTTCACGGCGCCGGAGCGAGATCGTGCTCTCCGTGATGGTGGTGAGCTGCGCACTAATCACCCCGGTGCCGAACGTCGTTGCCGCGTCGGTCGACTGCACAAAGGCAGTGCCAATGCCGGTAAGCCCGAAGAGCGACTCGACTTCGCCTGGCTTTTCGGCCAACGCCGTCTTGAATGTCTCTTCGTTGACCATGAGCCGGCCATTGCGATCGAGCTCCAACCCGGCGCTGACTGCCGTAGTGTAGGTGCCGTTCGCGGTGACCTGTAGCCGGAGCGATGCGGTGAACCGATCCACCACGCGCCGCAGGCTGCTGTCGGCATACAGCGGCGCATCCGTCACGCGCTGCTCGTCGAAAAACGCGCGGATGGCATTGTAGGAATCGCGAAACGCCTTCACCGCATCGGTCGCCCCCTTCACATCGCGCTCAATTGTGACATCGATCGCGGTTCCCGGCTCGGCCGCGAGCAGGCTGACATTGACGCCCGGGATGGCATCGGCGATCACGTTCGTCGACCGCGCCATCTCGTGCCCATTCACGCGAATGATTGCATCACGCCCTGCGTGCAGCTCGCGGCTATGCCCAACGACCGACGTGGTGATCGGTCCCAAGGTCCCTGTGGAGCCGTCGGCTCGTACGATGCCCAGACTGAGCGACAGACGTGAGGCGCCAGCCGTGTCGTCTGTAAGGCGTATTCGCCCATCAGGACCGATCGCTGCGGTTGCGGTTCGCGCTCCGGCACCGAAGCCATCCCTGGCATCATTAATGCGGTCGAGCAGCGTTTGGACGGTGTCGCTCTCCGCGACGATCAGGCCGAAAGCGACCGGCGTGCCGTCGCCGCGGGTCCCGCGAATGTTGATGGCGTCCCCCACATGCAGCGCGGTCGATGCCGAGCCGACCGTGAGGCCCGTCAGCACGGAGGACGGCGTGGCGTGGGCCGCTTCGCTGAGCGTGAAGGCCGACGACTGCACCGTATGACCGACAGCACCAGCGGCTCCGGCGGCAAAGCCAAGGGCGTCGATCAAGGGCTGCGAATTCGCGTCACGGTCCACGGCGCTCACATTACCGTCAACCACCAACCGGAATCGCGTTTGGTTGCCGAACGGCTCCGACTGCACCGAGGCCGAGCCGCCGGCAGCATTGATCTTGGCGGCTATCGTGGATAGCGACTCGGTGGCCAGATCGGCCGTAATGAGCACATGCCCCACCCGGATCTGTGCCGGCTGTGGGAACACCGACATCCCCATCGCCGCCGCCGCCGATATCGTCGAAGACGTAATGGGCTTGGTGCGTGAATCGAGAAATCCGAGTTCGCGCGCCAGGCCACCAGCCCCGTCGACGAGGGTCACGCCCACCGATCCTGCGGTGTTGGCGCTGATGACGAGGCGGCCGCTCGCCCCACCTTCACTCACAATGGAGGCGGTCACACCGGCATTCGCCGTGTTGATCTTGGCGCGGATGCTCGCGAGCGAATCCGCTGCCTCCACGCTGATGGCGGTGCCATTTATCGCGAAGGTGCCCGCCAGGTTTTGGGCAGCCGTCGTATCGGCGGTAGAGCGCCCGGCCAATGTGGCGACATCCGCCAGCTGGAGGACCTCCACGCGAAGTCGGCCGGCTGTCGCACCAGACGTAGCGGTGGCCGACAGCAGTGTCCGTGACGTCGACGGACTGGGGGGGACGGACGCGATGAAGCCACCAAGGCCAGGGCGTCGGAGCGCCCGCGCGTTGGTGTTCAGCGTTTCCACGAGTTGCTGCAGCGTCGACCACGCATCTCTTTGCTTGCCGCGTGCGTTGATCCGTTCGGTTATCGGGGTGACCGTGCGGGCTTCCAGGGCCTTGATCGTCGAATCGACGATGTCGCTCCACTGCATCCCGCTACTCAGTCCCCCGATGTTCATGGAGCTGCTCATCGTTCCATCCTGCCCTTGCATCTAAGGCCAGTCCCCGGGACCAGCGGTGAGGCGGGCCCCGGGGAATCTCACGTCAGGAGAAATCAGACTCAGCGGAGTAGCTGGAGAACACCCTGGCTGCCCTGGTTCGCCTGCGACAGCATGGCCTGCGCCGCCTGCGTGAGAATGTTGTTGCGGGTGAACGTGGCCATTTCCTCGGCCATATCAACATCACGGATGGTGGACTCAGCCGCCCGAACGTTTACCACTGCCGACTTGAGATTCTGCACCGTGTAGTCAAGCACATTCTGACCAGCGCCGATGTTCGAGAGAACTTCGTTGACGGCATCGAGCGCGGTGTCGGCATCGGCCAATGTCGACGTACCGCTCAACGGGGTTTGGGTGAGCGTCGCCGTGACCGCAACCTGGTTGACCGACGCACCGTCACCATCACCAACCTGAAACGAGAGCGCCGCAAATACCGCCATTCCCTGGAACGTGGCCGCACTCTGGATGCGGCTTGCTTCGGTGGCCAACGACGCGATTTCGGCGTTGATCGTGGTGGTCGTGCTCGTGCTCGACGTGGCGTTCAGCTTCTGCGTGATCAGCTCTTTCTGACGCTCAATGATGCGCTGAATGGTCTGGGCCGCACCTTCCGCGATCTGGAGCATCGCGTTGCCCTGCTCGGCATTCGCCGCCGCCTGGCTGAGCGAACGGCTCTGCGTGCGCAGCTTGCTGGCAACAGCCAGCCCTGCAGCATCGTCGGCAGCGCGAGAAATCCGCAGACCCGAGCTGAGCTTCCGCATGCTATTCTCGGTCGCGATGTTATTGACGAACGCGTTACGCGATGCGGTGAGTGCGCCGACGTTGGTGTTGATACGCATGGTGGAATCCTCCGTGATGTGAAGATCGAGGCGTCCGTGCCTCCCTCCGCGTCCGACGTCCGGATCGCGGTCGAACATCAGTCTCGGAGTGCCCCCGGAGAACTTGAGCGCCGTGCGTGTTTTGCTGGAGCAAGTGGCCCGCCGTCTCACCGCGTTCCCGCGGATCAGTCATCCTTCAGGCGTCTCGGAGTTCGGGGCACCCGTCGACCCGCATCCCATGGGCGGCATTAACGCGTACAGCGCAAGGTTCACTGGCTCGACCAGCCCGTAGCGCTCATCTCGATTCATCACCTGCTGCACCTTGCGCGCAGCAAGGTTGAACACGAGCGGTGCACGGAAATTGCCGCTGGCCTGTTCGTTCCATGCGGCCGGCATGACCAGCAGCACCAGCACCAAGGCATCTCGCTCGTCGTGGAGTGAGAGTGCCTCTCGCTCGGTCTCGTTCAGGTCCACCGCATAATCAGCGATGACCACAAACGGATCGGCGAGTACGAACGTCGTGGGTGTTCCATCGGTGGCAATCAGCCACCAGAGCCCCCGTCGCGCTGCGGGCAGAAGCGCATATGCTGAATGACTGAACCCCAGAAGCGGTGTACTGAGGTGCATCACCGCGTCGGATGGCACCTCGATGCGGCCAAGTGGATGCGCGATCGTGATCGTGCCCGAACCAGCGTGTACGAATGCGGGACGCATTTGCATCAGAGATAGTTGGCCAGACTGAGACCGAGGATGCGCGATGTCGCACTCATGGCCGCCTGATAGAGCGTCTGTTTGCCCACGAGATCCACCATCGCCTTATCGATCTCCGTGTCGCGAAGGTCGGCACGGTAGGTCTGCAGGGTCAATTCGAGTGCATCGAGACTGTTCTTCGCGTCCTGCATTTCGTTGACGCGAGCGCCCAGTGTTCCAACGAGCGCCTGAACATTGTCATTGGCAGCGTTCAGCCGGCCGGTCACCAGGCGAATGGCATTGGGATCGTTTGCACCAAGCGCATCGGACAGCGCACGCAATGCGGCGAGCGTGTCGGTATCGAGGAAGACTTCGGTGGCATTGTGGTTCGGGACGATGAATCGCCCGTCACCAATCTCGAGCGAGGGTGATCCCGATGGATTCACCGGGTTGCCGCTCACGTCAGTAAGGGCCGAGGCGCTGCCGCTTACGGGTATCGGTGAGTGGAGTGGAGGCTCACTCCCTCGGTTCCCGCCGAACAGGAACTGGCCGGCAAACCGGGTGTTGCCAAGCGATGTGGTGAGGCTGATCAGCTGATCGACTTCGTGTTTCGTGATCAGGCGCGACGAGGCATTGGCCGTAGCGGACGATTGGCTGATCCCGAGCTCTACCGCACGCGTCAATACATTCGTCAACTGATTGAGAGCGTTTTCCTCCGCCTCGGCGCGCGCAATGCCCATGGTCGCATTGCGCCGGAACTGAGTAATCGCACGCATTGACCCGCCAATGCGTACCAGTTCACTGCCGCTTGTAGCGTTGTCGGACAGTGTCCGCAGGCGTACGCCAGTCGCGATATCGTCACGTAGACGGTCGACATGCTGCAGCCCCTGCTGTAGATGCAGTCGACTACGCGCGGTGATGATGTTGTTGGTGACTCGCACGGACACCTTGGATGAACATTGAACGGCACCACCGGTAGCGGCACCACCAACTCATAAGTATCGGACTCGGCGGCCAGCGCCTTAACCGTAAGCGAAGCGACTGCTGAGCCAGTCAGCATCCTGCACGGTGTGGGTTCTAGCTGACTCTTCAATAGAGATGTTACGCCAGCGGACCTTTAGCGTTTTCTTGATGATGCAGTTATTGTTGCCGCTAATGTGCTCGTGCTCTGTACGCGCGATTGTTATTGGCGTTACGGGAGCGGCAGAATTCTTACACCGCCGGGAGATCCTGGCCGTCACCCCTCCCAGCCGAAATGGCTACGATTCTTTACGTCGACGACGAAGTCGCCGTCGGCCTGATCCTTGAGGACACCCTCGCGGCAGCTGGCCATACTCCAGTGGGCGCTCGGAGTGTCCCCGAGGCGCTCCTCATCCTGGAGCGGGGCGGCATCGACCTCATCATTTCCGACTATCGGATGCCGGGGCTCACGGGGCTCGAGTTCATCCAGCTCATCACCCGCGAGGGGTACGACCTCCCGCTCATCATGCTCACCGGGCATGCGAGTATCGAACACGCCGTGGCCAGCATCAAGGCGGGCGCGATCGACTACATCACGAAGCCGGTTCGTCCTCAACAGCTTGAGCTCGCCGTGGATCAGGCGCTCGAGTTCGTTCGCCTTCGCCGCGAGAACGAGGCCCTCCGCAAGGAGGTCTCGCAGTTTCGCAATGAGCGACAGATCATCGGCGACTCACCGACCATCCGCCGGATCCTGCAGACCGTCAGCATGGCCGCGCCCACCCGCGCCACCGTGCTCCTGCAAGGCGAGTCCGGGACAGGTAAGGAGCTCTTTGCGCGCGCCATTCACGACCAGTCCGAGCGCCGTGACAAACCATTCATCAAACTCAACTGCGCAGCCCTCCCCGAAGGGCTCGTAGAATCAGCACTCTTCGGCCACGAAAAGGGCGCCTTCACCGGGGCGATCAAGCGGGTCGAGGGCGCCTTCGAGCGCGCCAACCGTGGGACGCTACTGCTCGACGAAATCTCGGAGATGCGCCTCGATCTCCAGGCCAAGCTCCTCCGCGTGCTGCAGGAGCAGGAGTTTGAGCGCGTGGGGGGCACGTCACCCATCAAGGTGGATGTCCGTATCGTCGCCACCACCAACCGTGACCTGGCAATGGAGGCCGACCACGGGACGTTCCGGCAGGATCTCTACTATAGACTGTCCACAATTCCGGTTCTCATTCCACCGCTACGCGAGCGCCCGGAAGATATCCCGGTGCTGGCGCTGCGGTTTGCCATGCGGGTATCTGCCGAGTTGGGTAAGAAGATCGAAGGACTGTCGGAGGATGCCCTCGAGGCGCTTCAGGCCTACCCGTGGCCCGGCAATGTGCGGGAGCTGCAGCATGTGATCGAGCGTGCGGTGATCCTCACACCGGACCCCATCATCCAGCCGCACTGCCTCGAGGGTACCCGGTTCGGCCTCGCTCACTCGCTCGGCGCCCCCAACATGCGCCCGCGAGCATTTGTCGCCCCGAGTTTTGGTGCAGCACCGGCGCTCGCGGTCGCGGCCGCGGGGATACACAGTACAGCCGACTTCAGTGATCATTGCGTGGCATCCGCATTCGATCCTATCGGGAATGGCACCGGCATCGCCCTGAGTTCGTTCAATGTCGCCGACGCCGAGCGGGTACTGATTCAGCATGCGCTGCAGGCGGCCGAGCACAACCGCACGAGGGCGGCCGAGCTCTTGGGGATCAGCGTGCGAACGCTGCGCAACAAGCTGAACGGCCCCAGCAGGGACTCCGACGAGGAATAGGAGCGCGGGGGTCGCAGGAATCCGCCATCCGGAACGTGTGTTCCCGTCAGTCCGGCCACGGCGAGCGATCCACACGGCAACTTGGGTCACCACACGACCGGCAGAAGTTTCCGTTTTCTCGAGGTTGGTCGGGTTCGGCACTTCCTGCCGCCTTCACCTCCTGCCGCCAGATGCTCCGTATCTTCCGCTGAATCAATGATTTGAATGGGTACGCCGGCCATCTCGGCCGTGTGGCCCGCCCGTTGCTTTTGGCCGTACCGGATTCAATCGCCCTTCCCTTCCGGTACTCCAGATGCTCTTCGGACTCATCGATCGCGTTACCTCGGCCCCGCAGCTCAAGGCGTCGCTCGACCAGAGTATCGAGCGGTCGCGCGGCATCGCGGATCGGGTCTCCAAGGCCACCCTGCAGAACGGGGATGGGTTCGCTTTGGAAGCCACAGTCGGCCGCACCCAAGCTGAGGTGAACCCGGTCAACGTAGAAGACGAAATGGTAGCGCTTGCTGACGAACAGCTCCGCTTCCTCGCGACGTCTCGGCTCCTCGAAAAGACCTACGCCAGCCTCCGCACGGCCATCAGGGGTCAGGGCGCCTGATGACACTCAATCCGCTTCGTCAACCAGCGCTGCTGCCAATTCCCGGACCGCAGATCGTGCGGCCCATGTTCAGAAGTATGGGCATCGCGGCAAGCGGTATCGCCGCCCAACGCCAGCGCATGGAAGTGATCGCGCAGAACATCGCCAACGCCGACGTCACCCGCGGCACCGATGGCCAGCCGTACAAGCGCCGCGAGCTCGTACTCGAGACGGCGACTGCGCAGACGGCGCTCTTCGCCTCTGACAACCTGGCCCCGCAATCCATGGGGTCGAACGCCGCCCGTGGCGTGTTCGGCTCACCGGCCCTCGACGTGCCGCTCAGCGAGGATGGACCCAGGCCGATCGCGGTACCGGTGCTCCCCACTCAGCGCGGCAAAAACGGTCCGAGGGGTGGCGAGTACGGCGTGCGCGTGTCCGGCATTGCGGAAGATCAGGGTGAAGGCCGGCTTGTGTACGAGCCGGGCCACCCCGACGCAAACGCTGAGGGCTACGTGCGCTACCCCGACGTCGACACCACCCAGGAACTGGTCAAGCTGCTCGACGCGAAGCGCATATACGAAGCCAACGCTGCGGTCTTTACCGCTGCCAAGTCGATGCTGCGCGCCGCCCTCGATATCTGATGTACGCGACCACGCATTCATTCCGTCCCTCTTTTTGGCAGTCATCGATTCCATGAACATCAACGGCATTGATCGCACCGCGATTGCCACATACAACGCGCATAATGCCGACACGCCGGCCGTTACGAAGGTCCTGAAACCGCAGGCACCCATCACCCACCCCGACAGCACGCAGAGTACCGTGCCGGCTGATGCGCCGGCCGGCACCGACGCCATGCTCTGGAGCGTGCTCACAACGGAAGAGCGGAGCTTCTTCGCGAAAGGTGCTGCCCTTGGCCCGCTCACATACAGCCGCATCAAGGAGGCCAGCAAGGCTACCCCACCGGTGGCGCGTGGCGTGCGCCTCGACGTGCGCGCATAAGCCACCCCGACCGGACTTCACCGCATGCAGACCCGTCTCGATCTCTATTCGCGCAACCTGGGCACCCTCGGAGGCATCGGCCAAGATCGCACACCCGGTGCGCAGCTACCTGTCGTGGGCGCGAGCGACACCAGCTTCGGGGACGCGCTCACCAAGGCGATCAGCGAAGTCTCCGACACGCGCGACCGAGCCAGCGACCTCGTGCAACGCTTTGCCGCAGGCGAGAACGTTGAACTGCACGAAGTGATGGCGGCAAGCGAGGAGGCGGGCCTTGCACTCGACCTCATGATCGAACTGCGCAACAAGGTCGTTGAGGCGTATCGCAGCGTCATCGCGATGCAGTCCTGAGCATCCATACGCGACACGGCGCCTTCCCCTCCACATGCAATCCTTTTTCGATTCCCTAACGGGACGCCTCGGCGGTGGACGCCAGCTCGCAATCATCGCGATCGGCGTTGTCGTAACCGCCGTGGTGTTCGGCGTGTCCCGTTGGGCCACTGCGCCGACCATGGTACCGCTCTACGCCGATCTACCCGTCGAGAACGTGAAGGCAATGACCGATCAGCTCACCGAATCGGGGATCACGTATACCCTCGATCGCACTGGTACCACGATTCTGGTTCCGAGCGAGGATCTCGCACGCGCACGCGTGGATCTCGCCGCTGGGGATGTGCCCAACGCCGGCCGACCGGGACTCGAGCTGTTCGATAAGCCCACGTGGGGTATGACGGACTTTACGCAGAAGGTGAACTATCGCCGTGCGCTCGAAGGAGAGCTCGAGCGCACCATTAGCAAGATGAAGAACGTAGAAGCAGTGAAAGTCCATCTGGCCCTCGAAGACGAGAAGATCTTCAAACCGAGCGAGCGACCCAGCAAGGCCAGCGTGACGCTGACGATGCACGACGGTAACACGCCGGCCCCCGGAACGGTGCAAGGGGTCGCGCAACTGGTCGCGAGCAGCGTGGGTGGGCTCGAACCCGAGCACGTGACGGTTGTCGATGCGCGTGGCCACGCACTCACCATGCATGACGAAGGCTCGCTTGCCGGTCTTTCCAGTCGTCAGCTGCTGGTACAAAAGGAAGTGGAGTCGTACCTGGAGGAGAAAGCCAGCCGGCTACTCTCGAGTCTTGTTGGCAGCGACAATGTGCGCGTACAGGTGGCCGCGTCGATCAATTTTTCCAAGGTCGAGCGCACGGTGCAGGCCGTAGACCCTGAGCGCCAGGCACTCACCACCGAACAAAAGGCTGAAGTCACGCCGAGCACGCCGCAGCAGGGCGCCGGCTATAGCACATCGGCCACGTCGTACGAGAACACCAAGAGCGTGGAAAACTTCAGCGGCGCCATCGGCAACGTGACAAAACTCACGGTGGCGGTACTGGTGGCCGACAAAGTTGTCAGGGTGGCACCCGATACCACGGCCACCGCTCCGGCGCCGGCCAGCGCCATGCCGCGCACCGCCGAAGAGCTCGCGCGCATCGAGGCGCTGGTGCGCAACGCCCTTGGCGTGGATTCCACGCGCGGCGACATGATCAGTGTAGTGAGCGCTCCGTTTGACATCGCGCAACCCGAGGTGACTGCGAGTGATTCGATCGCCTCTCCGACAGATATCATCGCGCGCATTCAGGAGAACTCGAAGCCGATTGTGGCGATTGCCGCACTCCTTGTGCTGCTGATCGTCGCCCTATTCTCGGTGTTCGTGCTACGCCCGAGGAAGACCCAATCGCCACTGCCTGCCGCCCCGCAGAGTGGCGCTTTGCAAACGTCGGGACACGCTGAGCTGCCTGCGAGCACGCAGATGCAACTGGGGATGCAGGGCGCCCCCGCCGACCAGGGGAACGGCGTCGGGGCGACGGAGGGGCTGGAATCGCGCCGCACGCCCATCAAGCTCCCGCCGATGTCCACGACGCCGGAACGCGAGCAGGCGATTGCCACGGTTGAACAGCGTCCCGACGCGGCGCTCCGCGTAACCCGCCACTGGCTCCGCCAGTAAGCGTCGAGGCTGCCAATGATTGCTCCCCCTGCGAAGATCGGAACTGACCGCTGGGCCCCCGATCGGCTAACCGGTCGCCAGAAGGCCGCCATCGTCTGCATGGCGATGGGGTCGGAGGCGGCATCGAAGCTCACCGCCACGCTGCACCCCGAAGAGGCCGAGATCGTGGCCCTCGAAATGGCCCAGCTGGATAACGTACCGCCCACCACGATCGACTCCGTGCTCGCAGAATGGCTCGAGACCACGCTCGGCGTAGACTCGATCAGCACGGGCGGCATTGATTTCGCGACGGATGTACTGGAGAGGGCTTTCGGTCCGATCAAGGCGCAGCAGATCCTCATGCGCATCCACGAACAGCTGGCTGGTACCGATCGTTTCGGTCGCCTACGCGGGACCGATCCGCAGCAGTTGAGCAGTGCACTGAGAGGTGAACATCCACAAACGATCGCACTGATCCTCGCGCACCTCGATCCCAATCACGTCGCCGGGATCATCCGCGAGCTCGATCCCACCCTCGGAGGCGATGTGATGTTCCGCATCGCCACGATGACGAAGGTCTCCCCCGAGATGATCTCACTGGTCGAACGGGTCATCGGGACTGCGGCCGACCTGACCCTCGCGGCGCGTATGAGCACGATTGGCGGACCTAGTACGGTGGCCGCTGTCCTCAATCTCGTCAGCGCGTCCCTCGAGAAGCAGGTACTGGATCTTGTTGCCGAAAGAGATCCGCACCTCAGCGACCAGATCAGGAACCTCATGTTCGTCTTCGAGGATCTCTCGGCACTCGACGACAAGTCCTTGCAGCGCCTGCTGCGCGAGGTAGACATCAAGCAGCTCGCACTCGCCCTCA
The DNA here is from genome assembly GCF_044344655.1 of Gemmatimonas sp. GTDB lineage: Bacteria > Gemmatimonadota > Gemmatimonadetes > Gemmatimonadales > Gemmatimonadaceae > Gemmatimonas. The sequence continues at coordinate 59,199 of NZ_JBIJCN010000001.1, forward strand.
AGGCCGTAAGCCCCGACCTGAAGGCAAAGATCATGGGGACCATGTCACAGCGCGCCGTCACGGGTCTCAAGGAGGAGATGGAGTTCCTCGGTCCGGTCAAGATGCGTGATGTTGAAGCGGCGCAAACCGATATCATATCGAAGGTCCGCGCACTGGAAGAGGCGGGCGAGATCGTTCTGAGCAGTGGCGCCGACGATGTCATCGTTTGAAGATCATCGCAGGCACGCGATGCGCTGGTCCCTCGACGAATTTGCCGCGGCCGACGTGTTCTCGTCGGATGTACTGGCGCCGGTGGACGCCCCTGAGGCGCCGGCAGCTGACGATGCCACCATCGCGGCGGAGTTCGCGAGGCGGCTCAACCTGGAGCGCGCGCGCGTCGAGACTGATGCCTATGATCGTGGACGGGCCGATGGGGAACACGCCGAGCGCGCGCGCCTTGAGGCACAGCTGTCGGTAGCGCTCTCGGCCCTCCATGCAGTGTCCCAGTCGTTGGCGAGGCACGAGGCCCTTTGGGCGAGCACCGTCGAGGAGAATATGGCGGCGCTCGCGGTATCGATTGCACGACACATCGTCCAGCGAGAGATCGTAGCCGATCCGTCTCTTGTGGCTCAGTTGGTGGCCTCCGCGCTTGCACGGTACCCGGCGGATCAGGAAGTCACCATTCGCCTCGCGCCCGACGACATGGCACTGTGCCGTCCAATTCTCGAGGCAGCGCCTTATGGCGAGCGTACGCTACGCTGGATTGCGGACGCCAGCATCAATCGCGGCGGCTGCCTGACCGAAGGGCGCGAGCGAATCATCGAGGGTCGTATCGACACCGCCCTTGAGCGCATCTACCGTGCGTTGGCCGGAGTGCAGATCTGATGGGTGCCGTTCCGGCTACACCGGCATCCGGTACGCACGATCGTGGGTTGCACCTTCCGGCCATGGACATTTTCCACGAGCGCCTACGGCAGTGCCATCGTTTTGTTGAGTATGGTCGCGTCACCCGCGTCGTGGGGCTTGTGGTGGAAGCCACCGGCATCGACGTCGGGCTGGGCTCTCTCTGCCGAATCACCAGCCACTCGCGTCAGCACAGTGTGCTGACCGAAGTGGTAGGGTTCAACGAGCGTACGGTGCTGCTCATGCCGCTCGGTGACCTCGATGGCCTACATGCCGGCGCCAGCGTCCAGCCGCTCGGCCGCACCTTCGGTGTGGACGTGGGCCCTGCGCTGCTTGGCCGCGTGCTCAATGGCCTTGGCCATCCGATCGACGGGAAGGGCAAGGTGGCGACCGTCGAGCGGGTACCCCTATCGGCTGAGCCGCCTAATCCATTGGCGCGTGAGACGATCGAGCGGCCGATCGAGACGGGTGTGCGTGCGATCGATGGCGTGCTCACGATCGGCCGCGGTCAGCGCATGGGTATCTTCGCCGGCTCAGGCGTCGGCAAGTCCACGCTGCTCGGCATGATTGCACGGCATACACAAGCCGACGTGAACGTGATCGCGCTCCTCGGTGAGCGCGGACGCGAAGTCCGGGAGTTCCTGGAGAACTCGCTCGGCGAGAAGGGATTGGCGCGCAGCGTGGTGATTGTTGCGACGGGCGACCAAGCCGCGCTCGTGCGTGCCCGCGGCGCGTTGGTAGCCACCGCGATCGCCGAGTATTTCCGCGATCAGGGGAAACAGGTACTGCTGATGGTAGACTCCGTGACGCGCGTGGCGATGGCCTGGCGCGAGATCGGGTTAGCCACTGGCGAACCCCCCACCACGAAGGGATATCCGCCATCGGTCTTCGCCAACCTGCCGCGGCTCCTCGAACGAGCTGGCAATGGCGAACGTGGCGGCATCACCGGCATCTACACCGTGTTGGTCGACGGTGATGATTTTAATGAGCCGGTGGCAGACGCCACCCGTTCCATCCTCGATGGTCATGTCGTGCTGAGTCGCCGTCTCGCCGCGCAAGGTCACTTTCCGGCGATCGACGTGCTGCATTCAAAGAGTCGTGTGAAGGAGCACATCACGAGCGAAGCTCAGCGTCGTGCAGGGAACGCTATGCTCCGCCTCGAAGCCGCCTACCGCGAGAAGGAGGATCTGATCATGGTCGGCGCGTACCAGAAGGGGAGCGATCCATATCTGGACGCGGCCATAGCGTACCGCTACAGGATACTTGAGTTCCTCCAGCAGCGGCCGGAGGAGATCTCACATTTCGGCGACACGTATACCGAGTTGATGCAGATTGCGGAAGTGATCGAGACGTCGGTGCGGCACCGCTGACATGAGCTTCACATTCCACCTGCAGCAGCTCCTCGATCTGCGGGAGCAGCACACGCAAGCGAGGGCCAGAGAGCTGGCCTTGGCGCAGCAGGTTGCGACAGCCGCGGCCCGCGCGGAGGAGATGCTGGCTGCAGTGCGCGCAAACTCCTACACGGCGATGCAGTCTGTCGCCGGGACTGGGCCTCGCGTGGGCGAGCTACATCAGCGTGGCACAGTTCTGGCACTGCTTGATGAGCGATTGATCGAGGCCGGCAATGTTTGCAGGGTGGCTGACGTCGAGGTGCACAAGGCGCAGGCATTGCTCGCAGCCGCAGCACGCGATCGACGGGTGCTCGATCGACTGAGAGATCATCACGCAGGCGCGTGGCTTTTGGCCGAGGCGGCGAAAGATCGGCTGCAGATGGACGAGGCGGCACTCTTGCAGTTTGCGCGGAAACAAGAACATGAACGCGGCGGGGTTTGCCGGTTGGCTCCTCCATGACCCGAATGATGCAATGAAGGCAACGATTATCCCTATTGCGATCGGACTGTTGGCTGGCCTGGGCGGCGGGTCGGGCTATGCGTACATGCGGATAGCCTCCAAGTACACGGCCGACTCTACGCGCATGGCAGACAGTCTCGCGAGCCGCGTCACGCCTTCGCTGCCTGACAGCACGGTGCATGATCGTACGGTGCCCGACAGCACCCCGCACGACAGCATGCCGGTGGCCGCACAGGCGCTTGTGACGGCTCCAGACAGCGTTCGCGCCGTGGGGCGGGCGCAGTCCAGCGGGGTGTTGCTGGCGGCGCCGGTGAGCGAGCCGGCGGCCACGACGCGGGGAGTCACACAGAACAGCAATGGGGCGCGCGATCAGTCGAGCCAGACTGCGATTCCGGAACGGCGTCTCGCCAAGATCTTCGGCGCTATGGCCGCCAAGGATGCGACGAAAGTGCTCGATCAGATGTCGGACAGTGACATTCGTGCGATTCTCGCGATGATGGGAGACCGGCAGGCAGCCGCCATCCTCGCCGCCTTCCCGGCGGCGCGCGCTGCGGCCATCAGCAAGAATGCGGAGAAGACACCGGGAGGTCGTGCACCATGAGAGCGATGCATGTGATGAGCCCGGGCTCGAAGGCTCTACGCCGTCCACAGGGCGTTGCATTCGACGAACGTGGCATCGCCGATTCGCGTGACAGCAAGCGTTCACGAGGCACTACGGCGGAGTTCTCCGCTCTACTCGCCTTGCTCGCGGGGCAGAGCAGCGAGGGACGTGCGAGTGTGCGCGGGCAGCTCCCCGAAGAGCCTGAGCTTGTGGCTGCCCTCGACCCAACCCCACCCGATAAAGGTCTCCAGGCCGTCGCGCCAGCGCTTCGCCATCGCGTAGAGCGCGTGATCGAGCGTATGAAGACGGAGTACGGCCACGAGGTCACGATCGTGGAAACGACTCGCTCCCAGGACCGGCAGGACTGGCTATTCGAGCAGGGGCGTACCCGTGGTGGCCCAGTCGTCACATGGACGCGCGACTCAGCGCACACGCGTGGTGCGGCCGTGGATGTGATGATCGACAGCACATGGGACAACCCAGCAGGCTACGCGCGCCTGCAGCGCATTGCGCGTGAGGAGGGACTGCGCACGCTTGGCATGAGGGACCCCGGACACCTCGAGCTCGTCTCGCGGGGCACCGTGCCCGGCGTCGTCACCACCAAGGGGGGAACGTCGCAGGCGTGGGCACGCGCGGATGGTACAGGCGTGGCCCCCTCCACAGGAGTGACACGGGAGACCGGTGTGGCGCGGGTAGCCAGCGTAGCCAGCGTGGCCAGCGTGGCCAGCGTGGCCGGCGTGGCCGGCGTGGCCGGCGGCGTGGTCGGCAAGGAGACCCAGACTGACCGTCGTCAGGATCTCGGGACAGATCCGTCACCGCAGCATGCCATCCGGGATGGCGATGACCGCAGGAGCGGCGCGCTCGGTCGCGATGCACACGATGATTGGGGAAGGACCCTCGACCGCGGCGGCAAGCCGACCCACGAGCATCATGATGCGGCCCCTGCCGGTGATTCCACGGCCAACGCGTATGGCGCGGTAAACGGCGACCGCAGCGCTGCCAAGGTGACCGGTGTCGCGCAGACGGCGCCAGCGAGTGCGGCCACCGCGAGTAAGCCGGCCCAGCGCATTGCCGACATCCAGCAAAGGCGCGCCGATGCCCCGGCCACGCCCCTCAACCGCATGACACTCCGCATAGACGGCGCGGCCGGCACACCCGAACAGATTATCGTGGACCTCCGCGGCCAGGCAGTGCACACGCAAATCACCACCGATACCGCCACGGCTGACCGCATGCGCCTGCGCACCGCAGACCTGCAGGAAGCACTTGGCCGCCACGGCCTCGAAAGCGAGGGCGTGCGCATCACGGGCACCATACCGCAGAACGGGTCAACTGCCGATGGGCACGGCGACTACACCTCACGCTCACGCGACCCGCGCGACCCGCGCGATCCGCAAAGACAGCAGGAGCGTGCCCGCCGTACTCCCTTCTTCTTGGGACCCGAATGATGATCGCTACGCGTGGCATCGCGTTACCACCGTTGGCGTTCGGCCCCGCCGCCACGTCGAGCATGACCATGGACCCCAGCCGAGTTGCCGAACCGCCCGCTGGTGCCGCCGAGCCATCGGCACCGCGCACCCTGCCGCAAAACACCCGGGCGATGGGGCGCGACGAGTTCCTCAAGATGCTTGTTGCACAACTCAAACATCAGGATCCGCTCAATCCAATGGACGGCAAGGACATGGCAGCACAGCTCGCCCAGTTCTCCACCGTCGAACAGCTGATCCAGATGAACAAGACGCTCGAGGCGCAGCAGGGCCGCGAGGGCGAAATCATCGATGCCATCACAGCACTCGGAGAGACGCAGTCGTCGCGCACCGATGAACTCGCGCGGCTCATCGAAGGGCAGATGGCCGTGGGAACCGTCGGCAAGATCGGCGTCACGCTCGGCAACAGCACGTTTGTCGATCGCCACGGCAACGGCCCCGTGGTCGTGGACACCGGGAGCCGCAGCGGGGCCGGACGGTTGACCATCACCAACGCCAAGGGCGAGAGCCGCACGGTAACCGTAGGACCGGTCAAGGCGGGGCAGCAGTCGTTTGAGCTCGATGACTATTTCGAGCCGAAGCTACCCGCCGGGAAGTACACCTACACGTTCGAGGTCGCAACGGATGGCGGCCAGTACCAGGCAGTGAAGACGTACACCGCCGGTCGCATCACCGGCATCAAGTACGACAATGGCAATCCCATCCTGATCATCGGCGACGTGTTGACCGTGCCGATGTCGCAACTTACGCAACTCCGCGCCTGAGGACCAACCGCACATGCTTCGCTCTCTTTATGCCGGCGTTTCCGGCCTGCGCAACAACCAGGTGCGCATGGACGTCATCGGTAACAACATCGCCAACGTGAACACGGTCGCCTTCAAGGCTGGTCGCGTGACTTTCAAGGAAGGCTTTGCGCAGCTACTTCAGGGTGCGAGCCGTCCTCCCGGCGACCAGGGTGGTATCAACCCGGTACAGATCGGCCTCGGCATGCAGATCGGCTCCATCGACCAGATCTTCAGTCAGGGCAACCTCGAAACGACGGGCCTCAATACGGACGTCGCAATTCAGGGTGACTCGTTCTTCGTCGTGCGCAAGGGAAACCAGAGCTTCTACACGCGCGCCGGCAACTTCCAGGTGGATGCGGACGGCCAGCTGGTCAGCCCGGCCAATGGCTTCATCGTGCAGGGCCGCATGTACGACAACGGCCTGCCGCTCGATGGCATCAAGGACATCAAGCTGCCGTTCGGGCAGAAGGTCTCGGCCAAGCCGACGGCGCAGGCCACGCTCGCGGGCAACCTCAACGCCTCGGCCCCGGTGTTCCAGGGCGACTTCGACGATCCGCTCGTGCGCGCCAATCCGATCAACGCGAAGGCGTGGACCGAAACGCAGATCGGCGTGTTCGACTCGCAGGGAACGAAGCACAATGTGAAGCTGCAGATGTGGAAGACGGGCCCGAACACGTGGGACTGGAAGATCGACCCGATTGCGTCGGCGCAGACCTTCGAGATCGAGACGGACGGGGACTCACCGCCGAGTGCGGTGCCGCTGCCTGTCCCGCCATCGGGATACGAGATTCTGGCGGCCAACGTGCGCCTCTACAGCGCAGCGGGCATGGAGTACGTGTCGCCCGATGACTTCGGCTTTACGGCTGGTCCGCCACCGGAAGTCACATTCACAGCGTCCATGCCGTCGAATACGAAGATCAAGGTGAGCTACTTCATGAGCCCCACCGCGGAGACGGCAAGCGAGAACAGCGGAACGTTCACCTTCGACCAGGCCGGGCTCCTCAATACCGACGTGACGGCCTCACTGAACTTTGCGGTTCCGGGCGCCAACCCGGTGCGCATCGAGCTCGAACTCGGCGGCGGCGTGAACGGCATCACGCAGTTCGCCTCGACGGCGTCAACCGCAGTGCTGCGCGACCAGAACGGCTACACCGCCGGCACGCTGCAGAACTTCTCGATCGACCGCTTCGGCGTAATCACGGGCTTCTTCACGAACGGCACGACGAACCCGCTCGCTCGCATCGTACTGGCGGACTTCAATAACCCAAGCGGTCTGCTCCGCATCGGCGACAACATGTACCAGGAGTCGGCCAATTCTGGCTCGGGGGTGATGGGCTTCGCGCTCGAAGGCTCGCAGTCGCAGCTCACCAGTGGTGCCCTCGAAATGTCGAACGTGGACCTGGCCCAGGAATTCACGAACATGATCGTGGCCCAGCGCGGCTTTCAGGCGAACGGCAAGGTGGTCTCCACCAGCGACGAACTCCTGCAGGAGCTGATGCAGATCAAGCGGTAACGGGTAACGCCGACGCCCTGCCGCCCACAGACGTGGGCGGCAATTTCTGCCGCCAGGATCGCAGCCAGCGTGTTTTGCCGAGTGTGATCGCCCCGTCCGCACAGCCGATCACATTGGACGGTGCACCCGTAAGGCCATTCAGAACAGCGTGTTACAGATCTCGAACAAGACGCCGTAACCGTTGGCACGGACACTGCTTTCGAGGGGCTCGGCAGTTCACCCTCCGTCCGTCCCCTCCATATGGCGAATGATCCAGTTTCGGCGCCGGAAGCCGCCGCTCCCGTACTCCCAAAACGCCCGCTGCTCATCGGCTTGGCTGCCGTTGGCCTGTTGGTGGGAGGCGCCTCCGGTGCCGTCTTCGTTGGCCCCATGGTCGCGAAGAAGATGGGGAAGGCCACCCCGGTCTTGATGGCAGCGGGAGCGCACAATCCCGACGGGGAGGCGGACGGCGGAGGCGCTGCGGCCGATGCAGAGCATGCGCCGGGTGAAGGGCAGCAGCAGGAGAGTGAGCGCGCTGAATCGGCGGCTGTGCACCTCCTTGAGAATCTCGTCCTGAATCCCGCGGGAAGCGGAGGTGGCCGCTTCCTACTGCTGTCGGTCGCCATCGACGTGGGAAATGCGAAGGCCGGCGAAGCCTTCAAAAATCGCGACGCTGAACTGCGCGACATCATCCTCACGGCGCTCGGAACGAAGTCGGTCGACGAGCTCACTGAGATCTCTCGGCGCGATCAGTACAAACAGGAACTGCTGGACGCCGTCAACGCGCGCTTCGGAAAGCAAGCGGTGAAGCGTCTTTACTTCCCGCAGTTCGTCGTGCAATAGGCGGCACGCGCCCTTCACGTACTGGCAATGATCTCAGAAACCCTGCCTCCTGCACACGTGGGCGTGCCGCACGCGAGTGCGGCTCTCAACGCGCAGGCGTACGACTTCCGGCGACCGCACCGCGTGTCAACGGAGCGTCTCTGCGCGCTGGAGGCCATGTACGAACGGCTCGCGAAGGCGCTCGAAGGTTGGCTCACTTCGCGTATCCGCGGCCAGATCGATGTTCGCCTCGCGAGCGTCGAGCAGTTTGCGTTTGGGGAGTTCACACGGTCGCTCCCGATGCCCTGCGCCTCCTTCATCTTTGACGTCACGGGCACAGGGCAGAAGGGGGTGATCGACGTGAGCCCGAATCTTTGCACCTTCATCATCGACCGGCTTTTCGGTGGGGAAGGAACGGGCGCGCCCCTCACGCGCATTCTTACGCCCATCGAGCGTATGGCGGTGCGCGGCGTGGCCGACAAGGTCACCAGCCTCCTGCAGGAGATCTGGCAGGACCACCTTCCAATGGAGTGCACTATCACCGGCTTCGAGAGCACGCCCGATGTCCTTCAGGTGGCGAACCGTGAGGATCCGGTACTCGTGGCCAACGTGGAGTGCCGTAGTGGCACGACGACGAGCCCGTTGCTGATCTGCATGCCCCTCTCGGTACTCGATACCTTCTTCCGATCGAGCGGTCAGCAGCCAATGGCGCTACTCGCCGCCAACGAAGAGGAGCGCGAGCGTACCCGGCAGCGCAGCGAAGCCGCGTTGCGCAGCACACGCGTTCCGCTCACCGCCCGCCTGCCCGACTTCCAGCTGTCCCTGCGCGATCTCGCGCAGGTCACGGAGGGAAGCATCCTCCGCACCGGAATCCCCAAAGACGCTCGTGTGATCGTGCGTGCCGGCAGCCAGGAATGCTTCATCGGTCTCGCGGGACGCGTGAATGGCAATCTCGCAGTCCGTATCGTGGACGCGCTCCCCAACGTTTCGCACACCTGACCGTGGCAACCATGAACACCGCGGACCTCGATACCCCTTCAGTGAATGGCTCATCGGCAGATGCCACCGACCAATCCATTTCCTCGCCCATGGACGACACCACGACCCCGCCCATCGACACCGTGGCTGCACAGGCGCCGCAGCTCACCGATTTCGAGCAGACGACGCTTGGCAACGCCGAAGTGCCGATCGGCATGCTCCTCGATCTCACATTGCCCGTCGCCATCGAACTCGGTCGTACCAGCATGACGGTGGAGGAGATCCTGCGCCTTGGTCGCGGCTCGGTGATGCAGCTCGACCGCCTCGCCGGTGAGCCGATCGACATCTACGTGGGGGACCGGCGCTTTGCCGAGGGCGAGGTGGTGGTGCTCGGGGAGCACTTCGGAGTGCGGCTCACGCGCGTGCTGTCAAACCAGTCGGCCAGTAATGCCGCGCACGTGGCCTGAGTGACCAGGAACGGAGAGCGTGCCCCCCACTACCTGATCCACTACCGATGCTGATCGCTGGACTGGGCGTCATTGCTGCACTTGGCTGTGTACTGGGGCTCGGCGCCATATGCCTTTGGGTCCTCAAGCGCTGGGGCGCAGGGGCACTTGGGACGAAGCCGTGCGTCCCGGTCGAGGTGGTCCAGCGCGTGCCGCTGGGACCAAAGACCGGACTCGCCGTCGTGCGTGTGGGCGAGAAGGTAATGGCGCTGTCAGTTGGTGAGGGCGGTGTCTGGCCGCTATTCGAGCTCGACGACGCGGATCGGCAGCGCGTGATCGCATCGAGCATGCTCCCGGTGCCCTTCGTCCCGAGTGCCGGAGCCGACGAAGTCCCTCGCTTTCTCACCCCGCTCCTCACCACAAGCCGCGGGACGCCAGTCACATACGCGCCGGCTACTGCAGCGCCGGCTGTAGCGCCGGCTGTAGCCTCGGCGGCGGGCTCACCGACCACGTCGAACACGGTGTCGGGTGACCTCGACTTCCGCGCGATGCTCAGCATGTCGCTGAGTCAGGCCACGCGGCTGGCCGTGCTGGCCGGACTCGTCATGTTGGGCAGCGGGGCGCAGCTCCGCGCACAGGGGGCGCCACAAGCGCCACCACCGTCACCAGCGTCACCAGCGTCACTAGCGCCACCCGCGAAACTCGTCCCTGCCGTGCCGCCCGTGCCGCCCGTGCCGCGCCCCGGCAACGGAGCGCAGCTCACGAAGCAGGCCGCCGCGGCGCGCCGACCCGTAAACGACGTGATGCTGGACTCCACGCCAAATGAACCGCGGCAGGCTCAAGCGGCAACACCAGCTCCCATCGCGGCTGATGATGCCATCATGCGCATGATGCCGCAGATGGATATGCAAATCGGCGGCGACGGCGAATCAGGTGGCCTCCGCCTCAATGGCACCGTGGGCATCGTGGTGATGATGGGACTGCTCACACTCCTGCCCACGCTGCTTCTGATGATGACGGGGTTTACCCGCATCCTTATCGTCCTGCATTTCCTCAAACAGGCGATGGGCACGCAGAGCGCGCCGCCCGCACACCTACTTGGGGCAATGGCGCTACTTCTCACAGGGTTCGTGATGGGCCCCACGTTGACTGAGGTGAACCGCACCGCGATCACCCCGTGGCTAGACGGGCAAATGAGCCAGGTCGACATGATGAGGACAGGCGTGAAGCCCATGCGCGACTTCATGCTCAAGCAGACGCGGGAATCCGACCTCAAGACGTTCGTGGAGCTGAGCCGGATACCGGGGCCCGCGACGATCGATGACGTTCCGCTGCACGTACTCATGTCGGCCTTCGTGGCGAGTGAGCTGCGCACCGCGTTCCAGATTGGGTTCGCCATCTACCTGCCGTTCATCATCATCGACGCCGTGGTGGCCAGTGTGCTCATGAGCATGGGCATGTTTATGCTCCCGCCGGCGATGATCTCCTTGCCCTTCAAGTTATTGCTCTTCGTCCTCGTGGACGGCTGGAGCCTGACCATCACGAGTCTCGTACAGAGCTTCAAATAGCGCGCGGGCAGCAATTTCCGCCCCGCCCCTTCGGTGACGCGCGCCGGCAGGTTACACCCGGCAACTCCTGCCGGATCCCTCCGATTCACGGTCGCGGTTCAATCATCGACTGCCAGCCAAACCGTTGTCTGGCAACGCCATGGAGATGTTTATGCCACGATCCCCTACGTGGCATCAACCCTGCTTCTGCACGGTCTCGGCAGCTCCTCCCCCTTTCTGACGCCGACCGACCGTGTCCCATCAACTCGTCATCGATCTTTCCCGCGACGCGATCATGACTGCCCTCATGATCAGCGCGCCCCTGTTGCTGATTGCGCTGGGCGTGGGGTTGGTCATCGCGATCATCCAGTCGGTCACCCAGATCCAGGAGCAGACGCTCACTTTCGTCCCCAAGCTCGTGCTGGTAGGAGGCGCGTTCATCGTCGGCATGCCATGGCTGCTGCAGATCCTGATCAGGTTCACCACCCAGATCATCCGCGGCATTCCCGCGATGGTCGCCTGAGCCACCGGCTCCATACCGGTTCGCTCGCGTGAACGCGCCCGCCTTCGGTTTCCCCGACTTCTTGGCTCCCGGTATTCCGCAGGCCTTCGTACTGACGGCGCTCCGTGTGGGCGGACTGGTGCTCGTGGCGCCCGCGTGGTCGGCCAGAACGGTTCCCATGAAGCTCCGTACCTCGCTGCTCGTGATCTTCGCGGTCCTGCTCCTTCCCAGTGCGCTCGATACCGCTGATCCCGGCACGCTCGCGATCACCCCGGCCACTTTTCTGGCCGAAACCGTCGTCGGCTTCGCCCTGGGCTTCGCGGCCGCCCTCACCGTAGCGGGCGCGGAATTCGCCGGCGAACTCGCCACCACCACGATTGGTTTGTCGGGCGCGGCGATTTTCGATCCCGTCAACAACACGCAGGTCGCCATCCTCGCGTCCTTCATGCAGATCATGACGGTGACCCTGCTGCTTATTGCGGGTGGCCACATCGTGATGCTGCAGGCGGTCGCGCGCAGCTTCGTCGCCATGCCCCTCGGTGCACCGGTCGCAATGGACCGCGGCCTCCTGTCGCTCGTGAAGGCCAGCGCCACCATCTTCGGCAGCGGGCTGCAGTTTGCCGCCCCCGTAATTGCGGCGATCCTGCTCACGAACCTCGCGCTCGCGATCCTCGGCCGTGCTGCCCCGCAGCTCCAGATCATGAGCCTCGCCTTCCCGTTACAAATCGGGATCGGGCTGCTCGCCTTTGCCGGCGCGTTGGGCCTCGTCGTGCAGGCACTCGGTGGATGGTCGGAGCAGTACGGCACCACCATGGACGGGTTTGTGCGGGCGGCCCATGTGGCCCCGGCGCCGGCGACGGAGGCGCTGCGATAACGCCCCATGGCCGATAACGACTCCGGCGAAAAGACCGAAGACCCAACAGGCAAGAAACTCGAGGATGCCCGCGAAGAAGGACAGATCGCGAAAAGCCCCGAGTTCGTCACGGCCGCGCTTCTTCTCGGATCGCTGGCGGTCTTCTCGGTCACAGGCCCCATCCTGTGGCGCTTCCTGCTCGAGACCATGCGCGGCACCCTCGCCACGGCCTCCGATGCATCCCACGACGGCACCGGAATGATCAGCTATCTCCAAGTCATGGGCTTTCGCATGCTCATCGCGATGATCGGCATGGTGTGCGCGATGGCCGTGATTTCCATGGGAGTGCAGGCGGCGCAGACGGGCGGGTTGCTCACGAGCAAGCCGCTCATGCCCAAGTTCTCCCGCCTGAATCCGCTCAACAACGTCAAGCGCATCATCGGCGTGCAGGGGTGGATCGAGCTGGGGAAGGGACTGCTCAAGATGGGGATCGTGAGCTACGCGGTGTACGTCACGCTCGCTGATGCCTGGCCCGACATCCAGGAACTGGCACTCAATTCGTCGCCCGTCGCGCTTATGGAGCTCGTGGACCAGTATAGCTACGCGCTCCTCAAGAACACCGGCGTAATGTTCCTCGTCCTCGCTGCGGCCGACTACGGCTGGATGCGCTGGAAGACGTTCGCGGACCTCAAGATGACCAAGCAGGAAGTGAAGGAGGAGATGAAGTCGCAGGAAGGCAACGCCGAGGTGAAGGGCCGCCGACGTCAGATCAGCCGGGAGCGCATCCGCCGCGCGATGTTCGCCAACGTGAACACCGCCGATGTGGTGCTCGTCAACCCCACCCACATCGCGATTGCTATCAAGTATGACCCGGCTGTCGCCGCCGCGCCGTACATCGTTGCGCTCGGGGAACGCAAGGTGGCAGAGCGCATCAAGGCGCTCGCCTTCGCCCACGGCGTTCCTGTGATCGAGAATCGGCCCCTCGCCCGTGCCCTCATCAAGGTCGCCAAGGTGGGAACGCTGATTCCGGTCGAGATGTATCTCGCCGTCGCCGAGGTGCTCGCCTTCGTACTGCGTCAGCGTGAGAAGTACGGCAATGCCTGGCGCGGAACCGTCGCGGCGTGAGTCTCCATCCATGACGAGCGCCGCACTCTCCGTGGGGTCGGACACCGCCAAGCCACGTATCGCCGACATTGCCATCGCGCTTGTGGTGGTGGTGATCCTCGCGCTCATCATCGTGCCACTGCCGCCGGTGATGCTCGACCTCTTCCTCGCGGCCAGCATCGGCTCGTCCCTCGTGGTGCTGCTCGTCGCACTTTACACCACGAATCCGCTCGAATTCAGCAGCTTCCCAGCGCTGATCCTGCTTCTCACCCTCTTCCGTATCGGGCTCAACGTCTCCTCGACACGCCTAATCCTCACCGAAGCGCATGCAGGCGCGGTCATTGAGGCGTTTGGCCAGTTCGTCATCGGAGGCAATTACGTCGTTGGCGTGGTCATCTTCCTGATCCTGATCGGCATCAACTTCATCGTCATTACCAAGGGGGCAGGACGTATCGCGGAAGTCGCGGCGCGCTTCACACTCGATGCGATGCCCGGCAAGCAGATGGCGATCGATGCCGACCTGTCGGCAGGCCTGATCGACGAAAAGGAAGCCCGCGTGCGACGTGACGAGATTGCGCGCACCGCCGACTTCTACGGCGCCATGGACGGTGCGTCCAAGTACGTGAAGGGTGACGCAATCCTCGGCATTCTGGTGGTGGTGATCAACATCGTTGGTGGCGTCTTCATCGGCGTCATCCAGCGCGGCATGGACATCGGCAAGGCGGCGAGTACGTACACGATCCTCACCGTCGGCGACGGCATCGTGTCGCAAGTGCCGGCGCTCATCATCTCGACTGCCGCCGGCATCATGGTTACCGCGGCCACCAGCACCGACAAGATCGGCACGGTACTGAGCCGCCAGCTCGGCAGCCAGCCCCGGGTCATGTGGATTGCCTCCGGGGTACTCGGCGCATTTGCACTCGTGCCCGGCATCCCGATGTTCCCCTTCCTGACCATGGCAGTCGGCGCGGCAGCGGTCGCACGCCTTGCCGATCGCGCGGAGCGGGAACGTGAGGCGCTGGCGCTGATCATGTCGCCCGCGGCGAGCGGCAGTGTGACGGATACCCCAGCGATCGCCGATTCGATGCAGGACCTGCTGCAGATCGATCCAATCGAGCTCGAAGTTGGCTACGCGCTCATTCCGCTCATTGACGAGAGTCAAGGCGGCGACCTCCTCGAACGCATCTCGTTGCTGCGCAAGCAAGCCGCGCTCGAACTCGGCATTCTTGTGCCGCCCATCCGCATTCGCGACGATATCCGCCTCCCCGCCAACGAGTATGTCATCAAGCTGCGCGGCGCTGAAGTTGCGCACGCCGAAGTGCTGCCTCGCTTTCTCATGGCGCTCAATACCGGCGGCGTCGTGGCGGAGATCGATGGCATGGAAACGATCGACCCATCGTTTGGGATGCCTGCCAAGTGGGTGGCTGTCGCGCGCCGCTCCGAGGCCGAGGCACTCGGTTACGTGGTGGTAGAACCCACGACGGTCGTGGCGACGCACCTTCTCGAAACCCTCAAGGGCAGTGCCGCCGAACTACTCGGTCGCCAGGAAGTGCAGGAGATGGTGGAGCGACTCAAGAGGTCGCATCCGGCCCTGGTGGAGGAAATTCTCCCTGGCAAGGTGTCGCTCAGTGTGTTGCATCGCGTGCTGCAACGCCTGCTGCGCGAGCGGATTCCCATCCGGGACCTCGTCACGATCCTCGAGGCGATCGGCGATGGCGCAGAAACCACCAAGGATCCCGAAGCGCTCACCGAAGTCGTGCGCAAGTCGCTCACCAACGTGATTGCGCGACTGTTCGCCGACCAGACGGGCACAGTGCGAGGCATCACCATCGGGGCGCGTCTCGAAGGGGCACTGCTGGGCCTCTTTTCGCCGCGCAGCGCTCAGCCGAATGTCCCGATACTCTCGCCGGAGTTGCTCGCGGCGATGCTGCGCGACCTCAACACCCTGGCCACGACGTTCGCGGTGGATGGCCGGCCACTGCCGCTCATCACACCCCCGTCGCTGCGGGTGGGCGTACGCCGTTTGATCGAGCCTGTGCTGCCCAGCCTCCCGGTGGTCTCACTCGCCGAGCTCCCCGCGCAGGTCACGCTGAGCAGCGTTACGACCTGGGAGATGCCGCATGATTGACCATGGCGCCCCCGTGCGTGCCGTGCGGCTCCGCGGCGCTGATCTGTCACACGTGGCCGACCGTGCCCGTTCGACGCTTGGCGACGACGTGATGATCCTACACACGCGCGTCGTGCGCAACGGCACCGGCTCGATGGTCGAAGTACTGGCTGCCCCAAGTGACGCCATAGACAGAGCGCGGGCCCGCCTGCAACCCGAGCCACTGCCCACCCCACTGCGCCATGCCAATGGCCGGCCGTATTGCATCGCACTCGTGGGGCCCACCGGCGCTGGCAAAACGACCACCGCCGCGAAGCTGGCAGTGCGGCGCGGCATGTTTGGTGGTGCGCGCGCCGGGCTGCTGACCATCGATACGTATCGCGTGGGCGGTATGGAGCAACTGGCCACGTACGCCGAACTTGCTGATGTACCGTTCGAGGTCGTCTACGACGCTCGTGAAATCGACGGCGCCCGGAGGCGACTTGCGCAAACGTGCGACGTGATCATCGTCGACACCCCGGGACGTAGCCCCGCGAGCGCGGAGCTCGCCGATCGATGGCGTTCGCTGCTCGATGCAATCGCCCCGGACGAAGTGCACCTCGTGCTCCCGGCGTCACTTCGGGCGGATCTTGCGGTGGACGTTGGCCGCGCCTATGCGGCTTCACGCACGCACGGCGGTGCCACGCACTTGCTTGTCTCGAAGCTGGATGAGGTCCCGCGTGAACGCGGCGTCACCGATCTGGCGCTGTCGCTCGATATGCCGACCCGCTGGATCACCGACGGCCAGGATGTACCGGCCGATATCAAGCCCGGCGTGCCGCGGCTGCTCCGCACATGTGGCCTCGCCGCCGATGCCGACCCCGATTGGATGCCGGCCTGATGCCCATGCTCGCACCATCTGCGCCCAGCACACCCACGCGCTCTCAAGCCGACGCGCTACGCGTAGGACGTGACCGGTCCGGCAGTGAAAGCACGGGCCCTGCCACGCTGCTGATGGCCAGTGGCCGCGGTGGCAGCGGCACCACGCTGGTGTCCACGCTGCTTGCCGTGTCCGCCGCTGGTAACGGGGTGCGGGTACTCCTTATCGATGCCGATGATTTGGTGGGTCCACTCGCCCTCACCCTCGGGGTGACGCCGCGCGCCAGCTGGACCGATCTGCGCGGTGGGCGCACTGCACCCGCAGACGTGGTCACGCCGGTCAGCACCACGCTCACGTTCGTTGCCGGTGGCGCCCCCTTGCGGGGCGGTGAGGCGATGACGATGAATGCGCCGGAGCGGAAAGCCTGTATGCGCCGTCTCAGTGTGCTCGCCGACGATGCCGACCTAGTAGTTGTGGACTGCGGCGCGCGGTTCGACAGTCTCCTTGCCGCGATTGCGCCACACGCGAATGAACGACTCGTAGCGATCTCCTCGGGCAGCGACCCGATCGGACTCGCCGCGACCTACGCGCTGTGCAAGGCGGTGGGGCAGCGACACAGCGCCTTCCCCGTTGACGTACTCGTCAATCATCACGATGTGCGGGAGGCCACTCGCTGCTTCGACGCGATCGACGCCGGTGCCCGTCAGTTCCTCGGACGTCCACTACGCCTGGCTGGCGCTGTTCCGACCGACTCCACGCTCGACGCTGCACTTCGCGCCGGGATGCCATTCCTCGATGCAGCCGCCGGATCGCCAGCGGCGGTTGCCGCTCACGAAATCGTGATGCGCATGCTGGCGAACCGTCCCCTCCCACGTTCCGGTGTTTGACAATGTCTTCTGCAATCATTGCTGGCGAAGGATCCGTTGCCACGAATGCGAAGCTCTGGCTGTCCTATCAAGCGGGCAATCAGACCGCCCGCGATCGGCTCCTCGAGGAGCATCTCGGGTTGGTACATCATGTCGCTCGGCAGGTGTCACGCACATTGGCGGTACGCGCCGACTTCGATGAACTCGTGAGTGCGGGTACAATCGGACTCATGGCGGCGCTTGAGGGCTTCGACGCCTCGCGTGGCCTGGCCTTCAGCACGTTCGCGGCGCCACGCATCCGGGGGGCAATTCTCGACGACCTGCGCAAGCAGGATCATGTGCCCCGCTCGATCCGCCGCAAGACGCGCGAGATTTCCGCAGCCCGTGAGTCGTACCAGCGTCGACACGGATGTGCGCCGGAAGATCGCGAGCTCGCCGAGCAGCTGGGGGTAGATCTTGAGACGTTGTGGCGTTGGCAGGCCGATACGGAGGGCGCGCACCACGTGCCGCTCGATCGCGCCGCAGGCGACCAGGATCACACGACGCCAGCGCCGGCCGAGGTGCTCACGCGCGAAACCGACAATGGCGTGGAAGAGGCCCTCACGCATGAGCAGGAAGTAGCACACCTCACGCAGGCGATTCTACGCCTCAAGGAGCAGGAGCGCGTGGTGTTGTCGCTCTACTACTTCGAAGAGCTCAAACTGCACGAAATCGCCAAGGTACTCGAGCTTACCGAGAGTCGCGTCTCGCAAATTCGGAGCAAGGCGCTCAGCCGGCTGCGCGTGGTACTCGCGCCGCTCCGCGAGCAAGACTGAGTCACGTGGCGGCGAAGGTGGGATCGAAGCAGCGCAAGGAACGCCTGCATCTCGCGGCACGTGGGATCGGTGCGACGCTCCTCGGCGTGATCATGGGGGCGTTTCTCCTGTCCCCGGCTGTGTCGCTCACGCTGCGCGTGATCGCACTGGTGGCACTCGGTGGGGTCGCGGTGCTGCGCCATTGGCTCACACCACCGAAGACCGTACGAGCCCTAGCCGCCGCCGGCGCGCCGCGGACGGAGATCGCCTGGAAAACACGGCTCCCCGTGGACGCGGTGAACATGCTGCTCGACATCGGGACGCGGTAAACCGCTCCCGACACGGCAATCCCGTCCGCTGGCCCCGCGCACCGGCATGAATTGCCGCGCCACGAGCCCGAGGGGGCCACGGGGTAGCACGCCGCGAGCGCTACGCAAAGACATGCACAGCAAGGGCTTGCATTGATGCACCCGATCGGGCCGCCGTTGGCCCGACCGTTGCTATTCCCGTGGTGAATACCTGTCTCCCTTTCCCGGCCACGACATGCCTGATCCCGTTCAGACCAACGGAATGAGCAGTGCCGCCTCAGCGCTCCAGATGCTGGAGCGCAGACAGGCCGTGCTCGCGAACAACCTCGCCAACGCCTCCACCAAGGGCTTCAAGGCTGAAATGGCCTTCTCGCGAATGATGGGTAGCGCGCTCGCTGCCACCGATACCGCGATCGATCTCACCCCCGGCACGCTCACGCAGACGCACAACCCCTTCGACGTCGCCGTCGATGGACGGGGCTTCTTCGTGGTGCAGACGCCCAACGGCGAGCGGTTCGTACGTGCCGGCAGTTTCCGCCTCGACGATCAGCGTCGCCTCGTCGACGGCAAGGGAAACGCTGTGCTGGGCGACACCGGACCGATCACGATCCCGCGAGGACAGGTCGAGATCGATGCCACCGGCATGATCGCGGTCAACGGTAAGCCACTTGCACGACTTCGCCTCGAGGGCGTCACCGACGGCACTGAGTTGCAGCATGAGGGGGGTACCATGTTCGTCCCCGATGCCACGCGCACCGCCATCGCGCTCGAGCAGCGCCAGGTGCGACAAGGGTTCCTCGAGGAATCCAACGTAAACTCGCTCATCGCCATGACGGACATGCTGAGCATCCTGCACCGCTATCAGGCTGCCCAGAAGACGCTGTCCACCCTCGACGCGGTGCGGGGCATCGCGGTGACCGATCTCGCCAAGCCCGTCTAACCGATCCCAGGTACCGACCATGAATCCCGCACTCCGCGCTGCCGCCACAGGCATGATGGCGCAGCAGACCCGCACCGAAGTCATCGCCAATAACCTTGCCAACGTGAACACCGCCGGCTTCAAGCGGAGCCGTGCGCAGTTCGAGGACTTGCTCTACCAGACCATTCAGGGGACGCAGGTGGTTGGTAATGCGGAGGCGGACACCCTCCCGGCCATTCAGGTGGGGCGCGGCACTCGACTCTCCGGGGTCCAGCGCCTGCACGAGCAGGGCCCGATCGAGCAGACCGGCCGGAACCTCGATGTTGCCATCGAGGGAGACGGATTCTTTCAGGTGCAGCTACCCAACGGCGACGCGGGATACTCACGCGATGGCAGCTTCCAGATCAGCGATCAGGGTGTGCTGGTCACCAGTGCCGGCTACACCGTGCAACCGCCCATCCGCGTGCCCGTCGACAGCGCGGAACTCACCATCTCCAGCGCGGGCGTGGTCACCGTGCGTCGCGGCAACGACATCATACCGCAGGAGATCGGCCGCCTCGAATTGGCGCGCTTCGCGAACCCCAGCGGCCTGCTGAACCTTGGCCAGAACATGCTCGCGCCCACCACGGCGAGCGGACAACCGGTCCTCGGCTTCCCCAACGACGAAGGCATGGGTCGCCTGCAACAAGGAAGCCTGGAAGGCTCCAACGTGCAGATCGTGCAGGAGATGGTGGAGATGATCGCGGCGCAGCGCGCCTACGAAATCAATTCCAAGACCATCAAGACCGCCGACGAGATGGGGCAGATCGCCAACAACATCGTGACCTGAGCCCATCGCCATGTTCAGCACGGCCCTGCACTCCCTTATGGTCGGCACCATACTGGCCTACAGCCCCGCCGTGCTGTCGGCGCAAGACGAACCGACCCCGCCGCGCAGCGACCAGCGTCGCGTGTCGCTCACCGTCGCCACCCGTGCGCTCGCCAGAGGCGACGTGCTGCAGGCCGGTGATATCGCTCAGGTGGACACGGTCATCATCTGGCGCTGGAACGGGTTCGCGCCCGACACCGTGCCCGCGCTCCCCGGTTGGGTCGCGCGTCGCTCTATTGCCGCCGGCGAAGCACTGCGCGCACCGGCCGTTTCGCCGCCGCCCCTGATCAAGAGCGGTACCAGCGTCACGGCCATCTGGCAGGACGGTCCCCTTAGGCTCGTGCTCAGTGGTGTAGCCACGAATACCGCGATCGCCGGCGCCCCCGTTGGCGTACGCATCAATCGCTCCCGCCGCCTTGATGGCGTTGCCGTCGCGCCGCACACCGTTCGCCTCCGCTGAGACAAGAATGTCACGTCAGCGTCTTCCCCTTCTCGTCGCCTCGACGCTCTTTCTGGCGCCAATCATCGTTGGCGCGCAGGCCATCACCACGGCCACGCCGCCCGCGGTCGCCCCGACTACCCCCACCGCCCCGACCCGCAGTCCGTGGGTCGCTGATCGACGTCAGTTTGGCGTCGGGGACATCATCACCGTGCTGATCGACGACTACACGATCTCCACGGCGGTCAAAGAGCATGTGGCCCAGGATACGCGCAATCGAGGCTTCGGCCTGAACGCGCGGCTTCCCAACACGTCGAAGAACGTGAACATCGATGCGCGCAGCGCTGCCGACCAAACGCAGCGGGGTCAGGCGCGGCGTGAGAACCGCTTCCAGAACGAGATGAGCGTACGCGTCGTCTCGGTGGGTGCCAATGGCCTGCTCCAGGTGAAGGGCACGAAGAAGATCGACGTGGACAAGCAGATGCAGGACATCCTCTTCACCGGCTGGGTGCGCGCGCAGGACGTGTCGGCCACCAACGCCATTGAGTCGAGTCGCGTAGCCGACCTGCAGCTGGGCTACACCTCGCCGGGCAACCTCGGCAAACCCAAGCAGGGAATCGCCAGCAAGTTGCTTGGCGTGTTGTGGCCATGACCACGTTCCGAATGGCCGCCGCCAACATCGTGTGGTTGCTGCTCATGCCCGCGGTCGCGTTCGCGCAGAACGACGTGAGAATCCGCGACGTTACCTCCACCGAGGGCGCGCTCCCGGTGCGCCTCGTGGGCTACGGCCTTGCCGTAGGGCTCGACAACACGGGCGACCGCGCGATCGGCGGACAGACCGGCGGCCCCACCGTACAAAGCGTCATCAACATCCTGCGCCGTTTCAACGTGGAAGTGCCGGCGGACCTCATGCGCATGCGCAATGTGGCGGCCGTGCTGGTGACGGCCGAAGTCTCGCCGTTTCTCCGTGCCGGTGGTCGCTTCGAGGTACAGGTCTCCAGTATGGGCGACGCGCGCTCGCTTCGCGGCGGCACGCTCTTCATGACGCCGCTCGTTGCTGATCCCGCTGGCCCGCCACTTGCCTCGGCGCAGGGCTCGCTGCTCGTGAGCCAAGGCGGCGCGACCACCCGATTCCAACCCACCCACGAAACCGCGGCGCGCATTCCCACAGGCGGCGTGCTCGAGGTCGATCTACCCCGTCCCACCATCGCCGCCACGTCGCGCCTCCTGCTCCGTGAACCCGATCTTGGCACCGCCACGAAGATCGCCACTGCCATCAACGGCACGATGGGTGACAAGACGGCGACCGTCGAGGACGAGGGGTCGGTGATCGTGATGTTTGCCGACTCAGTACAGAAGCCCGTGGCGATGGCCAAGATTCGTGAGCTGCCCATCACCGCCGAGGTGCGTCCGCGCATCATCATTGACGGTCGCGATGGGACCGTGGTGGCCGGGGGTGACCTGGTTGTGGGGGCCGCCACGGTGAGTCATGGCGCCATCACGCTCGCCATTGGCAACGTCGCCCCAAACGATACGGCCACCGTGCCGGGCAGCGTGCGCCTGCCGGCCGGCATCCCGGTGCAGCGCGTGGCCTCGGCGCTGCATGCGGTCCAGACGCCGGCCGTCGAGATCGCCGCGATCTTCGCCGCCCTGCGCGACGTGGGCGCTGTCACCGCGGAGATCATCGTCCGATGATCGACCCCATCGCCGCCCGGGGCGCGCTGGTGGCCACCGGTACGGTGCCGGTGACGGGGTCGATGCCGCCCCTAGATGCGGACGCCAACCACAAGCTCCGCGATGCGGCCCGGCAGCTCGAGGGGGTGTTCGTCCAGCAGCTGTTCAAAGCCCTGCGTGACAGCGTACCACAGCAGGACGGCATTGTTTCAGCAAACGCCGGCGAAGAGATGTTCACCGGACTACTGGATCAGCACCTCGCTGCCGAGACTCCCCTCCAATGGAATGGCGGCCTCGCCGAGGCGATCTACCGGCAGATGCGAGATCGCGCTGCGACTGAGCCGCCCCAGTCGTTCGCCAGACTCACCACCCGCTGATGCCGCCCACGTCTCTCTACGCACCCGAACCGGCCCACCGCATCGGACCGCAGTCCACGGCGCTCCTCAGTGCGCTGCAAGATGCCGTGGTCAGCGAGCACCGACTGCTGGATGACCTGATCGACCAGATGCGCCGCCAACGCGAGGCCGTCAGCCGTGATGACATCCAAGGCGTCGACGACAGCACCTTTGCCACCCACCGCATCCTCGCGACGCTGAGCCAAGCGCGCCAGCGGCGCCGGCAGCTCAACGTGCTGCTCAACGGCAGCGAAGAGATGACACTCCGCGAGATCGAACACCTGCTTGGTGACCTCGTCGACCTCCGCTTCCGCGAAGCCCGCCAGGGCCTGGAACAGGCCGTCGACGTGCTCACGCGCGAGGTGGGACGAAATCGCATGATGCTACGCGAAGCACTCACCAAAACAGACCAGCACGTACGCACGCTGGCTGGCGCGTCGATGGCACCGACCACCTACGCCACCGAAGGCCACGCAACGCCCCCGCCCGACAACCTCCGCGGCGTGCTCCTGAACCGCACGGTCTGACCATGAGCTCCGGCCTGTTCAACATTGCGCGCTCGGCGCTCCTCACGCACCAGACGGCCCTCCAAACGATTTCGCAAAACGTCGCGAACGCGGAGACACCCGGCTATTCGCGTCAGGAAGCCGTCGTATTGGCCAGCACGCCGGTGCGTCTTCCCTTCGGCAGCGTCGGCACCGGCGTCAGCGTCAGCACAATCATCCGCAAACGGGACGCCCTCCTCGACGACTCGTTCCGGTCAGCCAACACCCTTTCTGGTGATGCGACCCTGCGTCGTGATCTACTCAGCCAGATCGAGGCGGTCTTCGGTGAGCCGAGCGAATTAGGGCTGGCAAACGCGCTCGATCAATTCTGGAACTCGTGGAGTGACCTGTCCGCGTCCCCCGACGGCCTTGCGGCACGGGCCGTCGTGCAGCAGCGCGGCCGGCAGCTTGGCCAGCTGTTCAACGCGTACGACACGCAACTCACGACCATCCGTAGCCAGACCCTTGAGCGCCTCGACAACACCGTCGAGCGCATCAACGCGTTGGCGCTACAGCTGGCGGAACTCAACGTGCGCATCGTGAGCGCAGAGTCGGGCGGCAACACCGCCAACGACCTACGCGACCTGCGCGACCTTAGGCTCGACGAGCTTGCAAAGGTGGCGGGTACCCGCGTCATGGCGCAGCCTGATGGCAGTGTATCAGTCCTGATCGGCAACTCAACGCTGATCCACGGCGACACCGCCACGCCGTTGTCAGTGTGGCGGGAAACGCCCAACCCGCTCCCTGCCACCCCGCTCACAGATGTGCCAGTGCGCATCCAGCTCGGTACCGCTTCGGATCGCCTCGCGCCGATCGCCGGTGAGCTGTCAGCGATGGTCGACGTGATCAACACGGAGCTCCCCGGCACACGTGGTCGCCTCGACGCGATGGCGGTGGCGGTGGTGAACGACGTGAACACGCTCCACCGCGGTGGCTTCACGTTCTCCGGGGCCACCATTCCCGGCACGACCGCGGGGAACTTCTTCGATCCCGGAACGGTCACGGCTCCGGTCCGTGCTGCGAGCATGACGCTGCAGGCGGCCATCGTGAATGACCTCTCGAAGATTGCGGCCTCCGGCAACGTGAATGGGCCGACGGACAACGCCATCGCACAACGCATATCGTCGTTGCGATCACTTGAGGATACCGTGTCGTGGACGGCGCCGAACGGCTCGACTGAGACGGGGTCATTCTCTGGATTCTTCCGCGGTCTGGTCACGCGGCTGGGCATCCAGACAGCAACCGTCTCCGACCAAGCAACGGTGGCGGAGGGGCTCGTGACGCAAGCTGACTTCAGACGGCAGTCAGCCAGCGGCGTCAATACGGACGAAGAACTCGTGCACATGCTGCGGGTGCAGCAGTCGTATCAGGCGGCCGCAAAGATCATCAAGGTCGCGGAAGACATGCTCGACACGCTGATCAGTCTGGCCTGACGATGCTCATTCTCGGGCGTCGGGAGGGCGATTCGATTCTCGTTGGCGATGGCGTACGCATCGTGGTCGTCTCGTGCGACCGCAGCGGCGTACGCATCGGGATTGAAGCGCCCAGCTCCCTGAAGATCCTGCGCGGCGAGATCGCCGAGCAGGTGGCGAAGGAGAACCAGCGAGCGGCCTCCACGCCGCTCGGCAGCGAATGGCTCGCGGCACTCGGCACACCCGCTGCGCCGGTATTTCCGCCAACGGCGCCTGGCACCTCGGCCTGATGTCATACCATGTGCCGACGCGCAGCCTGCAGCGTGAGCAGCTGGAACGCGCAGGCATCCGGATCCGGATGCACACGCCCGTTGCTCGGTGCGACCAGCCAATCGATGGCGTGCAGATCGTCGTCTACGTCGACGTTGGCCTGCCGATACTCGGGGCGCGCCTTGAGCTCCACGTGGTCACCGTCCACACGCAGCGTCACAACGATGGCGCCGTCACCGAGGCGTGCTGCGGCGAGCAGCGCCACCGTCGAGGCGTGCGCCACCGCGCTGGGTTCAGCGCGTACCGGAAGCACGTCGCCCTGGAGTTCCAGAACGATCGAGCGGCCACGCATGGCCGGATGTTCCTCGGCCAGCCGCCGTGCCTGCTCCACCGCATCAGTGAGCAGCATAGGCTCGAGCGCCGCACCGGCACGTCGGGGCAGCTGTCGGAGCAGCTGCAGCAGTCCCTCCAGCCGGTCGGTATCGCTGCGGATGCCGTCGATGAATCGGGGATTCGGCGCGACCCGCGCGTCGAGCTCCTCCGCAGCGGCCGCGAACGTCGCCATGCGATTGCTGATCGCATGAGCCAAACCGCGCAGCAGTTCGTCATGAATGGTCAGCCATCGCTCTGCCCCAATCGGGTGCAGCGGCTCGCCGGTCCCTGAAGTTCTCACTCGAACCACGGAACGCCTCGCGTGTTCGTCATTATCGGACTCGTCATCGTGTTCGGCTCGGTCATTGGTGGCTATGTCATGCATCATGGCAAGATTGCCGTGCTTTGGCAGCCGACGGAGTTCATCATTATCGGCGGTGCCGGCCTCGGCGCACTCATCATCGGCAACCCCCCAGCGGTGCTGAAGGGGTGCATGCAGCAACTGCTGGGGCTCCTGAAGCCAAATCCGTACGGGGCCAAGGCCTATGCGGAATTGCTGCAGGTACTCTACGAGGTGTTCCAGAAGGCCCGCAAGGATGGCCTCGTAGGGCTCGAGTCGCACATCGAGGAACCCGAGAAGAGCGACATCTTCCAAAAGTCCCCGTCGTTCACCGACAATCACCATGCAGTTGCGCTCCTCTGCGATACGCTCAAGGTGCTGCTTACCGGAACGGTCGAAGACCACAATCTCGCCGACATTCTCGATGTGGACCTCGAGAAGCACCACCATGAGCAGATGCTCGTGCCGCACGCCGTCACCACCGTGGGTGATGCGATGCCGGGCTTCGGCATCGTGGCCGCTGTGCTGGGTGTGATCATCACCATGGGCTCAATCGGTGGTGCGGCCTCCGAAATCGGCGAGAAGGTGGCCGCAGCCCTTGTTGGCACGTTCATCGGCATCCTGCTGGCCTACGGCGTCTTCGGCCCGATCGCCAAGGCCATGGAGTCACGTATCCACGCCGAGCACGATTACATGCTCTGCATCCGCACCGCGCTGCTGTCCTTCGCCCGCGGTGACGCGCCGATGACGGCCGTGGAGTTCTCGCGTCGCAATATCGAACCACACGAGCGCCCGAGCTTCAGCGAACTCGAAGCGCTCACGCGGAAAAAGGCCGCGTGAGCCATGGCAGTCCGCGGCGGAAAGAAGATCGTGATCGTCAAACGGAAGATCGCGCGGAGCAGTGGACACCACGGCGGCTCGTGGAAGGTCGCCTATGCCGACTTCGTGACCGCCATGATGGCCTTTTTCATGGTGATGTGGATCCTCGGCATGGACGACAGGACAAAACAGGCCATTGAGGGCTATTTCGCCAACCCTGTGGGCTACAAGAGAGGGTTCGGTGCGGGCGCGAGCCCGCTTAGC
The DNA here is from genome assembly GCF_044344655.1 of Gemmatimonas sp. GTDB lineage: Bacteria > Gemmatimonadota > Gemmatimonadetes > Gemmatimonadales > Gemmatimonadaceae > Gemmatimonas. The sequence goes on from NZ_JBIJCN010000001.1 coordinate 85,800, forward strand.
ACCGGCAGTGCACCCAGTCCGATCCAGAAGACGCCGCTGCGCATGATCGTGCGCAGCACCGAACAGCGTCAGTTCGAGACACTGCGCAAGGCGATCCTTGCGAAGCTCGCAGCCAGCGATTCCCTCAGGCGCCTGAAGGCCGAAGTCGACGTGCAGGTCACGCGCGAGGGACTGCGCATCGAACTCGTCGAATCGGGACGCGGCGATGTGTACTTCCCGCTTGGATCGTCGCGCATGAACGTGGCGACCATGCTCACCCTGCAGCTCGTGGGAGCGGAGCTTGCCACGATCGACCATCCGGTCGCGCTCGAGGGGCACACCGATGGGGCCAAGTTTGGCCAGGACGCGGCCTACACCAACTGGGAGCTGTCTACTGATCGCGCCAATGCCGCGCGACGCGTGCTGCAGTCCGCTGGCGTAGCGCCTGGCCGTGTGGCCGAGGTGCGCGGCTACGCCGACACCAAGCCGCGGGTGCTCGGCAATCCGCTCGCGCCGGCCAATCGCCGCATCTCCATTCTGCTCCCGTTCTCCGACACGCCGGAGCGCGCGGGTAACGCCGAGGCGCTGGCGACCTCGAAGCGCGATTCCCTGGTTTCCAACATCGCGCAGCCGCTTCGCAAGGCGTACTGAGCTACCTTGCCCACAGGCGCAACCGATCGGAACTCGCAGTAACCTGCACCCAGGGCAGACGGGGGGCGGGAACGCGGGACCAACTCCGGCGTACAGTTCAGAGCGCGGCTCCCGTCGGCAACCATGATGAGAGGCCGCTTTCGGCGTCTCGTCCGTTCCATGAAGCAACTTGCCCGCAGGGGTGCCCTGTCCATGTACGAAACTCGCTTGCCGCCCCGTCGCCGATGGTTAGTGCTATGGCCTGCCCTCTGCCTGTCGGCGGCGGGGCTGTTGACCGGCTGCGGAGGCGCTGAGGAGCGGGGGCGTACGGACCGCGAAGCCGCACGTGCCGTCGATTCGGCGCGGTCGCGCGACCTCATGCGCGCGGCATCGGCGACGCCCCAGGTCGCGATCGGCGACACGGCCCTGACCACCCCCATGGCATCATCGCCTGAGCCACCACGCCAGGCGCCTCCACGGGCTCGGCCCATGCGTCCCCCAGTGCCGGCGCCGACAACCCAACCCGCTGCCGGCGCACCGGCGGTGACCGCGCAATCCCCCGCGCCGGCGGCTGCTCCGGTAGCAACGGGCACGCCGTCCGATGTGCGGCCGCGCGGACTCGCCGCCGGTGTACAGCTCACCGGACCCACCAATGCGCCGATCTGCAACATCGCCAACCGACCCGGTGACCGGTTCGTCGTGGCGCTCGGACAGACCGTGACCGGCGCCGACGGGGTCGCGCTCCCGGCGGGCACACCGGTGCTGGTGGAGCTCGCTCAGGCACCCGCCGAGGGGGACTTCGCCTTCCGCCTGCGGGGGGTCCAGATCGAGGGCCAATTCGTCCCAGCCGACGGCACCGTGCGCATCTCCGAGGGACCGATCACCGAACGCAGGGTGTCGAAGGGCGGCAGTGATCAGGGCAAGGTCATTGCTGGTGCGGTCATCGGCGGCCTTCTGGGGCGGGTCATCGGGGGCGGTACCCGGGGCGCCGTGATCGGGGCCGCGGGAGGCGCGGCGGCCGGCACCGTGGCCGCGGCCCGCAACACCACCACCGAGCGCTGTCTCGCCGCCGGTGCCATCTTGTCCACCCCACTGACGGCGCCACTCGTCTTTCCCTGAACCTCCCTGACCCGGTCCACGTGATCGACGTTTCCGGTTACACCAAGATGTACGGCGACATGGTCGCGGTCCGATCGCTCTCCTTTCACGTCGCACCGGGCGATGTGCTGGGGCTCGTGGGCCCAAATGGCGCGGGCAAGACCACCACGCTGCGCGCGCTCGCCGGAATCCTCCAGCCCACGTCGGGCAGTATCCGCATTGCCGGTGTGGACCTGCAACAGGATCCGGTGGCGGCCAAGGCACGCCTCGCCTTCATCCCCGACGAACCACAGCTGTTCGACTACCTCACGGTCACCGAGCATCTCCGGTTCGTGGCGCGCCTGTATGGGGTACCCGATGCCGCTCCGCGCATTCCGGCGCTCCTCGACGAACTCGAACTCACCGCCAAGAAGGACGCGCTCCCCACAGAGCTGTCGCGTGGCATGAAGCAGAAGCTGGCGATCGCCTGCGGGCTGCTGCATCGGCCGGCAGCCGTCCTGCTCGACGAGCCCCTGACCGGACTCGATCCGGTGGGCATCCGGCGCATGAAGGAGACGATTGCCGCCCGCGCCCGGGAAGGCACGGCGGTGATCCTCAGCTCGCACCTGCTGCATCTGGTCGAAGAGCTGTGCACACGCCTGCTGGTGATCCGTCGTGGAGAAATGATGGCGTTCGGCACGATCGAGGAGATCGTATCGTCACGACCGGCACTGGCCGGCCGTACCCTTGAGGAAGTATTCATCGCACTGACCGGCGACGATGTCCTCGATGGCGCCTGAGCTGTCGCCCGGGGCGCTATCGGTCCCAGAACCGGGGAACGCACGCCGCCCAGCCCCTGCGCGCGCCATGCTGTACCTGTATTGGCACGCCTTCATCAACCGGCTGCGCTCGCAGGCGCTGCGCGCGCGTAGCCCGCGCTACATCGTCGCCGTGCTCCTCGGCGCGTTGTACCTCTGGTGGGCGCTCTTCCGCAATACGCGGGGGGGAAGCGCGCCTCTCAATTCGCTGCTCCTTTCCGATGTCACGCGAATTGTCGGGAGCGCGGTGCTCCTGCTCTTGTCAGCGCGCTGGTGGATTTTCGGTGCGGACCGCAGTGCACTCGCCTTCACGCCGGCCGAGGTGCAGTTCCTGTTCAGCGCCCCCATCACGCGGCGCGGCCTGGTGCACACCAAGCTGTTGCGCATGCAGCTCGCGATCTTCGTGAATACGATCGTGTTCAGCGTCATCTTCCGCGGTGACGCCACAGAGCTCTCCACGTGGGAGCGCGCGGTGGGATGGTGGATGCTCTTCTCCACCCTGTCCATGCACCGGGTGGGCGCGTCGATCGTGCGCTCCAGTGCGATCGAGCACGGGACCGCCGGACGGCGCCGCGCGATCATCCCCGTCGCCGTCTTCTGTGCGCTCGTTGCCGCGGTGGCGTACGGTGTCGCCGCGGACTGGACAGCGCTCCGCATCGCCAGCGTGAGTGGCATCAAGACGCTTGTTACGGCCGTTGCCGCCGCGCTGCAGGCCCCCGTGCCGGCGGCCGCGTTGCGACCGGTGCAGATGATCCTCGATCCCATCGTGACCGCCGGCACCCCGGCCTGGGCGATGAGCCTTGCCTGGGCGCTCGCAGTGGTCCTCGTCCACTATCTGTGGATCATCCGGCTCGATCACGCCTTCGAGGAAGCCGCCGTCGAGGCGACTGCCTACCGCGCCGAGGTGCTGCAGCGCTTCCGCGCCTCGCAAATGGGACAGGCGCGCTCGAAGAAAGGCACGCTGGTGAAGGTGCCGTCGCTCTCGCTGCAGGGACGTCCGGAAGTGGCCATCGCCTGGAAGAACGTGGTGGCCGCGCTGCGTGGGGGATCGTGGAAGACGCAGGTGATCTCGTTTGTGGTAGGCCTCGCCGTACTCGCCTTCGCGACACGGGCAGCGTCGACGAAGGCCGCCGATGCGTTCGTGGGCGTGACCGTCGGTTGGGGCGCGATGCTGTTGTTTATCGGTCCGCTGTGGATGCGCTTCGACCTGCGACTGGATCTGCCGCGCCTCACGGTACTCAAGACCTATCCGCTCTCGGGTTGGCGGATCGTGACCGCCGAGATCGCTGCCGTCACGCTGCTGCACTCCATTACGGTGTGGTCGCTCATGACGGTGCCCATCGCGATGTTCGTACAGGACCCGCAAGCGTATCTGGAGACGGGCGTGACGATCCCCATACTGGCCTCAGTGGTGGTGGGGGTTCCCGCGTTCAATGCGCTCATGTTCACCATCCAGAACGGCACGGCTCTGCTCTTCCCCGCGTGGGTGCGGCTGGGCACCGAGACCCGTGGTTTCGAGACGATGGGGCAGAATCTGCTGACCACTGGCGCCACCACGCTCGTGGCCGCGGTGGCGCTGGTCTTTCCCGTTGGGGTTGGAGGGTTGGTGCTCTGGTTGACCAATGACTGGGGCGGGTGGTCGGTGCTGCTGGCCACGGTCCTCGCGAGTACCATCATCGTGCTGGAACTCTGGCCGGTCCTGCATTGGCTGGGGACGGTCTTTGAGCAAACCGACGTGACCGAGGTAGGAAGTCCGTCCTGAGCGGGCTCCGATCCGAGCCGCCCGTCCCCTTCCGGGGCGACGCTCCGGTGCCTAACCTGCCAAGGTCACCGCTGTCCTGATCGCCTCCAGTGAGCCCTGCCGATGTCCGCCGACGAATTCGATCCCACTGACGACGACGCCTCTCAGGACGACGGCGACCAAGCCCGCCCGGCGATCTTCGTCACCACACGGGAACCCGTAGCGGTGCGTATCGCCCATCTGGATGAACCGCGTGCGCCGGACTCCTCAGCGCTCGCGGCCTACATCGATGGGCGCATGGTCGCGCGCAGTGCCATGCCCGCCGAGGCGATCGCTCGTCTCATGGATCTGCATCTCTTCGATGAACCCGTGCCGCTTGGGCTCTTTGCCTACGAAGAGGATCCGGGGCTGCAGTGCCGTCTGTTTGCGCTCGTACCGCGCGCGCTGCTGGAGTCGGACGCGCACGACGCCGAGCCGTGGAAAGAGAGCATCCCGAGCTACGAATCGGTCCTCGATGCGGACGACGACGAAGACGAAGACGACGACGATGACGAGGATGGGGACGAGGAGGAGGCGCCTTTCGAGACGATCCTGCTCGGGCACATCGTGCGCTTCGCCAAAGATCGCCGCCACCCGGATGATCTGGCGGCCGAAGCGGTCGACATCCTGCAGCGCATCATCCACGGCGCCGAGCCGCTGGAAGACGCAGACCGGAAAGCCATCGACGATCTGCTTGGCTCGCTCTAGAGTGCGCTATTGGTGCGCAGCATCGATCGCACCAGCGTCGATCGCAGCAGCGTCGACGCCGCGCACAGCCGCCTCCAGCGCGGGCACCTCGGCCAGCTCACCCGCCGCGCCGCTCATCGTCCCGAGTTTCCTCGCACTCACCAGCACCCGCGATTCGAGGCTCCCGACCGCACGGTTGTAGGCGATGACCGCGCGCTGCAGTCCGCGCCCCAGTTCCGTGAGCTGCTCGTCGAACACGGTCAGCCGCTCGTGCAACTCGCGCCCCAATGCGGCCACCTGCGCCGCTTCATCGGCGACGCGCTCCTGACGCCAGCCATAGGCCGCCGCCTTGAGCAGCGCGATCAGCGTCGTGGGCGTGGCCAGCAACACGCGCTCCCCCAGCGCCGCCTCGAGGAGCGAGGGGTCTGCGTCGAGCGCCGCGGCGAAGAACGCCTCACCCGGAAGAAACAACACCACAAAATCCGGCGCATCCGCAAACTGCGCCCAGTATCTCTTGGCGCTCAACTTCTGCACGTGTGCGCGCACCTGCGCCGCATGCTCCGCCATTCGCGCACTGCGCGTGCGTTCGTCTGGTGCGGCCATCGACTCGAGATACGCCGCCAGCGGGGCCTTGGCATCCACCACCAGCTGGCGGTCCCCGGGTAACCGCACAACCAGATCCGGGCGCTGCACGCCCTCGTCGCTCCGTACCGTGACCTGCGGCTCGAAGTCACAGTACGCGAGCATCCCCGCCAGCTCGCACACGCGGCGCAGCTGCAGTTCCCCCCACTGCCCACGCACGCTGGGGGACCGCAGGGCCTGTGACAGCTGCTGGGTCTCACGACGGAGGGACTCACCCGACAGGACCACCGCGTCGAGCCGCTCACCGATTTGCCCTGCCACCTGCGCCTGGGCCCGGCCCAGCTGCGCCAGTACCTCGTCGTAACGCGCGAGCGTATCGCGAATGGGCGCCAAGAGCTCGGCCACATTGCCATGCCGCATCGTGAGCGCACGCTCCGCCTCGTGCCGGGCAAGTTGCTCGCGCAGGACCGTTTCCGTCGCGCGAGCGCGCGCCTCGCCTTCGGCCACGGTCACACTCACAGCGCGCGCCGTCTCCGAGGTCGCGAGGCGCCGAAACACCAGAAAGGTCACGGCCGCGCCAGCGAGCGCGCCCCCCAGAAACCACAGAATCGAATAGTCGAGGCTCATGTCACGAACCTACACCCGCTCCAGCGCCGAGACGCGCGAGGTGGCCTCACGCGTCACGTAGCACTGCATCCCGATCGGGCACAGTCCCGCCTTCTGCATCAGACCTCGATACCAACGCGCCGGCTTCGGCGTCGGCCAGTTGGTATCGCCCTCGAACGCATCCTCACTGGTGAATAGTTCGAGATACGCCATGCCCCCCGTGAAGCGCGCCACCTGCGCCACACCACGGGCGAGCTGCGATGGAGTGAGATAGTTCAGCATCCCACAGCACACCACCAGATCGTACTCGGCACGGAGCGGCAGCGTTTCCAGAGACTCGATGCCGCCAAGGTGAAGATTGCGGGTCCGGCCATAACGCTCGACCGCATACGCGCTCGGATCCACGCCGGTGTAATGAAGACGCGGCCGATGGGCACGTAACGCAGCGCGCCACTGTCCTTCGCCACACCCCACATCGAGCACACTCTGCACCGGGCGCCCCAGCACGAACTCGGCGGTGGACAGTACGAACGCCACCTGCCGAGCGAGCTCCACCGGCGACTTCACGCGATGCTGCGGATGGCGATACCACTTGTCGAAGTACGCCTTGTCATACGGCTTGGCGGTGGCCAACGGCGGGCGGCTCAGAGAATCCCCCAGAACGAACGGTCGATGTCGATCGAGAATCGCCAGGCACCGTTACGAAGGCCGCGCCCCACGTCGGCGCGGACGAGGTCATAGAAGAACAACACACCGAGTCCCGCCGACGGATAGACGCCGGCCACGGTGGGTCGCTCGGCAACACCCGATGCCGTGGCCATCGCCTGCAGGTAGGGCGCCAGCGTCACATGTGGCGGTGACGTGCCGAACCGCCCGAGCGGGAGGGACGGGCCGCGCACCGGCGTGCGCAGCTCCACGCGCTGCGACAGGAGGGCGCGCGAGCCAAAGCGATGCCAGTCGTATCCGGGCGCCGACCACGGTCCGCCGGCAAATACCAACCACTGCGGCGGCAGATCACGCCCACCCGCAAGGCCGGCAATCGAGTGCACCACGAGCGCACGGTCGCGACCGAGCGGTTGCGTGAGCTGCCACTGCGCCTGCGCGCGCGCCACCAATGGACGCACCGCACGCGTCGCCTGTCCGTCGTAGGCTCCGACACTCGCCGACAGCATCCACGTGGAGCGGCGCGCCATGGCGTCGCGTGGCACCGTACCACCGGCCCCGCTGACCTCAAGGCGCGCGCCCTCGAGCGCCCACGCATCGAGGGTAGGAGCGAAGGTGCGCTGCCACCCGGAACCCGTCACGCGTGTGGGCGCATCACGTTCGGCCGCGACACGCCAGGTGAAGGCACTGACGGGCGACCGCTTGTAGAGCAGGCCGACCGCGCGCGTATCCACTTGCGTGGTGTAGTCACTCGAGAAGAGCATCGAGGCGAGGGAGTTGGTGACCCCTGCACGCTCGGCCACACCGAGATCGCGATAGTCACGCTCGACGAACAGCTGCAATGTGGGCAACCGACCGAAAGCCGGTGCCCGACCGATTGCTACATGCCCCTTGAACTGCTCGTCAGCCAAGCCGTAGCGGGCGCGCGCCATGACCATGAATCCCGTGCTGCTCTTGTGCGCACCGCCCAGCCCCAGCGCCAACCCCTCGGCACGGGTGAACCGCGCCAAATCACTGATGCCACGCCCCGTTACACTCGCCGTGGCGGGACGCGCCAGCATCGATGCGCGGACCGCCGCCTCGGCCTGCACGCGCGCACGCACCACATCCTCGCTGCTCGCAATCTGAATCTCCGGCGGAAGCGCGTCGATGATGCGCCCGGCGAAGGGATGCGCGCGCAGTGAGTCACGGGGCGCACTGCTCCACCGCGGCAAGAGCATCGTGGCCGGCGGAATGCGCTCGTTCACGTCGTAGCCGGAGATCTCCCACTTGCCGCGCACGATCCCGCGCGCTGGGATGTCGAACCAGGTGCTGCCACGCGACACTTCCACTTCCTGCCGTCGCGGCAACCAGTAGCGCTCCCGTACCAATCCGTTCTCCAGCGTCACCACGAGCGTTTCGATCCGCTTGTCGATGATCGCCGCACGCGTGAAGGTCATGGAAAGACGCACCACGGCCGCCGTCTCGCGGTCGAGATACACCGACCCGATGGCCGACGGCATGCTGCCGTTACGCGGACGGAACTTCACTTCGTCCACCAGGATCTCACGACCGGGGATACGGATCGTCAGGGGGCTGCCCATGGTGTACTCGTACAGTCCGAGAGCGCCCGCGGCCAGCGGGTGTGGGACGTCCCGCACATCCTGTCCGTCACCCAGCCGGATCCGATCCGGAAGATTGTCCAGCACCACGCCGTAGCGGTCACGATAGTACCCCACATCGGCGGGCAGCAGCGTGGTGTCGCGCCGCCCGATGAGGCGCTGTGCACTGCGCCCCGGCTGCCACCACGCGATCGACAGCGCGAGCTCCTCGCTCTGCACCACCTTGGGCGGAATGATCACGCCCTCCCCCAGCTGCGCCAGGAAGGCAAGAAAGCCGTGGGCGGTGGCGCGGTAGCTGAGCAGCGAACTGTCGGCGAGCTGCAGGCCTCGGCGCTCGATCGCTCGGGTCACGAGCGTGGTGGCCTGTGCATCGCGCCAACCGCTGGCTGTGGGTTTGGGCTCCTGCGCGACGAGATCGCGCGAGGCCAGCAGCGAGGCCAGCAGCGACGCCAGCGACAACACCCCCATCGCCAGCAGGGGCATCGGGAGCAGAGGGGCAGACCAGCGCGATCGATGAGACACGACAGGGGGGCCGGACATGAGTTCGATGCGAGTGAGAACCAAACGCGTCACGGGCGAACCATCCGCTACCATCCATGCGATCAGACGGCAGTATGTCCCACGTTGGCCGGGACAGTCGCAAGATACGCCCTGCCGTCGCGCCAGCTGGAGGCCGGGGGCACCGTCCGAGGACCGGGACCTCCGGAAACCGGCCAGCACCGGTGGACCCCACAGAAAATCGCCCTGCCGCCCGGGTACATTGCCGGTATGTCCGACAGAATCGTGGAAGAGGGCTACGTCTCCGAACAGGCGCCGCCGCCGAGCCAGGCGCTCAGCGGCCTCCTATTGTTGGCGTGCGCCGCGTTGGCGCTCGCGTGGGCCAACAGCCCATGGCAGAACAGTTACACGGGCGTGCTGCACGCCGAGGTGGGCGGCTGGTCGCTGTTGCATGCGATCAATGACGGCCTCATGGCGGTCTTCTTCCTGCTGATCGGGCTCGAAATCAAGTATGAGATCCAGGACGGCGCGCTCGCGTCGGTTCGCAAGTCGGCGCTGCCCATCGTCGGTGCACTCGGCGGGATGGTGATGCCGGCGTTGGTGTACACGGCGGTCGCCGCGGGCACCCCAGCGGTACCGGGGTGGGGGATCCCCATGGCCACCGACATCGCCTTCGCCCTCGGCATCGTAGCCCTGCTCGGCGATCGCGTCCCGCCGGGACTGCGCGTGTTCCTCGCCGCGCTGGCCATTGCCGACGACATCGGCGCGGTGATCGTGATCGCCGTGTTCTATACCCCGAGCGTGGTCACCGTCGCACTGGCCGCCACGATCGCGCTCATGGGCGCCCTCCTCTTGCTCAACAGACGGGGGGTGAATGCCGTGGCGCCGTATCTGTGCCTGGGTGCGCTGTTGTGGGTGGCGGTGTACCAGTCGGGCGTGCATGCCAGCATTGCCGGCGTCCTGCTGGCCTTCACGGTTCCATCGCGCGGATCGCACAGCGTGCAGGCGCGCATCGAAGCGGCCCTCGCACGTCCGGTGAACTTCGGCATCGTCCCGCTCTTCGCTCTCGCCAACGCCGGCGTGACACTACCGGCCGATGTGGCCAGCTTTGCCACGCAGCCGGCCGTGCTGGCGACCGCCCTTGGCCTCGTGATTGGCAAGCCGATCGGCATCTTCAGTGCGGCGTGGATTGCGGTGCGACTGCGCGTCGCCGAACTCCCTGCGCAGTGCACCTGGGCCGGTCTGTTCGGTGTGGCCATCCTCGGGGGCATCGGTTTCACGATGGCGCTGTTCATCGCCGGCCTCGCCTTCTCCGATGCGGCCCAGCTGGACGCAGCCAAGGTCGGCGTGCTGAGCGGTTCAATACTCACCGGATCACTCGGGGCGCTCTATCTCATGCGGCAGGCGGCCCCGCGACGCGATGCGGGGCGGGCGGGAGCCTGACCGCGCACGCCGCGCGACAGATCTGACGCTGGTAGGCCCGGGTCCCCCCCAAACGAAGCCCGAGGAGATGCCCCCGGGAAACACGACAGCCCGCCCCCAGAGATGGGAGCGGGCTGTTCGAACGGGTCCGAGAGGCGCCGGTCGGAATCGAACCGACGGTGGGAGATTTGCAGTCTCCTGCCTTACCACTTGGCGACGGCGCCAGTCCGCGCTGACCGCACGCGGGAGTGCAATGTATGCCGCCTGCTGCCCCTTTGGTAGCGGCCGACATCGTGTTCCTTGACAATACTCGTTGCAACGATAGATTAAGCGGTGAGATGAATTCCACCCCCAATGAGCTCGCCACGAGCACCTCCGCGGCTTGCGTGGCCAGCACGGTGTACGCGCTTCGCGCCGCCGCGGCGCACGTCGAGCGGTCCCTGTCACGGGCCCTGGAACCGTTCGGGCTCACCGCGGCGCAGTTCGAACTGCTCGTGGTGATCGACCGTCTGTCAGGGTCGGGGGCCGGCTGCAGCGAGCTTGGGCGACATTTGGCCGCACCTGGTCCGGATGTCACCAGAATGCTCGACAGGCTTGATTCTGCCGCGTTGGTGTCTCGAAACAGAGACGAAAAGGACCGTCGAGTGGTCCACACGGCGCTCACCGAGAAGGGGCGTCACCTGCTGGCGGATGTCGCGCCCCACGTGGCCCAAGCCGAGGGGGCCATGTTCGAAGGGCTGGCCGACGAGGAGCGCCGCCACCTCACGGCGCTGCTCCAGGGAATCAAGAAGAAGTGCCCGAGCCGCTAACCCAACCGCAAGCGTGGAACGCTTCCGCTCGGTTGAAGCTTGTTTTGACAAACACCAGTATCACAACAGGACATAACTAAGATGCTACAGAACGAAACGCCCGCCGCGTCCCTGCCCACAGCCGAGGACGGCGCCCAGGCTCCCCGACTCAGCGCTGCCGATGCGGCCCTCCTGCGCCATTCTGTCCGCCGCTACCGCGACACGCCCGTCACCGATGACGAGGTCCGCACCCTCCTCACCCTGACCGGTCGGGCCCCCTCGGCGTTCAACCTCCAGCCGTGGCGCTTCGTGGTGGTCCGCGATCAGGGCACCAAGGACCAGCTCCGCGACGCGGCCTATGGACAGGCGCAGGTGAGCGGAGCCCCAGTCCTGATCGTGTTGTATGCCGACATGGAAGACACCATGTCGCATCTCGATGAGGTGGTGCATCCCGACCTCCCGGCCGACAAGAAGGCCGCCACCGTGGCCATGCTCGAAAACACCTTCGGCGGCATGCCCCCGGAGGCGCGTGCCGTGTGGGCCAATGCGCAGGCCAACATCGCCCTCGGGTATCTGCTGTTGATCGCCAAGAGTGAAGGCTTCGACACCTCGCCGATGCTCGGCTTTCAGGCCGATCAGGTGAAGGCACTGCTCAGCATCCCCGCGCATGCCACCATCACGGCCCTGATTGCCGTCGGTCGTGGCGATGTCGACGGGTTCCGCTCTCACCGGCACGCCGTGGATCGCGTCGCCACCTTTCGGTGATGGCCGACCTTCGTCTTCCGATCTTTCCGTTGGGCGTCGTGCTCTACCCGGGCACGACGCTGCCATTGCACCTCTTTGAACCGCGCTATCGGCAATTACTCGCCGACGTGCGCGCCGGCGATTCACGCTTCGGCATTCTTACCGGGATCAGCGGCGTGCCGGAGCGTGCGATCCCTGCCGGGCGCATGGGGTGCGTGGCGGAGGTGACCGAGGTGGAGATGTTGCCGGACGGTCGCGCCAACATTCTCGTCACGGGGCGTGAGCGTGTCGCCCTCGAGGCCTTCGTAGACGACGCGGCGCCGTACCACGTGGCCGAGGTGTCGTTCGTAAACGATACACCACGCGGCAGCCCCGTCGCCCTCGCCGTGGCGGCCGACGACGTGGCCCAGCACTTCAAGCGGGTGGTGAAGGCAGTGCACACCCTCAATGGCACCAGCGGTCCGTTGCCATCGTTACCCGACGACCCCGCGCAACTTGCCTGGTCGATCGCCTCGATGATCGATCTCGAGCTCGAGCCACGCTATCAGCTGCTGGTCGAGCGCAATCCTGCCGACCGACTCACCCGCGTGGACGCGGTACTCCGGAAGGTGCTGCCTGATCTGGAGCTGCGTGCGGCGATGGCAAGCACCACCCGCTGAGCGCGCTGCGTCCGCTTACGTCCCGATGCGGGATATGCGCGGGCGGTGCAGGCGGCGGCCGCCGAGGTACACCGTAACGCTCACCAGCACGAGGGCGGCCACGAGCGCAAAGGGGAGCGAGGGCCCCACGCGGTCACTCCCCGACGGCGTGAGCGATTCCGCCACCGCCGCCATCCACTTGCGGATGCTGAGATACTGCAAGCCCTGAAAGGTCTGGCTCAGGGCGTCCTCCCAGAAGAGGACGTACACCAACCCCGATACCAGCGCGCGACGCGTGACGAGCGCCAGCATGGTGAACAACGCGGCATAGGTCACCCCGCCGTAGAACACGGCGATGGTGTACGCGCTCACCACCTGCTCGGGATTACTCGTGCTTACCGCAATCAGCCCGGTGCCGAGCACCGCAACGGCGGAGAGGAGGCCGGTCAGCACCGAGGCAAACAGCACGCGCGACGCGACGATCCACCACCGCGGTGTGGTGGTGGTGACGAGATACAACAGCGTCCCGTCGTCTGTCTCCGCACTGAAGGCGCTGGTACCGAGGAGCAGCGCAATCAGCGGAGTGGCGAGCCCTGCCACCAGGCTGTCGTAGCGCCCCATCAGGAAATCCACCGGATCACCCGACAACGCGCCGCGACTGGCGAACACGAGCCCGAACACCATGGGAAGCAACAGGAGCGCGGCGATCCCCAACACCAGCACCGGCGACCCGGTGCGCGCCCACGCCAGTCGAATGAGCACCCGCGCGGTCTGCACGAACGAGACCGGACCGAAGGCGGAGACGGCCCGGTTACCTGTAGGCGCCATATTCGCGGCCATCGTCAACGCTCCACCAGATAGGCGAACACGTGCTCCAGCGATTCGTCGGTGGGCTGTACATCGTACAGCGTGACCGGCGCCTCGCCGCCCTCTCCGTGCGCGGCGCGTACCAGTAACCGCGAAAACGCCGTGTAGTCCGTGGTGCGAACCACGAGGGCGTCGGTGCTCTCCACCTCGACGCCCATCACCGATGGCTGCGCGACCAGACGTGCCGCCAGCACGCGCACGTTGCTCGCGCGGAGGCGCACCGTGTGTGGTCGGTCAGTCATCATGCGACGCAGCGTGCGATGATCGCCGCTGGCTGCCAACCGTCCGGAGAGCATGACCAGAATGCGCGAGGCCACCCCCTCGATCTCCTCGAGAATATGACTGGACAGCAGCACTGCCGTACCGTCTGCCGCCCGCGTCTCCAACAGGTGCATCATGTGCAGCCGCTGACGCGGGTCGAGTCCGTTGAACGGCTCGTCCAGGAGCACCAGCCGCGGTTCATGCACCAGCGCCGCCGCCAGCTTGGTGCGCTGACGCATCCCCTTGGAGATTCCGTGCACCCGCCGGTCCGCCACGGTGTCCATCTCCACCAGCTCCAGCGCGCGCTGTGCCGCACCCTTCACATCACGCATGCCCAACAGCGTGGCGCGCGCCTCCACGAACGCACGCGCGGAAAGCATCCCCGGCAGCGCCTCACGCTCCGGCACCAGCGCCACGTGCCGGAAGATCTCCGGCTTCTCCACCGGCGACTCGCCGAATACGCGCACCTCGCCCCCACTCGGGGGCATCAACCCGGCCGCCAGCTGCAGCAGCGTGGTCTTCCCCGCGCCGTTGGGACCGAGCAGGCCGGTGATACCTGCCTCCACCGCCGCGGTGATGTTGTTCACCGCCACCACATCGCCGTACCAGTGCGAGACGTTTTCGAACACCAGCGGCGTGGCACCCACCGCTGCGCGTGCGCTGGAGGGTGCACTCATACCGTGACCCGGCGCATCCGCCACACCAACACCGTGGTGGCACCTGCAGCAATGATGACGAACACCGCGATGAACGCCGCAACCGGCGGTGGCGGATTGAGCTCCATGCCACGCGTGGTTTCACCAAAGAGCACCATGGCCAGCGTGCCAAGTGCACGCAGCGGGTCGATCAACTCGTTCACTTCGTTCGGCACCCCCGCCAGATCACGCAGGCCAAGCGCGATCGCTGTCGACACGAGGAACAGGCCGATGATCGAGGCCGTCGCGTACGCGCGGCGCGGCGTGCAACTGGCCAGCGCCGCACTCACCGTGGAATACACCATGGCCGCGAGCGTGGCCATGAGCAGCACGGGCCCGATCTTGCCGCCCATGTCTGCGAAGGTTTCCGACGGCACCTTCGCCACCCCGATCTCCCCGAGGTACAACACCAGCAGCGGCGCCAGGCACACGAGAAACATCGCCGTAAACATCGCGGCCAGGCGCGCCAGCGCATAGCTCGTGCGCGTCACGTTGCGCGTGAGGATGAGCGGCAGCACCCGATGCTGCTGGTCGCGACTGAGCATCTCCGGTGCCTGCGCGGCACTGAACAGCAGGAACAGCACGAGCTGCGCGGCATACACGCCCGCATACTGCAGCGGGATCTGCCCCTGTGACGCACCCACGGCCACCACCGACGCCAGCGACGGCAACATGCTCACGACGACCACGAACACCGGCACGGCCTTGGACTTCCACGGACGCCCCACCCCGAACATGGTGCGGAACCCTTGCCAGAAGAGCGTACGGAACGCGCCGCGCGCGCCGTCGCGCGGGCCGTCGTAACGGCGGTATCCGAGATCGTGGATGGTACTCGCGGCACCCCCGCGCATCACGGAGTCGCGCGTCATGCTGGCCGGCTTACTCATGACGCAGCCGCCGCAAAGAGATCGGCAAGATGACCGCGGCGACGTTCGAGCCGCAGCAACCCCACATCCGCGGCATGCGCCGCATCGCGCACGGCATCGTACACGTCACGCACCGCGTCGGCGTTCGACCCGTCGGGAATTTCCACCAGCACCCGCTGCCGCTCCACCTGCACCAGCAATCCGCGGGCGCTCAGGCGCGCGGTGAAGGCATTGACCGCGAAGGCCTCGGCGTCCAGCTCGATCACGATGGTGCCCGTTTCGCTGGTGAGCGCCCCCACCTGTGCCTCGCGCAACAGGCGCCCCTGCTCGATCAGCACGATGCGATCACACACACGCTCGAGTTCACCGAGCAGATGCGAGGAGACCAGCACCGAGATGCCGAACTCACGCCCCGTCCGTAAGATGAGCGCCAGCATCTCGTCGCGCCCCGCGGGATCGAGCCCGTTGGTGGGCTCGTCGAGAATGAGGAGGCGCGGATCGTGCACGAGCGCCTGTGCGAGCTTCACGCGCTGCGCCATGCCCGTGCTGTAGCCCCCCATGGGACGATACCGCTCCTCGAATAGCCCGACGTGTCGCAGCACTTCCGCGGCGCGCTCCCGCGCCGCCGTGGCCGGCAGCCCGCTGCACCGAGCCATGAAGCTCACGAACTCCGTGGCGCTCATGTCTGGAGGCAGGCAATCATGCTCGGGCATGTATCCCACCAGCGCGCGAATCTCCTCGCGTTCCGTCACCACATGGCGCCCCATCACCTCGGCGCTCCCACCGCTGGGCTCGACAATCCCCAGCAGAATCTTCACGAAGGTGCTCTTGCCCGCACCGTTCGCGCCGACCAGACCGGTGATGCCCGGAGCGATCGTCACGGTCAGCGCATCGAGTGCCGTGACGGCCCCGTAGCGGCGGGTGAGGGAATGCGCAGAGATCAGGGAGTCGGTCATGCTCGAGGATGGAACGGAAGCGCGCACCGGTGACCACTGGGAATGTGCAGACGTGGGCGTCCCAACGGCAGCGTGGGGCAGCGAGTTTCGTGGGGCCCCCTTTTCGGCTGCCGCACACTAAATTGCCGCCAACGACAGGGGCGTCCCGCTGCGGCGGGGCTGAGAAGCACCCTTTGAACCTGACCCAGATCATGCTGGCGTAGGGAGTCGCGGCCGTTCGTCGGGCTCCCAGTCCGAAGATCCTGTCGACTCCCGCTGCGCCTGGCGGAGGAGCTCATGACGCGACCGGCCGCATCACCGGCAGAGGCACTCACCAGCCTCCGGGCCGCCGCACCGCTTACGCAGTGCATCACCAACTACGTGGCAATGAACATTGCCGCCAACACCCTGTTGGCTGCAGGCGCCGCGCCGGCCATGGTGCACACCGCCGAAGAAAGCGGAGACTTCGCGCGCATCGCGCGCGCCGTGACCATCAACATCGGCACGCTGTCGCCGGCGTGGGCCGCGGGAATGCTGTCCGCTGTGCAAGCTGCCAATGCGGTGGGCACGCCCTGGGTACTCGACCCGGTGGCGCACTTCGCCTCGTCGTACCGCGCCGGCGTCACACGCGACCTGCTGGCACATCGCCCCACGATCCTGCGTGGCAACGCCAGTGAGATTCTCGCGCTCGCCGGCGGCGATACCACCGCCCGTGGCGTCGATGCCGCAGACCCCGTGATGGCCGCTGAACCGGCGGCACGACAGCTGGCCCGCGACACGGGTGGCGTCGTGGCCGTCACCGGCACCGTCGATCTGGTCACCGACGGGACGCGCCTCGCCACGATCCGTGGTGGCTCACCGCTCATGCCGCGCGTGACCGCACTGGGCTGCTCCCTCACCTGCCTTATGGGATCATTCGCCGCCGTGGCTGCCCCCATGGATGCGGCCATCGCCGCGCTGGTGCTGTTCGCCGAGGCGGGGGAACGCGCCGAACGCGAGGCAGAAGGCCCCGGATCGTTCGGCTGGCGCTTCCTCGACGCACTCGCCGCCGTCACACCGGACGACCTCACGCGTACGCCGCGTGTGACATGGAGCTGATCCGCGAGCAGCTGCGACTGTACCTCGTCACCGACCCCGACCTCTGTGCGGCAGCCGGCGTGCTCGACACCGTGCACGCCGCCGTGCAGGGAGGCGTGACGATGGTGCAGCTGCGCGACAAGCTTGTCACCACCGCCGCGCGCATCGAGATGGGACGCGCGCTACTCCAGCTGCTCGACGGCAGCGGCGTGCCGCTCATCGTGAACGACGACATCGACGCGGCGATGGCCATCGGAGCGCACGGCGTGCACGTGGGCCAGTCGGATATGCGCCCCCACGAGGTGCGCGCGCGCGTAGGCCCCACGATGATCGTGGGCTGGTCCTGTGAGACCGTCGCCCACGCGGCTGCCGCAGATCCGCACGTGGTGGACTATGTGGGGCTGGGACCGGTCTTCCCCACGACGACCAAGCCCGATCACGCCGAAGCGCTTGGCCTGCACGGCCTCGCGGCGGCGCGTACCGCCACCACGCTGCCGTCGGTCGCGATCGGCGGCGTCCAACTCGCCAACGGCGCCGACGTGCTCGCGTCGGGCGTCGATGGCCTCGCCGTGATTTCGGCGATCTGCGGTCAACCGCATCCAGGACGGGCGGCTCGGACCCTCGCGGACCTGGTCATGCGTACGCGCACGCAGTCATCCTCTCCTCGTACCACGTGGCGACCCACATGACGACACCGTCGCACATTCCCAATGTGTTGGCCATCGCCGGATCGGATCCCTCTGGCGGCGCCGGCATCCAGGCCGATCTCAAGGCCTTCAGCGCCCGCCGCGCGTACGGCATGGCCGCCATCACCGCCCTCACCGCCCAGAACACCTGCGGGGTATCGGCCGTGCATCTCGTACCGCCGGACCTTGTGCATCAGCAGCTCACCACGCTCTTCGACGATGTGCGCGTAGATGCCGTGAAGATCGGCATGATCGCCACGGCAGACATTGCGATGGCGGTCGCCGATGCCCTCTCGGCCCGAAACCAGGCGCCCGTCGTACTCGACCCCGTCATGGTCGCCAAGGGTGGTGCCTCACTCCTGCACGACGATGCCGTGAACGCCGTGCGCGAACGGCTGCTGCCATTGGCCACGCTCGTCACGCCCAATCTGCCGGAGGCGGCGAGACTGCTCGACCTGCCGGTGGCCGGAACCCGCGACGACATGCTGGCACAGGCCACTGCCCTGCAGCGTCTCGGGCCGTTGGCCGTGCTGATCAAGGGCGGCCATCTGGCGGATGAGGCAAGCCCCGACTGTCTCGTCATGGCAGACGGCGTGCACTGGTTCGAGACGGCGCGCATCGCGACGACCAACACCCACGGCACGGGCTGCACACTGTCGGCCGCCATCGCCGCCGAACTGGCCCACGGCCACACGATCGATCACGCGGTACGCGCTGCCAAGCAGTACGTGACCGGCGCGATCGCCGCCGCCCACCGCCTGACCGTCGGCCATGGCCACGGTCCTACGCATCACTTCCATGAACTCTGGCACGCCTGACATGACCCGTCCTCTCTCCGAACAGATCGTCCTCGTCTCCGGCGCCGGGCGCGGCCTCGGCGCGGCCATCGCCGTGGCGTTTGCGCGCGAAGGTGCACAGGTGGTCGTCAACTATCGGGCCAGCCGCGAGCAGGCCGAGTTGCTCGCGGCACAGCTGGGGCCGCGCGCCGTCGCCATTCAGGCCGACGTGCGCGACGCGGACCAGGTGCAGCGCATGTTCGAAGTAGTACGCCGCACCATGGGACCGGTGACCACGCTCGTACACAATGCCCTCACCGATTATCGCTTTAACGGCGACGCCCGCGACACCATTGCCACGCTGACCCCCGAGCGCCTGCGTGGCCAGACCGACACCGCCTGCGTGGGTGCATTACTGCTGCTCCAACAGGCCGTGCCAGACATGACCGCCCAGGGATTTGGTCGTGTGGTCACGATCGGTAGCAACCTGGTGCAGAACCCTGTCGTGCCCTATCACGATTACACTGCGGCCAAGTCGGCGCTGCTCGCGCTCACACGAACGGCGGCAGCGGAGCTCGGCCCGCAGGGCATCACGGTGAACATGGTATCCGGTGGATTGCTCCGCACCACCGACGCCAGTGCGGCGACGCCGGATGCCGTCTTTGACCTCATCGCCGCCAACACGCCGCTCCGGCGCGTTACCACCCCTGAGGAACTCGCGGATACGGTCGTCTTCTTCGCAAGTCCGTGGGCGCGCGCCGTAACCGGGCAAAACCTGATCGTGGACGGCGGATTGGTGTTCGGGTAAGGGCGGAGCCTACAGCTCGGCTCCCTCTCAGGGAAACGACGACACACCGGGAGGGAAACCGCAACAGCAGGCGGCACGGGCACCCGTACATTTCCACCATGGACCTCCGTACTGGTGCCCGCACCAGGTTGATGGCAAGCGCGTTGTGCATAACGCTCGGTGCGCTGCCGCCGCCCGTCGAGAACGACATCGACATCGCCCTGCGTGCGCTCACGGCGCGCGTACACAGTGATCACGATGCGCAACTCGTCCGCGGGGTGCGGCGCTTCTACGCCAACCGCGGACTCGCACCCGCGTGGACGGATTCAGCAGGGTGGAGCGGCCGTGGCCTGCAACTGCAGCGGGCAATCGCGGGAGCGGCGACCGACGGGCTGGACACCGGCATGTACCGCGCGCCGACCATCGAGGCGCGCGCGTCGTCACGCACGAACGCAGCGCATGCCCACGCCGACGTGTGGCTGTCGTTCATCGCGCTGCGATTTGCCGAAGATCTTGGCTGGGGGCTCACCGTACCGGGGCAGGTACAGCGCAGCAGCGCGTATCCACGTCGGCCCTTCCCCGCCGATTCACTCCTGACGGCGTGGAGCCGCGCCGCAGATGCCGGGCAGGCGCTGCTCGAGGTGACGCCGACCGGAGTCGGCTACGTACGGCTTCGCGAAGCGCTCGCGATGCTTCGTCGGATCTCGCGGACCACACCGTGGGAAAACGTGACGCACGGCCCCACGCTGCGGGTAGGCGCCACGGGCGAACGCGTGGCGCTACTCCGAGCGAGCCTCACGCAACGTGGCGATCTCGCGTCGGCTTTCGGCGACACCTCGGCATTCGACCAGCGCCTCGCCACCGCCGTAGCGCGTTTCCAGGAACGCCATGGGTTGATGGCCGACTCCGTGTTCGGTCCGGTCACGCGTGCGGCGATGAACGTGCCGATCACGACCCGCATACGGCAGGTGGAGCTGGGGATGGAGCGGGTCCGATGGCTGCCGCCGATCGATACGGGATGGTGGATCACGGTAAACCTGGCCGATCAACGGGCCTTCGTGCTGAACGCCGGTCGGACGATCTTCTCGACACGCGTGGTCATCGGGACGGCCACCCACAAGACCCCGATGTTTACCGGCACGCTCACGCACCTCGTGCTCAATCCCGCGTGGAATGTGCCCCCGAGCATCGCGGCGAAGGAGATCTGGCCCGCAGTTCAGCGTGATGCGTCGTATCTGGAACGGAATCACATGGTGCGCGTGGCCGACGGCATCCAGCAGCGGCCAGGGCCCTGGAATGCCCTTGGCCAGATCGCCTTCATGTTTCCGAATCGGTTCAACGTGTACATGCACGACACGCCGGCCAAGGCACTGTTCGACCGACCTGACCGGGCCTACTCGCACGGCTGCATCCGCGTGCAACGTCCACACGAGATGGCTGAACTGCTGTTGGCTCGCCAGCGGTGGTCACGGGCGGCGCTCGACTCCGCCATTGCAACGGGAGAGCGCTCGGTCGTGATGCTGCACGACCCGATCCCCGTCCGCATTACCTACGCCACGGCCTTCATGGACGATGACGGCACGCTGCAGTTCCGGCCAGACATATACAACCGCGATGCGACGCTCGACGCACACTTGCAGCGCCGTCGTGCACCCCTGGCACCCTAAACGCGCACCAGCACCCGAAATCCACGCACGGCATAGTACGACTGCACGCCGTTGTGGTACGTGAAGACGCGCCCGTAGCGTCGGTCGCCAAACAGGGCACCGCCACGCGCACGCACATCGGCCGGCGTCTGGAGCCAACTGGACGTCTTGAGATCGAACGCGCCAACGCTCTGCAGCAGCGCATAGTCCGCCTCCGTCAACAGCTCGCCGCCGATGTCCTGCGCCATCTCCATCGCACTGCCGGCCGGCTTGGCTTCCTTGCGCGCATCGAGCGCCTCGCGGTCATAACACAGGCTGCGGCGCCCGGCCGGACTTTCCGCCGCACAGTCGCAGAATAGGACGGCGCCATTCGCGTCGGTGCCGATCACATCGGGTTCGCCGCCGGTCTCCTCCATCTTCTTCAAGGCAGCGAGCGCGGCGGGCTTCGCCTCGAGGGTCGCCTGCACATCGGCCCAGCTTATGTCCTGGTGCCGGGTCATGTGCGCCGCAAAGCGGGCGGCCAGAGTGGCCAGCAACGCCGTGCGCTCCGCCGCCTTCACGCGGGCGCCTGCTCCACGGCGGCGGCCGACACCCCAGCGGCCCCCTCGAGCACCGGCAACGTCACCCCCGCTTTGGCCGCGCGCCGCTCCAGCGTCTCCCGATCCGTCAGCCCCCGGATCATCTCGTCGGCTTCACGGTTCTGCAGGTATTTGCCCTTCTCCCAACCGTCCACGATCCCCTTGGGGGTGCCGTAGATCAGGTCGGCAAACTGTGCCACCGTCAGCCCCAGGCTCTCGCGGAGCTGCTTGATGGCTTTCGGAGCCAGCAGGTCGTGCTCGGCGCGGATCTGTTCTGTCGCCGCCTTTTCGGCGGTATCCCGCTGCTCGATCGTGCGCTGCTCGTGGCCGCACTTCTCGCACCGGTAGAACTCACGGGTTACCTCGGCCGCCATGCCGCTCAAGCGCATGGTGACCGTTTCCGTGTTGAGGGCATACCGGCCCCCGCACCCGCGGTGCAGGGATCCGTCGAGGGTCGAAAGACTCATCTCGGGAGAATCGAAGACGATACTACAATGACGGGGCAGTCCTGCGCGGCGAGCGCTCACCGCGTACGCCGTGCCCCGGGTGGTGTCCGGCTCGATTGAAGCTCGTCAGGACGTGCCGGTCTGCGCCACCCCTTGCATCCCGTTGCACCACGTTATCGCCCGATCCATGTCCGACTTCGCGCTCGTCCGCCAACCCGTCTTCGGTGGAACCGGCTCGCTCATCGGTTACGAAATCCGGTTTCGTGACAGCGACGGACCCGGTTCCTTCACGCAGAGCGTCCTGAGTGGGACCTTCGACCTGATCCGCAATCGCATGCCGGCCTTCGTCGCCGCCACGCGCGAACAGATCCTGTCCGACGCCTTTCTGGTCGGAGAACCGGGAGCGGTCATCATCATGCTTCCCCCCTCGCTCACCAAGGACGACGCCACCAGCGAGGCGGTGCAGCGGCTGGCGGAGGCCGGCGCGAGTCTCGCGCTCGACGACGTGGGAGCCGACCCGGTACCAGCCGAGGTCTGGCTGCCACAGTGTACCTGGGTGCGCGTGGACGCGCGCAGCGGTGACGCCGCCGCGATCAACACGATGTGCGACCGCCTCACGCGCGGCGCCGGCAAGGACGGCCCGAGGCTCGTGGCGGCGCACGTCGAAGAGCTCGAGCAGTACGAGGCCACCCTCGAACGTGGGTTCGACGGATTTCAGGGCACGTTCTTCAGTCGCCCCGAGCCGCTCCCCGCGGCCGACCTCCCGCAGAGCACCGTCGCCGCCATTCGGCTCATGGGGCTCGCGCGCGACCCGACGATTACCGATGGCCAGCTCGAAGACGTGATCGCCACGGACCCAGGGCTCACCTTCCAGCTGCTTCGCCTCGTCAACGCGGCGGCTTTCGGCGGACGCGGTGTGGCATCGATCGGCCAGGCACTCCGGATCATCGGCCGCCAGACCTTCCTGCGCTGGCTCGCCGTGGCCATCGCAGCCGCGCGCAAGAGCACGAACGGCATGGACTACGAGCTGGTGCGTCAGGCGGTCGAACGTGGTCGCCTGTGCGAGCAGCTCACGGGCGCCGGGCGCGAGGCGGGCACGCTGTTTCTCGTGGGGCTCTTCTCGCTCCTCGATGCGGTGTTCCGCATGCCGCTCAGCGAAATCCTCGAGCGCGCGGCGCTCAGTCCCGAGGCCAGCGACGCGCTACGGCACCGCACCGGTCCCTATGCCGACGCGATCAACGTCGCTGAGTCGTACGAGCTGGGGCTGTTCGAGAACGCACAGGAGATCGCGAAGGACATGGGGGTGGATCCCGCCAGGCTTGGCGAGTACTACACCAACGCCATCACGTGGACGGCGGACGCCCTTGGCGCCACGGCGGAGCACTCTACCGGCCCCGCCACCCCTGCACCGCCCTCGCCATCGCCGTCGCGCCGGTCGTAATGCCGGCGCGGGTGAGCAGGAACCGCCGCCCCTTCGGCGCGCGCGACCGCTCGGGGCGCCACGCCAGACTGAGTGCGGTGGCCCCCACGATCGCCCCCAGCTGCGGCACGTGCACCCGGCGGTCACCGGCCGCGTTCTGCGCGACGAACGTACGGACCACGCCACAGCGTGCCGCCGCCAGGCTCCGAGCTCCCCAGGCGCGGGTGGGTTCGGCGCCGACACAGGGTCCGGTGAGGTCACGCCAGGGCACGACCGCGTGCAGGCCCGCCCGCAGCGACTCTTCCGCTACTGCGAAGCCGGCCTGATCGCCCAGCCGCGCGCCGTAGCCGCGCCACGTGCGCGGCCACTCGTGGGGCATGCCGAGGAGCTGCGTCCACGTGGCCGCCCGCCAGGCGCC
Organism: Gemmatimonas sp.; assembly: GCF_044344655.1. Taxonomy (GTDB): domain Bacteria; phylum Gemmatimonadota; class Gemmatimonadetes; order Gemmatimonadales; family Gemmatimonadaceae; genus Gemmatimonas. Next base: position 109,771 of record NZ_JBIJCN010000001.1, read on the forward strand.
GACCGCCCGCACCGGCAGATGCTTCGGTAGGTGCAACACCTGCGCAGGCCGCACACTGTCCGCCGGCGCTGCCCGCATCGTGTCCTGCACCGTACCCTGCGCCGTGCTCTGCGCGCCCAGCGCCCGGACGGCTGGCACGGCACCGGTGCTCGTCGCCAGACACCAGAGCACCACGCGGAAGAAACGACTCACCGCACGGTGGCCGGGGGCAGAACCTGCGGCTGCGCACTGTAGGGCTGCGGGGCGCCCGCGGTGAGGGCCAACCGCACGCGTTCCGCCTGCGCCGCGTTCACCTCGAACAGCACCGCAATCATGTTGGCGGTCCGGATTGCCTCGAACGGCGCCGTCGGCCACTTCCCAATCGTGTCACCGGGGGGCGTGAGCCGCAGCTTGTCGAGCGTCCCGGTCGCGTTCGCGCCGGCCAGCGAATCGGCGAAGTAGAACGTCACCAGCTTCGCGGTCTTGCCGATACGGTAGCGCGTGCCCGTCGCTTCGAAGTACGGGACGGTGATCGTGTCGAGCACCTTAATCCCCATCCCCGCCTTGTTGATGCGATCCTCGAGATGACAGGCGCGCCAGAGGCCATCACGCGGACAGGCCGAGTCGCTCGGCGTGGGCGGCCGCGGGACGGGGGGGCGGTAGGCGACGGGCGCCTTCTCCGGGGGCGGGGCGTCGCTGCAGGCGGCAATCAACAGCACCGGCAGCAGCAGGGAGAGCAATCGACGTGGCATGCCGGAGAATAGCACCACACGGTGCCGCCGGTCACACCAGCCGCGGCAGAGGAGCGACGACCGGGTCCTGTTATTTCTTCGGTATTTCTTCGGTATTTTTCTGATTTTTTGCCAGTGCGCTCGGTTTTCTGCTTGCCATGCACGCCTGCGGCCCGAAAACACCCCAAATGGGTTGGTAAAGAGGCCAGTCGCAACAATATTTCTGCATCATTTGCAGAATACCGGCAGCACTCGGATCACCTGGGCTGCCTGAACTCTCTTCGAGCCCCGTCCATGGCCAACAACAACAACTCGCGCATCCTGGCGATCCGCGAGATCTCGCACCGCGCGCCGCGTCACACCTCGCGCCCCGAGGAGAACGGCGTCCAGCTCCCGACGAGCGCGTGGTTCGGCTGCAACACGTTCGGCATCCGCCAGATGCGCGCGAAGCTGCCGAAGGATGTGTACAAGAAGCTCGCGGCCTCCATCCGCCTCGGAAAGAAGCTCGACTCCGACATCGCGCCCGTCGTGGCGCAGGTCATCAAGGAGTGGGCGATCTCCCGCGGCGTGACGCACTTCACGCACTGGTTCCAGCCGCAGACGGGACTGACCGCCGAAAAGCACGACGCCTTCCTCACCTTCGACGAGAACGGGCTCGCGATCGAGACGTTCACGGGTGAGCAGCTCATTCAGTCCGAACCCGACGCCTCGTCGTTCCCCTCGGGCGGCCTCCGTGCCACCTGGGAAGCGCGTGGCTACACCGCGTGGAACCCGGCCTCGCCGGTGTTCATCAGCGAAACGGGTGGCGTGAAGTACCTCTGCATCCCGTCGGTGTTCATCGGCTACAACGGGGAAGCGCTCGACGAGATGACCCCGCTCCTGCGCAGCTGCGACGTCCTGTCGACGCGCGCCACCGAGCTGCTCAGCCTCATCGGCGACACCGGTGTACTGCGCGTGATCACCACGCTTGGCGTGGAGCAGGAATTCTTCATGATCGACCGCAGCCACTTCGCGCTGCGCCCCGACCTCGTGATGGCCGGCCGCACGCTCGTGGGCGCGGCGCCGCCGCGCGGCCAGCAGCTCGAAGACCACTACTTCGGTGGTATCCCCGAGCGCGTGCAGGCGTGCATCAGCGAAGTGGAGCAGGAGCTCTACAAGCTCGGCGTGCCGATCACCACGCGTCACAACGAAGTCGCGCCCTCGCAGTTCGAAATGGCGCCGTACTTCGAGGACAGCGAAGTCGCCGTCGACCACAACCACCTGGTCATGGCGATTCTCCGCAAGGTCTCGCTGCGCCACGGCCTGCAGGCGCTCGTGCACGAGAAGCCGTTCGCCGGCATCAACGGCTCGGGCAAGCACTGCAACTGGTCCATGGCCATCGTCGCCGACAACGCGCTCGACGGCACCAACCTGCTGAAGCCGGGCAAGACGCCGCACCAGAACATCCGCTTCCTCCTCTTCCTCGCCGCGGTGCTGAAGGGCGTGCACAAGCACGCCGGCCTGCTGCGCGCGGGGATCGCCGTCACGGGCAATGAGCACCGCCTCGGCGCCAACGAAGCGCCGCCCGCCATCATCTCGGCCTTCCTCGGCAGTGGCCTCACGCAGGTGGTCGAAGACATTGCCGCCGGCAAGACGTCGCCGACCAACGCCGAACAGGCGATGCTCAAGCTGGGTGTGGCCAAGCTGCCCGAAGTCGAGCAGGACAACACCGACCGCAACCGCACGTCGCCGTTCGCCTTCACCGGTGCCAAGTTCGAGTTCCGGGCCGTGGGGGCTTCGCAGAGCATCGCGTTCCCGGTGATGCTGCTGCAGGCCGCCGTCGCGGAAGCGATCGGCGAGATCACCGAAGAGCTGAAGAAGGAGATCACGACGGCCAAGAGCACCGACGACGCGGCGTTCACCGTCGTGCGCAAGGCGTTCAAGGAAACGGCAGCCGTGCGCTTCGAAGGCAACAACTACTCCGACGAGTGGGTGGTCGAAGCCAACAAGCGCGGTCTACTCAACCTGCGGCGCACCCCCGAGGCGCTCGCGCAGCTGCTCGGCGGGTCGGCCAAGACACTCTTCGAGAACACCGGCATCCTCACGCAGGTCGAGCTCGAGAGCCGCTACCACGTGCGTCTCGAGCGCTACGTGAAGGACATCCTCATCGAACTGCACACGCTGCAGCAGATCGTGGATACGCAGGTGCTGCCCGCCTCGTACGCCTACATGGGTCAGCTCGCGGGCGCTGCCGGGCAGGGCGCCACGGCCGGGATCAACATGCAGCCGATCGTCGATGCGGCCAACGCCGTGTCGAAGCTGATCGCCACGCTGCAGAAGAAGCGCGCCGAACTCGCGAAAGTCACGGCGAAGGCCGAGCACATGCACGACGACCTCGCGGCGCAGGGTGTGTACCTCACCAGCACGGCGTGCGACACGATGGCCGACGTCCGCGACGCGAGCGACGCGCTGGAACTCGCGATTGCCGACGATCAGTGGCCGTTGCCGCGCTACCGCGAGATGCTGTTCCCGGTGTGATCGCGTAGACCGGCACATCCGGACCTCACGTACCCGAGGTCCGACACTCCCCGCGGCGCACGAGAGATTCGTGCCCCGCGGGGAGTGTGGCATTCACGAAGCGGCTCCGCTCCCGCTGCCGATCCGCGCCCCGTCCTTCTCCTTCGCCGCCATCAGTTGCGTGACGAAGCGCTGCCCCTCGCTGATGCGCTCGACCTCCACCGCCACGGCATCGATCGCCTGCTCCATCCGCTCCATGCGGCGTGTGGCCTCGAGCAGCTCCGGCGTGATCTTCGGCTGACGCGCCCGCATGAGCATCGCCCGCGCGGCCGCCAACGCGAGCGGCATCGCAACGGCGAGGGTCCCCACAATGGAGATCGCGGTAAGCTGTCCGGACGAAAACACCCCGTAGCGCACAGCCTCCTGCGCGGCTTCCTCCGAGGCCAGTTCGAGCGGCGCCGCCGCGAGGGCCCGCCCGTTTTCGGCGATGTCCCGCTCCAGCTGTACGATCCGCTCGTCCAGCACACGCAGTCGCTGCTCCAGCCCCACACGCCCCGCCCCGTCGGCACGCCGTAAATCGCGCACCACATCCTCACGGCGGCTCTGCGCACTCGAAATCTGGCGGGACAGCTCCGCACGCTTGGCCTTCAGTGCGTCCACGTCGGCCGCCGTCATCGGGCGGGCGAGGCTAATTGGCTGGCCCGTGCCCACGTCGGCGGCGACGGCGGGCCCGGGTGGGGCGGGCGAGGCGGGTGGCGTGGGGGGCTGTCTCAGAGGCATACTGCAACGTACGCGGAAGATGGCATCCCGGTTACACCCGTTCCGGTCGGTTCGCATGGCCACGTCGCAGGACACCCCGCTTTCCCCATCGCCGCTCGATACGGCGAGTGTGCTCGAGGCCGCGGCCTCCCTCGCGCCCCAGGTCGTGGCCTGGCGCCGCCACCTGCACCGCCACCCCGAGGTGGCCTTCGAGGAAGTCGCCACGTCGCAGTTCATCGTCGACACGCTGCGCGCGATCGACGGACTGCAGGTCTCCCGCCCCACCGCCACGAGCGTCATGGCAATCCTCGTGGGCGCCTCCCCCGGCCCGACGATCGCCGTCCGCGCCGACATCGACGCCCTTCCCATTCTCGAGGAGAACGACGTCGACTACCGGAGCACGCGTGAAGGGGCCATGCACGCCTGCGGACATGACGGGCACACCGCGATCGTGCTGGGGCTGGCCACGCTCCTCGCGGCGCATCGGGATCGACTCGGCGGGACGGTGCGCTTCATCTTCCAGCACGCCGAGGAGCAGCTGCCAGGTGGCGCGGAAGAACTGGTGCAGCGTGGGGTGATGGATGGGGTGGCCCACGTGATCGGGCTCCATCTCTGGGCACCCATGCCCTTCGGCCGCATCGGCATCGTCAGCGGTCCGGCCATGGCGTCACCGGACACCTTTCAGTGCCAGATCATCGGTCGCGGTGGACATGCCGCGGCACCGCATGAAACGATCGACCCCATCGCTATTGGGGCGCAGATCGTGACCGCGCTGCAGCAGGTGGTCTCCCGCGGCGTGGATCCGCTCGACCCTGTCGTACTCTCAGTCACGCAGTTCATCGCCGGCACCACCAACAACGTCATCCCCAGCACCGCATTCATCGGTGGCACCGTGCGCACCTTCGATGCGGACCTCCGGCGCTCGGTGCCCGCGCAGATGGAACGCGTCATTCAGGGAATCACCGCCGCCTTCGGCGCGAGCTACGCGTTCAGCTACGAACTGGGCTACCGTCCCGTGGTCAACGACCCCTCGCTCGCCGCACGCCTCTCGCAGGTCGTCGAGCGCACCTTCGACCAGGACACCCTCATCCCGCTTCGTCCCACCATGGGCGGCGAGGATTTCTCGGCCTACCAGCAGAAGGCGCCAGGCGTCTTCGCCTTCGTCGGGGCGGGCAACGAGTCGGCGGGCATCACCTTCCCCCATCATCACCCGCGCTTCCAGATCGACGAGCGCTCGCTCGACGTGGGCCTTCGCTATCTCACCGCAGCCACCCTCGAACTGCTCGACACACCCGTCTGAGCCAGGCGCGACCAGCGTCAGGCTTCCGCGCGCGGGAAACCCCGGGTATCGCTCACGACCTCGGCCACACACACGCGATAGCCGTCGGGATCCTCCAGCTCGAACTCCACCTGGCCATACGGCATGAGTTCGGGACCTCGGACCAGCGGGGTGCGCTTACGCGCCCGGTCGAGCAAGGTCACCAGCTCGTCACCGGCGAGCCGGATGTACACGTCCCAGTCGTAGGAGCGCCGGGAACGCACCACCGGCTCCGCACAACGGCGCAGCATCAGTTCGGTCGCATCCCGGCGTAGGATGCAGAATTCGTAGGGAGGTACGGCGGGAAACGGGTCGGATGCGAAGCCGAGGATCTCGCGATACCACACGATGCTGCGCTCCACATCGGTCACCCGCAGCACGGGCACGATGGCGACAAACTGTGACATGCGAGAACAACGCCAGTGACGTGCCCGGAGTTGCATCCGCTTTGTCCCACCGCGGCGGGCCCGGTCCCACGTACCAGCCGCCTAGGCGACCTCGGGCCGTGCGGAGCGTGGCCAGCGCCTGCGTCACCGCAGCCCGCGCGGCATCTCCTGGCCATTGAGCTCACGCGCATTGGGCAGTTCGTTCGGGACCGACTGCGCGCGCAGATCGCCGCACCGATCAAAGGCATCCTTCGAACCGGCATCGATGGTGTCGGGGAGCAGTGCACGGTCCACCCGCATGGTATCCATGCGATCACGTGCCTGTGCATAGAAGCCCTCACACAGCACGCGCATCGTGTCGAGGCGGGCGAGACGCTCCACGCCCTTGTCAGCCGCCTTTCCGAACCAGTACCACGCCGCCACGCCGATCACCGCGGCAAACAGCACGCTGCCGATCGCCGCCGGCGGCGGGCCACCGCGTGATTCGGACTCGTTCTCAGCCATCGGTATCCCTGTGTTGCAAAATGAAGGGCGGAACGACGTGAGGCATCAGGCGATCGTACGCAACAGGCGCGGCGCACGTCGTGCCTTGGTCTTCTGTTCGAACGCGTAACCAAGTCCCAGCAACTGAGCCTCCGTGTACGCCGTCCCGATGAACGAAAGCCCCAGCGGCAACTCGCTCACGAACGCCATCGGCACCGTGAGCGACGGATAGCCGGCCACGGCCGCCACGCTGGAATTGCCGCCGCTGTAGCGATCGCCGTTCACCCAGTCGATCGGCCACGAGGGGCCATTGGAAGGGGCCACCACGGCATCGAGCCGATGGTCGCGGAAGAGCGCATCGAGTCCCTCGGTGCGCGACAGCGTGCGGCAGCGCGCCAACGCCTCGGTATACGCCGCGTCTGTCAGGGCCCCCTTGGCCTGCGCCTGCTCGAAAAGCTCCTGCGCAAACCACGGCATCTCGGTGACGGCGTTGGCCGTGTTGTATGCGATGAGCTCATCGAGCGTGCGGTACATCACACTGTCCCCGCGCGACGCGAGATACGCATTGAGCCCGTCCTTGAACTCGTACAGCAGCACCGTGAGTTCGTCCGCATCGTACTTCCCCACCGTGGGCACGTTGCACGGATCGATCACCGTGGCCCCCGCGGCGCGCAGCACGTCGACGGCGCGATCGAAGGCAGCGTCGACGGCGGGATGAAACCCCGCCATGTTGCGGGCAACGCCGATGCGCGCCCCCTCGAGCGCCTGCGGGCGAAGCGCTGCGAGATAGTCGTCGACCTGGCCGGTGGCGTTCGCCGTGACGGGATCGCGCGGATCACTGCCGCGAATGACCTGCAGCAGGAGCGCGGCGTCGGCCACGGTCCGCGTCATCGGGCCGGCGGTATCCTGCGTGGCGGAGATGGGAATGATCCCCGCGCGGCTCACCAATCCCACGGTGGGCTTGAGCCCCACCAGCCCGCAGATGCTGCTCGGGCAGATGATCGACCCATCGGTTTCCGTGCCGATCCCCAGGACCGCGAGGTTCGCGGAGATCGCCGTGCCCGTCCCGCTGCTCGAGCCGCAGGGATTGCGATCGGTCACGTAGGGATGGCGCGTCTGTCCGCCGCGGCCGCTCCATCCGCTGGTGGAGCGCGTGCTGCGGAAGTTGGCCCACTCGCTGAGATTGGTCTTGCCGAGGAGCACCGCCCCCGCGTCGCGCAACTTGGTCACCACCGTAGCGTCGCGCAGGGCCGGCTTCCCCACCAGCGCCAGCGACCCCGCCGTGGTCTGCATGCGGTCGGCGGTGTCGAGGTTGTCCTTCACCAGCACCGGGATGCCGTGCAACGGCCCGCGAATGGTGCCGGCGCGCCGTTCGCGATCGCGCTCGGCCGCGATGGCCAGTGCATCGGGGTTCACCTCGATCACCGACCGCAGCCGCGGCCCTGCGGCGTCGATGGCCGCGATGCGCGCGAGATAGGCCGCCGTGAGCGCGCGCGAGGTGAGGGTGCCCGCCCGCATCCGCCGCGTGAGATCGGCGACCGTGGCCTCTTCGAATGCGAAGGGCGCGATCGGCGGCGGTGTTGCGGGTGCACCGGGCGCGGCGACGACCTCCGCCGGCGTGAGCATCGTGCCGGCGGCCGCCGTTCCGGCCACACTCAGAAAGTTGCGACGATCCATGCTGCTCCCCACAGGCTCAGGTGAGTGCCGCGGCAATGTCGGCCATGAGGTCGTCCACGTCCTCGAGGCCGATGCTCATGCGCACGAAGCCTTCCGGTACCACGTCACCACCCCATCGGGCGCGTCGCTCGGCACTCGTGTGCACGCCACCGAACGAGGTGGCCTCGTAGATCAGCTGCGACTTCGCGAAGAAACGTTCGACTGCCGCCGCCGATGCGAGCTCGAAGCTCAACACGCCGCCGTACGCGCGCATCTGCTTCGTGGCGACGGCATGCGACGGATCGCCGGGCAGGCCGGGATACCGAACCCCGCGCACGCCATCGCACTGCGCCAGAAACTCCGCCACCGCCATCGCCGAGCGACACTGCTGCATGAGCCGCACATGCAACGTGGCGAGCGACCGGTGCGCGAGCCATGCCTCCATCGGTCCCGCGATTACCCCCATCCGCGTACGCCAGAGACGCAGGCGTTCGATCAGCGCCGGATCGCGTGCCGCCACATGACCGAGCACCAGATCGGCGTGTCCCGTCATGGCTTTCGTGTCGGACACCACGCACAGGTCGGCCCCGAGCGCGAGTGGCTGCTGCAACAGCGGCGTGACGGTGGTGTTGTCGACGGCCACGAGCGCCCCGATCTCATGCGCGCGCGCGCTGAGCTGGGCGATGTCGCACACATCGAGCGCCGGATTGGTCGGCGACTCCAGCCAGAGCAGCGACACCCCACGATCGGCATGCTCGTCGAGCGCGCGCAGCAGCGCATCGCCACGCGACGGCGCCTGCACCACGGTGATGTGCTGCGCGGCGAACCAGGCGCCGTCGAATTCCTGCGTGGCGATCACGCGCGTGGTGTAGTACGAGTCCGACGGCATCACGACCGTGCTGCCAGGCGTTGCCATCGTGGCCAGCACCGCCGCGGTTGCGGCCATGCCGCTCGGAAAGAGTAGACACGGCCCGCCCTCGAGTTCAGCGAGCGCCGCTTCGTAATGGGTCCACGAGGGATTGTGGAAGCGCCCGTACGTGTACGCCGACAGCGACGGATCACCGGGCGCGTGATACGGCGCGGCAAAGACGGGGCCGGGGAGATACGGCGTGCCGGCCTGCTTATCGGGAAGACCGGCACGTACCACACGGGTGGCGCCGTGCCACAGATCGTTGGCGGAGTGGCTGCTCATCGCGTATCGCCCACTCAGGCGGCGGGAGGATACAGGGCGTCGTCGAGCGGCTCCGCTTCCTCGATCAGCATCACGGGGATGCCGTCCTGGACCTTGTACACGAGGCGGCTCTCGCGACAGACGAGCACTTCCGGCGGCCCCGCGTGGTACTCGAGTGGCGCCTTGCTCTTGGGGCAAACGAGGATCTTCAGCAGTTCGGGGGCGAGGCTCATGGGCAACTCGACGAAACGAGGGGAGAAAACACGCTCAGGTGGACTGCGGCCGATGCGACCGCGGCGCCGCATCGGTGAACTGCAGGCGCGGCCCACCCAGCAGCTCCACACAGTATGGCACCGCCGGCCAGACGGCGCGCAGACACTCTTCGATGGCGCCGGGCTTCCCCGGCAGATTGATGATCAGCGAGGCGCCGCGGGTCCCCGCGATCTGTCGTGACAGGATCGCGGTGGGGACCGACTTGAGGCTCTCGGCGCGCATCGCCTCGCCGAATCCCGGTAACAGCCGGTCGCACACCGCCACCGTGGCCTCCGGTGTCACGTCGCGCGGCGCGGGACCGGTACCACCGGTGGTCACGATCAGCGAACAGCGCACCTCGTCGGCCAGTTCGCGCAGCGCCGCTTCGATCGCCGGCTGCTCGTCGGGCACGAGGCGATACGCGTCGGTCCAGGGCGTGGCCAACCAGCGCGAGCACACGTCGCGGATCGCGGGCCCGGATCGGTCGTCGTACACCCCGCTCGAGGCGCGGTCGGAGATGGTCACGATTCCAAGGGTGAGCATCCCGATAAGCTACCGCATCAACGCCCTCGATACGAACCAGCGGCCATCGCGGAACTCCACACGCGCCCCCGTCATCGCCGCCAGTTGGTCCACGATCTCGTCGGGCGTGCCGGATTCGAAGGCCGCGGTCAGCCGACGCGTTGCCAGATCGGCATCCACAACGATTGTCCGCCCGGTCCAGCGCTCCAGCCGTTCCACGACCGCGGTGAGCGGTTCCTCGTGAAAGAGCAGGGCACCGCTGGTCCAGGCAAGGCTACCACGTGCGTCGGTCGCCGACAGCCGCTCTACCTGCCCAGTGCTGTCCACGAGCTGGGCTTCCCCCTCATGCAGCACCGTTCGGGCACGGCTGACCTGCACCATTCCCTGCGTGACGGAGACGAGCAGCCGACCGGCGACCGTTCGAAGCACGAACGCCGTGCCCAGGTCCTCCACGTCCACCCCGTTGCCGTGGACGATGAATGGCGCCGTGCCGGGCGCGTCGGCGGCGGCCACCGTAAACAGCGCTTCCCCCGTCAGCTCCAACTCCCGCGAATCCGCCCCGAAGGCACCGCGACTACGGAGCCGACTCCCGGGGGCCAGCACCACTTCGGAGCCATCGGACAACACCACGGTGCGCATCCCCTGCCCCGCCGGTACGGCCTGATCCACCTTCGCGGCGTCGGCTGAGGCATCACCCCACAGGTGCGGGCGCTCGGTCCAGAGCACGATGCCCGACACCGCCAACAGACCCGCCCCGGCGACCGTCCACCCCCGACGCTGCATGCGCACTCTCTCAGCGCGGGGTCATGCCCGCGCACCGATCGGCACCCACGGCATCGGGCGCGCCGTAGTGCGCCTTCACCACCTGCGTCTTGCTGCCCGACGTGCCGGGCGTCACCAGGAACATCGTGGCGTAGCTGGCGTCACAGAGGTCGGGGAGCGTCGTGCCCGCCAACGCGTTCACGATGGCCGGAATGGTGTTGGAGTGCCCCACCACCAGTACCACCCCCTTGGCCTGCATGATCGCCGCCGCAGCGTTCTTCACGTGCTGGGCATCGAGGCCGATCACCGTGGGCGTCACGCCAGTGCGCTGCTGCACCACCGCCGCCGTCTCCACCGTGCGCTTGCGCACACTCACCACGATCGTGGACGGCGTGCTGTGCGCCAACGCGGCATCGAGCGCGTTGGCGCGTGCCACCCCCGCCTCGCTCAGCGACGGGTCGTCAGCCGGCGCCGGCTGCTTTTCGCCATGACGCACAAGCACCACCAGCGATGGCTGCGCCGATGCCATCCGCGGCGCCAGCGCACCACCCAGAAGCATCGTGCCCACCAGAATGAGGCGCATTGCGCTCGGCAGGCGGCGCGGCAGGGCAAACGCAGGGATACGGGGCATCGATGACTCCTGAACGGGCTGCGGCACGCGCTGGTGCCCCCGCACCACGTGGGCGCGTGGTGACCGGACCCTCCTGCGCGGCCGCCATGTATTGGCGCCGGCATCTGCGCCGGCAACGAGCACCTGCAATCTAGCCCCCGGCCAGCACCCGCAATACGCCCACTACCCGTTGTGCACTCCGACCGGCGACCCGTCACCGCGCTCCCATGCCAACAACATCCGTTTGCGCTCGAGCCCCCAGCGGTAGCCGCCGAGTGAGCCATCGGCGCGCAGCGCACGATGACAGGGAATGAGCACGGCGATACGGTTGGCCCCGCATGCCGTCCCCACGGCCCGCACCGCGTCAGGGTGACCGATCGCAGCCGCGATCTCGCCGTAACTCACCACCGTGCCCGACTTCACGCTCAGCAGAAAGCGCCACACCTTGATCTGAAATGCGGTCCCCCGGATGTCGAGCGGTAACTCGGGGCGCGGCGCCCGCTGCACCACGTGCGCATCGAGCGCGTCCATCCAGGCATCGAGCGGCTCCCGCGCGCTCTCCGTGGCGGGCACAATCAGCGCCCTGGGGAAAGTGTCGTACAGGCGGGCCACGAGCACATCGCCGTCGTCACCGAACTCCACCTGACAAACGCCGCGCGCCGTCGCCGCCAGCAGCAGCTGCCCGAAGGCCGTCCCACGCACGGCATACGTGATCTGCTCTCCCGCGCCGCCTGCGCGGTAGGCCGACGGTGTCATGCCCAGCGTCTCGGCCACGTGCTCGTACATGCGGCTGGTGGACCCATAGCCCGCCTCGAACGTTGCCGAGAGGACGGCATCGCCCTCGCGCAGCCGCGCCTTGAACTGTTCGAGCCGACGCGCCGCCTGATATTGCCGAGGACTCACGCCCACCACCGCGGTGAAGGTGCGCTGGAAGTGGTGCGCGCTCATCGCCGCTTCGTCTGCCAGCGCGGCGAGCGGGAGTGGCCGGTCGGCGTTGGCGTCGATATAGGCCGCCATGCGCTGCATACGATCGATGAGCTCGGCGGATGGTGCGCGTGTGGGCATGCGGAAAGCGACGAATGGACCAACGGCAACACATGGGAACGAGCGTATGGAACGCGACTGCGGCAACCACGCTGGGTGCCTGCCTATACGCAACAGCGAGGACCCCACGTTCACACTCCGAATCGTGCGCAATTGGCGGAATCTCGCATATTGGTCCGTATGCTGCTCATCTATGGCGCCAACGGCTACACGGGACGACTGGTCGTGGAGGAGTGCGTGCGACGCGGCATCCGGCCCATTCTGGCCGGCCGGCAGCGCGCGGTCCTCGAGCCGCTCGCCCTCGCCTACGGCCTCGACGTCCGCGTGTCCGCCCTGACCGCTGCACACTCGGCCGGGCCGCGACCCACACCCCACGGCACCCTTCCCGCGTCACCCTCGGCAGAGCTGCTGGCGATCCTCGAGGGAATTACCGTGGTGCTGCACTGCGCCGGCCCGTTCGTGCACACGAGTGCCATCATGGTGCAGGCCTGCCTTGCCGCCGGCGCGCACTACCTCGATATCACCGGCGAGATCAGCGTGTTCGAGGCCTGCCGGCAACAGGACCTGGCCGCCCGCCAACGGGGAACGGTGGTACTGCCGGGCGTGGGATTCGACGTGGTGCCCACCGACTGCCTGGCCATGCGACTCGCGGAAGCGCTGCCCGGCGGATCGTTGCTGGAGCTCGCATTCGCCGGCGGTGGCGGTGTCAGTCGCGGCACACTCAAGACGATGCTGCTCAACGGAAGCGGCGGAGCGATCCGACGGGAGGGGACGATCGTCCCGGTGCCCACGGCGTGGCGCACCCGCACCATTCCCTTCCACGATCGGCCGCGCACCGCCGTCACCATCCCATGGGGCGACGTGAGCACGGCGCAGTGGTCCACGCGCATTCCCACCATTCATACCTACATCGCGCTGCCCACCGCCGCCCGCATCGGCATGCGGCTACAATCGGTGGCACAGCCGCTGCTCCACCTGCCCGGCCTACGCCGCTTCCTCGAACGGCAGATCGACCGGCGGGTAGCCGGCCCCGATGCCGTCGCCCGTTCGCGTGCGACGATGCAGCTCTGGGGACGCGTCACGCACCCCGATGGACGATGCATCGAAGGCACCGCCGTTACCCCCGAGGGTTACCGCTTCACCGCCCTCGCCGCCGTCGAAAGTGCCCGCCGTCTGCTCAGTACGCCCCCCGCGCCCGGCTACCACACCCCGGCCACGGCGTTTGGCTCGCACTTTCTCGAAAGTCTGCCCGAATGCCGCGTCACCCTGGGCCCCATCGCCCGCGGATGATCGCCCACGAGTTGACGCGCCGCGACCGACGGTGCAGTTCATGACATGCCCAATGCCACCCTGCCCGCACCGCGACCAGCGCCTGCGATCCGCATCGCGCGGTCACTGCTGCTCGCCGCCACGACCTTGCCGTCGCTCGCGGCGGCACAGTCCAGCATTGCACCACCCCCGTCGTTCGACGATCCCGATCGCCTCGGCAAGCTGACGCGCGCCATCCCCGCGGTGGACAGCGTGATGCGCGCGTTCATGACGCGCAGCCGCGTTCCGGGAATCGCCTACGGCATCATCGTGGATGGCAGGCTGTTGCACGTGGCGGCCCACGGCATCCGTCACCTCCCCGACAGCGCCCGCGTGGACACCAGCTCGGTGTTCCGCATCGCCAGCATGACGAAGAGCTTCACGGCCCTCGCCATCCTGCAGCTGCGGGACGCGGGCACGCTGTCGCTCGACGACCCAGCCGAACGCTATGTGCCGGAGCTGCGTCAGCTGCGCTACGCGACGACCGACGCGCGGCACATCACCGTGCGCGACCTCCTCTCGCACGCCGCCGGATTCCCCGAAGACAATCCGTGGGGTGATCAGCAGCTCGATGCCAGCGACGACGATCTCGCGCGCATGATCCGGAGCGGCATCCCGTTCTCCAACACCCCGGGCGTCGCGTACGAATACAGCAACTTCGGTTTCGCCATCCTCGGACGCATCATCGTGAACGTGAGCGGCATGCCCTATGCGCGCTATATCCGCGAGAAGGTGCTGCTGCCACTCGGCATGACCAGCACCACGATGGAGGCGCGCACCGTGCCGCCCACGCGACTCGCCCATGGGTACCGGCTGCAGGATGGTCGGTGGCTCGAGGAACCACCACTCGCTGACGGATCGTTCGGCGCCATGGGCGGCATGCTCACCAGCAGCGCCGACCTCAGTCGTTGGGTGGGGCTCATGCTGAGTGCGTGGCCAGCACGCGACGGCGCCGAGTCACCGGTGCTCAAGCGATCGTCGCTGCGCGAGATGCAGCAGATCTGGCGCTTCGCCGGCGCCACGGCGTCGCAGAGCACCGCGGGGACGCTGTCCCTCAATGCCGGCGGCTATGCCTATGGGTTACGGGTGGCGCAGACCTGTCTGTTCAATCAGATCGTCTCTCACAGCGGCGGCCTGCCGGGCTTCGGCTCGCAGATGCGGTGGCTCCCCGAGCAGGGCGTGGGGATCATCGCGCTTGGCAACCTCACGTATACCGGCTGGGGTGCCCCCCTCGACGCCGCCTTCGACGTGCTGGCGAAGAGCGGTGGGCTCACCGCTCGCACGGTGCGCCCGTCGCCGGTGCTGACGGCCATGCAAGGCAAGGTCACGCGCTTGGTGACGGATGGTTGGGCGCAGCCACTCGCCGATAGCATCGCCGCGATGAATCTGTTCCGCGACGAAAGCGGCGTGCGCCGCGGCGCGGCGATCGCGCGGCTCGTGCAGGCCGCCGGCGGCAACTGCCGCCCCGATGGGGCGCTCTGGGCCGAGAATGCGCTGCGCGGTGAGTGGAAGCTGGCGTGCAGCACGGGCGCACTGCGGGTGCGCATCACGCTTGCACCGACCGAACCCGCGCGCGTTCAGGAGTTCGGCGTGTTCCCGATGCCTGCGGATGCCCGCGTGGGCGCCGCACCGGTGTGCCGACAGCCGTCCTGAACCGGACGGCCGAACTCACCCCTGCACGCGCGACTCCCGCACCGGCAGCCAGATCTCGCACTGCATCCGTTCGTCGTAGCGCTCGAAGTTGGGCATATGCGCATCTTCCCACCGACCGTTGCTCGCGAGCCAGTGCATTGCCCGTCCCCACGTGGCAGGGATGTCATGCGGCGGGCCCACGTGGGGGAATACGGCGCATAGCATGTCAGGAACCCGCAGACGCCCCGTGCCCTCGGGTACCTCATCGAACGACGACACCTCCACCGCGCACATGTACTCCAGGCGCTGCGTGGCGGCGTCGAAGGAGCAGGTCACGCCGTAGGTTACCGCCTGCGTCTGGCGCAGCGGCGTGGCGTGGAACGCCTCCCACTGCGCAGGGACCTGCTGTGGTGCCGCCTGTAGATCGTGATGACAGCGAAGCCCCGCCAGCAGCATCGCGGAGCACGGTTCGAAGCGGGGGTCAGTCATCCGCTCAAGTTACCGGTGACCCGCGCGACGCGGGAGTCGCCACGATGTCAGACGGGCGGATGCAACGCCTTCCATTCTGTCCCGTCCTGATGCTCGATGGCCACGTCTTCGGCCATGCGAGTGATCACCTCGCGGAGCTCGAGTTGCTCGAGCCACCGGGGCGGGATGATCTCGTGACCGTGGATGAGCCCCAGCAGCTGCCCGGTCAGAGCCCCCACCGTGTCGCTATCCCCGCTGTGGTTCACGGCCAGACAGACGGCCGCCTCGAACGCGTCGGCTGTGGGCTCCGGATGACACATCGCACAGAAGAGCCCGAGCGCCAGCGCCTCGTGCACCATGCGCCCCGAACCAATCTGCTCCACGTCGTACCACGACGGCGTCACCCCGGCATAGCGGACCTCGTCGGCACGTTTGACCGCCAACCACACCCACTCACACACCTGGCGCTGGCCAAGGACGGGTTGCGCGCGCGCCGTGGCCACCGTGATGGCGTCACGGATGGACACGCCACCCATGAGATTGAAAACGATTTCCGCCAACACGCCGGCCGCGACATAGCTGGTGGGATGGCCGTGCGTGATCGCGGCAACCTCCGACCCCAGACGGAAGGGGCTGTCGTTGGTGAGCATACCCGCCGGAGTGGCTCGCACCAGGCACATACTGCTGCGCGAGTCGTTGATGCGGTCCTCCGGCGTGCCGAGCGCCCGCTTTTTGAGGGCGGTCAGCACCGTACGGTCCGGGGAGCGCTCCACCCACAGCTCCGGCACATCCAGCAGCCAGCCGCGCGCCGTTTCGAGATGCGCCGGCAGCGGACCGATATGTCGCTGCGTGAGTAACCACCGCCGGTACGCGTTGCGGATGATCAGCGGTGGATAGCTCTGGCGATAGTTGTGGCTCTGCACCCGCACGCGAAGCAGCGCTTCGGCGGTGAACAGGGTCAGCTGCGTATCGTCGGTGATGGCGCCGAGCGTGCCGTGCAGCGGAATGAAGTCGTGGAGGCCATCCGCACCGAACTCGGCGGTAATCTCCTTCCGCGTACGGAATTCGAGCGGGCCACCGAGCGCATCACCCACGGCTCCGCCGAGGAACGCACCGAGCACCCGGCTACGACGCGAGACCACGCTGGGCGGCACATCAAGTGGCTTGCGCGGGCCATACTCGTGCGCCGCGAAAGGCTGGTCGTACAATGACATCAATGCACTCTCAGTAACGGTTGAGCAATACACGGCGAGGGAGGGGAATCCTGCGAGGGGAACCCTGCCGTGGTGATCTCACCGATTGTCGCCGTGACCGCGAAAATTCAGACGCCGATTCACCGCTCGCCGTTCGTCGGCGGTCATGGTTGACCACCTCGCCACCTCGTGGCGCGTTCGCCCACAGCCGTGACAGCGATCGTGCAGATCGAGCTGACACACCTTGATGCAGGGCGAGGTGGTGGGAAATGCGTGAAGCGGCGGTTGTGATGCTGAATGATCGGACACCAACGACACTCCGGTTGGAACGACATCGGGAGACTCCACCCCATTATGCGTCGCCCGTCAAGAGCGAATTCACGCACGCACGACGAAGAGTAGCGCCGGAGCGACCAATCAGGAGGAGGCGGACGTCATGGGATGTGCGGCGCTGGCCGGTCTCGCGCGCGACAGCTCACGGAGCGCCCGAATGCAATCGGCTCCGAGCTCACGTCCATGTGCGGCGGCGGCCGCAATGAGTGTATCCGTGTGCGAAAGCCGTGGCCGCCACGGCGCTTTCATTTCGGGGGCGATCACGCCCAGTCCGTCTTCACGCGACACCGGAATGACCCTGACCGCATGCGACCATTCGGGCCCGGCATCGGGCGTTGCACCGCCGCGTTCGGCGATATGCCAGATCAGCTCGTTTGACAGTCCCGTGCGTTGACGTAGCCCGTCCAGGGGAACCGGTGCACCGCCCCATGGCTGCACCGCACGTCCGCGGCGAGCGGCAAGGTAGAGCATCGAATGGATCCACTCGAGCATCGTCGGACCATGACCCAGTACCGCCTGCGGCACGCTCCACGGCGGGAGGTGCAGGTCCAACTCTTCGCAGTAGGCCATGAGCACGGTCACGATCGGCGCCGCGGTCATCACCGGAAGCGACGGCAGCAGGTCAGCGACCCCCTGCAGCGCCGACGCACTTGCCCGCAGCGCTCCCCAGTTGGTCTGGCTCAGGTTGAATGGGGGCAGCAACAGGTCGCGCGCGCGCACCTTGTAGCACGACGAGGGCGGATCACTGAACCGCTGGACCGTGATGGGAATGCCGATCGAGCGCAACCCTTTTTTGTCGTGCTCGAACTTTCGGCCGGCCGATCGCGTAGGCTCGCCCACACGGGTACTGGTGGTGTAGCCAGCCACCCGCCGAAGCGCTTCGGCGGCAGTAATGCCCCGATGCATCGACACCATCTGATACGTGAGCTGCAGCATGCGGAGCGCGCGATCCACGGCGCGGGTCACCGGGACGGTAATCGCCGTGCTCATCGGTTACCCGCACGGCGCGGTTCCGAGACGTTGTCGCGCACCGCAACGCACACGGCAACGCATACAGCAACGCATACAGCAATGCGCAGGCCCACACACGAAGGTGTGCCCAAGGTGGCGAGCGCCGAGGCGTCCGCGTGATGTCGAAAAGGGATCAGCATTGCTGAGTGCGCATGCTAACCTCGCACTCTGACAATCTTTTTCTTTTCTTCATCTTCGACTCAACACCTGCCGAGTCGCATTGACGTCACGTTTACCACGTGTCGTCACAATCCAATTTCCGAAACGCATGGTTGTGGAGACAGCGGCGCCCGCATCCCATGATGCAAAACGGCGGGGCGCATTCGCATGCGCCCCGCCGTCATTCGCACCGCCACAACCGACCGCAGCGAATTACATCGCCGGCAGCTGAAGATCCTGCAGCGCCTTCTTGAGCAAGTCGGTCTTCTGGCCGTCGCAGCCACGCGCCCCCTCCGCCGCCTGCACCGCCGACGTGAGCGCCGCGTTGCGCGCCGCACCGCTGGCCTTCTCGGCCGCGGCGATCTGCGCACGGATTGCAGTCACCGCCGGCGCCGCGCAGCCCTTGCGCTCGAGCTGGTCCGTGAAGGCCTTCGCCAGCGGGAAGCTGGGTGGCCACGAGATCTTCGGCTGCCCCTGCGCGTTCAGCTGGTCCCACTTCACCGTGTTCGCCGCGTCGATCTCGTTCTGCGAGATGTACTGGCTGGGCACGAGCTGGGCCACGTCCATGCCGCGCGCGATCTCCGAGCTGACGATGTTGCCGTTGTACCAGTACACCGACCACGAGCCACCCTGCACCATGCGCGACCCGTCAATCGGACCACGATCGAAGCTGGCGATTTCCTTCGGGTTCTTCGTGTCGGTCCAATCGAACACCGAGATGCCGCCCTGGTACCACGATTGCACCATCACGTCGCGTCCCGGAATCGGGATGAGCGACCCGTTGTGCGCCACGCAGTTCTCGTTCGACGTCTGGTACGTGGGAATCTTGTAGTAGCTGCGGAACTGCAGCTTCTTCTTTCCCGTCGACGGATCGTTCACGATGTCGAAGATCGCGTTGGCGCCCCACTCCGGCTTGTCGCCTTCGCGGCACTTCGGCGCGCCGCCACCGCCCCACTCGTCGCTGAACAGCATCGCCGTGCCGTCGTTGTTGAACGTCGCCGAGTGCCAGTACGCGAAGTTCGAGTCGGCCGCGGCATCGAGACGCACCGGGTTCACCGGGTTGCTGATGTCGAGCAGCAGGCCATGGCCTTCGCACGCGCCGCCGGCCAGGCCGAGCGACGGATACACGGTGATGTCATGGCACTGCGAGCCTTCCGCGCCACGGCGGCCACCCGGCGCCGCGCTGGCGAACATCTGGTTCACCGCCGCCTGCACCCCGGTGCGCACCGACGCGCTGTCCGCCGCGCTCACCGCGGTGGCGCCACGCGCCTTCGCCGCCTGATCGAGCAGACCACGCACCAGCTGCGCCGGTGCGACCATCTCGGCACCCGACTGCGGGTTCTTCACGATGAACGCCCCGGCCGCACGCTGCTCCGCGATCTGGCGCGCCGCGGCGGCCTTGTCGGCATCCGAGAGGCCATGGCTCGGCGGAGCGCTCAGACCGGCGAAGATGTTGGCACGGCCGACGACCGCCGCCTTGGCGGGATCAGCGAGCGGCACCTTGATGATTTCGATACGCAGACGCGAGGAGTTCGGATCGCTCGCGGCGAGATCACCAGCGCACCCTTCGAGCTCGGTGCTCGGACGGATTCCCGATGAACCCGACACGTAGATGTAGACGTTCTCGCGATCCTTCGGATCTTCGAGCACCGTGTGGGTATGCGACCCGCGGCACGTCTGCACGTTGGCGACGAGCTTCGGCTCCTTGATGTTGCTGATATCGAAGATGCGCACGCCACGCATGCGCTCCTTGCTCACCGCCTCGCGCACGCCGCCGGGCTTGCAGTCGATGCGGCCGTTCTGCGCCTCGGCCGACATGAACATGAGGTTCTTGTACACCGACACGTCGTTCTGCGACGCGGGGCACTCGTACGCCACCACGAGCTTGGGGCTCGACGGGTTGCTGATGTCCCACACCACGGGGCCGTTGTAATTGCCCTGAATGACGTAGTTCCCGGTGAACGCGAGGTCCGAGTTGGTGATGCCGAGGAAACCGTTCGGCGAAACGGCCTTGCCGACCACCTTCAAGTTGGACTGGAACTCGCCGGCGTCGAAGAGGCCGGCCTTCAGCGAGTTACGCGGATCGGCTGCCGGATTGGGCGCCGTGGACGGCTGCTTGGCCGGCGAGCACGCGGCGAGCACAAGGGCGGCACCGGCCAGGGCGACGCGAGTGGGAGAGGGCATCATGCGGTAGGGAGGTTGGTGGGAAGGTTGGAGCTCACTGCGGCGGAATCCAGCCACGTTCCAGCATCATGGTCATCATGCGCTTGATTTCGGTGCTCTGGTCCACCTCGACATCGTTGGCGAACTTGAACACCGTTTCGTCCTGCCCGGCGCCATCCTGCGAGAACAGCTGTTTCACCATGGTCACGGCACCACGGTGGTGCAGGATCATGAAGGTGAGGAAGAGCCGGTCGAAATCGGGGCCGCGCGCCGCATCGAGCTCCTTGAGCTGGGCGTCGGTCAACATGCCGGGCATGACCATACCGGGCATCGCCATCCCGCCGCCCATGTCGTGACCCATGTGCGCGTGCATGTCGTGCCCACCGGCGGCGCCCGGCATCGTCACCGCGCCGGTGCTGTCCACGATGGGCACCGGCTGGAGGCGATCCTTGAGCCACGTCTGCATGAGGGTGATCTCGTCGGTCTGCGCATTGATGATGCGCGCCGTGAGCCGCTGCACGGCCGCATCGGCCCCGTGCGACGGAGCCCAGCGCGAAATCACGATCGCCTGCGCATGGTGGTGGATCATCCCGGCCATGAAATCGATGTCGCCCTTCGTGTACGGATAGCGAAGGCTGTCGGCACGGGCCCGCGCGATGGCGCCGGCGTCGCCCATCTGGAAGCGGGGACCGGACGCCACGGATGACGTGGCGCTCGCACACCCCTGCAGGAGGGCCGAGCAGAGCAGGCCGGAGGCCAGAACCAGTGTACGGGAGGGGACGGACATGAGTCGAATGGCCAGATGGGGCGGGAACGGAAACGGCGGTTCGCGTCCCCGTGATTCAACGCACTGTGGTGCCGGAATGCTAGCGGTTTCGCGCCGCGGCCGCCTCACGGCGACGGCGCTCACTGCCGCAGGTGATGGCTTTCGAGAAGCGGGAGCGGGGCTTGAGGATGTACCCGTCCGCCAGCTGGCTGTCGCCCGGCGTCTGGGCCAGGCCATAGCGCGGGGGGCAGGGCGCCCAGAGGGCGTCGTCCATGGCGGTCGTGACCGGCTCGGGAACCCCCCGAAACAGCCACCATACGGTAACCATGGCAATCGCCAAGAAGAGCCCGCTGACCAGCCGCGTCATGGCACGAAGGAAGTGGGGCGCACGAAGGGCTGGACCATAACGCCCGTAACCTACACGTTGCTGCACATGACCACGCCCCCCCGCGACGACCTGTTCACCCTCTTCGACCTGCGGGTCGAGACGATTGCCACCGACCGGCCCATGGTGTGCAATCACCCTGCCGGCAGCGGGTTCACCCTGCGCGGGGAAAACCTCGAGTTCCCCCCGGGGCAGACGTTTCCGCTGTACCCGCTGGCGGCGCTGCTGCCCCTGCTGCCAGCCAAGCAGCGCCCCACGCACCCCAACGACTGGATGACCACCGACGCCGAGATTGCCTGCCCCGATCCGTTCTGCGGGGGGCGTTTCCGGATTACCCGCATCGGCACCACCACGTTCCGCCACGCCGACGTGACACTCGTGCCGCTGCCCCCCGAACCGGTCGAGACCACGTGACGCCCCCGACCGCGATGCCCACGGTGCCTCGGCGGGTCTTGGCCCCGGGCTATGACGTGCCGCGACTTATCAAGGGAGGTTGGCAGCTGGCCGGCGGCCACGGGGAGATCGAGCACGATGCCGCCATCGCCGACATGATGGCCTTCGCGCGGGCGGGCATCACCGCCTTCGACTGCGCCGACATCTACACGGGCGTGGAAGCCCTGATCGGGGACTTTCTCCGCGAATGGCGGCACAGCACGCCCCCCGACGGCACCGCACCGACGGTGCGCGTGCACACCAAGTGTGTCCCCGACCGGAGTGCGCTCCCCAGCCTCTCCCGCGCCGATATCGAAAGGCTCGTGGATCGTTCGCTGCAGCGACTCGGGGTGGAGCAGCTGGACCTCGTGCAGTTCCATTGGTGGGACTACACCGTACCCGGGTGGCTGGAGGCGGCAGTGCACCTCGGTGATCTCGCGCGCGCCGGCAAGATCCGCCATGTGGGGCTCACCAACTTCGACACCCCCCGCGTGGCCGCGATCGTGCAGGCCGGTGTCCCGGTGCTCACGCATCAGGTCCAACTGTCGCTTCTCGACCGTCGCCCGCTGGGGAGCATGGCCTCGCTCTGTGCCCAGCACGGGATCGGCCTGCTCACCTACGGGGCCCTCGCCGGTGGCTTCTTCCACGAGCGATGGCTCGGCGCCCCCGAACCACAGACACCGCTCGAGAACCGATCGCTGGTCAAGTACAAGCTGATCATCGACGAATTCGGCGGCTGGGCGGCATTCCAGTCACTGCTGCACACACTCGCCGGCATTGCCCGCGCCCACGGCGCCACGATTGGCGCGATTGCCCTGCGTGCCGTGCTCGACGAACCGGCGGTCTCCTCCGTCATCGTTGGCGCCCGCCACGCCCACCACCTGCCTGCCACCCTCGACGCGATACGCATCACGCTGACGCCCGAGGACCGGCGGGCGATCGATGCCCACCTCGCGGACGCGCCCGGACCGCGGGGTGATGTGTACACGCTCGAACGGGATCCGGCCGGTCCGCATGCCGGCATCATGCGCTACAACCTCAACACCACGGCGGGCCCCGCGGGGCACTGAAGCGGTCGAGTCCGGCGACGTGCTGGCACCTTCATCTGCCCTTCGGCGTATGACTGTGGCACCGGTCGAGGCAGGGCCGATCACCACACGAGGGGGCGTGATGCAACAGGGACGCGGACAATTCTGCCGGACGCTCGGGGTGCTCACCCTCCTCGTCCCCTCAGTGCTTGCCGCACAGGGCACGCGCGGACCGACCGTGCCCGAACGACTCCCCGCCTATCGCCTGCTCGATCAGTTCAACCGGTTGGTCACCGATTCGGCGCTCGTCCGCCGCGCCTCGGTGATCATCGTGGCCGGCCGCACGGGAGCCGAAGCGGCCGAACGGTGGACCCAGCGCATCCGCGCGGCGCTCACCCCCAGCGGACCCAGCGTCATTCCCGTGGCCGATCTCGCCGGTGCCCCGCGACTCCTGCGTGGGTTGATCCGTGGCATGTTTCCGCGCGACTCCAGTGCGGCGGTCGCGCTCGATTGGGAGGGGGTCATTGGTCGCCCCATCCGCGGAGACCGGGCCCCGCTTATTGCCGCGGTCTACGGCGCCGATGGTCGGCTTCGCGCATGGATGACGCTGTCGACCAAGACCGAGGACCAGGTCACTCTGCAGCGGATCGTCGCGCTCGCCAACCTCTGACGAGGGGCCGGCCGGCGACGGGCGCTTCACCGCCGGTCCACCTCGTCCTGTCGTGCCCGCGCCAGCGCCCAGTCCACCACCGGCGCCACATCCCGGTCGGGCAGCGCCAGCGATGCCAGGGCACGCGCGATCACCGGCGCCCCGAGATCGGGCGGCAGCGCCTCGCCGAAGGCCAGCTCCGCACGCCGGCACAGGCGCTCCTCACGCGCCATGTCGCGGTCGCCGTCCGGCGCGCCCTGCCGCACCCGCTCACGAAAGGCGTGCACGCGCGCATGCACCCCCTCGTGCAGGATACTCGACGCCACCGGTGCGGCCGAGATATCGCGGCGCGCGAGGAAGGTGAGCTCGGTGAGGATCACCCGCTCCGCCGGCAGGAAGGCGCCCCGCGTAGGAAAGCGCTCGACCCGGATCCCGCGGATGTCGCGGACCAGATGACGAAACCGATGCGGCTGATACGTCATCGCCAGCGTCAGCGCTTCGTCGAGGCGCTGCAGCACGGCAGACGAGTCGATGTCAGCTCGGCTGCTGCGCAGCTCCACGGGGATGCCGTGCAGCTGCAGCGGCGTGGGACGCGCCGTTCGGATCCATCGATCGAGCCAGGACATGTCGGCAAAGATATGCCGCGCCGCCGGTCGGATGGCGTGACCCGCCGGTACGCGGTTGAGGCACCCTCACCCCGGTGTCAGCAAGGCGGCCTCGATCACATCGCAGGCCAGCGGCAGACCGGGATCCTGCGCCACCTGCGCGGCAACCTCGCCCGCACGGGCGGCGTAGCGCGGATCGGCCAGCAACTGCTCGAGCTCGCGCGCCACACGCGCCGCCTTGTAGGCCCCGGGGTAGACCGTCCGCGCGAGCCCCAGGCGCGTGAGTCGCCACGCGTTGTCGGGCTGATCGTTGGCGTGCGGCACGGCTAGCATCGGTCGCCCGGCGCGTAATGCCGTGCCGGTCGTGCCGATCCCGCAGGCATGCACCACAGCGGCGGCGTGCGGAAAGAGCAGCGTGTGCGGTGCCCCGTCCACCGCCAGCACCGTGGGCGGCAGCACACCCGTCAGCCGTTCGGTGGCCTTTCCCGCCAACAGAATCGCGCGCGCGCCGAGCCGCGAGACCGCTGCCGCGCTCTCGTCCCAGAAGGTCCCGTCGAGCTGGACCGCTGCCGAGCCAAGCGTGAATACGATCGGTGCGGGCCCCTCGCGGAGAAAGGCCGCAACCGCCGGGTCGAGCACCTGCCCGTAGTGCGCATCGTACGGCAGTTGCCCGGTGATGGTCACATTGGGCGGATAGTCGGGATACGGCCCCCCGAACACCCTGGAATACAGCGCCAGCACGCCGGCGGGCGCGTGCTGCCCGTCGAACATGGGGTTGTCGCTGCGCCCCAACCCCAGGGAGGCGCGGAAGGCCTGCACCGGCTCCATCCAGCGCGAGGCCACCTGCCGCCCGCCGGCCGCCACCCAGTCGGCCAATCGCACGTGCCACGCCCAGGGCAGATGACGAAGCCACGGCGTCATCGGCGGAAGGATCGGATCGTAGGCCGACATGAAGTTGAGCGGCGCCAAGACCGTGGAGATCCACCGGATCCCCGTCTGCTCCGCCACGATCGGTGCCGCGAGCGCCGCCGGATGGCTCACCAGCAGATCGGCGCCCTGCACGGCGGCCATGAGTCGCGCGTGCGCATCGGGGAGCGCCGGAATGAGCACCTCGCGAAAGATCGTTTCGGCACCGCGCCGCGGGTGCATACACTGGACCACCAGATCACGATCGAGATCCGGGTCGGCATCGGGGGCCGCCGGCGCGAAGCCCAGCCCCGCCGCGCGGATGATCCCTGCGTAGAACTCTGGCATGCACAGCACCACGTCGTGGCCGCGCGCACGCAGTCCCGCGCCCAGCGCCAGGTACGGATTGAGGTCGCCGTGCGAGCCCCACGTGGTGATGACGATGCGAGACATCGGGGTGGTGCGTGAACCGGTGAGGAGAACGGGGCCGCGGCTGGCGGCTCACTCCACCTGGGCGCCGGCCACGTCCCAGTTGATGCGCGTGAGCATCGCGTCCACGTAGTCGGCGCGCCGGTTCTGGTACTTGAGGTAGTACGCGTGCTCCCACACGTCGATCCCCACGATCGGCAACTCCCCCTCGAGCAGCGGCGAATCCTGATTGGGGAGACCGCGCACGGCAAGACGACTGGTGGCTGTCTTCACGAGCCACGACCAGCCGCTACCGAACTGCCCCACCGCCGCCGTCTTGAGCGCGGCATTGAGCGCGGCGAGCGAGCCGAAGTCGCGCGTGATCATGTCGGCCAGCTTCCCCGTGGGCGCGGCCGCCGAGGCGGCACCCGGGGCCAGCAGGTTCCAGAACAGCGCGTGGTTGGCGTGGCCTCCGCCGTTGTTGCGGATGGCCGTCTGCACCGCGGCGGGCCAGCGACGCAGCCCCATGAGCAGCTCACCGAGCGTGTACTGGTGCAGCGTGGCCTGCGTTTCGAGCGCCTTATTGAGATTCGTCACGTACGCCGCGTGATGACGGTCGTGATGAATCCCCATGGTCTGCGCATCAACCGCCGGTTCCACCGCGTTGGTCGCATACGGCAGTGGCGGCAGCGTGAACGGGTACTTCTGATTGAGCACCGCGTCGGGCGCGACGGGCAGCCCCCCGTTCATCGACGCCGCCGATGCGATCCCGGCGGGGATGACGCTCGACACGGCCACTCCCGCCACCACCCCGGCGCTCTGCTGCAGGAAACCACGACGGTCCATCGTCACTCCGAGATCAAAAAGAGCGGGAAATGCGCAACTGAGGGAACGACCGAGCCGGGCTCAATACCGCGCGAGATAGCGATCGAGCTCCCACTCCGTCACACGCTGGTTGTACTCGCTCCACTCCGCACGCTTGGCGGCGAGGAACTGCTGCGTGATGTGATCACCGAGCGCACCGCAGATCACATCATCCTTCTCGAGTTCATCACACGCCTCCGCCAGAGACGTGGGCAGGTCATCGATGCGCAGGCGGCGACGCTCGCGAAACGACAGTTCCCAGATGTTCGTGTTCACGGGCTCTCGCCAATCGGCCTGCGTGGACACCCCATCGAGACCGGCGGCCAGCATCACGGTCAGTGCGAGGTAGGGGTTGGCGGCCGGATCGGGCGTACGCAGTTCGAGCCGCGTACCCGCGCCGCGCCGCTCCGGCACGCGAATCATCGGCGACCGGTTCCGCATACTCCACGCGACGTTGACCGGCGCCTCGAAACCGGGCACCAGGCGCTTGTAGCTGTTCACGAGCGGGTTCGTCACCGCCGTCATCGCGCGCGCATGCCGGAGCAGCCCGCCGATGTAGTGCAACGCCGTCAGGCTCAGCGACCACTCGCGCGAGGGGTCCCAGAACGCGTTCTGGTGATTGCGGAAGAGACTCTGGTGCGTATGCATGCCGCTGCCATTCTGCCCGAACACCGGCTTGGGCATGAAGCTCGCGATCAGCCCGAACTGCCGCGCCACCTGCTTCACCACGAACCGGAAGGTCGCGATGTTGTCGGCGGTGCGCAGGGCGTCGGCGTAGCGGAAATCGATCTCGTGCTGGCCGTGTGCCACCTCGTGATGCGAGGCTTCCACCTCGAACCCCATCTGCTCCAGCGCATCCACGATCGCGCGCCGCGCGTCCTCGCCCAGATCCATCGGCGCGAGATCGAAATACCCCCCCACATCATGCGTGTGCGTGGCGGGGCGGCCATCGGCCGTGGGCTTGAAGAGGAAGAACTCCGCCTCCATCCCCGCGTTCATCACGAATCCCTGCGCCGCCGCCGTGGCCACCTGCCGCTTGAGCGCCCCGCGCGGATCCCCGCTGAACGGCGTACCATCGGGCATGGTGATGTCACAGATCAGGCGCCCCACCCGCGCCGCCGGATCCCCCCACGGAAAGATCTGGAAGGTCGCGAGGTCGGGCGCGAGCAGCATGTCCGATTCCTCCACCCGCACGAAGCCGGCGATGCTGGACCCATCGAACATGAGGTCGCCGTGTAGCGCCTTCCTGAATTGCGAACTCGGGATCTCGACGTTCTTGATGACGCCCAGAATGTCGGTGAACTGCAGGCGCAGGAACCGGACCTGCTGGGCTTCCGCGAGCTCGAGGATGTCGGCGGCAGTGGCACCGGACAGGTTGCCCGGAACGAGGGAACGGCTTGGCGTGGCCATGCCCAATAGTACTAACTTTCCGTGCTCATGACTTCTCCGAACAGCTCCGCCGGCGCCGGGTTCTGCGCCGCCTGTGGCGCGGCCCTCTCCGGCAGCGCCCGCTTCTGTCACCGTTGCGGCACCCCCGTGGGACAGGGGCTCCCCTTAACCCGTGGCACCGCCCCCGCTGGCGGCGCGGCGGCCGTGCTCCCCTGGGGCGTGGCCTTCGTCGCCCTGCTTGCCCTCGTCGCCATGGTGGCCGGCAAGAACTTCGGCGGGGCCAAGGGATCGGCACTCGACGGCTCGGCGAACTCGCTCCCCACCCAGGCGCTCGACGGACAGGCCGCTGCCGCCGATCAGAGCGGCGCGCCATTCGCCGGGGGAGCGGGCGGACCCGCCCCCAACATCGCCAATCTTTCCCCCAGCGAGCGCGCCAACCGGCTCTACACGCGCATCATGGAGTACGTCGAAGCGGGCAAGGTCGACTCGGTCGCCTTCTTCGCCCCGATGGCCCTCGCCTCGCACGAGATGCTCGACGGCCCCACCGCCGACGAGCGCTACCACTTCGGCCGCATCGCTGAAGTCACCAACAATGCCGCGGTCGCTAGAGCGCAAGCCGACACGATCCTGCAGCAGACCCCCGATAACTTGCTGGGCCTGCTTCTCGCCGCGCGCGCAGCCCGCATGACCAACGAGCTGAGCGCCGCCAAGGGCTTCGACCAGCGACTGCTCAAGGCGCTCGAGCCACAGCTCGCGACGAACCTGCCGGACTACCAGATGCACCGAGCCGAAATCGATCGCGCCGTGAGCGACGCGAAGCAGTAAGCTTGAGGGGTGTCCGAGCCCCTGCCTCCCCTCGGCCGAACTGCAGGCCGGATCGACAGCGCACGCGGTGCCGAGCGCTCTGCCGAGCCCTGTGCTGATCGATGTGCTGATCACTGTGCTGAGCGCCTCACCCTCCTCGCCCACGCGCAGGAGCTGCTCGCGCAGCCTGCCAGTGAGACCGGTGTCTTCTCCGCCATCGCGGAAGCGGTGCAGCGTGTGGTGCCCAGTGCCGCCTGCGACATTTTCGTCACCGGCGACAACGAGTGGCAGTGCGCCGTGCATCTGGTCCAGGGGCACCGGGTCAGCAGTGCGCGCTTGCCGCTCGCCGATCTCTCGCTCGCGCGTCTCACCGCCGCAACCGGCGTGTCGCGTCTGGCATCGCATCGCTACGACGGCATCGGTGTGCCGCGCGGCACCACCGAGTTGTGTGCCGCCGTGCGCTTCGGCCAACACAGCACTGGGGTGATTCGGCTGCTGTCGGCACCAGCGGCGCCGTTCGATGCGCAGGATCTCGACCTGCTCACGATCATCGCCCGCCATGCCGGCACCGCCGTCGCAAGGGCGCAACTCGTCTCGCGACAGGACCAGCAACGGCAGCAACGGCAGCAACGGCAGCAGCGCGACACCATCATTGCCCCCGTGGCCGCGAGCGGGACGATCGCGGAGCAGCTACCCACCATCGAGAAAATGGTCGCCCTCGGTGAACTCGTGGGCGGGGTGGCGCACGACATCAACAATCCCCTCACCGGAATTTCGGCGTTCGCACAACTGCTGCTCGAAGAAGAGCTCAGTGCGACGCAGCGCGAATCGGTTCAGCTCATCAAGCAGGAGAGCGACCGGGCCACGCAGGTGATCAGGGACCTGCTGCACTTTGCCCGCACGAGCGAGCGCGAAACCGGACCCGTGAGCGTGAATGCGGTGCTGGAGCAGACCGTTCGCCTCCGCGCGTACCCGCTGCGCGTCGCCAATGTGCACGTGCAGCTCGATCTTGATGCGCGAGCCCCCGCCGTGAACGGCAATCCGCAGAAGCTGCAGCAGGTGCTGCTCAACGTGATGAGCAACGCTGAGTACGCCATGCAGGATCGCCATGAACGCGTGCTCAGGCTGCAAACACGGCTGGATGGCGATTCCGTGTGTATCATGGCCCATGACACTGGCCACGGCATGTCACCGGAGGTGCAACGGCACATCTTCGAGCCGTTCTTCAGCACCAAACCGGCGGGCGCGGGAACGGGGCTCGGCATGAGTGTGAGTCACGGCATCATTCTGGCACACGGCGGCACGATCGGCGTAGCATCAGAGGCCGGCGTGGGTACCACGGTGACCATCCGTCTGCCAGCGCTGTCCGCGTCACCTGCAGGGCACGCCTCGCCTTAGCCCGTCAGCCTGTCATGTCCACGATCCCGGCCATTGATCCCGTTGGCGCCATCGAGGCCGCTGTGGCGGCCACCGTGGACGACGCGCTACGTCGCATTCTCGTCGTGGACGACGAGACCAGCATCCGCCTCGCGCTGAGCCGTTTCCTGCGGACCCGCGGGTTCGAGGTCGAGATGGCGGATTCAGGGGCGGCCGCGATCAGCGCGCTCAAGCGCCAGCGCTGTGCCCTGATGCTGTGTGACCTGCGGATGCCGGGCATGACCGGCCTCGAGGTGGTACCGCACGCGCTGGCGGTCGACCAGGACCTGGGCATCATCATGCTCACCGCGGTGAACGACGCCACCAGCGCCACCGAGGCGCTCACGAAGGGGGCATTCGACTACCTGACCAAGCCGGTGGAGCTGCCCGACCTGGAGGCCGCCGTGGAGCGCGCCCTCGCTCGGCGCATGCGCACGATGGAGCGGCGCGCGGTGGATCACCTGATCCGCGAGGAGGTGTCGCTGCGTACGCTGCAGCTCGAACGCGAAAAGGGCGCCCTGCGCGAACTCACGGTCAGTGTGGCGGAAACGCTGATCAACGCGATGGAAGCGAAGGACGTCTACCTGCGCGGCCACTCCGTGCGCGTGGCGGAACTTGGCGCCGCGATCGCCGTGGAGCTCGACCTGCCCGACCACGTGGTGGAGCAGGTGCACACCGCCGGCCGCCTGCACGACGTGGGCAAGATCGGCATCCGCGAGTCGGTCCTGAACAAGAACGGCCCGCTCACCGCCGAGGAATTCGCCCACGTGAAGGACCACGTGAGGATCGGCCTCGAGATCCTGCACCCCCTCAGCCACCTCGGCGAGTCGCTGCATTTCATCCGGGATCATCACGAGCACTGGGACGGCAGCGGCTATCCCTTTGGCCGCGCCGCCTTCGACATCACGATCGGCGGGCGTGTGCTCACCGCCGCCGACGCATTCGACGCCCTCACCAGCAAGCGCGCCTACCGCGACCCCATGAGCGCGGTGGCCACGTTGGACTTCCTGCAGGCGCAGGCGGGCGCGCTGCTGGAGCCGCGCGTTTACGAGGCGCTCAGGGTGGTGGTGACGGCGGGCGCGGTCGAGGGCATTCCGCGGATCGGCTGACAGGCCGCCCCGCTCGGAGCCCTTGACTCCACGCCTCCGTCTTAGTACTAGGAGCAAGTGAAATCCGCGCACATTCCGTGCGCGCTCACCGATCCTTCAAGTGTGCAAGAGGAGGCGTCATGCCGCGTGGCGACGAGTTGGAGAAGCTCCGTCTGATCGACGATGATCTGGATGATCTGGGGGGCTACGGACGCTCGTCCTACGACGATGATGACGACGATGGCTACGGCCTGCCGTCGGAAGACGGTGACTCCCTCTGGGACAGCGCCGAGGACGATGACGACGAGGACGAGGACGAGGACGACATCGACAGCTTCGAGGACGACGGGATAATCGATGACGAGGACGACGAGGACGATCTCTTCGGCCGTCCGATGGTCCGTCGTGGTCCCGGCCGGCCGCCCAAGAACCCGGGCGCCCCGAAGCCTGCCCCCAAGCCCAAGGCCCCGAAGGCGGAACCGAAGGCGGAGGTGAAGGCGGAACCGAAGATCGACGCCCCGGCACCGGCGCCGGTGGTCAAGGCCCCCGTCGCGGAAGCTCCAGCCAAGGCTCCGGCCAAGGCTCCGGCCAAGGCTCCGGCCAAGGCGCCGGCCAAGGCGCCGGCCAAGGCTCCAGCCAAGGCGCCGGCCAAGGCGCCGGCCAAGGCGCCGGCCAAGGCTCCGGCTAAGGCGGCCCCGAAGAAGGCCGCCCCAAAGAAGGCCGCCCCGAAGAAGGCGGCCCCGAAGAAGGCGGCGCCCAAGAAGGCCGCGCCCAAGAAGGCCGCCCCGAAGAAGGCGGCCCCCAAGAAGGCGGCCCCGAAGAAGGCCGCGCCCAAGAAGGCGGCCCCGAAGAAGGCCGCGCCCAAGAAGGCGGCCCCGAAGAAGGCGGCACCCAAGAAGGCCGCTCCGAAGAAGGCCGCTCCGAAGAAGGCCGCGCCCAAGAAGGCCGTGAAGGCCGCCAAGAGGGGCGCCAAGCGCCGGTGAGCGCACGCATGATCACCTCATGGTGACCATCACCACCGGGCAGCCGCCGTTCGCGCGGCGGTTGCTCGACGCGCTCCCGTTCACGATCTGGTCGGTCGATCTCGAAGGGCGCATCACCGCGACCAACAACGCGTGGTCGCGCTTTGCCGAAGACAACGGAGCACCCGGGATCGCGCCGGAATCGGCCGTGATCGGGTGCTCGGTGTTTTCCAGCGTCGCCGACGACGCCTCGCGCGAGCAGATCGAGCGTGCGATGCTGCTGCTCCGCGAGCGCCTCACGCCCATCGTGCGCTGGGAATTCCCCTGCAGCTCCCCCGATGAGGAGCGCGTCTTCCTCATGCAGGTCACCGCGCTCGAGGAGAACGACGAGGTCACGGGGTTTGTCTTCGCCACTGTCGACATCACGCCCAGCCACCGCTCGCGCGAGGCGCTGATCAACACGGGCATCGCGCTCGCCGAAGCGATCGCGCTCGACCGGGTGTACGAAGAGGTGGCCTTGCAGCTCAAACGCGCCATCCCGTCCACTGGCTTCGTGATTGCCCTCGCCGACGACGAGTCGGGGAAGTTCATCATCGCCCACCGGCAGGGGTACGCCGCCTACAGCCCCGAGGAGATCGAGCTTCGCCTCACCCGGGATTGGCTCGATGCGCTGGCCACCGGCAACGTGGTGCACGAGTCCACCCCCAACGGCCTCGAAATCACCGCGCCGCTGGTGAGCGCCGAAGGGGTCTTGGGCGCGCTCACGCTGTATGCCGAGCCGCTCGAGTCGGAGTCGGCGATCGAGGAGACGGAGCGGGTGCTCGCCGTCATCGCCGCCCAGACCGCCGTGGCCATCGAGCGCGCCTGGCTGGTGCGGCGCGTGGAATCCAAGCGCCGACTCGAGGCGATCGGCGAGGTGGCCGCAGGCGTGGCCCACGAACTTCGCAACCCGCTCTTCGGCATCTCCTCCGCGGCCCAATTGCTCCGCTTTCGCGCCCGCGAAGATCCGGTGGTGGAGAAAAACGTGGGGCGAATCCTCCGCGAGGTGGAGCGCCTCAACAAGATGGTCACGTCGCTCCTCGAATTCGGACGCCCCAACGCCGTGCATCTCCAGCCGGCCGACCCGGAAACGGTGTGGGACGACATCCTGGAAGGGGAACGCGCGCGGCTCGACACCCACCGCATCACGGTGCGTCGGTCGCGCCCGAACCAACCCGTGCGCTGCCTGTTGGACGCGGAGCAGCTCGGCCAGGTGTTCCGCAACATCCTGGTCAACGCCTGTGATGCGGCGCCGGAAGGGTCGGAGCTGCAGCTGGTCAGCCAGCTGTCGCCGCTCGGCGGGTGGCGCTGCCGCCTGACCAATGGCGGTCCGGCCATTCCGCCCGAGGTGCTGCCGCACGTCTTCGAGTTCTTCTACAGCACCAAAGCAGGCGGCACCGGCATCGGCTTGGCGCTCTGCCAACGCATCATGGACGAGCACCACGGCACCATCTCGATCGACAGCCAACCGGAGCAGGGTACCACGCTCACGCTCACGTTGCCTGCCACGGCGGCCACGTAATGCGCTCCATCCTGATCATCGACGACGACGACACGGTCCGCGCGACCCTCGTCGAGTTCTTCGAGACCTTCGGACACACCGCCCGTGGGGCCGCAACGGCATCGCAGGGGCGGCAGCTGGCGGCCGAACACGCGCCGGACGTGGTGCTGCTGGATCTGCGCCTCCCGGATGCCAGCGGGATCGTCGCGCTCGACGCGCTGCTCGCCGACGATCCGGAGCTGGCGGTGATCGTGCTGACCGGTTTCGCCGACGTGACCACGGCGGTCCAGGCGATGCAGCACGGAGCAGCCGACCTGCTGGAGAAGCCGGTGGACCTCGAGGCCCTCGAGGCGGCCGTGGCCCGCGCGGCCCAGCGCGGACGGCTCCGGCAAGAGGTGCAGGTGCTTCGCGCCCACGCGCGGGCCGATGAGCCGGTCGCGGCGTCGCTCGCGCCCACGCTCGAGGAACTGATCGTGCTGGCCGCCAACAACGCCGACGCCCCCGTCCTGCTGCAAGGAGAAACCGGGACCGGCAAGGGGTTCGTGGCGCGGCAGATTCACGATCGGTCGCCCCGGAACCAATTGCCGTTCGTGGAGATCAACTGCGCGTCGCTCTCCACGACCTTTTTCGAGAGTGAGCTCTTCGGTCACGAGCGGGGCGCGTTCACCGACGCCCGTCAGGCCAAGCGCGGCCTGCTGGAGGTCGCGGCGGACGGCACGGTCTTCCTCGACGAAATCGCCGAACTCGGACAGGAGGTGCAGCCGCGCCTCCTGAAGGTGCTCGAGGAACGCAGCTTCCGGCGACTGGGGGGAACGACCACCCTGCGGAGCAACGCGCGGGTGATCGGGGCCACGCATCAGCCGCTCGCCGACGCGGTGGCCGATCGCCGCTTCCGCGCCGACCTCTATTACCGGCTCCAGGTGCTCACCCTGACCCTGCCGCCACTCCGCGCCCACCCCGACGAAATCCTGCCACTCGCCCAGCGCTTCCTGCCGAAGGGGGCAGCACTGACCCGGGCCGCTCAGGATGCCCTGCGTGCCTATCGCTGGCCGGGAAACATCCGCGAACTCAAGAACACCCTCTGGCGCGCCGCCATCCTGGCCCGCACCACCCCGATCGACGTGGTGCACCTCGGCCTTCCCGGCGACCCGTCCGTCGTGCCGACCAGCCGGCCGGCATCTCAGGTCCGTACGCTGGACGAAGCCGAACGGGAAGCGATCCGCGTAGCGCTGGCCGCAGTGGACGGAAATCGGTCAGCGGCGGCCAGATCGTTGGGAATCGCGCGCTCCACGCTGCTCGAGAAGCTGAAAAAGTACGGCCTCGAGGCCGCCGCCGCGGTCGCAGAGCGATAAAACGCCGGCGTTTGGCTCCCAAAGGAGAAGGCCGCGGCGTTGGATTGGCACGAACCCGTCGCCAGATCGACAGATCCGCGCGTCCGGATTTCGGTCACATACGCCAAGGTGTCCGGATTTCGGCCATCTCCAAACCACCAGGTTTGTGACGCGCTGAACGCCAAACCATCATCTCAACAACGACTTAGCAGACGCGTGCCATTTGTGGCCCGATCCTCGCTCTTGTAGCAGGCATGAAAACGGATGCTGTAACCAAGTCGGTGTTGGTCGTCGAAGATGAGCAGAGTATTCGCGACATCCTCGTCGAGCTGTTCGAAGTGGAAGGGAACTCGGTCACGGCGGCGGAGCTTCTTCCAGAAGCGCTCGACAAGCTGCGCACGCAGCGATTCGACCTGATCGTGACGGACCTTCGGCTGGGCGGGAAGCGTGATGGCGGGCTGCAGGTCATGGCCCTGTCCGGCATGCTGTCCCCTGACGCCATGGTCCTCGTGCTCACGGCCTATCCCGACGACTCCAATCGTCAGGCCTCGTTTCGGCTGGGGGCACTGCACTTCCTCGAAAAGCCCGTGGATCTCGCCACGATCGCCCAGTATGCGGCGACGGTGGACGTGAAGACGGCCTTCGCGATGGCGAGGGACTGAGTTCCAAACAGCGGTGGTTCGCGGTCGCGAACCATGCACAATCAGAGCAGGACCGTCCCTTCGGGGGCGGGCACGATCGCGCGATCGTGCCGACACAATCGTCTGGTCGTTCCGGTGGGTGGTGGGTGATACTGGGGAGTGTCACACGGGCGGCCAGGCGAGTCGGCACAGATCAGCGCGATTCGTGCGTTCAGGACCGGCATGGAACGGCCCATACCGAGTCATGCAGCGACCGCGCGTCGGTCCGGCGCGCGCGGCAGGCATTCGTGGAGACGACGAAGGCGCACGTGGTCTGACGGCGCGCGCGTCGCGCCAACCGCACCCCCGCCGCAATCACGGTATATTCCCGGCCATGGCCGAGTCTCCAGTTCATCTCCTCCGCGTTCACGCGCGCCATGCCCCGTGGAACGCCCGCGGCCTCGCAGCGCATGCCGCGTCGCTTGTCGATTCCGCGGGGGTCAAGCCCACCAATGCCTCCGCGCGGGCCACGCCGTCGGCGCGAGCCGTGCGCTTCTACGTGGCCAACGGACTGCTCGACCGTCCCGAAGGCGCCGGCACCGCCGCCACCTACGGGTACCGGCACCTGCTGCAGCTGCTCGCCATCAAGATTCGCCAGCGCGAAGGCCAGACGCTCGACGCCATCAAGGTGGAGATGAAGGAGACCACCGGCGACGCCCTCGAGCGCCGCGTGGCCGCGTCCCTCGCCCCGGCCCTCGCCCTCCAGCTCGACCCGGTGCAGCAGCACGCCAATCCCGTCGCCGCGTGGCGCCGCATCAGCATTGCCGACGGCATCGAGCTGCACGTACGCGACGATTCCCCGGCAGCAGAAGACGGGACCCTTGTGGGGCTGCGAGACGTTCTCCGTAGACAGCTCGGGGTGTAACCCCAACGGCGAATGACGCCAACTGCGAACGGCAGCAGCGGAGATCCGCGGGAGCGGATCCCACCGAAGCCGGACGACGGGAGCCGTTGAATCGCGACAGCAAGGTCGCGCATTCGCGGCTCCCGTTGCATTCGCTCCCGTGGTTCGCGGTCCCGGTGTCACCCGCTTCCGCCGTTCGCTTGTCATCGTGGCCTGCCCCCTTACTGATCTCGCCCATGTTCCGCGTTCTCGTCACCGATGATGTCGATCAGGAGGGGCTCGCCCTCCTCGCTGCCGAACCGCAGCTGCAGGTCGACGAGGTTCCCACGCTGCCCAAGGACGAGCTCCTGGCGCGCATCGGTGACTACGACGCCATCGTGGGACGCAGCGCCACGCGCATTTCCGCGGAACTGCTCAAGGCAGCCACGAAACTCAAAGTCGTCGGCCGCGCGGGCGTCGGGATCGACAACATCGCCCTCGATGTCGCCACATCGCTTGGCGTGGCCGTCATCAATGCACCCGCCGGCAACACCGTGGCCGTCGCGGAACTCTTCTACGGCACCGTGATCGGCCTGCTCCGGCAGATCCCGCGCGCCGCCGACGTCATGACCAACGGTCGCTGGGATCGCGCGTCCTTCATGGGGCGTGAACTCAAGGGCAAGACGCTCGGCATCGTGGGGCTCGGCCGCATCGGCAGTGAAGTCGCCGCCCGCGCCCATGCCTTCGGCATGAGCGTGGTGGCGTACGATCCCTACATCGCCGACGAACGGTTCGCCGCCCTGCGCGTACGGCGCGCGGCATCGCTCGATGCCCTGCTCGCTGAGACCAACATCCTCACGCTGCATGTGCCGCTCACCGACGAGACCAAGGGCATGATCGGCAAGCGTGAGCTCACGCGCCTCCCCAACCGCTCCGTCGTGGTGAACCTCGCACGCGGGGGCATCGTCGACGAAGTGGCGCTGTTCGCCGCCCTCGAGGCCGATCAGCTGCGCGGGGCAGTGCTCGACGTGTTTGCCGCCGAACCGCTCGCCGCCGACTCGCCGCTCCGCCAGGCGCCCAACCTGCTGCTCACGCCGCACCTCGGTGCCAACACCGTAGAGGCGCAGCGGAACGTGTCCCGCGACGTGTGCCTCGCCGTGCGCGACGCCCTGCTCCGCAACGATCTCTCCAAGAGCATCAATGTGGCCGGCGGCGCCGGTGAGTGGGGCGATCTGCAGCCCGCCATGCTCGTGACACGACGTGCCGCCGCCGTGGCCCGCGCCGTGCTCGCCGACCAGGGGATGCGCGCCGTGCGGCGCGTGGCGCTGCGCGTGAGCCCCGATCTCGCACACGGGACGGGCGCGCTGCTCGCAGCGGTCGCCGCGGGCGTGCTCGAAGGAGTGATCGAAACGGATCGCCTGAATCTCATCAACGCTCGCTCGCTCGCAGAGGCCCGCGGCCTCGAACTCAGCGTGGGCGAGTCGAACGAGCTCGGTGCGCGCACCGTCGAAGTGGCCCTCGCGGGCGGCATGCAGCAACTCGCCGTGACCGGAGTGGCCCCCGAAGGCAGCACCCCGCGTCTCACGCAGATCGGCTCGTTCCATATCGACGTGAATCCGCGTCAGACCCTGCTCATTCTCACCAACCACGACGTGCCCGGGGTCATCGGTCGCGTGGGAACGCTGCTCGGCGAGCAACACGTGAACATCGCCGAGTATCATCAGGCGCGCCTGGCACAGGGAGGCGATGCCCTCGCAGCCGTGAGCGTGGACGGCACCGTGAGCGAGGCCACGCGGAAGGCGCTGCTCGACCTTCCCGACGTCGTGACCGCCAGCGTCGTGCACTTCCGCGACGAATAGCCGTTTCCTGCTGCCTGCCTCCTGCGCCTTGCCACCGGCTCCCTGACCACGATGTCCCACACGCGATCCACTGATCAGGATGTGCGGTTCGCCCACAGCCACGACGCCTCCGGTCTCGAACTGATTCCGGAGTCCGTCGCGCGCCCCACGAGTGTGGACGCAGTAGCGGAGCTGTTGCGCGAAGCCACGGCAAATCGTACGCACGTCACCCCAGCCGGCCTGCAAAGCAGCACGACTGGCGCGAGCATCACCGACACGGGCATCCTGCTCTCGCTGCGCAACCTTTCGCACATCGGTGCGGTGAACACCGTGGAGCGCACCATTCGCGTGGGGGCCGGTGCGGTGGTGGCCGACGTGCGGCGTGCCGCCGAAGCGGCGGGGCTGCTGTTCACGCCCGATCCCACCAGCGAGGAAGAGAGCACCGTGGGCGGGGCCATCGCCTGCAATGCAAGTGGGGCCCGTTCGCTGCGCTACGGGGCCACCGGGCCGCACGTGCGCGCCCTGACCGTGCTGCTGGCCAGCGGCGAGACCCTCGAGCTGCGCCGGCCGCAGCTCGAGAAGAATACCGTGGGCTATCCGATCGCGCACGATCCGGTGCAGTGGTTCGTGGGGAGCGAAGGCACGCTCGGCGTGGTCGTGGAGGCAGAGTTCGCGCTGCATCCGCTGCCCCATCAGGTGCTGGGGCTCATGGTGCCCTTCGAACACGAGACCGACGCCCTCGCCTTCGTGGTGAGTGCCCGTCGCAGCACGGCCGTGCATCCGCGCTGCCTCGAGTACTTCGATCAGGGCGCCATGGATATCGCGCGCATCGCCGAAGGCAGCAGCAGCTGGGCCACCACGGCCACCGCCATGGTGTACGTGGAGGAGACCGGCGCCAATGAAGCCGGCGACGACGACCTGCCGCTCGATGCATGGCTCGCCCTCGCCGAAGCGCACAAGGCGCTCGCTGAAGACATCCGGGTGTACGACTCCCCCACCGCGCAGCACGACGCGCGTCGCATGCGACACGCCGTGCCCGCCACGATGAACGAGCGCGGGGCGGCGCGGCGGCCATTCGGCGGCCGCAAGGTGAGCACCGATTGGGCGGTCCCCTATCCACGGCTCGCCGAAGCCCTTGGCCTCGCGCGGAAGTTCGCCGATGACGCCGGCATACCGCGTGGCATCGCCTATGGCCACGCCGGCAACGGTCACCCGCACCAGAACTTCATCGCGAGCGATGCCGCCGAGCTGCATCGCATCGAGCAGGTGGTGTATGCCACGCTGCGCGAGGTGATTGCCATGGGCGGCACGGTGGCCGCCGAACATGGGATCGGAAAACTCAAGCGGCGCTGGCTGCCGCTCCAGGCGAACGAGGCACAGCAGCGGGTGATGCGGGCCCTGAAGCACGAATTCGATCCGTATGGGTTGCTGGCCCCGGGCAACGTGCTCTAACGGCAGTTTTCAACACCGTCTCCACATGGGGTTGGACCATCGAGTCTGATGCGCGTTCGCGGTCCATCCCACAGATTGACCGGACAGGCGCGACGCCTCGGCCTTTCCCGAACCAACACGCCCCATGCTTACGACGCGCCGCGACGATGGTGATCGCGCCGGCAAGCCGCTGTTCAAGACCGTCGTCTTCGACGTGGACAGCACGCTCGCCGACATCGAAGGCATCGACTGGCTCGCCACCCTGCGGGACCCGGAGATCGCGCGCGAGAGCGAGGAGCTCACCACGCGCGCCATGGCGGGGGAAATGCCGATCGAGGCCGTCTACACCCGTCGCCTGTCGCGCATCCGCCCGACGGCCGAGGAGTTGGTGGCATTGGCCGACGCGTATCAGCAGACGCTGCAGGCCGGCGCCAAGTGCCTCATCGGCGCGCTGCACGGCGCGGGGGTGCAGGTGCATCTCCTCAGCGGGGGGCTGCGCGCGTCGATCCTCCCGCTGGCCGTGGAACTGGGGGTGCGCGCCGAACGGGTGCACGCGGTCTCGCTCGTCCTCGATCCCGCCGACCACACCTTCAGCCTCCTCGACGGCGACCAGCCGCTGGCCACGCAGCAGGGGAAGCCGCTCACCGTGCAGCGACTGCAGCTGCCGCGCCCCATTGCCATGGTGGGTGATGGCAGCACCGACGCCGCCGTGCGCGGGGTGGTGGACCACTTCTTCGCCTACACCGGGGTGGCCCGGCGCGAGAAGGTCGTCGCGGTGGCCGACGCCGAAGCGAACAGCTTCGACGCCCTGTACGACTTATTATTCGCGTCGCACCCGTCGCGCGTGTAAAGGCATGACGGGCGGGTGCGCACTCGACCTCGCACCCGCAGCGGACAGGGCCCTCCATGGCGTTCGGCACGTTCTTCCTTCCCGGCCCCACCGAAGTGCGGGCCGACGTGTTGCAGAGCCTCACGCAGCCCATGCTGCCTCATCGGGGGGCGCAGTTCGAAGCGCTCTTCGCCGACGTGCAAGCGGGGCTCAAGCCGATCTTCCGCACGCAGCGCCCCGTCTACGTGAGCAGCTCGAGCGCCACGGGGCTCATGGAAGCCGCCATTCGGTGCGCGCGCCCCGGTCCCGTGCTCTGCCTCGTCAACGGCGCGTTCAGCGAACGCTTCGCCAATATCGCGCAGTCGTGTGGGCGCGACGCCACGGTGGTGGGTGGTGACTGGAACCGCCCCGTACCCCTCGACGTGGTCGAGCACGCACTGCGCACGCGCGCCTACAGCGCGCTCACCGTGGTGCACAGCGAGACCAGCACCGGCGTGCTCACCGACATCCACGCGCTCACGCAGCTCGCCCATCGCTACGACTGCGCCGTGCTCGTGGACAGCGTGACCGGCCTCGCCGGCGTCCCGGTGGAAACCGACGCCTGGGAGCTCGACTTCGTGCTCACCGGCTCGCAGAAGGCGCTCGCCCTGCCGCCGGGGCTCGCGTTCGGCGTAGCGAGCGAGCGGTTCATCGCCAACGCGAAGCAGGCCAGCGCACGCGGTCTGTACTTCGATCTCGTGGAGTTCGAGCAGTACATCCACAAGAACCAGACCCCCAACACGCCGGCGGTGAGCCTGCTGTATGCTACCGCACGGCAGGGCGCGCACATTCGCCGTGAAACGATCGAGCGGCGCTGGGAGCGTCATCAGGCGATGGCCGAACACACGCACAGCTGGGTCCACGAACTACGGCAGCGCGTGGGTGCATCGTTCGGCGTGTACGCCCCCGACGACGCCCGCAGTCACACCGTGACCGCCGTGACCGTGCCCGAGGGCGTGAACCCCGACGCCATCGTGAAAGCCGTCGCCTCCCGCGGCTACGTGATCGGTGGCGGCTACGGAAAGCTCAAGGCCAGCACCTTCCGGATCGGCCATATGGGCGATCACACCATGGAAGGCCTCGAGAACGTGCTGGAAGCATGCGCCGAAAGCATCGAGGAGCTCTTGGGGTCGAAGTAGCCGGCCGCTCACGACGTTCACCGACCGCGGAAGACGCCCCGCCATTCCCCGCTCCCGTTTCCCTCGCGTTTCCATGCCTGTCCGCCTCGACCACGCCCGACTCGCCGTCCTCCCTCCCGTGCCGCCCGCCGAGCCAGCGGGCCTCGCGGATCGTGTACGCGGCATGCTGCTCGGCGTGGCCATCGGTGATGCCCTCGGCAATCGCACCGAAAGCATGCTACCCCACGAGCGCGAAGCGCAGTACGGGCGCATCACCGGCTACTTGCCAAGCCGCTATGCCAACGGGCAGCCAGCCGGCACGCCCAGCGACGACACGCAGCTCACCTTCCGGGCGATCGAGCAGCTGCTGGCCGATGGCGCACTCGATCCCGACGAACTCGCATTCCGGATTGCCAATGACCGCATCTTCGGCATCGGCAGGGCCACGCGGCAGTTCTGCGACACACTGCGCACCGGGGTCCCGTGGCAGGAAGCCACCCAGGCGAGCGCCGGCAACGGCGCGCTGATGCGCATCGCGCCCACGTTGCTCCCCCATCTGCGCGAAGGTGGCGCCGGGCTCTGGGCCGATGCCGCCCTCAGCACCGCGGTCACGCACAACGATCCCCTCGCCATTGCCAGCAGTGTGGCGTGGGTGGCGTTGCTCTGGCGGCTGCTC
The DNA here is from genome assembly GCF_044344655.1 of Gemmatimonas sp. Lineage (GTDB taxonomy): Bacteria > Gemmatimonadota > Gemmatimonadetes > Gemmatimonadales > Gemmatimonadaceae > Gemmatimonas. The sequence goes on from NZ_JBIJCN010000001.1 coordinate 152,214, forward strand.
AACGGCGACGTCCCCGAGACGCCAGCCGAGTGGCTGGAGACGTACACCGAAGTGCTCCGAGTGCTGGACGGCGGGCAGGAGTACGAGACACGGGTGCCCAGCGGGCCGCTGCATCAGTGGCGCGGCAGTCTGGGGGAGCTGCTCGACAGCGAAGTGCGTCCCGCGGTGGCACGCGGGCAGTCGGTGCGTGAGGCGGGCCATCGGTGGCACAGCGGCGCCTATCTGATGGAAACGGTGCCGTGCGTCATGCACATCGTGGCGCAGTGCGGCCACGACCCGCGCGAGGCGATGCTCGTGGCCGTGAACGACACCCGGGACAACGACACCATCGCCGCCATCGTGGGCGGTGCCATGGGCGCGGCCCACGGCACCGCATGGATTCCCACCGAATGGCGTGAGCAGTTGCTCGGGCGGGTGAACGGCGACGACGACGGCAAGGTGTTCACGCTGATCGACGAGGCGGTGGCCAAGTTCGTGGGGTGAGCACCTCCCCAAATCCGTGAAGGGCTGAAATAATGAGGCCAGCCGTATTTGGGCCACATCCAACCGTGCAGCTAACGCCGGTTTGACGTGGCGAGGACACCATAGTCTCATTGATGAATATGCCGTCACTCTCGACAGCCCCCGAAACGGCTGTCACCCTCACATTGCTTGGCGCCTTCGGGCTCACCCGGAGCGACGGAACGATTGTGCTCCCCCCGGGCAAGCCGCTTGCGTTGCTCGCGTACCTGGTCTGCTCCCGCAACCGGCGCGCGTCGCGCAGCGTGGTGGCCGAGCTGTTGTGGGGAGACTCCGCCGAGGCGCCGCGGCGCGCGTCGCTGCGCCAAGCGCTGTTCGCCGTGCGTAACGCCCTCGGGGCATCGGGGGTCGTCTCCGACGGCGAATGGCTCGAGGCCGGTGCTCACATCGTCACCGATGTGGATACCTTCGTGCTGGCCATTGAAGCCAAGCAGTACGCCGCGGCGGTTCAGGCATATGCGGGGGAGTTCGTGCCGAGCTTCGCGTCGCCGGGCGCCGCCGAATTCGAGCGGTGGGCCGACACTGAGCGCCGGCGCCTGCTCGGTGCCTTTCTCGCCGCTGCCGTGCAGCAGCTGCGCGACCTGATCCAACAGGGGAACACCGGGCAGGCACTGCCGCTGACCGCACGGCTTGTGGAGGTCGCTCCGGACGACGACGAGATGTGGCGGCGCCGATTCGACGTCCTCTCGCTCGCTGGTGAAGGCGGGCAGATGCTGCTGGAGATCGCCTCGCTCCGCGCCACGCGTGCCGACGAGGGCGTCGCCCTCGATCCGTCGCTCGAACGACATCTCGGACGCCTCGTCGGCGCGCTGGCCCGCCATGCATCTGAAACTGAGCAGGGGCGTGATACGGGCGGCGTTCCTGCCGTGCCCGAATTCCAGGGGCGCATCGCGGAGTTCACCGCGCTGCTCGCGGCGTGGGCGGCCGCCACCGGAGGCGTGCCGCAGCGATGTCTGGTGATCGGGGCACCGGGGATGGGCAAGTCGCGTCTCCTGCGGGAACTCACGACGCGGGTGAAACAGCGCCGTGTACAGGTGGTGCTCGTCGCGGCGCAGCAGCGTGAGCGCGATGATGCGTACGCCGTCCTGGCGGAACTCGTATCGCAGTTGGTAGGCCTACCTGGTGCGGCTGGCATGGCGCCCTCCTCGGCTGCGGTGTTGGCCGTCCTCGTGCCGCGCATTGCTGAAGCGTTCGCTGTGGCGGCGGAGCACGCACCCGCCGGCACGGATCTCCTGCTCCGCCGCCTGCGGGCGCTGGCTGATTTGATCGGCGCGGTGTCGGAAGAAGATCCGCTGCTCATTCTGCTCGACGACATGCACTGGGCCGATGCCGCGTCGATCAAGACCATCGACTTTGCCCTTCGGCGCGTGACCGCGGCGTCGGTGCTGCTCGTGGGAGCCTCACGTCATGACGTCCCCGAGCTTGGGTGCGGCGGGGCGGAAATCGTGCTGCGTCCGCTCGACCAGAGTGAGGTGCAGGCACTCATCGTTTCGATCGCCGAAGTGGCCGGCGATGCGTCGTCGCGTGCGCTGGTGGAGTTCATTCATCCGGCAGCGCACGGTTCGCCGTTTGAGGTGCTGCAGCTCCTGCGTACCGCCGTAAGCCGTGACATCCTGCGCATCGTCGATCGGACATGGGTGGTGGTGAGCGAACAGGCGCTGGACGACCTCTGTCACGAGGCACGATCGCCGCAGGTCCGTCTCGGCGACATAAGTGATGCCGAGCGCGAAGTGCTGTCACTGCTGGCGGCGCTCGATGCGCCGATGGACGAGTCGCTGTTGCTGGGGCTTCTCGATGATACCTCCGGCCGCGCCACCATCACGCTGGGCAACCTCGAACGTGACGGACTTGCAGCGCGCGACACCCGCCGCCGGTGGTCGATTGCGCACGCACTCATCGCCGACGATATCCGAGCCACGACTCCGCTCGGTCAACCGCAGCAGAGCGCGCAGCGCCTCGGGGCCGCGCTGCTCATCGGCGCGCGCGCGTTACCGGACGTTCGCCGTGCCGTGCGCCTGCTGCTCGAGGGACGCGACCCGGAGGCGGCCCTGAAAGGGGCCGTGCGGTGGTACGCGGCGCAGGGCACGGCGGCGCCATCGGTCGAGGAGTTTGTTCTGGCCTTGCGCGGCTCGCAGCAGCATGTGGAGTTCGAGCAGGCGCTGCGTCGCCAGCTCCGCTGGCGACGCGCCTGGTGGCGTCAGCCCACGGTCGTGGCAATGGCCTCCGTCGTGGCGACGCTGGCGGTCACGATATGGTACCTCACCACTCCCGCGCGGCTGGTGCTCTCGGGCGAGATGAACCCGGCGGCCATGATTGATGCTGAGGTACCGTTCGAGGTACCGCCGCGCGTGGAGGTGCACAACCGACTGGGGCGGATCTCTCGTGCGCGGGACGGCGATACCCTGCGCATCGTGACCGACAGCGGCAGCAAGCTATGGGGCCGGACGACGGCGGTATTGCGCGATGGTGTGGCGGAGTTCGATTCCCTCTATCCGCCGCTGCTGGGAGTAAGCGGGACCATGCGCGTGCAGCTCCCCGGACTGAGACCGCTCATCCTCCCGACTCCGCCGTCGCGCGAGGAACTGCGCGTGATGGATTTCCTACTCAACGGCAAGCTGGTACGCAGCGCTGTGGGCACGGTACAGGTACAGCCGGGTGACTCGATCACCGGCAACGTGCGACTGCGCTACACCACCCGGGGGCGATCACTGCTCTACGTGCTGGCGCAAACCACCAGCTGGGGTGTACCCAGCGCCGACACGACGACCGTGCGCTCCCTGCTGGCCGGTGTGGTCGGCGCACGCGCAGTGGTCCCCATCGCGTTGGTCGCCCCCGAGCGTGAGGGTACCTACTGGATCCTCTTTGCCCAGAACGCGGAGCCGGCGGCCGTGTGGCTGCTGAGCGGTACCAACTGGCGCTGCCAGCAGCCACGGTGGGACGATGGGAACGACATCGCCGCGCAGCCGGAGGCCACGTTGTTGCGTAGTGTGGTGCGTGGCGAGATCCCGCTGTCCTTCGAGTACTGCGATGAGTCGCGATACCGCGAGGTGCGCCCCATCCCGCTGGCGGGCATCAGGGTGGAGGTGCGGCGGTAACGCTGGGGCCGAGCCGGCGCGCGCGACTCACGGCCGCCGCACCGGCACCAGCGGCAGCACGATGTGTGATGGATAGGTGGCGCTGTGGTGTACCGTGATGTCGCTCGTCACCATGCGCTGATGCTTGCCGATCGGCTCACCGGTGTTGGGGTTCACATCGAAGCGCGGGAAGTTGCTGCTCGACACGTCCACCCGAATGCGGTGCCCCTTCTTGAACACGTTGGCGGTGGGGAAGGGCTCGAGAGTGAACGCGTACACCTGCCCCGGCGTGAGGAGCTCGGCGTGGTCACGGGTGGCGCGGTAGCGCGCGCGCACGATCGCATCGGTCAGGTTGAGATCGAAACCGCCAGGCCAGTCGAGACTGGAGGGGTAGACGTCGAGCAGCTTCACCGTGAGATCGGTGTCCACCGTACTCGCTGAGGCGTGCAGCACCACCGTGATCGGGCCCACCACCGTCATGTCTTCGGCAAGCGGCTCGCTCTGGAACACCACAACGTCGGGGCGCGCGCGTAACGGCCGCCACGGCGCCGCACTCGGCGGAAACCGCGGGTTCTCGCGCTGATCGTACGCGCCGTCCTTCAGGCGTGCCGAGGAGCCTCCCCCGATCGTGGGGACCGGATGGCGCGGATCGAATGTGTACGTGGTGCTCGATGTCGGCGACGACGGGCGCGTGGCCGAGAGCGTGCCATTCTCGTGGAAGTACCACGGCTCGAAGCGTGTGTTGGGGAGTGGCCACGTGGCCGCCTCATGCCAGAAGCCGCCGTGCAACAGCCGGCCGTTCTTGTCCTTGCGACCGGTGCCCGTGCCCATCACGAACAGCTTCACCGGCGCCGCCTTGTCCACCCCGTTCGCCTTGCCCTTGAGCGCAAAGTCGAACCACTGCATGTGGAAGTCGGTGAGGAAGTCGGGAATGGCCGCCGAGTCGCCGAACGCCACGTCGCCCGCGTAGGGGCGGTTGTTGCCGCTGTGCGTCCACGGCCCCACCACGATGCGCTGCGTCGCGCGCTTGAGTCGACGCAGCTCGCTGAAGTTCTTGAATGTGCCGGCGAGAAAAATGTCGTACCATCCGCCCACGTGCAGCATCGGGATGTCGCTTGTCGCGGGGTAATGCTCGTCCCACGCCATCATGGGGTCTTTCCAGAAGGCGTCGTAGTCGGCGCGCTCCCAGAAGTCGAAGAACCACCCCTCGTACTGGCTCGACACCGCCAGCGGATTGCGCCCGCGCCTCCACGTGGCGCCATACCAATCTTCCACTTTCTCCTTGGTCAGCAGCGCGCGGACGTCGTCGCTGCGCGCGTCGGCGAGTAGCTGTCCCCAGGCCCAGGTGAGCTGCCGTCCGTACTCGTAGGTCCCGCGGTAGCGCACACCGTGATCCCAGCCGTTGGCGAGGCCACCCATGTTGAGCAGCAGCGCACTCAGCGCTGGAGGGTGGTAGACCGCTGCCCCCGCCTGCATGTGCGCCCCGAACGACGAGCCCCACATCCCCACCTTGCCGGTGGTGTACGGCAGTTTCGACAGCCACTGCACCACATCGTACCCGTCGGTCCCGTCCAGCGGCTGCACCTTGCTGAACAGCCCTTCGCTCTTGTAGCGCCCCCGGGTGTCCTGCAGCGCCACCACGTACCCGCGCTCAGCATAGAACACCGCCTGCTCGTGGAGCGACTGCTTGTTGTACGGCGTGCGATTGAGCAGCACCGGGAAGCGCCCCTCCACCGGCTTGCCGTTGCGCGCCGGTCGGTAGAGATCCGTGGCCATGCGCGCGCCATCGCGCGTGGGGATCATCACATCGCGTTCCGCGAGCAGCGCCTCGTACTGGGCCGGTGAGTGTTTCCAGTCCGCCGGCGGCATGCGGCTGGCCTCCTGGCCACGGGCAGGTTGTGCGGCGATCGTCGCCACAAGCAGGAGCGTAAACAGGCAGGCCAGCGGGAAGCGAAGCACGGTCGGCAGGGCGAGAGAAGAGCGCACGGCGTGAGCGCAGAAGTTGCGCCATGAACGGCGGGGACGCCAATTGTCGGGGAGTACGATTTCCCCTTTTGAGGAGCTCCCCGTGCACCACCATCTCCGCCGCTCGATTGCCATCACTGCTGCGCTTGCGAGCGGTATGGTCGCCACCCCTGTCATCGCCCAGAGTGTCGGAGGCGCAAACGGTCGGGAAGTCCTGAACCCACCCGGGCTCGCGCCGCTGGTGCCCGCCTACTCGGTGGCCATCCGGGACGGCGACTGGGTGTTCGTGTCGGGGATGACCGGCATCGCGCCCGGTACGCAGGACATCATTGCCGGCGGCATCGCGGCGCAGACGCGCCAGACGATGGAGAACATCCGCACCGCCTTTCAGTCCGGCGGCGCGACGATGGCCGATGTGGCTGAGTGCACCGTGTATCTGAAGGACATGGGCGACTATGCCGCGATGAACGCCGAGTACATGAAGTTCTTTCCGGTGAATCCACCGGCACGCGCCACGCTGGCGGTCACCGCACTGCCGCGACCGGCGGCGCTGGTGGAGGTGAAGTGCAGTGCGCGGCGGCGGCAACGCTAAGCCCCGAACCACCCCTCTGCCCGCAGCTGCGCCCAGATCTGCTTCACGACACCGCCGCCGCGTGACGCGATGCGTGCCACGTCGTCGACCACGAGCTGTCCATCGAAGAGCTGCACGTGCCCCTGCGTGATCACGTGGCGCACATTGAGGCCACTCGCGTAGAGGAGATGATTGAGCGGCTCGGGACCCACGGCACCGCCACCCACCAGCAGCCCGCTCACGTCGATGGTACAGAGGTCGGCCTTGGCGCCGACTTCGATGCGCCCCAGATCGGGGCGCCGGAGGCCGTCGGCAGCGATGTGGGTGGCGCCGTAGACGGCCTCGCGCATGCCGGGCATGGGGAGTGGTGTGCTGCCTGGGCGCGAGGCATTGAGCAGACGCGCCCGGGCCCGCCCGCAGATCACCGCCAGCTTGAGGTTCTCCAGATAGTCGTTGGAGTGGGTGTCGATCCCCACGTTCACGCGCACACCCTCGGCGAGCGCCTCGGGATACGGCTGCGTCCCGCTCGAATTGCCGGCCCCCCCGCCGCTTGGGCAATGGGCATAGACGCCCCCGTGCTTCTTCAGGATGGCCCACTCGGCGGCCGTGGCGCCGGTCATGTGTGCCCCGAAGAACGGGCCATCGAACACCCCGAACGATTCGAGCCATTCGGCGGGGGACCGCCCGTGAAGCCGCTGCACCGTCCGCACTTCACCCGCACCCTGCGCGAGATGCGTATGAATGCCGTTCCCCAGCTCACGCGCCGCCGCCACGAGTGCGCGCATGGTGTCTGCCGTGTGCGTGTCGGCCGCGTGCGGCGTCATCATGGGGCGGATCAGTCCATCCTCCGCGCCATTGACCGAGAGCGCAAACAGCCGATTGGCCTCGATCTCCGCGAGCGTGTCGGGCACGCTCTGCGTGAGGACCGTATCGGTGCTGCGCCGCCAGATCGGGAAGAGACGCGCGGTCCCCGGCACCATCCCGCCCGGGTACCCGCGCACGTGCCAGCGCCGCGCCACACGCACGTAGCTCTGCGCCTGCTTGAGACTGAGGCTCATTTCCACGTGCGTGGTGCACCCCGAGCGCAGCAGTTCGGCGATGTTGTACGCTGTGATGTCATCGAGCAGATCATCGGGGAGCGCTTCGACCAGCTCGATGGGGCGCTGGTATGAGCGCCCCTCCTCGATGATGCCGCGCGTGGGAGTACCGCTCGCGGCGTGCGTGTGCCCCGAGATGAACCCCGGCAGCAGCAGCTGCCCCTGCGCGTTGATGCGCGCCGCCGCACCGGCGATGCGCCCCTCGCGCACCTCCACGATGTCGTTACCGCGTACGCGGACCGAGCAGTCGCCGATCAGCTGCGGCGCGCCGTTGCGCCAGATCAGCGCAGCACTCGCCTCGATGATATAGTCCCGAGTGCGCGGCGGGCGCACGGCCCGCGGCGGCGGCGCGCCCTCCAGTGAAGCGGGCAGGCCCAGCAGCGGGAGGGCACTGACGGCGCTGCGGGTGAGCAGGTCGCGGCGGCTCAGAGGCTCGTCGTTCGAGCGATGGGCGTTCACGAGGCCACCCCTCAGAACATCACCGGCGTCACCAACCCCAGCTTCGCCGCCTTCGCGGCGAACGCCGCCAGGTCGCCGGCCACGAACTGCGAGAACTGGGTCTTGAGCCCGTTGAGCTGCGTACGCAGCATGCCGTACACCTCGGCCTGCTGATCGGTGGGACGGAAATCAGCGCTCGACGCGGCGACGTCGCTGCCCACGCTGGCCAGCTTCTCGTACAGCTGGTTGGGGGTACGGAAGGCGTCCTCGCGCGCACCGGTGAGGGCAATGTCATACAGCTTCCCCTCGATCGCGATCACGCGCTTCTCCACCGCATCGATTTCCTTGAGGAACGCCTCGGCATCCGGCACCTTGAGCGCGGGGCCCGGGCTGGCCCCGTACTCCTTCGCATCACGGATCTTCTCGCGGAGCGTGGTGCGCATCTGCTCGAAGCCGCGGCGCTGCCACTCGCTCTCGTCAATCAGCGCCACCGTTTCGTTCATCGCATCGCGGATGCGCAGCGCCAGCGCTACCTGCGCGGCGATGTCGGCGTCGGTGCCGTCGCTGTTGGGGTCGCGGCGTACCTCCACCTGCTGCTTCAGGGTGTCGCGCCCCCACACCATCGCCACCGTGTAGCGCCCGGGCGCCACCAGTGGGCCCACCTGTCCGCCCACGAGGTCGAGGTCCCACGGCACCAGCGGGCGTGAATCGAGGACACGCAGTGAGGTGTTGCCCGGCGGGGCGGTGCGCAGCTTGGCTTTGCGCGGCCCTTCGTGTCGGAGGTCCCACAGCGCCCGGTTGAGTCCACGCTTTGCCGGCGCCGAGGCGAACTTGCGAATGAGGGCACCACCGGCATCGTAAACCATGAAGCGCACGGAGTCGCGAGGCAGCGAATCCGCGGAGGCCTTGCCGATCGTGTAGTTGATCGTGGCGGCTAGCGGGGGATCGTTGCCACCCACGAGGGAGTTGGTGGCGGCGAGCGGTGTGGCAATCTTGCGGAACCGATATGCCGCACGCACGGGCAGCAGCGTGGCTGGCTTGGCAGCGAGCGAATCCGCCATCGCGCGCAGGTACGAGATATCGTCGGCAATCCAGAAGCCGCGGCCGTACGTGGACACCACGAGATCGTGGAAGTGCCCCTGAATCTGCAGCCAGCTCACCGGCGCATGCGGCAGTCCGCCGCCGGTCGCCTCATTGAACTCCACCCACTGCTTGCCGTCATCGAGCGATACGTATAGCGCATTCTCGGTCCCTGCGTACAGGAGCCCTTTTCGCACCGGATCTTCACGCACCACGTGCACGTAGCTGAACACACTGCGCGGAATGCCGGCGTCGAGCCGCGTGAAGGTGCGGCCGTAATCGGTGGTCTTGTAGATGTACGGATCACGATCGTTGATCAGATGCGCGTCTACCGCCACGTAGGCCGTGCCGGCGTCGTACTTGCTCGGTTCGATGCCGGAGATGGTGCTCCACTTGGGAAGCCCCGGCAGATTGGCGGTGATGTTCGTCCACGTCTTGCCGCCGTCGCGGGTGACGTGCATCAAGCCATCCATCGTGCCCGCCCAGATGAGATCCTTCTGAAGCGGCGACTCGGCGATCGCAAATAGCACCGTGACGTTCTCGACAAACAGATTGTCGATCACGAAACCACCCGACGATTGCTGCTTGGTGGTGTCGTTGGTGGACAGGTCGGGCGAGATCAGCGTCCAGCTCTGGCCGCCGTTGGTGGTCTTGTGCACATACTGCGAGCCCACGTACACGGTGTTGTGGTCGTGCGCGGAGATGTGGATGGGGAACGTCCACTGGAAGCGGTACTTGAGATCCTTGGGCGCCACACCGTACCCCGCTTCGGGCCACGGCTCCACCGCCCGCGCCATCTTCGTCTGCAGGTCGAAGCGTTCGAGCCCGGCGTCGTAGCAGCCGCTCCACACCGTGCGGCCGTCAATCGTGTCGGGAACCGCCCAGCCGCTTTCGCAGCCACCCACCGCACTCCAGACGCCGATCGATCGCGAGCCGCGCGAGTTGCTCGGGCCGCCGTACGAGTATCCGTCCTGCCGGTTACCGTAGAGATTGTACGGGATCTTCGTGTCGGTAGCCACGTGGTACATCTGCGCGTTAGGGAGCGCGATGCGCGTGAAACTCTTGCCACCGTCGATGGTGATCCCCACCCCGCCGTCGTCGCCCACCACGAAGCGGTCGGGATCCTTCACATCCCACCAGATGTCATGCAGGTCGCCGCCGGCACGCGGCGGTTGCGGCATCTTGGTGAGCCCACCGTCGAGCGTGCCCACAAAGCGCACGCCCACGAAGTACACGTTGTCGGCGTTCGCCGGATTCACACCGAATCGCGTGTAGTACTGCGGGCGCTCCAGTAGGTCATGGTCGCGATTCACCGCGCGCCACGAGCGGCCGCCATCGTCGCTGCGATAGAATGCCGGCTCCTTCATTTCGATGAGCGCGTACACGCGCTGTGGATCGTTGCGCGCCACACCGAGTCCGATCTTCCCCATCGTACCAGTGCGCGGCAGACCGCGCCCCCACCCCTGACCGTTCGCGCCGCCGTCGAGTCTGATCCAGCTGTCGCCGCCATCGCGCGACATCCAGATGCCGCTGCCGGCACCACCGGAATTTTTGTCCCACGGCACGATGTACTGCTGCCAGCTGGCGGCGAACAGCACGCGGGGGTTGGTGGGGTCCATCGCCACGTCGATGATGCCCGTGCTGTCGTTCACGAACAGCACCTTCTTCCACTGCTTGCCGCCGTCGGTGGTACGCCACAGGCCCCGCTCCTGTTGCGGCCCGTAGCCATGCCCCTGCGCGGCGGCGTACACAACATCCGGATCGGTGGGGTGGATGATCACGCGGCCGATGCGCCCCGTATTCTCGAGCCCCATGCGCTGCCAATGCCCGCCCGCGTCGGTGCTGCGGTAGATGCCGTCGCCAATGGACACGTTGCTGCGCAGAAACGTCTCCCCCGTGCCGAACCACACCACATTCGGATCACTCGGTGCCACCGCGATGGCGCTCACACTGCTCACGCGCAGGGAATCGGTCACCGGCATCCAGCGGATGCCGCCGTTGGTGCTCTTGAACAGCCCACCGCTTGCCGCGCCCGCGTAGTAGGTCTTGTACTCGCCCGGTACACCGGCCACCGCGATCACGCGATTGCCGTCAGGCCCCACGAAGCGCCAGGTGGGGACCTTCACGAAGGCGGTGTCGAGCAGGGGGGCGGAAGGGGCGGGTCTCGGTACGGCGCGCTGCGCAGCAAGCAGGCCGGGGGTTATGCCGAGGGCGAGAAGGAGTTGGCGGAAACGCATGGCACCGGGGGAGGAGGGGATTGCAATACCCGGAACATGCGTCGCGGTGCGACGATCGGCGAGCCGTGCGCTCCGTAAATCCACGTCGCGCGCGTGCTCGACACGCTCGTGGGCGAGGCCTACAATCAGCCCGGGGCGCCGCGTGATTGACGAACGCCCGAGCGGGGTATAGTTCACGTCTCCACGCGGCAACGCGACATCGCTGGAACGCAGCGCGCCGTCGTTCAGGGCGTGGGTCGATCACATGTGCCAACTCCTATGCTACGCGTACCAACGTCACAGGCGCCTCGGGTGTGCTGTTGGTCCGTGTGCGCTCCGTGACCGATGAGCTCCTCTCCGTAGGACTGTTCCCCACCTTGCACGTATGCTGAGCGAGTGAACCGAAACGACCCCTGCCCCTGCGGCTCCGGCACGAAGTACAAGAAGTGTCATGGCGGTGCGGTGCCACCCGAGGCAGCCACGCTGCCAGCGGCGGTGCGCACCAGCGTGCTCCGCGCCGAGGCGGCGATGCAGCGCAACCGACGCATCACGCAGGAAATCCTCGACTGGGCCGATCGCCGGCTCGGCCCCGAATGGATGGACGCGGCATACACCGCATGGGGGCTGGGCGAAGAAGAGGAGCTCGCACCCGAAGAGGGCGACCTCTTCACCACGTGGGCGGTGTACCACCACGTGGCGAACGAGAATGGGACGGCCGCCGCGCAGTGGCTCGCCGCGCAGCGTGCACGGTTCGGCGCGCGCATGGACACCGACACCGTGGCGCTGCTCGAGGCGCACCGCAGCGCGTGGCTCGATGTGTGGGAGGTGACCGACCCCGAACCCGGCGTGGGCGTGAACCTGCGTCGTCGCGTCGCACTCGACGGCGGCGAACCCGCCGAGCCGTACGTGTACGAAACCGACGCCAGCCACGATTTGGTGCCGCCCTACGCGGTGCTCGCCTACGTGATGCACGTGGACGACGTGCACGTGTTCGGTGGCCTGCACGATGTCCCGCTTGAACCGCCCGAACTCGACGCGCTGCTACTGCAGGCCCAGTCGACCGACACGCTCCCCGTCATCCGCGCCCACTGGTGGCGTGCCTGCGAGCGCTACTTTGACCGGCTCGACGCCGCTGACGCCGACGAGGAGCGACTCCCTGAGACCCGTGAGGACGACCGTGAACCGACGTGACTTCGTGACCACCACCTCACTCGCGGCGGCGGCGGTGGCACTCCCGGCCGCCGCGCATGCCGACACCATGACCACGCCCCCTGCCGCGACCAACCCGATGACCACCACGACCACCGACCTGCCCCGCGCCACCCGCAAGATCCTCATCGCCGGCGGCGGCTTCCGCACCAAGTTCATCGGCTACATGGCGCAGCTCACCGGCAAGACCCGGCCGCGCGTCTGCTTCCTCCCCACCGCGAGCGCCGACAGTACGGAGGCGTCGCTCGCCTTCTATGCCTCGTGCGCCCCGCTCAACGTGGTACCGTTCGTCCAGAACAGCTTCATCGAAAGCCTCTCGCAAACGCAGGGCTGGGACGAAGTCCTGCTGAGCATGGACGCGATCGTGGTGAGCGGCGGCAACACGCTCAACCAGCAGGCCATCTGGAAGGCGCAGGGGATCGACGTGGTGCTCCGCGAGGCCTGGAACCGCGGCATCGTGCTCGGCGGCGCCAGCGCAGGCTCCCTCTGCTGGTTCGAGGAGGGCACCACCGACTCGCGCCCCAAGGCGCTGTCGATCGTGAAGTGCATGGGCTTCCTCAAGGGCAGCCACTCGCCGCACTACGACGCCGAAGCGGGGCGGCGCCCGCTGTATCACAAGCTGATCGGCCGCGGCGAGATGCAGCCGGGATACGCCTGTGACAACGACGCGGGGATCTACTTCGAAGACAACGACGTGAAGCGGGTGGTGGCCACGCGCGCTGGCGCCAAGTGCTACTACGTAAGTCAGACCGCGGGGAACGTCACGGAGCGGGTGCTGGAACCGGAGATGCTCTGAGCACTCGGGGTAGCGTAACTGCCCGTGCTCATTCATGTTGAACCGCGATGACCCTCGCCGCCCGCAGACGGCCGGCCGCGCGTGGAGTAGTTCTCGACAAGTCCCTCGAGGAACTCCCGCTCTTCCGGCTGAGCGATTCCGCTGACGACGCGCCCGTCTCGTTTACTACCGAGAACGGCGGGCGCTGGCGTGTCATCCCCGCTCCCGGCGATCGGTTGCCTGGCACGTTCGACCAGGACGTGTACGTGGAGATCCTGCACCGCTACCACGAGGCCGGCGCCCCCGCCGACGGGGCGGTCACCTTCACGCTGCACTCCTTCCTGCGCTCCATGGGGCGCCGCGCCGACGGACGCACCTACGAACAGCTGCGCGCCGCCCTCACCCGCCTCGAGCGCACGACCCTCGAAAGCACCGAGGGCGCCTACTGGTCCGCGCAGTCAGGCCCAGCCGACATCAGCTTCACCGTGCTCAGTACCGTCTCGGTGCAGCGCCGGCGCGTGGCCGACCGCGAACAGCTGCACCTCTTCGGCAACCTCGCCGCCGGTGAACCGGGCGATGCCCGCGTAACGCTCAGCGCCACCCTGCGCGCCAACCTCGGCGCCCGACACGTCATCACCCTGTCGGCCGCCCGCTACCACGCGCTGTCGAGCCCCGTCGCTCGCCGCCTGTACCGGATCCTCGAGGTGGCCCGCGCCGACGGCCGCCTGTCCTGGCGCATCCCCCTCGAGCGCCTGGCCGAGCAGCTGCCGCTCACGCAGCGGTATCCGTCGCACCTCTCACGCGTCCTCCAACCAGCGCACGAGATGCTCCTCAGCGCCGGCCTGGTCCGGGACATTGCGATCCGCCAGTACGAGCGGCAGTGGCACGTGGATTACGTGCTGGGGTCGCGGCCGCGGGAAGAGACGTAACGGCGCAGCCGGCAGGGGCCCTTCCCCAGCCTTTCGGGCCGTTGCACGGAACGCTGGCGCCCCCCGTGCGTATGTTGAGGAGTAGCTTTTCCGGTCCCTTCTTCGCGAGACCCGCATGACCCGTAATCGCAAGGCCGTCCTGGCCAGCCTCGTGCTCGTTCCCCTGCTCGCGTCGGGCTTTGCCCTGCAGGCGCGCGCCACGCGGGGCGGGGCCCAACTCCTGGACCAGGTGCTGACCTTCGTCGCGCTCCGGTACGTCGACACGCTCGACGCGCAGGAGCTGTACGAAAAGGCCGCGCGCGGGCTCGTGAAGGAACTCAACGACCCCTACACCGAGCTCTTCACCCCGAAGCAGCTCGCCGAGTTCTCGCGCAACACCAATGGCCGCTACGCCGGCGTGGGCATGGAGATCTCCAAGATCGGCGACTATGTGACCGTGAACAAAGTCTTCCCCAACTCCCCCGCCGAGGGCGGCGGCGTGCAGGAAGGCGACAAGATCATGATCATCGACACCGTCAACGCGCGCGGCTTCAACACGCAGCAGGTCCAGAACTACCTGCTTGGCCCGATCGGCTCGCCGGTGAGTGTCACCTTCGGTCGCATCGGTGTACCGCAGCCGATCAAGATGAACTTCAAGCGCGCACAGATTCAGGTGCCCGCGGTGCCCTACAGCATGATGCTCGACGAGCGCACCGGCTACGTGCCGCTGACCCGCTTCTCCGAGCAGACCACCGCGGACATCGCCAATTCGGTGATGGCGCTGCGCGAGCGTGGCGCGAAGGGCGTCATCATCGACCTGCGCGGCAACCCCGGCGGCATCCTCGAGGAAGCGTTCAGCATGTCGAACCTCTTCCTCCCCAAGGACAAGGAGCTGCTGTCGGTGCGCGGCCGCGGGGAGTTCCAGCGCTTCGTGAGCCAAGAGGAGCCGCTCGCGCCCGACGTGCCGCTGGTCGTGCTCGTAGACGGCGGCTCGGCCTCGGCCAGCGAGATCGTGGCCGGGGCCCTGCAGGACTACGACCGCGCGCTGGTGCTGGGCACCACGAGCTTCGGGAAGGGCCTCGTGCAGTCGGTGTACAACCTCGACGGCGGCTACGCGCTCAAGATCACGACCGGCAAGTGGTACACCCCGTCGGGTCGCTCCATCCAGAAGGAGCGCAAGATCAATGCGAATGGTGAGTACGCGGAGGTGATGCCCGACAGCATGGAGACCGATTCCGTGCGGAAGGTGCGCCCCGTGTTCAAGAGCGTGGGCGGCCGCACAGTCTACGGCGGCGGCGCCATCACCCCTGATGTGATCGTGCAGCCCGATACGCTGTCAAGCCAGGAGCAGGCGCTGCGCCGGGCCCTCGCCCCGTACGGGCAGAAGTACTTCGGCTACGTGGCTGCCGTGGCCGAGCTGCAGAAGGGGAAGGTGAAGCCCGACTTCGTGGTGGACCCGTCGTGGCGTGACGAAGTGTACAAGCGGCTCCTTGCCGACACGGCCAAGATCGACAAGGCCGTGTGGGACGCGGGCGCGACCGACGTGGACCGCGCGATCGAGGAGCGCGTGGCCAAGATCGCCTTCGGCGACACGCTGGTGCGCCGCCGCAGCCTCAAGGACGACAACCAGCTGCGCCGCGCGATGGAGTTGATGCGCAAGGGCGCCACGCAGAAGGATCTGTTTACCGCGGCCGCGGCCATGCCGCAAAACACCAAGCCCGGCGTGGCGCGAGGGCGGGCGGGGAGGTAAAGCGAGGCACTGAGGACACGTCCGTATTGCCGCCCGGGCGGAAGAGGGATACGGTTCGCCTCATGCCTCGTACCCCTCTTTTCCGGGTGGCCGCGGCCGCCCTGTCGGCGGCGGCGCTGTCCGCCTGCAGCAGCACCACGCCCGCCGGCGCCCCCAGCGCCCGGCCGCTCCGTCGCGCGATCGCCTCCGACACAGGCGAAGCGCACCTCGCCAACCTGCTGCAGCTCACCGATGGTGGGGAGAACGCCGAGGCGTATTTCAGCGCCGACGGCAAGTACATCACCTTCCAGAGCACGCGCGATGGCCGGAGCTGCGACCAGCAGTACGTGATGCGCGCGGATGGCTCGCAGCTCACCAAGGTATCGCGCGGCGGCAAGACCACCTGTGGCTGGTTCCTGCCGGGGAGCAAGCAGGTCTTCTTTGGCGCCACGCATCATGCCGACAGCGCCTGCCCACCCAAGCCCGACCCCAGCGCCGGCTATGTGTGGGGGATCGATCCGTACGACATCTACGTGACGGATATCGACGGCCGGAACATGAAGCGCCTCACGAACTACGGCGTGTACACGGCCGAGGGCGTGCTCAGCCCCGACGGGAAGCGCATCGTGTTCACGAGCCTCAAGGACGGGGACCTCGACATCTACACGATGAACGTGGACGGCACCGACGTGAAGCGCCTGACCACGACGCCGGGCTACGACGGCGGCCCGTGGTGGAGCCCCGACGGCACGAAGATCGTGTACCGCGCCTGGCACTACGACAACCCGACGGACCTCAAGGCGTACCAGGATCTGCTCGCGAAGCGCATGATCCGCCCCAATCGCATGGAGCTGTTCGTGATGAACGCCGACGGCAGCGATCAGCGACAGATCACGACGCTCGGCGGCGCCAACTTCGGGCCGTCTTGGACCCCCGACGGGCAGCGGATCATCTTCTCGAGCAACCACAAGAACCCGCGCAGCCGCAACTTCGACCTGTTCACGGTGAAGCTCGACGGCACGGGGCTCGAGCAGATCACCACCAATCCCGAGTTCGACGGGTTCCCGATGTTCTCGCCCAACGGCAAGCAGCTGATCTTCGCGAGCAACCGCGGCGCAACGAAGCAGGGCGAGACGAACCTGTTCATCGCGGAATGGAAGTGAGGTAGGCGGAGGTCAGCGCTCCGCCTCCGGCAACGGCAGGGCGGCGGCCGTGCGCCCAAGCGCCTTCAAGACCGCGGCGCAGGCTCGCTGGTCTTCCGGGCTGAGGCCACTCATGGCGCGCGTTACCACGGCGGCGTGGACCGGAAAGATCTCCGCCACAAACGCCGTCCCCTGTTCCGTGAGGGCGGCGTAGCGCGCGCGGCGATCGTGCTGGCAGCTGCGCCGCTCCACGAGCCCCTTGGCGGTGAGGCGGTCCACCAGGAAGGTGATGCCCCCGCTCGACACGAGAATGCGCCGCTGGACCTCGCCGAGCAGCATGGGGCCGCGGTGATACAGCGCCTCGAGAATGCCGAATTCCGCGAGGGTGAGCCCATGGCGGGACACATCGGCGGCCGCATGGCTGGCCACGGCGGCCTGCGCCCGCGACAAGATGACCCACAAACGCAGCGCCGCGTCCGAGACCTCGTCGAGGTCGGCGGGGTGCGCCTCGGGGTGCGGCGCCTCGGGGTGGGGGCGCCCGTCGGAACGCGCGGCGGGGGTGCTCATGGGGGGGAAGCCTCGGCTCGGCGCGGGGGTTTGGCAAGTGCCGAGGTGATCACTCGCCCCGTATTCCCGGTATAAACCGGCGAGTCCTATTGAATAGTGGACCGTACGTTCCGAATGAAAAACCATCATAATCAACGAAAGATGGTTATCCCGCTTCGCAATAGTACGGGGGATGGTGTTGCGTTGAAAAAGGAGTCTATAGCTTTCCCTCGTTGACCGATTTCCCCGTCGGTTCAGCGAACTTTCCGCGAGGAGGCGTGATGCGTAAGCCCCGACCGAACACGTACAATCCAGCGCAGGCGCTGCATTTGATCGCAGCCGATCGCACTGGGCTCCCCCTGAGCTGTCCGAGCTGCGAAGGTCAGATCGATCGCGACCCGGTCAGTCAGCCACCGCAGACCCACGCACACGTGACGCTGAAGTGCACGAGCTGTGGTCGACTGGCCCGCTACATCGCCGGCGTGAACTGAGCGGCCCTCCCCCACGCACCACCCGCTCCGAATACAGAACGCCCCCGCCGAGTGTCCTCGGCAGGGGCGTTTCGACAGGGGGCGAAATAACGGACCACGGCACTCCGCAATGCCGCGCACAATCAGTAGGTGATCGTCCCCTGCTTGGTCGTGTCCACGTCGTCGGCCTGGCCGGCCTTGAAGAGGAACGCCTCCATGTTGCGCGTGAGGAACGTCCGCGCCTGCGGGTCCATCACATTGAGCCCATAGTGGTTGATCAGCATGGTCTGCTGCTTGAGCCACTGGCCCCAGCAGTCCTTACAGATCTCGGACACGATACGGGCGCCGATGGCGCCGGGGAACGGCGGGCGCTCGAAGCCTTCCCTGGCAGTGGCACACCGCGTGCAAGTCACGTCGGCCATGAATGAGTACTCCGCGATGGGGACGTGCGCGCCTTCACGCGCATACTGCACTTCGGCGAGCCCGAAGAGCGAGAACGGTGTGATGACCATCCACCCGATGGCACACGCGGGCAGGTCTACGCCCCACGTGAACACGCACACCGCTGACAGTCGGCGAAAGCTAGTCTGGCGCAGCGAGCGCGCCAACGGGCCCGCACGCCTTCAGTACCGTGGCAGCGATCGATCGACGTCGAGACTCCACGCATCGATACCACCGTCGATGTTGATCAGCTGGGTGAAGCCGTGCGCCGCCAGCCAGTTGGCCGCCATTTCGCTCCGCATGCCGTGGTGGCACAGGAGCGCATAGCGCCGCGCAGGATCGAGTGTGTTGACGCGCTCGGGCAGTGTGTTGAGCGGTATGAGCTCGCTGCCTTCTAGGTGAGCGATGTCATACTCCCACGGCTCGCGCACGTCGATGATGTGTGGCGGCGCGTCGCTGCGGAGCAACGCCACGATGTCCTGGACCGTCAGATGTTCGACCACGTGTGTGTCAGTGCGGGTGTCTGGTTCATCGGGAAAGCGCGTCGGACCTTACGTGCCACTCAACGCGGCCCGCGCCGTATCGAGCGCCGCGGCGGCGCGCCCGAACCGCTGCACGAGGTCATCGATCTCCGCCGCCGTTTCCGCCTGTGTCCCGTAGCGGATCGCTTCGTTCACGCCGGGGAACACCATGCTCGAATAGCCGTTGTCCACGTCGGACGCGTAGATCAGCGTCCGATACCACGGACGGCTCTTGAGTCCCGTGTCGCGCGCGAAACCGCGCTCCACCGTGAGCAGCGCGGCGTTGGCGGCATCACGCTGCCCCTTGGAGACCGCACCGGCGAGCGCAGCATCACGAGCTTTGGCAAACGCCAGCGCCGCCTGCTCGAGTTTCGTGATCGCGGCCGCCAGCGTGCCCACTGGCGCCGTGCTCCACCCCTGCTGCGTGAGCCCGCGCTCGACGGGCGCGAGATAGCGGCGCATGGTCCGCGCAAACTCGGCATAGTCGTAGGGCAGCACGTCGGCATTGGCGAGACGCAGCGCGAAGGCCGCCCCGATCCGCCCCGAGGCCGCGTGATACAGGAACCCGGGATCGCCGAAGCGCTCCATCCAGGCATGCGTGTCGTACGCCGAGTGGTATGTGCCGGCCGGCCCACCGAATCCCCAGTCGGCGGTGGGGATACCGAAGTGATTGTAGAAGCCGGCGAAGTCGCTGCCGCCACCCGGGTCCCCCATGTTGGGTTCGAGCGTATCGGCGCGCGTGCCCGTCACCAGACGCCACGCCTCGTACACGCTACCGCGGCCCTTGGGGTCGGGCACGCTCTTCACCACGTCGCGCAGCATCGCGCGCATACTGGGCGACCCGCCGCCACCGAACTGCGAGCCCTGCGCCGACACGTCCTGGTTGAGATACGCCACCGCGCCCTTCTTGAGGCGCAGCGAATCGTCCTCCACGTACTCACTGCTCCCCACCAGTCCCCACTCTTCGGCATCCCACGTGGCGAAGACGATCGTTCGGCGCGGGCGCTGCCCCTTCTTGGCCATATCGGCGAGGGCGTGCGCGGCCTCGAGCACGCTCACCGTGCCGCTGATGTTGTCAGCCGCACCGGGGCCCCACGAGTCGCGGTGCGCGCCGATGTACACATACTGGTCGGGGTACTCGCTGCCACGCAGATACCCGAGCGTGTTGTGAATGGTCTTCGTGCCGGCGGTGGCGGCATCGGTGGTCACCTCCACCTTCACGCGCACCGGGCCCGGGCCCACGTGGTAACGCAGTGACAGGCCGCCCTGCCAGTTGCGCGGAATGTCGGTGCCGCGCACGCCGTCGAGCAGCGCCTGCGCGTTGGCCGCGCTGATGGGCACCACGGGAATCTTCGGCAGCGCGGTCTCTTCCGGCTTGAGCCGCGGCGCCCCCGGCGTGCTCGCATATCCCGGCGTCAGCGGGTCACCAGCGCCGTTGAACACGCTGCCGCGCTGCACGCCGCGGAGCGGACGCATGGGCCCTTCGGGATACACGTCGCCGGTCACGAAGCCGTCGTCGAGCGGATCGGTGTAGATGAGCACCGCCACCGCGCCGCGCTTCTCCGCTTCCCGCGCCTTGATGCCGCGGAAGCTCCGCCCGTAGCGCGCGAGCACCACCTTCCCCTTCACGCTCACGCCGAGCGAGTCGAGCGTGGCGTAGTCTTCGATGAGCCCGAAGTTCACGAACACCACGTCGCCTTCGCCCACACCGGCAGGGCTCGACCCGTTGACCGTGAGATACTGGGGCAGTTGGGTGGCCGGATCGCTGCTCACCGACGGCTCGGTGAGATCGAGGGCCACAGTGTCACGATACATGCGCGTGATCTTCACGCCGGTGGCGTGCGGCAGCCAGACATCGTACGACCGAAGCTCGGTCTCGAGCCCCATGGCCTTCATCTGGGCCATGACATAGTCGGCGGTGCGCTTCTGCGCGGGCGAGCCGGCAATGTGCGGCTCCTTCGACAGCGCAGCGGAACGCGCGTTCGCGCGCGAGGCCATGGGCCCCGCAATGGCGGCCTGCTCGAGCTGGCGCTGCGCAGAGGCACCGGCGGGCGAATAGCCCGGAATGGCCGGCAGTTGCTGCGCAGCGGCGGGGGAGACCGCCGCACCGATCAGCGCAGCAGCAGAAAGTAGACGGCGAAACGACACGGCACGGCTCCGTTAGGGAGAGAGAGGTCTGGGAATGTACGCAGCAGCCGACCCGTTGCGTTACCTACCCCAGCTCCGTGCCTGCCCTCTTCCGTGCCGCGCGCCCATTCAGGACGCCTCGTACTCCTCGGCCGCGCGCAACAACGCCTGCTGCAGCAGCGCCTCACGGTTGGCGCCCTCGGGGAGGGCCGCGGAGATCACCCCGAACTGCCGCAGCATCTCGTCTTCCAGCTGGGCGCGCGTGGGCGAGTTGATCCCCAGCACCGCCAGCGACATCACGGCCAGATCGCGCAGCGGCTTCACCGTGTCCTCGTCGAGCGCCCCCAGACTGGGAGGGCGCGGCGCCACCAGCGGCCGCTCACGTCGCCGCTCGGGGGGGTCGAGCAGGGCCTGCACGGGCGCAAAGGTGACGACGAACGAGCCCGGGGTGTGCTCGGCGTAGCCGGCAATCACGTGGCGCCGGCGCAGCGAGGGGAGCAACCGCACGATCGACTCACGGACCGGCGAGTAGCCATCGAGACTGTTGTTGCCGCGCCCGGTGATGACCAGCGCCTCGTCCGCACCCAGCATCTGCTGCTCGCGTAACCACCGCTCCGCGAGCTGCGCCGCCTGCAGTGCCGTGGGTTGCAGGCGGCGCAAGTTGAGGGTTCGGCCGGCGCCGAAGCGCAGCTCGTCGAACGCGCGACCGAGGCCGGTCATGGCCTGCTACCGACGGACACCGCGGTTCGCCGCCTTTGCCGCCGGCCGCGCCGGACGCGGCGGCGTGGTCAGCACCTGCGTGAGCACCCGGCCGTCGATCCGCTCGATGGGTACCACCTGCGCGAGCGCCGCGAGCGTGGGGGCCACGTCCACCGAGCGAATCGGTGCGGGATAACGGCCGGCCTTGATGCCGGGGCCGAGGAACAGCACCGGGATCTTCGCATCCAGATCGTACGGCATACCGTGGGTGGCAGAGCGCGTGGTGGCCACATAGTAGCCGGGCTTGAAGACCACGGTGAGCGCCACGTTCATGTCGGCCGGCAGCGAATGCATCCAGCGGCGCGCCACCTTGTCGCCACGGGCGGCAAGCGTGGGGAGATCACGCACGCGATACACCTGGGCCATACCGGGCAGCGTGAGCAGGGCGGTGCGAACCCGCTCGATCACGGAATCAGCGTTGATGCCCTTGGCCGCGAAACGGTCACGGTCCACCATCAGCATCCTGTCCTGGTACTCCAGCGCGTCGGTCTCGAGCCCACCCGCCACGAGCGCGCTGCGTACGGCATCAATCACGGGGCGCACGTCCACGCGCCCGCGATTGGGGTCGGTACCGGGGAACGCGGCTTCCGGATACGGCGTCACGCCGTGGTCGGATCCCAGCGCAAAGACGATGCGCGTGGAGTCACGGAGCGTATAGAGCGAGTCGATGAGGCGACCCAGCACGCGATCCACGCGTAGCACCTGATCGTGCAGCTCCTTGGAATCGGGCCCCCAGCCGTGGCCGATGGCATCGGTGGTGGAGAGCGACACGGCCAGCACGTCGGTCGTAGGGCCCTTGCCGAGCTCCATGGCCTGCACGCCGGCGAGCGCCATGTCGACGGTCAGGTCGTCCATCCACGGAAATGCGGTGAGCGAGTCGAGGCCGCGACGGCGGTCGGTGCCGAGCGTGTGGGGGAACGCGATGTCCTTGCCCTCGTGCTCGTACGCCACGCTGTCGCGTTCCGGATATGCCGACGCCGGCAACAGCGGGTTCCACGTCTGTCCGAGATAGGTCGCGGCCTGTTCACGCGCGTTGAACTGCTGCACCCACGTGGGCAGGGTGTCGCCGTAGTAGCGGCTGGTGGTGAAGCGGCCATCGAGGCCGTACCAGTACACCTGCTGCTTGGCCTTGCCGAGCGGCAGGATGGCGCCGCGATCCTTGCGCGAGACGGAGAGCGCGCGCGAGAACTGATCCCGGGAGCGGATCCAGTCGAACAGGGCGCTGCCGCGGAAGCGCCACGGCGAGGCGCCCCCGCCGCGCCCCAGCAGCAGCGGGGCCTGGGCATCGGATACGCCAAGGTCATTGATCACGATGCCGTTGTTGGCGGGAATGCGTCCCGACCAAAGGGTAGCGTGACCGGGCGCGGTCTCGGTGGTGGCGTGGTCGTGGAACGTTTCCGGGAAGAACGCCCCCTGCGTGAGGAATCGCCGGAACCCGCCGGTGAACTGCGGCGCCCACTTGTCGAGATAATCGGGGCGAAGCTGATCGATCGTGATCTGGACGATCAGCGTGGGCTTGAGCGGCTGGGCCGCGAGTGCGCTCGGCAGGAGCGGCGCACAGACAAGCGCGCCGGCCACGGCGCGACGGAGGGCGCGAAGAGTCATGCCCAAAATGTAGCAGCTCTCGGGCCGCGTGGTTCCGCGGTGTGGTGCCGCGGCGCGTCACCGGTGTGCAACAAACGACCGGCAACGACTCACCCAACAGGCGGCACGGGCACAACACCGGCGGCCCCGTCCGGCCTCGTGCGCGTCGCCGGATCGACGCGCCAGGACAGGGCCAACACCGCCGGTGATACAGCCACACGGGCTGGTGCACATCGCGGTTGCATCACGCGCGTGCACCGCGTGGATCCCGCACCGATCACGGAGGCACGTGATGGCGACCGCAATATTGTGCAAACTTTCGGAATGCACTAGAGGGGTCGCAAAAATCGCGCGCGGAGGCGCGTCAGCGGTGTGGACGCCGCGCCACCATGAGCTGCGCCATCGTCGCCGCCGTCGGGTCGTGCGCGCCGCGGGTCAACCCGTCGACGACACCATCGATATCGGCGTCCACGCGATTCTGGCTCAGCTTGTACTTCCCCTCGAGCGACTCGATCTCGATCGATACACCCACCACCGCGCGCATCTGGGCGTCCAGATAGTCGGCGGGCGCATCGTGCATGGCCCACGGATGCGCCTGCGACGCCTCGTGATGATCAGTCAGTGCGGCGAGATGCGTCGCCAACCACGCCACATCGTCGTGGAGCGTGACCGGTCCCTGCACGTGCACGGCCACGTAGTTCCAGGTGGGCACGACCTTGGTGGTCGTCTGCTTGGTGGCGTACCACGACGGCGTGATGTAGTGATCGACACCCGAGAAGACCACCAGCCCCGGCACCAGGGTGCTCCCCGTGGGCTGCAGCCGCTGCACATGCGGATTCATGCGGGCAAGGTGGCCGGTCAGCACGCCCCGCTCGCGATCGAGATGGAGCGGGACGTGCGTGGCGTATGGCGCGGTGGCGTGTCCGTCGGCCATCGCCGACACGAGGACGCCCAGCGGATGCGCGACGATGAAATCGTACAGGGTGGCGCGATCTGACTCGCGAAATGGGGCCGGGATGTACATGGGTCCTCGGAGGTGGTGGCGCTACGGGTGGGGCGGTGCCCCACCCACGATCACCCCACCATCGCCGCCTCGAGCATCGCGAGCCCGCTCGCCAACTCGGCCTGCGTGATCACGAGGGGCGGCAGGAAGCGCAGCGTGTGTTCACCGGCACTCACCATGAGCAGCCCGCGCTCGAAGGCGCGCCCGATGATCGCAGCCGCCGGCTCGTGCACGTCCATCCCCCACATGAGCCCCTTGCCGCGAATACCACGCACAGCCCCGGTGCGGTCGGCGATCCCCTGCAACTGCTCGCCGAACCAGGCCCCCGTCTCCCGCACATGCTGGAGCAGCGCCGGCTCCGAGAGGCGCTGCACCACGTGGTGCGCCACATGCGCGAGCAGCGGGCCGCCGCCAAAGGTGGTGCCGTGATCGCCCGGCTGCATCACGCGCGCGACGTCGTCGGTCACGAGGATCGCGCCGATCGGCAGGCCGTTGGCCAGCGGCTTGGCGATGGTGAGCATGTCGGGCTCGATGCCGATCTGCTCGTACGCGAAGAACGAGCCGGTCCGCCCCAACCCGCACTGGATCTCGTCGAGGATGAGCAGCACGTTGCGCTCCTTCGTAAGCGCGCGCAGCCCGCGCAGGAATTCGGGATCCACCACGCGCACGCCGCCCTCACCCTGAATGGGCTCCACGATCACCGCGGCCGCCGTCTCCGGATCGAGCACCGCGCGCAGTTCGTCGAGGTCGCGCTCCACGATCGTCACGCCACCCATGAGCGGGCGAAACGGCAGGCGGTAGGCGGGACGATCGGTCGCCGCGAGCGTGCCGGGCATGCGCCCGTGGAAGGAGCCGCGCACCGCGATGATCTCGTGCTTGGCCTGATGCCCGGTGCTCTTGGCCCAGCGCCGCGCGAACTTGAAGGCCCCCTCGTTGGCTTCGGCCCCGGAGTTGGCATAGAAGACGCTGCTCGCGAAGGAGTGATCCACGAACCACTGCGCGAGCGCCTCGCCGGGCGCGGTGCGATAGAGGTTGGACGTGTGGATCAGCCCCGCCGCGAGCGCCTCCTGCACGGCATGGTTGACGCCAGCGTCGTTATGGCCGAGCGACGTGACGGCAATGCCAGCCACGAAGTCGAGGTAGCGTTTGCCGGTGTCGTCGATCATGTACACGCCGTCGCCTCGCACGAAGAGCGGCGCCTGTCGCTTGTACGTGCCCAGAATGGCGGGCAGCGGAGCGTTCACCGGCGAGGTGGCCGGTGCGGCGGGCGGGAGCATCGTGGACGTCATGGCAGCTACCTGAAAGAAGAAGGCTTAAGCAACACCGGTCGCGTCAGCGCGCGCGACGATCGCGGTCCCCGCATCGGGAACAGTGAGGGCGGCGAGATCGCCGATCCGCACCCGGAGCACACCACCCGCCAGTGCCGCGGCACAGGCGTCGAGCTTGGCGGCCATGCCGCCACCGGCCACCCCACTGGCCACGAGATCGCGTGCGGCATCCAGCGTGAGCGTGGGGAGCAACAGCTTGTGGCCGTCGAGGACCCCGGGCACATCGGCCATCAGAAACAGTTCGTCGGCACCAAGTGCGGCGGCGATCGCCGCCGCGGCGTCGTCACCGTTCACGTTGTACGCACCGGCTTCCGGCGCGTGGCCATCGACCGCGTCGCGCGCCGCTACCGGCGAGATCACCGGCAGAAAGCCAGCGGCCAGCAGTGCATGGGCCACCGCCGGGTTCACCGACGACGGTATCCCGGAGTGCCCGAACTGCGCGACGTCGATCGGCGTGGCGCGCAGCAGCCCCGCATCCTCACCGCTGATGCCGACCGCCGGCGCTCCGGCCGCGACCAGGGCGCTCACCATCTGCTTGTTGGCGAGCCCGCTCAGCACCATGCGTACCAGCTCGAGCGCGGTGTCGGTGGTCACCCGGCGACCGCCGATGAACACCGGCTCCTCGCCGCGTAGTCGCTGCAGGGCGCTGATCTGGTCACCACCGCCGTGCACGACCACCACCCGCCCGTTGGTCGCACGCCAGAGGGCGGCGATGGCCGCGGGAAGAAGAGGATCGCTTTGGGTCCGGCCGCCGAGTTTGACGACGATCATGCCTGCAGCCCCGCCGTCTCGGGGAGCCCCAGCATGAGGTTCGCATTCTGGACCGCCTGGCCGGCGGCCCCCTTCACCAGGTTGTCGATGGCGCTGAACACCAGCAGCGTGGGCTGGCGCATCCCGCTCGGGAGCACGGCGCCGAGGCGCACCACGTTGCGATGCTGCACGTCGGCGAGCGCCGGCAGCGCGGTCGTGAGCTCTACGAAGGGCTCGCCGTCGTAGGCCGCGTGATACGGCGCGAGGGCGTTCGCGAGCGGACGCGCCAGAGGCACGGTGATGGTACTGAGGATGCCGCGATCTACCGGCAGGAGATGCGGCGTGAAAAGCAGGTCGCAGTCCGCGCCCATCCCGCTGAGGGCGGCGCGCATCTCGAAGAGGTGGCGATGCGAGTTCCCCACGCCGTAGGCCCGGAAATCCTCGGTGATTTCGGCGAAGAGCAGTTCGAGCTTGGGGCTCGCCCCAGCGCCGCTCACCCCGCTCGCTGCGGCGATGCTCACGGTGGCACCGGGCGCGATCAGTCCGGCGCGGGCGAGTGGGGCGAGCGCCACGAGGATGCTCGTGGCGTAGCACCCCGGGTTGGCCACCACCCGGGCGCCACGCAGGTGGTCACGGGACAGCTCCGGCAGGCCATAGGGCGCATCGTGCGGCACGCCGGCCGGAAGCGCGTGCGTCACGCCACCGTGCCCGGGGCGGAGATCGCTCGACAGGTCCACCACCCGTGAGCCAGCGGCAATCGCCTTGGCCACCCACTCCGCACTCGCCCCGTGCGGCAGCGCCGCGAAGACGAGATCCACGCCCGCCAGATCAGCCGCCTCCGGCGCGATGAGGGGCACGTCGTGCATGCGGCCCGTCGCGCGCACACGCAGCGTGGTGCCGCGCTGCGTGTTGGCGGTCGCAAAGGCCAGCGTGAGCTGCGGATGGCCCAGCACGAGGGCGCACAGCTCGCGGCCGGAGTAACCGGACGCACCCAGCACGCCTACGCGGAAAGGGGGGGTGACAGAGAGGTCGGGCACGATCGATGATGCGGAAGACGGTTGATTCGGAACGGCCGTTTATGCAGTCTTAATGCATAATTTTGCACACCGGGACTGTCAATTCCCGAGGCCTCTCCGTGCCTCCCCGTCTCCGTGCCGCCTTATCGCCGTGCCTCCCACGAGGGGTATCCGAAGTGTCCGACAAACACGACCGCCACGCCGCCATCCGCGAGATCGTCACGGCCCACGCCGTGGCGAGCCAGGAAGCGCTGCGCCGGCAACTCACCAAACGCGGCTGGGATGTCACCCAGTCCACCCTGTCCCGCGATCTGCGCGAGCTGCGGCTGGCGCGCATCCCCGACAATCAGGGACGCGCCAGGTACGCGTTCCCCGAGAACGGCGCCAGCGAGGCCGCCCTCGCGCGCCTCGAACGCATGCTCCCCGAACTGCTCGTGGAGGTGGAAGGGGTGCAGGTCCTGGTGGTGGCCCGCACGATGAAGTCCGGCGCCCAGCCCGTGGCCGAAGCGCTCGACCAGCTCGAATGGCCCGACGTGGCGGGCACCATTGCCGGTGACGACACGGTGCTGATCATCTGCCGCAGCACCGAGGGGCGCGAGAAAGTGCTCAGGAAGTTGCGGGCGTACATCCGAGGGTGAGCGCACACGCGGGGCCAACCCCACCGCTTGATCTCCCCCCCCGAAACTGCTCAGTTCCTCTCATCTCTCATCTCTCAAGTCTCATCGTCTCTCCGATGTCCAACGATTCCGGCACCCATAAGCTCTGGGGCGGTCGATTCGCCGGCGGCCCCTCGCCGCTGCTCGACGCCATCAACCGCTCCATCAGCACCGACTTCCGCCTCTGGCCGCACGACGTGCGACTCTCGCGGGCCTGGGCGCTGGCACTCGGCAAGGCCGGCGTCCTCACCATGGACGAGGCGGAGGCACTGCGCAGCGGGCTCGATCGCGTGGCCCTGCGCATCGCCGACGGCGCGCAGCCCATCGCGACCGACGAAGACATCCACACAATGATCGACCGGCTGCTGCACGAGGAGGCCGGCACCGTGGCCTCCAAGCTGCACACCGGCCGCTCGCGCAACGACCAGGTGGCCACCGCCTCCCGGCTCTGGACCATCGACGCGTGCCACAAGCTCGACACGGCCATCCGCGATCTGCAGCAGGCCCTGCTCACGCAGGCGGAGACGCTCACCGAGGCCATCCTCCCTGCCTACACCCATCTCCAGCGCGCCCAGCCGGTGAGTGGTGCGCATTGGCTCCTCGCGCACTTCTGGCCGCTCGACCGCGACCGCACACGCGTGGCCAACGCCGCGCGCGGCACGGCCACCCTGCCGCTCGGCTCCGGCGCCATTGCCGGATCCGCGTTCCCGGTGCCCCGTGACCTGCTGCGCGACGAACTGGGCTTCCTCGCCATCTCCCCCAACAGCATCGACGCCACCGGCGACCGTGATTTCGTGGCCGAAACGATGTTCGCCTGCACGATGGTGGCGGTGCACTGCTCGCGCATCGCCGAGGATCTGATCATCTACGGATCGAGCGAGTTCGGCTTCGTGAAGTTCGGCGACGGCTTCTCGACCGGCAGCAGCATGATGCCACAGAAGCGCAATCCCGATGTGTTCGAACTCGCGCGTGGCGGCGGTGCCCGCGTGCTGGGTGACCTGGTGTCACTGCTGGGCACCATCAAGGGGCTCCCGAGCGGCTACAGCAAGGACCTGCAAGACGACAAGCGCGCCCTGTTCAATGCGATCGACCTGTTGCATTTGGTGCTGCCCGCCATGGCCGGCGCGATCAGTGAGCTGCGCTTCGATCGCACCCGCATGCGCGCCGCCGTATCGAGCGCGATGATGGCTACCGACCTCGCTGACTATCTCGTGAAGAAGGGCGCCACGTTCCGCGAGGCGCATGGCGCGGTGGGAACACTCGTGCGGCAGGCGGAAGACGCCGGCATCGAAATGACCGCGCTTCCCGCCGAGGCCTTCGCTACCGCGCACGCGCTCTTCGGCAGCGATGCACGTGACGCCCTCGGCGCCGAGGCGTCGCTCGCAGCACGCAACATTGCCGGTGGCACGGGCCCTGTCGCGGTGGCGGCGCAAATCGAGCTGGCGCGCGCGTCGTTGACGACGGCGCCGCGCGCGATCGGCTCGGCGACGTGACCGCTCCGTCGCTCGGGTCGGGCTTCGTCTTCAACGGCTCGCGCTTCGACGGCGTGCTGTTCGACTGCGATGGGGTGCTCGTGGACAGCGAGCGCATCACCAGTCGCGTGTGGGCAAGACTGCTCACTGAGCGCGGACTGCCCACGACCACCGAGCAGTCCCTTGCCACGTACCTTGGCAACTCCATGGCGCGGTGCCTCGAGATCGTGACGGAGCAGCTGGGGCACGCACCGCCCGACGACTTGCTGCCCACCTTCTACGCTGACGTGAAGGTGGCGCTCGAACAGGAAGTGGAGCCGGTGACCGGGATCCATGACGTGCTCGATGCACTCGATGCCGCGCAGGTGCCCTACGGGGTGGCGTCGAACGGCGAACATGAGAAGATGCGCACCACCTTGGGCGCCACCGGGCTGCTGGCGCGCTTTGATGGGCGCCGCTTTTCTGCCGTGGATGTAGCGCACCCCAAACCCGCCGCCGACCTGTTTCTTCACGCGGCCGCGCAGCTCGGCATGGAGCCGGCGCGAACAATCGTGGTGGAAGACAGCCCGCTTGGCGTACTTGGCGCCCATCGTGCCGGCATGACCGTGATCGGCTACGCCGAACTCGTGTCGCCGGAACGACTGCTCGCCGCTGGGGCCGTGCACACCGTATCACACCTGCACGAACTGCTGCGCTACGTGACCGCACGGGCGTGAGGCCGTGTGGCCGGCACAGACACCGGGGGCGCGGCGAAGCCGCGGCCCCGGTTCATGTCAGCGAAACGCGTAGCCGATCGTCAACCGCAGCGTGGGCACGTATTCCGTGAACACCTCGAAGCCCTGCGGCTGGTCGTCCACGTAGTAGCGCTTCACGCCGCCGCCGATCGCGACCGCCGTGTGCCGTGAGCGCCCCAAGAGCCACTGGTAGTGTGTTTCCACCGAGAACGTCGGGCCGGAGGCGGCGCGGTGTGTTTCCGTGCAGGGACCAAGCTCCGGGCAGTAGTACGACGAGACATCGGAAATCCTGCCGTACCCGAGACCGGCGGCAATGGCGAAGCCTTCGAGCCCCTTCTCCTGTGGATAAAGGCGCAGCTTCGTATCCACGCTCGTGTAGCTGTCGTCCAGTTTGGTGTGTGAGCCGGAGACCGCCACCGCGAGATTGTCGCGTAGCTTGGTCTCGAGTTCCCCCTGGAAATAGCCGGCGAGCGGAAGGAACGGGTTGATGGCAATGATCGTGCGTGGCGGAGCGTTGCGCGCCGGATCAGTCGCCTGTGCGGCGAGACGGTCGGGAGCCACGGTCGTTACCGCAGCGAGCATCAACGCCAGGCCAACGCGGCCGATGGAAACCATCCGCATCAGAACCCCCATCCGATCGTGAGTCGTGCCGTAGGCAGCACACGCATGAGGCCTCCGACGGCCGCATCGTCGCTGAAGAAATAACGCTTGGCGCCGCCGCCGACCGTAACCGCTGTCGAGCGCGAGCGCCCCATAAGCCACTGGTACTGCGTTTCGATCGACACGGTCGGTGCCGTCGTCCACTGACCCGCGCGTTCGACCGGCGTGCACGACGGCTGTGCTGTGCAGACGTCGTAGGTGTTGTCCTGTTTCGCCCGGGCCATCCCCAGCCCGGCGGAAAACCCCAGCCCCTCGAGCGCACGATCCTGTGGATACAAGCGCAGCTTGGCGTCGAGGTTGGCGTAGTCGTTGTTCCACGGGGCCACGGAGCCGCCCAGCGCGACGCTGAGGTTGTCCTTGAGCTTGCGCTCGAACTCCGCCTGGAAGTAGCCAAACAGGGGCAGAAACGGATTCACCGCGATGATCTGCTGCGGACGGGCAGCCTTTCCGGCCGTCTGCTCCCGCAGCGTGCCCTGTGCACCGAGCGCGGCAGGGAGGAACGACAGGCCGACGATGAGAATCCCGAGTGAGGCCGTGACGACGTGACGGTGGCGCATGGTGAGCCGTGGGAAAGGATTACGAGACCTGCAGCAAGGCCGCCGCCGCCATCTGGCCACCGCGTGCGGCCCCCTCGAGAGAACTGGAGTGCAGGGTTTCGCTGGCACGCCAGAGCCCCGGGATACCACACGCCGGGCCCGGACCTTGTTCCCGCCAGCCGGGGGCCTGCTCGAACTGTGCATAAGGTACGCGCCAGAGGGCAACGCGGTCGAGCGCACTCTGCTCCGCCGATACGTTGCCCATGTGTGCGAGCTCCGCACGCGCGGCGCGATCGAGGGTGTCATCGTCGAGATCCGCCGGTGCACCCACCGCCGTGGCGGCGATGAGCGTGCGCCCGTGGCTGGCATATTCCGGCGCCACATCGGTGAGAGTGACGGCGTGCGAGATCACCGCGTGGGGGGCCGCGTTGAGCCACAGCGCCTTCCCGGGGATGGGCGAGGTGCGTGCCGTGTAGTAGAGCGTGGTGCACCCCCGCGCGCCGGTGGGTTCGGGGAGTGTCACGCCTGCCGTGGCCGCCAGACGCGCCGCCATGGGCGCGTCGGTGGCGAGAACCACCTGCGCGGCGTCGATCA
Source organism: Gemmatimonas sp. (assembly GCF_044344655.1). Classification (GTDB taxonomy): domain Bacteria; phylum Gemmatimonadota; class Gemmatimonadetes; order Gemmatimonadales; family Gemmatimonadaceae; genus Gemmatimonas. The sequence continues at coordinate 184,134 of NZ_JBIJCN010000001.1, forward strand.
CCCGGCCGTCCGCCTGTCGTACCCCGGTCACCCGGCCATCCGCCACCACGAGCGACGCGACGGGCGCATTGAGATGCACCGTGCCCGGCTTGAGCTGCGACGCCAGCTGCGCGGTGAGCGCGCCGATGCCGCCGGCAGGGATCACCGTATCGCCCTCGGCGAGCATCTTGAAGGTGAAGAGCAGCACGCTGGCCGTGGTGGCCAGGGTGCGGTCCAGCAGGATGCCGCCGTAGAACGGCGCAAAGAAGCCGTCGATGACCGCCGGGCCGAAGCCGCGCGCGAGCAGGAAGTCACGCGTGCTGATGGTGGCGTAGCGCGGACCGAAGCAGTCGTCGATCGAGAGGCGCTGGGCGAAGCGGCGCAACGCCAGCAATCGCAGCTTGTCGGTGAGGCCGATCGCGCCCGCAAAAATCGTGTCGAGCAACAGCGCCGGATTCGCGAGCGCATCGCCGATCAGGCTGGTCTTGCCGTCGCGCGCGATCCGCGCGGCGGGGAGGAAGCGGCGCAGCGACAGCGTGGAGACATCCACGTACTGGCGCAGCGTGGGGTAGGCCGTGAAGAGCACCTGAAAGCCGTGGTCGATCACGAGCCCATCGTGCACCGTGGTGCGGACGCGCCCCCCCACGGTGGGGGCGGCGTCGAGCAGCAGGACGGGGCGCCCGGCCCGCTGCAGGTCAATGGCAGCGATCAGGCCGGCCACGCCGGCCCCGACAATGACGATGGGATTCCCCTTGGCAGCGCTCATCCGTACAAACTGCACACACGCAATCGCCGGGCGCTACGTGTCGCAACGCCCGGCGAGTACGACGCGTGTGTACTGAGCGACTCAGAACTGCACGAGGACCGCGGAAGCCTTTTCCTGCGACAGCTCGACCGCCTGCTGCACCGCGTCCGACGGCTTCCCAGCCTCGGCCTTCACCGTGGGGATCCCGGCGTCGGCGGCGTTGCCGGCGCAGGTCACCGTGATGGTCATCGGCGTGTAGATCCCCCATGTCAGACTAGCGGCCAGCATGTTGAGGAAGGAGTGCTTGGTTTCCACCTTGGCCACACCGGACGGACACTGCTTCGCCGTCTCCGTGACGGAGGGCGGCACGAGACCGGCCACGAACCCGTGCGCCCACGGACGCTGGATGGTGGTGCCGTTCGGCGCCCGGCCCGTATCGATGATCGCGTGATAGCAGCCCGACAGCATCAGTGCGGAAACGCCAGCGAACAGCATGCCCTTCTTCATGACTCTCTCCTCGGAGAATGGTTTGGCGGCACCAGGGGTCTGTGGTGCCCGCCAAATCTCTACTGTCGAGCTCGAAAGGGTAAGGCGGATGCACCACCCCACGCGGCCGCCCCGCCGCAATCGGACGCGCGTCAGACATTTTCCCCTACTCGGCGGACCTCAGCAAACCCACCATGACGCTCAGCCTGCCGACATGTGGGTCGGCAGGCGCTCTTTTTCATGGAGGCAGTATGAAGCGCGTCTTGTTCGCTGCCGTGATCACGGCCAGCCTGATGACCGGGACCTCGGCACTTGCCCAATCGCTCCCCCCAGCCCGCCTGGGGGTGCTTGGCGGCGTGAGTTTCGCCACGCTTGGCGGCGCCGATGTCGATGATGCCAACACGCGCACAGGGTTCGTGGGCGGTGTGTCGCTCACGCTGCCGCTGCGCGAGCGGCTGTCGCTCGAGCTCAACGGCCTCTACTCCCAGAAGGGGGCGAAGGCCTCAGATCAGAGCGAGAGCCTGACCCTCAAATTCGACTACATCGAGGTGCCAATCCTGCTGCGCTACGATTTCACAGCCGAGGGGGTCCGGCCGTTCGTGTCGGGAGGCGTGAGCCTGGCCTATCAGACGTCGTGCGAGGCGAAGGCGGCGACAGCGGACGTGTCGGGAGAAGTCGACTGCTCTACCCTCGATAGCGATCCCGACATCGCGTTCGATGTGAAGAAGTTCGACGCCGGACTGGCGTTCGGTGGCGGACTCGATTTCCCGATGGCCAACGACCGCCTCTTCACGCTTGGAGCGCGCTACGTGCTCGGGGTCACGGACGTCGTCAAGGATCAGACGGTCCGCAACCGTGCGTGGCAGCTCTACGCCGGGTTCTCGGTGCCGCTTCGATAGGCGTACCCTCCCCGGACACAACGAAGGGCTGCCGAACGGCAGCCCTTCGTTGTGTCCGAGTATCGCCTAGCTCAGCGGACGAGGAAGCGCGCACCGACCCGGAATGTGAAGCTGGTCGCCGCCATATCAGCGAACGGAAAAGACTCACCGTTCGCCGTCCAGTCACCGAAGGATCCAGAGGCATACTGTCCGGACACGTCGAAGGCGACCGTAGGCTTGGCGAAGATCTGCACACCCCCACCAAGTCCGCCGCCGATGCTGCGCGCCTTCACATTGAACGCATCAAAGATGTCGGAGGCAATCTCTCGGCGGAGAAGGACGCCTTCCACGTAGGGGCGCGCACGCTTCGTATCGTCGCGGAAGAAGAGACGACCCACACCGCCGATATGCGAGAGGGCGTACTGACCAAGTCCTTCAGCGGCATCGATATTCGCGCGGGCGTACTCGAGACCAATAGAGAAACGCTTGTTGAGCCCGTACATGGCTTCGACCTGGAAACCGGCGCCACTTTCCGTGGTTGTCGTACCGTTTTCAGCGGTGCTGAAGCTTGCGCCGGTCAAGCTCGCGCCAAGCGAGAGCCCCGTGGTCTTGGACAACCGGCCACCAGCTCCCTGCGCCTGAACAACAGCGGGAGCGGCAAGAATAAGTGTCGCGATGAGTCCACGACGCACGTTCCGATGCATCAGTTTCCTTGTCCGGGAGAGAGAAGATTGCCGAGTCGTGACTGGCCGTCACCGACGCGGATTCCCTAGACGGCCGTCAGAACCGCACGCCAAAGGTCAGGGGAAGGTAGCGCAGGCTCGCCCCATCCGTGAACACGTTCACGAACTTCGCCTCGGCAAAGGTGGTGAAGCCGGAGAGCTGGAAGGCGAGGCCGCCGCCGATCTGGAAGCCGAGGTGCGTCGTACTCTGACCGCCGACCGACTCCTTGGAGTCAAATCCCCCGAGACCGGCAAGCAGGTAGGGGCGGGTGGCCGATGTGCCCGCGGCGGGGAAGTCGTACAGAACGTTGCCGACAACGCCGAGGGAGCGGAACGATCCGTTGTTGGCGGCCTCGAAGTTCCAGTTGTCGAAGGTGACATCACCGCGAAAGCGGAGCGACGCGAACGTCGCCGGCGTGATGTATAGGTGTCCGGCGAGAGCGTAGCCGGTCTGCAAGCCTGCCGTGTAGTCACCGGTGGGGAGCGAGACGCCGCCGCTGATGCCGAACATGACCGGCTTCTCGGTCGTGGTGACCTGCGCCGAAAGCGCGGCCGGTGCCGCGAAGGCCGCGAGTGCCGCGAGTGCCGCCATACGGCCAACGACCGATCCCAATGCATGCAATGTGCGCTTCATGATTCCTCCAGTGACAAGACAATGGGGAGTTCCTCTGCCGAACCCGTCGCCGGGTGCGGTGCCGGGCATTCGCCCGGCTACTCCGGTGTTACTTGGACGGCCGTGACGAAGTACTCGGTTTCGCCAAAGCACGACGTTGGGACACCGACATGCTGGGCATAGGTTACCGTCACCCGCTTTCCGCTGAGGGCGGCGATGGCCTTCGCCACTGAATCATCGCGGACCGAAAAGGAGAAGCTGTCGGAGCGGAAACCCTTGGCAATGTCGGTGTACAGGGTGCCTTCCCACGTTTTGCAGAGCCAGCCTTTGCGCGAGATCTTCTGCACGTATCCTGCCCGCGTGCCGTCGGAATAGCTCCACGAGAGCGCCACGGCGGTCCAGGCGGCGAATCCGAGGGCGGGAAGGCCAAGCATCGCGGAAACCGTGACCCCGAGCCAGTGCCGGCGGAGGAACGAGGCCGTGGGCGTGCGGGGGGGGACCGGGGTCCCGCCGGTACCGGCGGCGGGCTGGTCGGCACCAGCCGACGCGGCGGCATATTCGTCTGAGGAGGGCGCGTTCATGCACGGAACTTGGGGAGGACCGCCGGAACGCGCTACCTTTCCCCGTGGCTGCCACACCGGCTCGCGTGGGCCATCGTCCCGCCGCACTCAACAGGATTTTCGCATCGTGTCGTCTTCCGCTTCCGGCTTCGGTCGTCGTCGCGCTACGGTCACCGTGAAGGTGCGTGGCGTCCCCGTGGGCTCTTCCGCCCCGGTGGTCGTGCAGTCCATGACCAACACCGATACGGCAGACGCCGCCGGCACGGCCGATCAGGTTGCCGCGCTGTTCGAGGCGGGGTCGCAAAAGGTGCGCATCACCGTCAACAACGACGAAGCGGCCCAGGCCGTCCCGGAAATCCGCCAGCGCCTCGAGGACAAGGGCCTCGACGTGCCGCTCATCGGCGACTTCCACTACAACGGCCACCTGCTGCTCACCAAGTACCCCAAGACGGCCGCGGCGCTCGACAAGTACCGCATCAATCCGGGCAATGTGGGCACGAAGCACCGCGACACGAACTTCACGACGATCGTGCAGGCGGCGATCGATCACGACAAGCCCGTGCGCATCGGCGTGAACTGGGGGTCGCTCGACCAGAACCTGCTGACCGACATGATGGACGCCAACGCGAACAGCGCCACGCCGCGCGACGCGAAGGACGTGTACATGGACGCGATGCTGGAAAGCGCGCTGCGTTCCGCCGCCCTCGCGGAAGAAGTGGGGCTCGCGCATGACAAAATCATCGTGAGCGCGAAGATCTCGGTGGTGCCCGACCTCGTGGAGTGCTACCGCCGCCTCGCCGCGCGCTGCGACTACCCACTGCACCTCGGGCTCACCGAGGCCGGCATGGGCAACAAGGGCGTGATCGCATCGAGTGCGGCGCTCGCGATCCTGCTGAGTGAAGGGATCGGCGACACGATCCGCGTCTCGCTCACCCCCAAGCCGGGGGGCGATCGCCGCGAAGAAGTGTTCGTGGCGCAGCAGATTCTGCAATCACTCGGCCTTCGCTCATTCGCCCCGCAGGTGACGGCCTGCCCGGGCTGCGGCCGCACCACCAGCACCTTCTTCCAGCGCATGGCGGAAGACATCCAGGGTTATCTGCGCGAGCAGATGCCCGTGTGGCGCGAGAACAAGCCCGGTGTGGTGGACATGAAGGTCGCCGTGATGGGGTGCGTGGTGAACGGGCCCGGCGAGTCGAAGCACGCCAACATCGGCATTTCGCTGCCGGGCACCTTCGAGGAGCCCAAGGCGCCGGTGTACGTGGACGGCAAGCTGTTCACGACGCTCAAGGGTGACCACATCGTGCCGGAGTTCCTCGTGATCCTCAACGAGTACGTGGAACGCACGTACGCGGTGACGGCGTAACGTCCGAACCGCGCAACGGCACGGCAGCGGGGAACGGCGGGCGCCGCTACCGCCCTGCTGTTCCGCTGTTGCGCCGTTCAGCGGGCCGGCAGCACATCGATGCCGCCCGCCTGCTGCCCCACATCCACGCGCGCCACCGTCTTCAGCGCCACAAGATCAATGATCTCCACCGTGCCCGGCTCGCTACCCACGCCCTCGACCGTGACGAACGCGTAGCGGTCGTCGTGCGTGATCGCCACGCCGTGCACCACCCGCCGCTGTGTGGGCAGGGTGACGAGCGTGGCGCCGGTTTTCGTATCGAGCACGCTCACACTCTGCCCGCGCTTGTTGGTGGCCACGAGCTTCGTGCCATCCCGCGTGACGGCAAGATTGTACACGCCGTTCCCCGCGGGAATGCGACGACGCAGCGTCCACGATGCCGCGTCGATCTCGACGAGATCGCTCGTGCCATTGCACGCCACCCATACGGTACGATCGTCGGCGCTGGGCTGCGCCCACGTCGGCGAGCACGTGGTGCTCCCGGCTGCGGGCTGCGCCAGACCGTGCCCGCTCATGTCGTGCCCCGCATGCGCGGCATCAGCGCCGCGCACCAGCGGCGCACCCATCATGCCACGCTCGACCCCCTTGGTCAGGAGAAAGTGGCGCGATACCTGCAGCCCGTCGAGATCAATCTCCACGAGCTGCTCGTCCATCATGCAGGTGCTGTAATGCTTCGTGCCCGCCCGGTTCACGCGGGAGCCGTGCGGCATGGCGCAGGTGGTGATGCGCGCGATTTCCTGCAGGCTGTCGGTGCGCACGACACTCACGTCGCTCGCCACCATATCGCCGTGCAAGTTGAAGTTCACCACCACGACCTTGCTGCCGTCGGGAGTGACCTGCGCCGTCGCTGGGAAATTGCCGAGCATGACCTGCCCCGCGTACGCATTGCTGCGCGTGTCGAACTTCCAGAGCACACCGTACGGTGTGCCGTGCGCGGTGGTCACGTAGTAGTGCGCCCCATCGGGGGTCACGGCCAGGCCGTGCGGCCCGTCGGGATCGGCCAGCATCACCCCCACATCATGCTGCCGCACGACCTTCGCGCCCTGCGGCCCGAACTCGATCACGGCCACGCGGTCCACACTCTCGCTCGCGACCAGCGCGGTGTACGTCTTCTGCGGGAACGGTGCCCCCTGCGCCGCCGCCGTGGATGCGGCGGCGACACCGGCAGCAACAAGCATGGCAACCCGCCGCATCATGGAACGATCGCGGTCTTCTTGGGCTCGGGCTTGGGGTCCATGCGCACGATCCACAGCCCGTTGTACATGTCGTTCACGTAGGCGAGGCCATTGCGCACCACCACGCCCCAGGTCATGGCGGCATTCTTCACGTAGCCGTCCATGTCGCCGGTGTGTACGTGCACCATTTCGCGCTGCTGGGCACGCAGGTCGCCGCGCAGCTCTCCGCTGATATCGAAGGCGCGGAAGCCGGCGTTGTAGGCACCCATGTAGAGCGTGTCGCCAGCCACCCACACGTTGTGTACACCGCCGTACTCGGGCTCATAAAACGCCACGCTCTTCGGCTTGCTGACGTCGCTCACGTCGATCACCTGCAGGCGACCGTAGGCGCGACCGGCACTCGCATCCTTCGCCCCCTTCACCGGCGCGGCGGGAAACACCTCATCGGCAATGAAGACGTAGTTCTTGTGGCGCCAGGCGGTGTGCGTCCCGCGAATGAAGCCCGGGCCACCCGCCGCTTCCACCTGCCGGTACATGTCGTTCAGGTCATACTTGTACTGGCTCACCACCTGCGGATTGCTCGGCGAGCCGCCCTTCACGCCGTTGCCGACGTCGAGAATCACGAGGCCGTCGTTCCAGTAGCTCAGGTAGGCAAGACCGTCCTGCACATCGATGTCGTGGAGCGAACGGCCGGCATCCGGACGCGGCGTCTTCCACACCGCCGCCGTCTTGGGATTGCACGGATCATTCCAATCGATGATGTGGATGGCACCCGTGCCGTCGTTGGTGAGATAGATGTGCGTGCCCCACTTCTCCTGCTTGTACACGAAGGTGCTGTGCACGCCGCCGGTGAGCCCCTCGGTGTAGTCGGCACACTTCTTCGGATGCAGCGGATCGTCGAGGGTCGCGATCACGATGCCGTTCTTGCGATCGCTCGCGCCTTCGCGCGTGAACACGAGGTGCTTGCCGTCCGGGCTGGTCATGATGTCGTTCACGCGACGCGTGTTCTCGACGATCGAATCGGTCACCACCGGCTTGGCCTTGTCGGTGATGTCGATCGTGAACATGCGATCCCCACCCGAGCCGGTGCCCAGGTAGGCGATCTCGCGCGTGGGATGGAGCCACACTTCCTCGGTGGTGAAACCGGTGCGCGGCAGACGCCCCACGACGGTCGCGGGGCGGCGCACATCACGCGGCGTAAGGCGCACCACGGCCTGCGCACTCTGCGTACCGAGGGTGGCGGTCACCACATAGGTGCCGCCTTCGTAGCCGGTGAAGGCGCCGTCGCGGTCAATCACACCTTGACCGGGGCTGAAGCTCCAGCTGGGGGTCAGGCCAGCGAGCGCGCGCCCCGCGGCATCCTTCGCGCTGACGGCAAAGCGGATCACATCGCCGGTGCGGGCGTCCTTCGCGGAGGGCGTGATGGCGAGTGTGCCGATGCGACCGGCCACCACCTGCACCGCGTGCGTGGCGACCGCGCGGTCCACGCGCGCCGTGAGCACGGCGCGCCCCACGCCCTTCGCCTCCACCAGGCCGTCGGCGTTGACCGCCACGATGGCGGTATTGCTGCTGCTCCACTGCACGCGATCGCTGCGCACGTCCCCCGCCGCGCTCTTCACGGTGGGCACGAGCACGATGCGCTGTCCGCCCACGAGCCGGCCGGGGGCCGCGTCGAGCGTAATGCTCGCCGCGGGGCCGGGCACCATGCGCACCTCCACGCGACGCGTGATGGTGGGCTGCCCCGCCATCTGGGCCACGATCGTCACCGGCAACGTGCCCGTGGAACCGGAGCGCACCAGACCATCAGGATCCACCCCGCCTTCGAAGCGACCACCGGCAGCGATGAACCGGATCGTGGCGCCCGACACGGGCTGCCCATTGGCATCGAGTACGCGCGCCCGGAGACGCAGTGTGTCCTCGGCCACCACGACTGGCTCGGCGGGAGAGATCTCGAGCGTGGCAGCCTTGGGCGGCTGGGGCTGCAGAGAGAGAGACGCGACGAAAAGCGGCAGGAACATGGGCGTCGGTCAGCGGTGAGAGGTGAGAGGGGAGAGGAACGGCGCTACGACGGAAACAGTCAGGCCCCTTCGAGCCCGGCCACCGCGTGCTCCAGCTCCGCGACGATCGGCGCATGGAAGCCGATCTCGCGCAGACGGTCCGCCACCCGGCGGTACCACTTCACGGTGCCGTCGCGGCCGGCGCTGAGGCGCCCCCATATGGTCTCGGGAAAGGCCGTGCGGCGCAGGTCGGAGAGAATGGTGTTGGCATTGTGCACCTTGTCGGCGGCGCACACCCAGAGGGCGTCCTCGGCGGCGAGGGAGAGTCGCTGGAGATAGTCCTCCTTGCGATCCTCCGCCGACATCTCGATGCCATCGTCGTCCACCCGGCGCTGCGTGACCGCCAGGACAGTGGCGAGTACCCCGGTACCGAACTTGTGATCGATGCGCTCTTCGAGCATGTCGCGAGTCATGCCCTCCCGCACGCTATCTCCCACCACGTCGTGCAGGATCCCCGCCACGATCGTGTCCTCACCACAGCCGTAGCGGGTGAGAATCACCGCCACGTTGGCCGGGTGCGTGAGGTACGGCAATCGTGTGCCCTTGCGCACCTGCTGATCGTGATGCTTCGCGGCGAACGCGAAGGCGTGGTTGATCCGATCGGAGTAGCCGGTCATGGGTCCGGTCATTGGCAGCAGGGCGTCAGCAGGGCGTCAGCAGGTGACGGCGGAACCGACGGGAAGGCTCGGCGTCAGGCGGGGACGGGAACTTACGTCGTCCGGGCAAACCAAGCCACCAAACGCTCGAGGCCGTCCACGTCGGCGTCGCCGAACGCATCGTGGACTGGCGAGTCGATGTCGAGCACCGCCATCAATGCGCCCGTCGCATCGAACACCGGCACCACAATTTCGCTCTTCGATCGGGCGTCGCAGGCGATATGCCCCGGAAACGCGTGGACGTCGGGCACCACAACGGTGCGCTGCTCGGCTGCCGCCGTGCCGCACACCCCACGGCCGAAGAGGATCTCCTGACAACCGAGCGACCCCTGATAGGGCCCCACGCGCAGCAGGGCCCCGGGGGTAACCACACGGTAAAAGCCCGTCCACAGGTGCCCGAAAGCGTGATGCAGCAGGGCACTCAGCGTGGCCATGCCGGCGATGGCGTCGGTGCTGTCGTCGAGGAGCAGGCGCTGCATGTCAAGGAGCTGCGCATACGCATCGGCGCGCGACACATCGCGCAGGTCGGGAATGACAGGTTCCATAGGTTCTTTCGAAATGAAGGACTCAGCGCAACGGACCAATCGCCAGAATGAGCCGCAGGTCGAGCAAGGCCAGCGCCACCCCCTGCACCATCACCCCGAGACCCGCGCCAACAGCGCCCAGACGACGCTCCCAGCGCCACCCGGTGATCATGAGGGTGACCCCGACGGCAGCATAGCCCACATCGAGACCGGTGTTCAGCCAGAGAATGTTGAGCAGCTTCTGCGTCCCGGCGAAGTCGCGCATGGCCAGGCCCCGCCAGGCCCAGAGGGCGATGAGGCCATTGACGACACCCCACGCGGCGGTCTGAATCGCGAAATGCCGCAGCAGCGGCGCGCTGACCTGACGCACGGTCAACGACGCGAAGAGGGCCGTGCCCCCCAGCACGCTCAGGATCGCCCACACGCCCAGACGCAGGAGATGCCCCTGCTCGAGCGACAAGAGTGTATCTGCCCACATGGATCGGAGACTAGCCGGATGCACGCGAACCGGCCAGCGGCACGTCGCTGGCCCAAAGCACCACGGCGCGGATGCGACGACCGTCGTCGTCGGCCTGGCGCACGGCGCTGGCGAGCCACGCGAGCGGCGTCACGCCGAGCCGCGCACAGAGCACCAGGTCACGATCGGGGGGAAGCACGGGCGCGCGCGCGGTGTCGGTCACGAACACCACGAAGTCGAAGGGCCGGAGCCGCCCGTCGAGGGCACGGCGTGCGTCGGTGTCCTCGGCGCCACCGTGGCCGATGGTCGCATCACTCGCCGATCTGGCGGGACGGTAGCGGTACGACGGCGCGCGGCGGGGCAGGACGAGCGCCACCACCGCATCACGTCCCAGCGACAGCTCGCGCGAGACATCCCAGTCATGATCGTCGGTGTCGGCCGCGCGGGTGCCGCTGCTTTCCAGTACCGAAGCGGGCAGCAGCGGAATGATCGCGCCGGCGCGCTCGGCCGCGTCCACCAGCGCCGTGGCCCGCGACTCGCGCGCCGCGACAGCCGAGAGATTGAGACCGACGGCACCGGCCAGCAGGGGGCGATCGGCAAGCACCTGGACATGCCGCGCCATGCTGCCGATGTGCGACAAGGTAAGGTGCAGCAGGGGCCAGGCGTCGTCGGTGGGCGACAACGCGGGCACCAGCGCATCGCCGCGTCGTGGGGGTCGCCCGAGACGGGCGCCCGCGTCACGATCATGCACGATCACCCGCGAATGGGTGAGCATCTCGAGCTCCCGCGCATCCCCCACCGTGGGGTGTCGCAGCTCGCGCCACAGCGCCACCGAAAATCCGGCCACCACGCCCAGCACCAGCGACGCCAGCAGCATCGCCACCGGTGGAATGGCCACCTTCATGCGTGAACGCATCGCCGCCTTGCGGGCGGCAAGTGCCTCATTGAAGGTGCGCGCATCAGCAAGGGCACGGTCGATCCTCCCCAGGTGCTGTTCCGCAGTACGCGCCGCGTCGGCGAGCAAGGCATCGGGCGGTGGGCTGCCTATCACGGCGGGGGCGGCCGCAGGGGAAACGACGGGCGCATCACCCGGCGCCGGCAGTTCCTGTTCCACCACCTGCACGAGCTGCGCACCAAGCCGAGTGAGGCGCGCGGTCAGCGCGGCGTATCGGGCATCGGGGCCACTCAACGCCGCGTAGGCCTCACGGGCGCGATGGAGCTGTTCGATGGAATCGCGCAGGGCGCGCACTGTACCGGACTGACGAAGCCCCGGTCGCACCAGCGCCGCATCGGCCAGGGCGCGGAAGCTTTCCACCAGTGGGGTCTGTCGCGCGCGCAGCAGCTGCTGCCGCACCGCAGCGAGTAATGAATCGCCCGATGGGAGGGCCGTCACACTCGTCAGGGAGTCGGCGGGGACCAGCCCCAGCGAGTCGGTCGCGAGGGCGTCGGCCATGAGCGCAGCGGCGCGCTGGGCGGTTGCGGCGGCGAGTGAATCGACGGCGGCGCGCCGCATCGTCTGCAGCGCCAGCGTATCTCGCGGGGCCGGCAGCAGAGACAGGGCGGCCGCGAGGTTACGATCGGCCTGCCGCGGGACCAGGATCAGGGTCAACAACACCGTGATCATGACAACCGCGCCGGAGCCGACCATCACAAGGCCGTGCCGCGCAGCATTGCGGGTGCGGGCGGCGAGCCAACGGGCGCGCGGAGAAACCATGCGACTGAAACGAACACGGGGGCCGGCGCTTTGCGCCAGCCCCCGTGACCACCCCGATCCCGTCGTTTACTTGACGGTGATCTTGCCCTTCATGTTCATGGCGAGGTGCGGCGTGCAGTGGTAGTCGTACGCGCCAGCCGGAACGCCAGCGAACGACACCGTGTACTCTTCGTTCGCGTTGAGGAGCATCTTGCCCGAGAGCTCACCAGCCTGCTCCGGCATGTTGGCCGTGAGGGCCGTCTTCGCTTCCGGCGAGAGCGCGGCCGCGTCGAACGCCACGTTGTGCGGGCCGCCCGACACCATCACGAACTTGATGCCGTCGCCAGCCGCGATCGTGATTTCTGCCGGCTCAAAGCGGTAGCCCTGACCGTCACCCACCATGTTCACCGTGTGCGTGGTGCCCGTGATCGGGGCCATCGCACCGGCCGCCGGCGCCGCCGGAGCCGCAGGAGCCGCCGCCGCCGCCGAAGCGCCAGCCGCCGCCGTGTCCGTCGTCGCCGCGCTGTCACCACCGCCGCACGCGCCGAGCAGGATCGCCGCGCCGGTCACCACCGCAAAGCCGAGAAACCGCATGTTTGTAGGCCTCCAGAGCCTATATCGGAAATTTCCTTTCAACAGACCGCGAGGGCGGTCTGCGTCCGCAGGGCCCTGCGAACCTTGTGAACTTATTCACAAGTAGGGCGAACGCCAAGGCCCCCGGCTGGCCGACTCAGACTTGACGCCCCGATCCGACACGGCTACCCTCCCAAGGCTATGCTGACGTCTCGCCACACCCACCATCATGCGCATCACAGCCACGGCCCGACGGGTCGGGGTGACGTGTGCGTGATGGGGTAAGCAGCAGCCTACACCCGCACCACGGCGACCCTCGGCCCGTCCCTCTGGACGGGCCTTTTTTGTTGCCCGTGCCCGTGGATCGGACCGCCGCCGTCTCCGCTTTCCTCTTGCTCCATCATTCCAGATGCTGAGAATCGCCCTCCCCAACAAGGGTCGCCTAAGCGAAGACACCCGCGAACTCTTCAATGACGCGGGACTCGAAGTCCGTTCGTCCGGAGAGCGCGCCCTCACGGCCTCACTCGGCGGTGAATTCGAGGCCATCTTCGTCCGCGCTCAGGACATCCCCGAATTCGTCGCCGACGGCGCCGCCGACGTGGGCGTGACGGGATGGGACCTCGTGAATGAGTCGGGCCGGGCGCTCACGTCCCACCTCGACCTCGGCTTCGGCAAGTGCCGCCTGGTGGTCGCCGCCCGCGAGGAATCGGGAATCCGCTCCGTCGACGACATCGGGCGCGACGGCAGCCGGGTGCGCGTGGCCACGGTCTTTCCCAACATCACCCGGCGCTTTTTTGAACAGGCCGGCCGTCCCGTGGACGTGGTGCCCGTCTCCGGCGCCGCCGAAATCGCCCCGCACCTCGGGATCGCCGACGTGGTCGTGGACCTCACCTCCACCGGCTCCACCCTGCGCGTGAACGGCCTGCGCGAAATCGATATCGTGCTGCGCTCGAGCGCGCACCTCATCACCGCCGAAGGCGGTCCGCGCAACGGCGACAGCCGCCGCAAACAGGAGCTGGAGGATCTCGTCACCGCCCTGGCCTCGGTGATCCGTGCCCGCGGCCAGCGCTACCTCATGGCCAACGTGCCGCGCGCGGCGCTCGAGCAGGTCCGCGACGTGCTCCCCGGCCTCAACGGCCCCACGGTCATCGAGATCGCCGAGTCGTCCAAGTACGTCGCCGTGCACGCCGTCGTGAGTGCCGCCACGATCTATCGCACGATCTCGCAGCTGCGCGCGCTTGGCGGTGAAGGCATTCTCGTCACGCGCATCGAGAGGCTGGTGCCGTGAGCCGCACCGCCTCGACGGTCGTCCTGCGCGCCTTCGGACCACTCGCGTCACTCGACACCGCCACGCGCACGGCCATCGTGGATCGCGCCGCCACCACCGACGGCACGGTGCGCACGCGGACCGCGGCGATCATCGAGCAGGTGCGGGCGCGCGGTGACGCCGCGCTGTTCGACTTTGCACGGGACTTCGACGGGGTCTCGCTGGCAGCGCTCGAAGTGCCGCGCGCCGAGTGGGATGCCGCGCTGGTCACCCTCGACCCGGCCCTGCGCACGTCGCTCGAGCGCGCCGCGAAGAACATTGCCACAGTGCACGCCGCGTTCCGCCCGTCGGAGACGGTCTGCTCGCCGGAGCCCGGCATCACGGTGGGGCGCCGTCCCGATCCGCTGCAGCGCGTGGGGATCTACGCGCCGGGCGGACGCGCCGCCTATCCGAGTTCACTCCTCATGGGCGCAATTCCCGCGCGCGTCGCCGGCGTGAACGAAGTGATCGTGTGCTCACCGCCCGGTCCTGACGGGCGTCCATCGCCGGTGGTGCTGGCGGCGGCAGCGCTCGCCGGCGTAGACCGGGTGTTCGCGCTGGGTGGCGCCGGGGCGATCGCCGCGCTCGCCCTCGGCACCGCCAGCGTGCCGCGCGTGGATCGCATCATGGGCCCCGGCAATGCGTATGTGGCCGAGGCCAAGTTGCAGCTCGTGAACCGCGTAGCGATCGACTCCCCGGCGGGCCCCAGTGAGCTGCTGGTACTCGCCGACAGCAGCGCCAGCGCCGATGCGGTCGCGCGCGAGATGATGGCACAGGCGGAGCATGACCCCGACGCGGCGGTCATCGCCGTGCTGGCAGGGAATGACGTCGCGGTGCTCGCTCAGGACATCCGTGACGCGCTCGATGCGCAACTCGCCGTCGCACCACGCGCAGAGGTGGTGCGAACCTCCCTGCGGGCGCGCGGAGCCATCGTGACCATGCCCGAACTCGACGACGCCATCGCGTTCACCAACGTATGGGCGGCTGAACATCTGCTGCTGGTGGTGCGCGACGACGTGCGTGCCACTGCGCTCGCGGCGCTCCGTAGCGCCGGCACGATCTTCGTGGGCGCCTCCAGCAGCGTGGCCTACGGCGATTACATGACCGGTGCCAACCACGTGCTCCCCACCGCCGGCGCCGGGCGCAGCTACTCGGGGCTCAGCACACTCGACTTCGTACGCTGGACGACGTGGCAGGAAGTAACGCCCGCCGCGGCGGCCTCGCTGGCGGAAGACGTGGGCCGCTTTGCCGACGCCGAAGGGTTGCCGGCACACGCTGCCGCCGCCCGCGCATGGGGGGGGGCGCAATGAGCGACAGACTCGCATTTGCCAGAGCGCTCTACGACGCGGTCCCGCTCTACGATCCAAAGCGTACCCCCGTCGACCTCGACCTCACCGACAACACCAATCTGTGGGGCCTTCCGCCCGTCGCCGAGCGCACGCTTCGCGAGATCCCGGTGCACCGCATCACACGCTATCCGTCGCTGTATGCCGCGGAGCTTAAGGAGGCACTGGCCGGATTCGTGGGCGCTACCGCCGACCGCCTCGTGACGGGGTGTGGCTCCGATGACATCCTCGACAGTGCCATGCGCGCGTTCGGCGAACCGGGCAGCGTGGTCGCCAGCAGCGAACCGAGTTTCGCGATGATCCCGATCTTCGCGCAGATGAACGGGCTGCAGTACGTGGGCATCACGGAAACCGCCGATCATCAGCCCGATCTCGACGCACTGCTGGCCACGAAGCCACGCATCCTGTACCTCTGCTCACCCAACAATCCCACGGGCGCGTTGCTTCGCCGCGAGACACTCGAACGCGCCGTGCGCGAGGCACCGGGTGTGGTGTTTCTCGACGAAGCCTACGCGGAGTTCAGCGGCGTGTCCGCCGTGGATCTCGCCATGCGCGTCGACAATCTGCTGATCGTTCGCACGATGTCGAAAGCGTTCGGCCTCGCGGGGCTGCGCATCGGCTACGGCATCGGGGCGCCGGCGTTGGTGCGCGACGTGGAGAAGTCGCGTGGTCCCTACAAGCTCAACGCGATGGCCGAACAGGTGGCGCTTGCCGCGTTGCATCACGACATGCCGTGGGTGAACGCCCAGGTGGCACTGGCCGTGGAGAACCGGGAGCGTTTGGCGGCAGCGCTGCGCGACCGCGGCTTCACGCCACTGGCAACACACGCCAACTATGTCTGTGTGCCGGTGCCCAATGCCGTGGCCGTCGGGCAGGCGCTCCGCACCCTCGGCGTGGCGGCGCGGCCCTTTGCGCACCTGCCACACGTGGGCGACACGCTGCGCATCAGCGTGGGACCGTGGGTGCTGATGGAGCGCTTTCTTGCCGCCTTCGACGAGGCCGCAGCAACGGTGAACGGCGGTGAGGCCACATGAGCCTGCGGGTATCGTTATTTGACTACGGCGCCGGCAACCTGCACTCGCTGGTCAAGGCGCTCGAAGCCGGCGGGGCCACGGTGCGGGTAGAGACCGATCCGGCGGCCGCGGTGCGCGACACGCAGGCCTTGGTCCTCCCGGGCGTCGGCGCCTTCGCACCCGCCGCGGCGCGTATGGCCCCGGGGCTGCACGTCATGCGCGAGGCGCTGCACCGCGGATTGCCGGCGCTTGGCATCTGCCTCGGCATGCAGTTGCTCTTCGATGCCAGCGACGAGGGCCCGGGAGCGGGGCTTGGCATCGTGCCCGGTCGCGTCGCGCGACTGACCGCCGAGCGCGTGCCGCAGATCGGCTGGAACCGTCTCGTCGATGTGCGGGAGCCGCTGCTGTCTTCGGCGTCGCTCGACGTGGCCTACTATGCCAATTCGTTCGTGGGGCGCCCCACCGCCGAAGGTAGGACCTTCGTGACCGCCTGGAGCGAGCACGAGGGGGACCGCTTCCCGGCCTCCGTGCGCCGAGGAAACGTGATCGGCACGCAATTTCATCCAGAGAAGTCGAGCGCACCGGGTGTGGCCTTCGTGCGTGCCTTCCTCGACTTCGCGACCTCACAGCGGAGCTCCGTATGATCGCCATTCCAGCCGTGGATCTCCGCGGCGGCAAGTGTGTCCAGCTGGTGGGTGGCGACTACGACGTCGAGAGGGTGCGGCTCGACGATCCGGCCAGTGTGGCGCGTGAGTGGGTACACGAGGGCTTCTCGCGTTTGCACGTGGTCGACCTCGACGCGGCGACGAGTCGCGGGCACAACACCGAGATCATCCGCGAGATCCTGCACAACGCGGGCGTACCGGTACAGGTGGGCGGCGGTGTCCGTGACGACTCGCGCATCGAGCGGCTGCTCGATGAGGGCGCCGAGTGGGTGGTGGTGGGCACGCGCGCCGTGGAAGACGAGGACTGGCGTGGCGAGATGGCACACCGCTTTCCGGGGCGACTGATCATCGCGGCCGATGTGCGTGACCGTTTGGTCGTCACGAAGGGCTGGGCGGAAACGTCGCGCCGCAACGTGATCGACTTCGTGGAAGAGCTGCGCGGACTGCCGCTGGGTGGCGTACTGGTGACCGCGGTGCACCTCGAAGGGCAGATGCAGGGCACAGACCTGCCGTTGATGGAAGACGTGGCGGAGGCGAGCGCGTGGCCCGTCTACGCGAGTGGTGGCGTGAGCAGTCTGGAAGACATGCGGGCGCTCGAGCATCGCGGCCTGGCCGGCGCGGTCTTGGGCATGGCACTGTACACAGGCGCGATTGATCCGCGCCGTCTCGCTGAGGAGTTCGGCACATGACCGTCGTCGTGAGAACATCGAAGGAAACGCAGATCCGGATCGCGCTCGATGAAACGTCGACGGAAACTGCCGCGATCGAGACCACCGAGCCGTTTCTCGACCACATGCTCGTGGCGCTGTCGAAGTACTCGGGGGTGGCGTTCAACATCGAGGCCAAGGGTGACCTCCGCCACCACCTCATCGAGGATGTGGCGATCGCACTGGGGCAGGCGTTTGCGGTGCACACGCCGGCCACCTGTGCGCGGTACGGTGAGCGTACGGTGCCCATGGATGATGCGCTCGTGCAGGTCGTGCTCGACATGGGGGGGCGTCCGTACTACCGAGGCCCGCTGCCCAGCGGCATCTACGATCACTTCATGCGCTCCTTCGCCGACAACGCGAAGGCCACCCTGCACGTGCGGGTGCTGCGCGGTACCGACAAGCACCACATCATCGAGGCGGCGTTCAAGGCGCTGGGGTTGGCGCTGCGCGAGGCGCTCGTGGAAACGGGCACGGTGTTCAGCACCAAGGGCTCCGTGACGCTCGAGATCAACGGACAGACCTGAGATGCTCACCCGGCGCGTGATCGTCTGCCTGGATGTGAAGGGCGGACGTGTGGTGAAGGGGGTGAACTTCGTGGGGTTGCGCGATGTGGGCGACCCCGTGGTGCTCGCCGAGCGCTACGAGATCGAGGGCGCCGACGAGATCACCTTCCTCGACATCTCGGCCAGTGCGGAGGAGCGCGCCACCTTGTTGGATGTAGCGCGTCGGACGGCCGAACGGCTGTTCATCCCGCTGACCATCGGCGGCGGGATACGCACCGCCGACGACGTGGCACGTGCGCTGCGCGCCGGCGCCGATAAGGTATCGCTCAACTCCTCGGCGGTAACCAATCCCGAAGTGCTGACCGCTGCGGCGGAGCGCTTCGGTGCGCAGTGCGTGGTGGCGAGCATCGATGCCAAACAGAACGCCGAGGGCGTGTACAAGGTGTGGGTGAAGGGCGGACGCGAGGAAACCCCGCTGGAAGCGGTGGCGTGGGCGCAGGAGTGCGTAGCGCGTGGTGCTGGTGAGATCCTCCTCACCAGCATCGATCGTGACGGAGCGCGTACGGGATACGACCTCGAGATCACGCGCGCGGTCGCAAAGGCCGTCAACGTGCCGGTGATCGCATCGGGTGGGGCGGGAACTGCGCAGCATCTGGTGGACGCCGTGCAGCAGGTGCACGCGGACGCGGTGCTTGTGGCCGGCATCCTACACGATGGACTCACGACGGTACAGGCACTCAAGGACGTGATGCGCCATGCCGGGATCGTGGTGCGCAGCGCCGGAGCAGCCACATGAGCACTGTCCGCTACAATGAGTCGCCGGCGTCGCTCATGCAGGCGGCTGCCGAGGTGGCGAAGTTCGCCGCAGACATCGCGATGGGGTGGTACCACAGCAGCGTGCAGGTGGAGACGAAGGGCGATGGGTCTCCCGTGACGATCGCTGACCGCGAGGCGGAGCGGCAGACGCGCGCCTGGTTGCAGGAGCGCTTTCCGGAGTACGGCCTGTTCGGTGAAGAGTTCGAGGCCGTACGCCCCGAGGCAAAACGGCGGTGGATCCTCGACCCAATCGACGGCACCAAGGCCTTCGTGCGGGGCGTCCCGCTATGGGGAACGCTCATCGCGTGCTGTGAGGGCGATACCGTACTTGCCGGTGCCGCGTGTTATCCGGCCGTGAATGAACTGATCGCGGCAGCGCCTGGCGAAGGGTGCTGGTGGAACGGGACGCGGGCGAGCGTATCATCGGTGAGCACTCTCGCCGAGGCCACGCTTGTGACCACCGATGAGCGCTTTCTCGACCGGCCGCATCGCCGCGCCGCGTGGCAGACGCTGTCGAGTGAGGTGGCGGTGTGTCGCACGTGGGGCGACTGCTATGGCTATCTGCTCGTGGCAACCGGTCGGGCGGAGATCATGGTGGACGATATCGTGAACCCGTGGGACGCCGCCGCCATGTATCCGCTCATCACGGAAGCCGGCGGGCGCTTCAGCGACTGGCGCGGCTGCGACACGGCATTCGGTGGCAACGTGATCGCCACCAACTCGGCGCTGGCTAATGCGGCACGTCGTCCGCTGCTCGAATCGGGAGATCATTCTGCATGACCGCTCAGAACCAGACGATGCTGAATCTCGAGACCGTGAACTTCGCCAAGGGGGGCGGCCTCGTAACCGTGGTGGCGCAGGATGCGCACAGTGGTGCAGTCCTGATGATTGCCCATGCAGACCGCGAAGCACTGGAGCACACCGTCCGCACCGGTGAGATGCACTATCGGTCGCGCAGCCGTGGGCTGTGGCACAAGGGCGGCACCAGCGGCAACGTGCAGCGCGTGGTGTCGCTCACGCTCGACTGCGATGGCGATGCGGTGTTGGCTCGGGTGCTGTCGGCCGGCCCTGCCTGCCACAATGGAACCACCTCATGCTTTCGCGAAGAAGCCGTGGCGGCTGAGGTGTTCGGCAGGCTCGATGCCACCATTGCGCTCCGGCATCAGGGTGGCGGAGCGAGTGGCGAGAAGCCGAGTTACACCCAGAAGCTGCTCGGGGACCGCAACCTGCGTCTCAAGAAGCTCGGCGAAGAAGCCGTGGAGCTTGCCACCGCATGCGTGGACGGTGATCGCGCGCGGGCCGCCGAGGAGGTGGCCGATCTGATCTACCATGCCATGGTGGCATTGCATGCGGTGGGCGGCACGATCGACGACGTGCGCCAGGTGCTCGCAAAGCGCGCCTCCTAGCGATCAGCGCCGTGAGATAATTAAGCGACGCGCGCGACGCGGGCGCGCGATACGTGAGCTGTACGCATCAGAGTTCCCAACCCTTTCGGTAGGCACGCGTGAGGTACTGGTTGGCTTCGGGGGCATTCGTGAACTGCATCGTCTCGGCGTCGTAGAGCACCTTGCGTCCCTGTCCGGCACGGAGCGCGGCGATGCCTAGCAGCATCGTTTCGGTGAGCGGGGCGGCCTGCGAGAACGGCGAGCTCGCTGTGGCCTCGCCTTTCGATGCCTGGATCCAGTTCTGCTCGTGCGACACCGTGATGCGCGGAATACTCTTGGCCACCGCCTCGGCCTTCTTCGCCGTCCCCTCGGGATAGATGCGCGGCCGGCTACCGTACGTTTCGTGAATGAGCATGCCCTTGTCGCCGATGATCATCGCGCCGCCGCCGTCGCTGCCGGGGTTGGCAATGGGCGCATCATCGGGAAGCATCGCGGGACGGGGCGGGAGCAGGCCGCCGTCGTACCAGTAGAGATCCACCGGACCACGCTTGCCCACGGCGGGATATTCGAACTGCGCCATCATCGCCAGCGGATAGGTGGCAGGGTTCTTCTCACCGCCACCCCAGGGGCTCGAGCTCGCCGTGATGCTGGTGGGATACGTGAGTTCGAGCGCAGTGTAGGCCTGATCGATGAGGTGCGCACCCATGTCACCAATCGCGCCCACGCCGAAGTCGAGCCAGCCACGCCACGCGAACGGATGATAGGCGGGGTGATAGGGAATTTCCGGCGCGGGGCCGAGGTAGAGATCCCAGTTGAACCCTTCCGGCGGCGAGTGATCGTTGCTGGCCATGAGATTGCGCACGGCGTTGTCCACCGTACCCATGTTCCACTGCGGGCGCGGATTGCTGTTGATCACCGCGGCACCCGCGGGGCGCGGACGCGGAATGCCCTGCGCCCAATAGCGCACGGGGCGATCGGTCCACACATGCACCTCGTGCACCTTGCCCAACACACCGGAGCGCACAATCTCGGTCACCCGATGCGAGCCCTCCATGGAGTGCCCCTGATTGCCCATCTGCGTGACGACCTTCGGGTTCTCCGCTGCCTTCTTCGCGAGCAGGCGAGACTCGTAGACCGAATAGGCGAGCGGCTTCTGGACGTACACGTGCTTGCCGAGTGACATCGCGGCGAGCGCGATGGTGGCATGCAGGTGGTCTGGGGTGGCGATCAGGACGGCATCGATGTCCTTCTGCTTGTCGAGCATCTGCCGGAAGTCGGCGTACTTTGCCGCCTTGGTGTAGGCCTCGCCAAGCGCCACGTTTTCTGACGTGGGCTGCCCCTCGCGGGGCTTGAGCCGCCCCTGCAGCGAACGCTCCACGTACGGGAAGTCCACGTCGCACACCGCCACGATGTTCTCCGTGAGCATCTGCGACATGTTGCTCATGCCCATGCCACCGATGCCGACGCAAGCGATGTTGAGCTTGCTGCTAGGCGCACGGTACCCCTGACCACCGAGGACATGACGGGGAACGATCATGGCACCCATGGCCAGCGTGGCACTGGTACCGACGAAATCGCGGCGGGAGTAGGGAGTGGACATGGCGAGGAGGGAGGTCGGGGTCAGGCCGTGGGGCGCGGGAGGACGGGGGTCAGGCGGAAGACGTACCGGCACCCTGCGAGGCGTGGGACGCGGTCGCTGGGATCATGATATAGCCCTCGCGCCAGCTTCCGTCGAGGCGAAAGGGGGCGGCACCGGCAAGCGTGACTGCGTCGTGGTCACCACTGGCCCAGCGCACACCGGCGACGCCACCCACCACGGCCTGCAGCTGGTCGTGCGTGAGCGGCGTGACCGCGGGCGTGATGGCAATCCCCGTTCCCTGCTCGAATCGGTGCACGGCCGCCTCGAGGTCGTGCGGTCGCGTCTTCGACTTGGCCGGCAAGGGTTCAAGACGCAGTGCGCGCCACGCCGCCGTGGGAAAGCTCTCGGTGACGAACGGGGCATTCGCCTCACCGTCGGTGCCGGGGAGACGGTATCCGAGCTGCATGGTGAGCCGCTCGAACAGCGCGATCGAGAACGCGGTGAAGGCCAGATAGCTGCGCGGCTTCACGCCATCGGGGGGAAGCCCCGTCTTTCCGGGGGCACGCACGGCTTTCTCGCTCAGTCGGCAGTGCAGCGACTCGGTGTCAGGCGCCTTCCACCCCAGCGGCCCGTCGATGCAGAGGCCGGCCACCGCATGGGTGCGAGCCGTCTCGTGCAGCCAGTCGGCCAGCTGCCCAGGGTGGGGGGTGCCAGTCAACGGAAGATCGAGGCGCTGTGCCATCGTCCGGCCGCCATCGCGCGCGAGGAGGGCAACGCCGATAGCCGTATACGACGCGTAGGCGAGATCAACGGAAAGGACGCGGGTCACTCAGAAGCGCAGCAGCCGCGCCGGCGTGACCTTGGCGGGATCACCTACGTAGGCCCAACGCACCGTGCGCATGTACGTGCGCGCAGCGCGCTGGATGTCGAGCGGCGTGACCGCGCGCAGCTCCTGCACGAAGCGGGACGCGCGGCGGAAGTCGCCCTGATAGAGCTCGGCGCGTGCCAGCATATTGGCCTGATCGGCGTTCGTTTCGTTGTCGAGGAAGTAGGTCACGATGAACTGTTGCACCAGCTGATCGAGTCCTTCCGCGGTGATGATGCCATCCTGCAGCGCCTGCACCTGCTGCAGCATGATCGACAGCACCTCGTCGGGCTGCGTGGTGGTCACGTACAAACCACCAAGGGAGAACGCCCGCTCCACGAAGGGCGCGTTGACCGAATAGGAGAGATTGCGGCGCTGACGGACCTCGCCGAAGAGCCGGCCCGACAGCACGGCGCAGGCGAGACGCAGCGCGGCGTAATCGCTGCTGCTGGCCTTCGGACCGTGGAAATACCCCTGTAGATAGTTCGTGGGGAGCGTGCGCTTTTCCACCACGTAGGCCCCCGGGAGATCGGCCGGCGGATCCGGCAGCGACCAGGCGTAGCTGCCGCGCGGTAACCGACCGATCGTTTCGCGCACCAGCCGTTCCACCTTGCTGCGCGACACGTTGCCCACCACGACCAGCATCATGCGCGATGTGACCATCTGCGTGCTCTGGTACTGCCGCAGCTTCTGCGCGGTGATGCGCTTGTAGGACTGTTCCGTACCGGTGGGTTCGAGCGCATACGGATGCCCGGCGAAGGCGATACTGTCGGAGAGGAACTCGAGCAGCGCATCGGGGCTGTCCTTGCGCTGGGCCACGGCGGTGGCGAACTGCTCGCGCACGAACTCCACATCGGCCGTTTCGAGACGCGGGGCCATGAGGCGATCGGCAAGGATGGCCCAGGTGCTGTCGAGCCCCGCCGTGGTCGCGCGCAGCCCCACACTGGTCCAGTCGGCGCCGGCGCTCACCCCGATCGCACTGCCGAGCGCAGCCATCTTGGTGCGGAGCACATCGCGGGGATACTTCTGCGTGCCACGCTCACTGGCTTCGAGCAGCATCAGCTCGATTCCCTGCGTTTCCGGGGTAAGCTGACGGGCACCACCAAGCAGGTAGAGATTGGCGGCGACCACGTTGTTGGCGGTCACCCGACGCATGATCACGGGGATGCCGCTCACCTCGAACTTCATCGTGAGCGAATCGTCGCCCATGATGGCGGGGCTCATGGGCGGCTCGGCGGGCGCGGGCGCGGCTCGCGTGGTGGCGGGCCGACGGGGCGGCGCCTTACGCGTCGCCTGCTGCGCCTCGAGGGCGCCGGCTGCGAGGAACAGCGACGCGGCACACAGGGAGCGGAGCATCGTCACGGGCGGATCCCTCCCGTCTTGTAGGGGGTGAGGAGCTCCCGTTCGGTGAGTCCCATCGCGCGCCGTGTTTCGCCGGAGAGCAGCACGTTCACCACGCGCGGCTTCCCCACGATGTAGCTGCCGGTGTAGCGCAGAAGATCCGCAATGCGCTGCTGCGCCATGCGATCGGTGTAGCTCATGAAGTAGTCGAGACTCGCCACGCTCCACCAAAACCCGATGGTGTGCGCAATCTCAGACGCCTTCTCGATGCCGAACGCGCTCGATACGGCGCGTTGCGCCTTGACCGCCTCGAGTTCACGCGCCGTGATGTACGTGGGGTCGTTGAAACGGGCGATTTCGCGTTCGAGGGCGGCCATCGCCGCACGAAACTTGTCCGGCGTAGTCTGCCCACTGATCGAGATGGGGCCGACCTGATTGAGCGTGTAGTAGTTCACCCCCACGGCGAGCCACAACCCGGAGTCCACGAGGTTCTTCTGGAACGTGCTCCCCGGCGTGTTGAGCACGTCGCTGAATACGTCGGCCGCGAACGTGGCACCGGGATCCTTCCCCACACTCGGCCCCTGCCACTGCAGCAGCACCGCCACCGCGTTGATGGGTTCTTCGCTGATCTGCGAGGTGTTGCCGTTGAGCGCGGGAATGGGCGGAATGGGATCGGCCACGAACGGATCGGCCCCGCGCGGCCACGCACCGAAAACCGCCTCCGCAAGCGCGAACACCGTCTCCGGATTCACGTCGCCCGTCACGATGAGTGCGCAGTTGTTGGGCACATAATACTTGCGCTGGATCTCGCGCATCTGCGCCGGCGTGACACCGGCAATCACGTTGCGGTCCCCGATCGTGTTCTTGCGGCTGCCCTGCCCAGGGTAGAGCAATGCGTTCGCGCGCTGCTGCCAGCGGAAGCCGGGCTGCGCCTCGTTGCGGTCGTACTCGCCGAGCACCACTTCCTTCTCACGAGCCAGCTCGTCCTCGCGAAAGAGCGGGTTGATGAGCGCGCTGGCGAGGAAGCGCAGGCCACCGGGCAGCGAGTCCGCCGGGAGCGTGAGGTAGTAGTTCACGCGCTCCTCCTGCGTGGTGCCGTTGAACACCGCTCCCAGTTCCCCGGCGCGATCGTTGAACGCCTGCGCATCGGGCAGGTCCTTATTGGCCTTGAAGAACATGTGCTCGTACATGTGCGCAAGCCCGGCGAACTCCGGCGTCTGCGTAAAGGCGCCGTTGCGCACATTGATCTCGAGCGTAGCGATCGGCACACCGTGGTTTTCCACCACGATGACCTCCATGCCGTTCGCGAGCACCTTGCGGCGGAGCACCTTGTCGAGCTCCGCACGGGATTGGGCGGGGAGCGCCGTCGGGGCCACCGCGGGCAGCAGTGTGCCCAGCACGCCTGCGATGACCAGCAGCGTGAGCGGATGCAGCAGGGGGCGGAGGGGCGGGCAGTGTCGTGAACGCATCGACGTGACGGAGGACGGTCGGGACAGGGGGCGGCGTAACCGAGAGGCGCCGGAAGGATCCGGGAAGGCGCCGCATGTCGGCCACACGGTCTTCGGACGATACCACCCGTGTACCCCCGCGCGTTAGCCGAAGGCCGGGGACGACGGCGGAGTTCTGGACGCGATACATTCCGGCATGACGCTGCCTGCTCCCTTCGCGGCCCTCGCGCCGTCCCGCCTGCGCGCCAACGCCCCGCTGGCCCCCTACACGACCTTCAAGATCGGGGGACCGGCCGACTGGTTGTACGAGGCCACGAGCGCCGATGATCTCGCCGCGGCCATCGCCGCCGCACGCGCTGCCGGTCTGCCGTGGTTCGTCCTGGGCCTCGGGGCCAACATCCTGGTGGGCGACAAGGGCGTCCGCGGACTGGTCATCCGCAATCTCGCCAGCGCGCATACCCTGAGCGATGACGGCCTGCTCTGGAGCGAAAGCGGCGCGGTGGTGCAGGATCTGGTGCTCGAGACGGCCCGCGCCGGCTGGTCGGGCCTCGAGCATTACATCGGGATCCCCAGCACGGTCGGCGGGGCACTCTGGCAGAACCTGCATTTCCTGTCGCCGGCGCCCGAACGCGAACGGACGATGTTCATCAGCGAGGTGTTCTCCGACTGCGAGATCCTGACCGAGGACGGGGAGCGCCGCGTGGTGGATGCCGAGTACATCCAGTTCGGCTACGATGACACGGTGTTCCACCACCGCCGGGACATCGTGCTCAGCGCCCGCTTCCAGCTCTCGGCGGACGACCCGGCCCGCCTGCATCGGGTGCTGCAGGAGAATCTGTCGTGGCGCGGGTCGCGCCACCCGTGGCTGCAGGTGCACCCAAGCGCAGGGTCGATCTTCAAGAAGATCGAGGGGATCGGTGCCGGCCGCCTCATCGACCAGTGCGGGCTCAAGGGCTTCCGCGTGGGCGACGCCCAGATCTCCCACATCCACGCGAACATCCTGGTCAACCTCGGCCACGCCACTGCGGCCGACGTGCGGACGCTGATCGCGCAGGCACAGCACGCGGTGAAGGACCGGTTTGGACACGAACTGTCGGTCGAAATCGGGTTTGTGGGCGAGTTCTGAGACAGGGGAGCATGGCGTAGCGCCCCACTGACGGTCCCCCCACTCGGCCGACGACGCCGGACTACGGCAACCACTGCCCCCGCCGTCGTGTCGAAACGCTGGCGACCCTGCGCACGTACCGTGGGTGTCTCCTTTCCCCCGACACCCCTCGACGTGCTTCGTCGCTTTTCTCTTGTTGCCTTCCTGCTGACACTGCTCGCAACCACCGCCTCCCCGGTGGTCGCCCAGCAGGTCGACGTGATCCGCGGCCGTATCACTGGCCAGGACAACGAACCCCTCGACAACGTGGCCGTCGTCGTCACCTCGCTCTCGGGCAATGTGAACCGCACGGCGCGCACCGATCGCACCGGCCGATTCACCGTCACGTTCCCGAATGGCGACGGCGACTACATGGTCACCATCGCCGCGGTGGGCTACGCGCAGAAGCGCTTCGAGGTCAAGCGCGCCGCCGACGAAGACGTGCTCCTCGCCGACGCGAAGCTCTCCAAGGTGGGCACGGTGCTCGACGCGATGAAGGTGACCGCTGAGCGCCAGCGCGTCTCGCGGGGCGAAGTGTCGCAGGATATCGGCGGCACCGAGCGCACGATCAGCAATCTCTCGGCGTTGCCCCCCGATCAGCTCACCGATCTCGCGTCGCTCGCCGCCACGCTGCCCGGTGTGCAACTGGTGCCGGGCCAGGACGGCGGCGCCAACGGCTTCTCGGTCATGGGGATGGGAGCCGACGCCAACAATCAGACGCTCAACGGCATGATGTTCGGCGGGGCCGGACTACCGCGTGACGCCGGCGTACTGAGCTCACTGGTCACATCGCCGTACGACGTGTCACGCGGCGGCTTCAGTGGCGGACAGTTTCAGCTGCGCACGCGCTCGGGCACCAATTTCAGCAACCGTGGACTGAGCTTCGTTGGCGACGCCCCGCAGCTGCAATGGACCGACGCCGCAGCGCGAGCGACCGGGCAGGAGTACACCAACGCCTCGCTCGGCGGCAGTGTGTCGGGCCCGCTGGTGATCGACAAAGCGTTCTACAGCCTGTCGTACCAGCTTGGCCGTCGGAGCAACGACCTCCAGACGCTCCTCAATACATCGCCCACCGGGCTCCAGTCCGCAGGTGTGGCACCCGATTCGGTCACGCGGCTCGTGAGCATCCTCGGCAGCAACCGCGTCCCCATCATCAGCAGTGGCGTTCCGGGAAGCCGGCTGACCGATCAGGGATCGCTCCTCGGCGCGTTCGATTTTTCTCCGCCCTCCAGCAGCAGCGGCGCGGCCTACAACGTGACCCTCAACGGGTCGTGGAACACGCAGAACCCGGCGTTCACGCCCCTCACCACCGCCTTTGCCAATACCGGCGCCGAGCGGACCGGCTGGAACGGTGGGGTACAGGGACGACACAGCGGATATCTCACCGTGCGTGGCGTGGGAGTGCTCACCGAAACGCAGCTGGGCGCGAGTGCATCAGACAATCAGGGCACGCCGTACCTCGACCTGCCGGCTGGTCGCGTGCGCGTGAACTCCACCTTTGCCGACGGCACCAGCGGCGTACAGCTGCTGTCGTTCGGCGGCAATCAGTTCCTGAACACCACACAGCGTACCACCAGCCTCATGGCCACGAACACCCTGTCGTGGTTCAGCAGCAACAACAAGCATCGGCTCAAGCTCGGCACCGAGCTGCGCCGCGAGGCATCGGCGCAGGATCAGACGACGAATCGACTTGGCACCTTCACGTACAACTCCCTCGCTGATCTGCAGGCCGGGCGTCCGTTGTCGTTCACACGGACCCTGTCGCCACGCGAGCGCAACGCCGGCATGCTGATCGGCGCGGTCTCGCTCGGTGATTCGTACCGCAAATCGCAGACCTTGCAGTTCCAGTATGGCCTACGCGTGGACATGAACCAGTTCCTCGACGCGCCGCTCTACAACGCCGACCTCGAGCAGCGTCTGGGGATGAAGAACGACCGCGTGCCCAACGGCGTCTTCGTGAGCCCACGCATCGGCTTTTCGTGGCAGTACGGCACGGGCCCACAGATTGGTGCCTTCGAAGGCGCATTCCGGGGGCCGCGCGCCGTCGTGCGCGGTGGCGTGGGGGTCTTTCAGAACAGCCCCCAGCCCACGCTGATTGGCGGGGCGATCGACAACACGGGGCTGCCGAGTGCCATTCAGCAGCTCGCCTGCGTGGGGGCGGCCGCACCCAATCCTGACTGGAACGCCTACACGACGCTCGCCAACATCCCCTCGCGGTGCGCCGACGGCAGCACGGGCACGGTGTTCAGCAATGCCGTCCCCAACGTGACGGCGTTTGGCGCTGGCTTTGCGCCCTCACGCAGCATTCGCTCCAATCTCAGCTGGAGCGGGCCGGTGCTGTGGAACCAGCTCAACGCGAGCTTCGACGCGACCTACTCGCTCAACACGCAACAACAAAGCTTCGTTGATCGCAATTTTGCCGGCGTGCAGCGCTTCGTGCTCGACCATGAGGGAAACCGCCCCGTGTACGTGCTGCCCACGAGCATCGTGCCGCTCACCGGCGGTATCGCGGCGGGCGACGGGCGCGTGGTGCCGCAGTATCAGCGCGTGACCGAGCAATTGAGTGACCTGCGTTCGCGGAGCGGGCAGTTCAGCGTGCGTCTCTCGCCGATGAACGTCAGCACCAACGTTGGCTGGAGTGCCAGCTACACCTACGGCAATGTGCGCGAGCAGTTCCGTGGCTTCCAAAGCACGGCGGGCAACCCGTTCGAAATTGACTGGTCGCGCTCCGGCTTCGACTCGCGCCACCAGATCACGTATACGCTCAACTGGAACGCATTCGACGTGGTGCGTATCGGCTGGTTCGGGCAGTTCCGCGCCGGTTCACCGTTCACGCCGTCGATCGGCGGCGACGTGAATGGCGATGGCTTTGCAAATGATCGCGCGTTCGTCTTCAACCCGGCCACCACCGCCGACGCGGCGGTGGCGCGCAGCATGCAGGCCTTGCTGCAGCATGGATCGCGGGTCGCGCGCGCGTGCCTGTCCGATCAGGTGGGCCTGGTCGCTGCCCGCAACAGCTGCCAAGGCCCGTGGGTGAGCACGGCCAATCTCAGCATCGGCTTCAACCCGCTCAAGCTGCGGCTGCCGCAGCGCATGAATCTGTCCCTCAACGTGTCCAATCCGATCGGCGCCGCCGACCTCGTGCTGCACGGTGAGAACAACCTGCGTGGCTGGGGGCAGCAGCCCTTCCTCGACCAGCAGCTGCTGTACGTGCGCGGGTTCGATCCGGTCACGAAGCGCTTCAAGTACGAGGTCAACGAGCGCTTCGGCGCCACGAACCCGCAGTTCCAGCAGTTCCGAGCACCGGTCACGATCACGGCGTCGGTGCGCTACGACATCGGCGTGACGCGTGAACGGCAAACGCTTACCCAGGCGCTCGACCGCGGTCGCCGCACCGACGGCGTCAAGGCGAACGCCGCACTGATCAAGGCGCAGTTCGGCAACGGCGGCGTCCCCAACCCGATCGCCACCATCCTGCGTGACCAGGACACGCTCAAGCTGAGCGCCGATCAGGCCGATGCGATCGCGACGATGAACCGTCGCTATCTCGTGCGCCTCGACTCGATCTGGTCGCCGATCGCCACGCAGTTCGCCATGCTCCCCGACGGTTACGACAAGGATCGCATTTACGTCCAGTACGTGCGCGCCCGCGAAGCCAGTATCGACATCCTGCGTGGCTACGCGCCGCAGGTAAAGAAGATTCTGACCGACGCGCAGCGCCGGAAGCTCCCGCAGTTCATTGCCCTCGCCCTCGACGACCGCTACCTCAAGACCATCCGCTCCGGTACCGCCGGCGGCGGTGGTACCATGATGCTGGGTGGCGGCATGATGATGGCGGGAGGCATGGGCGGGGGGATGCAGACCATCATCATGCGCCAGTGACGTACCGGCTCCCCGCCCCCGCTCCCCATCGCGTACCCTTCCTTACCGATATGACCCTCTCTACCAGACTCCTGACCGGCGCCCTCGCGCTCTCCGCGACGACCCTCTCGGCGCAGGCTCCCACGTCGACCAGCCGCCCGCCCATCCGTCCCCTCGGGGCGGTGCAGGCGACCAGCACCGAGCCGCTGGGCAGCGTCTCCAACATCCGGGCGCTGCCCGGCGGGAAGCTGCTCGTCAACGACATCACGAGCCGTCGCGTGCTACTCCTGGACAGCACCTTCAAGATCGTGAAGGTCGTGGCCGACACCACGCCCGGGAATCCGAATGCCTACGGTCAGGGGTTCGCGAGCCTCATCGCGTTCCGCGGCGACTCCACGCTGTTCGTCGACGCACAGTCGCTGTCGATGCTGGTGATCGATGCCAACGGTGAGGTCACGCGCGTCATGAGCGTGCCGCGTGCCCAGGATGCCATGATGCTCGCGGCCGGCGGCGTGGGCGCGGGGGCGTTCTACAGCAACGGCCACCTGGTGTATCGCGGCATGCCCGGCATGCGCATGCAGGTGGTGAACGGCGCACCACAGATGCCCAGTATGCCGGACACGATGGCCATCACCCGGGTCAACCTGCAGACCCGCGTGGTCGATACCCTCGGGTTCGTGAAGATCCCGAAGACCAACACCAACATGCAGCGCACCGACGATGGCAAGATGAACATCTCCATCGAGGTGAACCCGCTCCCCATGGTCGACGAATGGGCCGTGCTTCCGAACGGCGATGTGGCCTTCGTGCGCGGTCGCGACTATCACGTGGACTGGGTGAGCCCGGACGGTTCCCGTCGGTCATCGCCCAAGATGGCCTTCGACTGGAAGCGCCTCTCCGATGAGGACAAGACGAAGCTTGTGGACTCGGTGAAGACGATCCTCGATAAGCAGGCCGCGGCCAATCCCAATCAGGGACAGGCCATGGCCTCGGCGTTCGGCGCCGCCATGGGCGGTGGCGCAGGGGCCGGTCGACCGCAGATGGTGATGCGATTCGAGACCCGTGGGCCTGAGGGAGGGGCCGCGCCGATGCGGGCACCGCAGATCTCCGCTCCCAAGATCAACGTGGTGTCGGCCAGCGAACTCCCGGACTACCAGCCGCCCTTCTTCGCCACGAGCACGCGTGCCGATGCCGATGGCAACCTGTGGGTCCTCACCAT
This sequence comes from Gemmatimonas sp., assembly GCF_044344655.1. GTDB lineage: Bacteria > Gemmatimonadota > Gemmatimonadetes > Gemmatimonadales > Gemmatimonadaceae > Gemmatimonas. The sequence continues at coordinate 215,855 of NZ_JBIJCN010000001.1, forward strand.
TCCCACCAAGCCGCAGCCGGCGGGCTCGGTGTACGACGTGATCAACAGCAAGGGTGAGGTCACCGAGCGCGTACTGGTCCCCGAAGGCCGCCAAATCCTCGGCTTCGGGCCGGGTGGGGTCGTGTATCTCGCGGAGCGCGCCGCGCCCGGTGCCGCGACACCGTTCACCAAGATCGAACGCGCGCGCGTGAAGTAAGCCTTCCGCGATCGCGCACCGGTTATCTGCCGATCTGCACCTGCCGCCGCGCGCTGCGGCACAGGTTTTCGCCCTGGCGACAGTAGCTCGTGGTGAGCGTACCCTCGAGGGGCAGATCGGCAAGCGGCACTGCCGCCGTGACATCGCCCACGAAGTACAGGCTGTCGCGTGTGATGGTGGTACCGGCAAACCGTACGCGCTTGCCGTTGGCCGCATCGAGCACGGGTGGCTGCAGCGCGTTGATCTGATCGCCCGGATTGGGATCCATCACCAGCCGCACACCATCGGGGCTCCGTTCCTGTTTCACACGTGGGCCGCTGTCCACCTCGACCGGCCCCACGCGTGGCAGTGACGGGAGCGCGCCGACTATGGGGCTCGGTGTGCTGTCTGCCGCGGCCCCACCGTGATCTGGTGAGGAATCGGCGCAGGCGGTGAGCGCGAGCAGGATGACGAAGGCGACGCGAGGCATGTGGGTCTGTGTTGTGCGTGTTACCGACCGATCCACCGGCTGTACTTGATCAGGAACACATGTCGGCCGGGATCGGCGAAGGCACGGCCCACTTGGTTCGCCACGCCGAAGTTGGCCGCGTCGAGCGCCTGCTCGCGTTGCTGTGACCAGACGAAGAACAGCGACGAACCCGGGGTGTATTCCCAGCGCAGCACCGCATTGCCGCGCAGTGCGCGCACGGTGAAGTCCTGTGCCGGAATGAAGAACGCGGGGGACCGGCCGCTCCCGTCAGGATCCACGCGCAAACCGCCCGCCACCGGCGTGACATTGCCCGCCTTCACGCCGTATTCAGCGAAGGCGAACGCACGTGGTGTGGTGAATTCCTTGAAGCGCGAGAACTCGCCGGCCGATGCGAACGGCTGCAGGAACAGCTGCAGCGACAGCCATGGCGAGAACGTCCAATCCACGCGCGTGTCGAGTCTGGCTTCGCGTTGACGCACGTCGGCAAACACGTAGCGACGACCGAAGGTGGCGGTGGCGAGCGGATCGACGATGGCCTGCACGTACTGCGCGGTCGTGATCCCTCCCTCGAACGACGGTCCCACGCGAATGCGCGCCTGCGGCAGTGGTCGCCAGTCGAGCTGTGCCGTGGCGCGGTGCACATCGCGGCCACTCACGTCGGTGGTGCGGAGTCCCTCGGCCGTGAAGATCAGGGTCTTGCGACCGTCAGTCGAGAGCGTGAGCGAATGCAGCCGTTCGGTGGGACGAAGCGCCAGCGGCCCGCCGCGCAGCAGACGGTCATTCAGCGTTTCCGGAGAATACGACAGCCGGTAGTCCAGCTCCCAGAAATTGAGCAGTGTGACATTGGCGATGAGGCTGGTGCGTGTTTCCACCCGATCACCCGCGAAGTTGAGGGAGCCGGTCTGGAACATCGCAGCGCCCCATTCCCGCGACCAGCGATTCTGGAACGGATTGCGAAAGCGGATCGCCGTGGAAAGCGAACGCACATCCGACCGTGTCTGAAAGCCAAGGTCATTGGATTCGAAGCCGGGGCTCGTTTCCTCGTAGGTAATGCTTCCCAACACGCGCTGACCGGCCAGCTTTGCAAACGAGAGCGCGGCAAAATGCCCGGAGAGGGCCGTCCGCGTGGGGTCGTACGACAGATGGGCCGCGTCGGGGCGCTGGAAGCTGCGATAGTTGGCCATCTGCAACCGCTGCATCACGGTGTTGCTGCCCCGCACCGTACTGCCGCTCACCACGCCACTGATTGCATACGTGCGATTCTTCCACGCATGCTCCCAATCGATGCCGGCTACCGTGGCCGTCCTTGCCAGGCGCGAGGCGAGCACGGTATCACTGAGGTCGCGGCGCGTGTCGGCAAGGAATCCGCCGACCCCCGTGTTGCCGCCACGGAGCAGCCGGCGTACGCGGGACACGTGATAGTTGGCGCGCGGCTCCACCGGTTCCTGCACTTCGCGTCCGGCGCGCAGCACGTCGGCATGCTCGTGGGCGGTTACCGCGTTGAGTACACCGACCTGCCAGCCTCCGGGTGTGGTGCCCGAGAGCTTGAGCGCCCCAAGAATGGGCGTCTGGGTGGCGATGCGGGTGGCCTCGAGATCGTCCCCCGCCGGACGTCGCTGCGGCGCACGCCCGATGCGTCGGCTATAGAAGAACCGGGGCGGATCATTGTCGTTGAGCGTGCGCGTAGTGCCGAAGGAAAACCCGTCGGCATTTTCGAGGAAGAACGGTCGCCGTTCCTGGAAGAACACCTCGAACGCGGTGAGATTCACGACGGCCGGATCGGCCTCGACCTGACCGAAATCGGGGTTCATGGTGGCCGTGAGCGTCAGCGACTGCGGCAGCTTGATGCGCGCGTCACCACCAACGGCGCCGGCCAGACGTTCGCCGGGCACGAAGCGGTTCCGTGCCGCCGCCGGCTGGCTTTCCACCTGCGTGCGCAGATAGGGGATGAATTCCGTGCGCGAGGGGGCCCGCAGTGAGTCGAGCCCGGTGAGCGTACCGAATCGTGAGACGAAGCCCGGGGCATCGGCCGGCGTGGGTGCCCAGAAGGCCTCTTCGCCGTGGCGGGCAATCACGCGCGAAAAGTTGAGCCCCCACGGCCGAACGGCGCCGAGGCTGCTGGCCACGTCGTAGCGCAACTGCGAGAGCGGGATACGGAACTCCGCCGTCCACCCCGCGCTGTCGATACGGGCCGCCACGTTCCATACGGCATCCCATGTGGGGTCGTAATCGTCGAAGCTGTCGTTGGTGATGTACGAGTCACTCAGTACCCCGCGCGGATTGACCCCGAACACGAAGGCCGTACGCTTGTCCCCGTAGCTGTCGAAGCCCACGTAGAACCAATCGCTGTAGATGTCATCGGCATCACGACGGCCTAGTTGCTGCGCAATGCTGTCGGGCGCGGTGTCGAAATTGCGCACCCCCACGTACAGGGCATTGGCATCATAGGCCACGCGCACCTCGCTACGCTGCGAGGCGGGCGCCCCATTCCGTGGCTGACGCTGCACGAAGCCGGTGGACGGCACCCCACCGCGCCACACCGGCTCATCGAGCTTGCCGTCGAGCGTAATGGGAGTCGACAGCCACTGGGCGCCCAGTGAGGGCTGGGCCAGCAGCGCCGTGGGAGACAGCAGCAGCACCCACACCCGTGGGGCCAGCCATGAAACAAGACGGGGCATGATCATCCCTGAAGGATAATCATGCCCCGGATGTGATTCACGCCGCTCAGTTGCCGCGCGCGCGTGCCGGCAGAGGAAGGGTGCCCTTGTTGGCGATCGCTTTCTTGATCGCCTCGGTGGTGACCGTGGCGCGGAAGGCCACCACGTCCTTGGCGAGCGCCGTCATCTGCTTGCGGTCGGCGAGTGAGAAGCCGTCGATGCTAGCCGTGCCGGCCTTCACGCGCTCGTCGTAGCGCACGCTCTTCGGGTCGTCGGCGAACATGTTGAGCGTGATCTCGGGGTCATCATGCAGCCCGTCGGGCTTCACCTTGTGGACCCCCTTGGTTTCCATGTGCTTCGCCACGCTGGCGTAGTCGTAGTACTCCTGGATGTGCGCCACAATCGGCGCGCCCTTCCAGAGCGCGGTGAGCGAGTCGGCCACGGCGCGCTGGCCACCCTGGTTGCCACCGCTGTCGCCGATGTAGATGATCGTCTCGAAGCCGTGCGCCTTCAGGCTGGCGGTGATGTCGGTGAGGATGGCCTTGAAGGTCTCCTCGCGCATCGTGATGGTGCCAGGTGACGCCATATGGCCCGACGGTGGATCGTAGCTGCCTTCGGGGACGAACTTTACGATGGGTGCACAGAGCGCGTTACCCATCTTGCGGGCGATCGCGTCACAGTTCGCGTGCAGCACGTAGTTGTGCTTGCCGGTGACCAGCCACGGCCCGTTGGGCTCCATGCCGCCCGTGGGGATGATGACCGTCGTCTTCCCGGCCTTGATGGCATCGCGCACGTCCATCCAGGTCATTTCTTCCAGCCACACCGTGTTGGGCGCAGGCAGGGGATTCGGCGCGTCCTTGCAATTGTACGGGTTGTCACGGCAGTCACCGCCACCCATGCTGCGCGGGTCGCGCTCACGGCGCTGTTGCTGAGCGTCAGCGGTGGTCGTGGCCACGAGGGTGAGCGTGGCGGCCAACAGGGAACGGCGAAGGACAGGCAGGAAAGTCTGGGACATCCGCAAGGCTCCCGGGGTGGATGGGAAGGTCGGGGCGGGGCAGCTGCAGGCGCAGGTACAGCTGCCGGTGCGCATGCAGGACAATGCTGCCGGATTCACGCCAGCGCCAGCGGAATATTTGCGCCGGAGACGATTTGGCACGAGCATTGTGTATGACTCGTGCGCACTCCCTCCCCCCGTTTGTCGTCGCGGCGCTTGTTGCTGTCACGCTCCCCACCACGGCGAACGCGCAGGCCTCCGGTTCCTCCTCAAGTTCCTCTTCCGGGTCGTCGTCCTCCTCGACGACCTCGCAGCCTCCCGCCACGTCGGCCACCACGGTGCTCACGCCCGAGGCCATCCGCACGCTCGCGGAAACGCACGTGCTGCTATCGGCGGTGCACGACTCCGCAGATGCCCGGGCAGCGCAGGCCAAGAACAAGACGAAGGACGCACAGACGGAGCTGGCCGAGCAGAAGCGCACGGCGATCGCGCAGGCCTTGCAGTCGAAGGGGTACAAGGCAGATGACTTCCAGCGCCTCCGCTTCGTCGTGAGCACCAACGGGGAGTACCGCGCGCAGTTCGACAGCGTGGTGGCCAAGCTCACCGGCGCCCCCATTCCCGGTCGGGTGGCCGCCGCCGTGGTGCCGGGGTTCGTACCCGCCGCCCAGTTACCGTCGGGGCTCGTGGGCACGCACATCGGTCACATAGCCACCAGCTACGTGGATACCCCGGACAAGGCGGGGCTCCTGGTGGTGGCGTTCGCCGAAGCGCAGGTGGCCAGCCAGCACGCCACGCTCGCCACGCGCAATACCACCGATCTGGCGGCGATGCAGATGCATGCGGGGCATGTGCTGCACGCGCTCGATCCGGCACTCATGAAGACGGGTCCCGGGAAGGGCTTCGGGCTGCGCAAGGCGGCCGGTGGGGTGGCGCAGCACATCGAACTCGCGGCCAAGGAACCCACCGCGTCGGGGAACGTGAAGATTCACGCAACCCACATCGCCGGTGCGGCGCGGGCCACGCTCGTGCGCATGGACCAGGCGGTGTCGCTCGCCAATCAGATCCGCAGCGCCACCGAGGCGAAGGCCGCGGCAGGCCTGTTGAGTCAGCTGGTCTCGGTGTGCAACCAGCTGCTGAACGGCGCCGACACCAACGCCGATGGCCGCGTGGACTGGGGGAACGGCGAGGGTGGACTGCAGCAGGCGCAGGAGCATGTCACCTTGATGCTCGCCGGCGAAAAGAAGTAGCGTTTCACTCGCGACCGGTAACCCGAAACCCGAAACTCCCCGCGGTTCACGAGCATCTCGTGAACCGCGGGGAGTTTCGGGTTTCGGGTGGCCAGTTCCGCGTTGTTCGCCGGTTCAGCAGCCCACGCACCGGTGATTGTTCCGCGCGCCCATCTTCTCGAGCAGCTGGATCGTTTCCGGGAAGGGACGCAGGCGCTGCACCGGCCCGTTGGCCAGATCCACCGTGGTGCGGAAGTCGCGGCCCACGGCCTTGGGGTCGGCCCCCTTGCTCACGAGATACTGGATCATCTCGTTGTCGCCGCGTGAGGCGGCATGGTGCAACGGCGTGTACCCGTTGAGGTCACGCTTGTTCACATCGTGGCCCAGCTCCTCCACGAGATACTTCATCACCGGCATCCAACCGTCGGGCGCGTGACGATGCGCGTTGCCGGCGAAGCCGTTGCCATAGCCCACGCCGGCCGCGGCGTGAACGGGGTACGTACCGATGCCGGCAGGCACGGCCTTCGACGCGGAGTCGAGCCACTTGTCGGGGCGGAAGCCCGCGCCTTCGCCCTGCGTGGGCGGACGGCGACGGCCAAGCTGCGGCGGACGATACGACGGCGTTGTGTCGATCGCTCCCGCCTTCTTGAGCAGCTTCATCGCCTCGAGATCCACCGCGTACGCGGCGCGCCAGAACGGCGTGGTGCCGTCGAGCAGCTCGAGCCCACAGTTGGCATTACCACAGTTGCTGTAGCCGAAGAACCAGATGTTCTTCTTCATCCGCACGTTCACGTCGGCGCCCGCCTTGATGAGCGCGTCCATGAGTTCGTAGTGCGTGGTCTTCTGCAGCTGCACGGCCTGCGGCTGCGGATAGCGCGAGCGCGGGTGCCAGAAGGTGTTGATGGCGGCATAGAGCGGTGTGAGACCATGCATGCTCGCCAGCTTCACATCGGCGCCACGCTTCACGAGCTGCATGGCCAGGTCGAAGTGGCCGTTGATGGCGGCGTGCAGCAGCGGTGTGGTGCTGTCGCTCGCCGATATCTCGTTGATGTTGGCCCCACCGTCGATCAGCGCCATCGTCGCGGCGATGTTGCCCTGACGCACGGCGTGATGCAGCGCCGTGAGTCCGCCCATCGTCCCCACGGACGCTTCGTAGTTGGCGTTGAAGCCGTTGGTGGTATCGCGCGGCACCACCACTTCGGCGGTCTTCCCCACGTCCCTGCGCTCGTACATCGCGCGACCGGCGAGAATGGCCTCCTCGATCTGCTTCGGCGTAAGCGCATCCACGGGCGGGGCGATCAGGCCGATCTTCGGACCCTTGGCACTATCGGGCTTCGGGGCGACGGCGGCAGCCGGTGCGGCCGGCCGCGGCGCGGACGCGGCGGCGGACGCGGCGGCGGGCGCGGCGGCGGAGGCGGCTGCGGGCTTCGCGGAGTCGGCGCCAGGCACCGGCTCCACGCCGCCCATGAACTGGCGACGCAGCGCGGCCTGCTCCGCTTCCGCCTTCGAGATGGCCTTCAGCGCCGAGTCGCGCACCTTCTCCGGGAGATAGGCGAAGAGGACCTCGTTGCGCTTGCGCGCCGCGGCCTGCTGGCGCGCCAGCTCCTCGGTGAGATCAACCGTGTTGGTCCGGAGCGCCGGGTTCGCGCCGGCCTTGAGGAGCGCGGTAATCGCCCCCGCCCGATCCGCCGCCGCCGCAAACATGAGCGGCGTCTGGCCCCAGGTGGTCTCGCGCGCATTCACGTCGGCCTTCTTGGCGATCAAGGCGTTCACCGCCGACACATCACCGGCCTGCGCGGCAAGATGCAGCGCCGTGGCCCCCGTGGCCGTGAGCACCTTGGGATCGCCCCCCGCAGCCAGCAGCGCCTTCACCACCGCGCCGTTGCCCGCGCGCGCCGCGATGTGCAGCGGCGTGTACGCGCCGTTGCGCGTCACCGGCGTGACCTTCGCACCCGCCTTGAGCAGCACGGTGGCCATGGGCAGATCCCCACGCTCGGCCGCCCAGTGCAGTGCCGTCATGCCATCGCCCTGCGCCGCGTTCACGTTGGTGCGCGCCGCAATCAGCGCGCGCACGGTGGCGAGGTCGCCCTTGCTTGCGGCATCGGGGAGCGAGGCGGCGACGTAGGCGAGACCCACCGCCACCGCCGTCACCGCCGCGACGCCGCGCCCACCCAGCAATCGATCGAGCATCCCTGTCTCTCCTCGAGCGGAGTCGCTCAGGCGTTGGTGTAGAGCGCGAAGGGCGCCACGCTGTCGCCGAAGCTCGGCGCATCCACGTTGAACTTGTGCAGCAGCGAGAGGAACACGTCGGCCATGGGCGTGCCGTCGGGCGCCTTGAGGTGCGTGTTGCCCGGGATCATGCCGTTGGCGCCGCCAACCATGATGAGCGGGCAGCGACGATGGTTATGCACGTTGCCGTCGGCCATCGGCGAACCGTAGACAATGAGCGTGTTGTCGAGCAGGCTGCTGTCGCCGTCCTTGGTTTCCTTGAGACGCTCGAGGAAGTACGGCAGCATCGCCACGTGGTACCGATTGATCATGTTGAACTCCATCACCGCCGACTCGCGGCCGCCGTGGTGCGAGGCGGGATGGAAGCCCTTGTTCGTCCCGCTCTCGGGGAAGGTGCGGCTCGAGGCGTCGCGGCCCGTCTTGAACGAGAACACGCGCGTCATGTCGCTCTGGAAGGCGAGCACCTGAATGTCGAACATGAGCTTCATGTGCTCTTCGAACGAGTCAGGCACCCCCACCGGCGCCTCGGGGAGCAGACGCTCCTCGCCACTCTTGTTCTTGGCCTCGACCTTCTGGATGCGGCGCTCGAGTTCGCGCACGTTCTCGAGATACTGGTCCACGCGACGACGGTCCGTGGGACCGAGCTGGCGCTTGAGCGACCCCATTTCCCCGACGACCCAGTCGAGGATGCTGCCGTTGTCGCGGCGGCGCGCCGAGCGGTCACGGTTGTCGCTTCCGGCTCCGAAGAGGAGATCGAACGCCGCGCGCGGATTGCGGATCATGGGCAGCGGGTCGTTCGGCGACGCCCAGCTGATCGTGTCGGTGTAGGCGCACGAGTAGTTGTACGTGCAGCCACCGGCCTGATCGAGATTTTCGATGCACAGCTGCATCGACGGGATCGGCGTGTCCTGGCCGATCTTGCGCGCCACGATCTGATCGAAGCTGGTGCCCACGAACAGATCCGACCCCTGCGTCTGCTTGGGGTGCGACTGCGTGAGGAACACGGCGCTCGAACGGAAGTGATCACCCCCGATCTCAGGCGCATCGAACGCCTCGGCCATGCGACAGTCGGTGTTGCTGACGATCGTGAGATACTCGCGCCACTTCTCGAGCGGACCGAGCGCGCTGTCGGCCACGAACTCGAACTGGCGCCCCACGCCCTCCGGTGCCCAGAGGTACTTGGACGCGCCCCAGGTGTTGCTGCCAGCGGCGCCGTGCACCGACTCGATGCACACGAGTCGCGTGTGTCCGGTGGCAGCCGTGCCGTTCGCGCCGGCAAGGAAACGCCCGGCGGGCTCCATGGCGTCGAGGTAGGGGAGCGCCACGGTGGCACTCAGCCCCTTCAGGAACGACCGGCGTTCCAGCGTTTTCTGCGTCAGAAACTGCATCGGGTTGCTCCTGTTGGGATCAGTTGTGCGCGTCGTCGGCCGCCACGGCCTCGGCGCGCTTGGTCTGGAACGCCTTGCTGGTCACCACGCCCATCACGAAGGCCGACATGCGGTAGTTCTGCTTGCCCGCGTCGCGCACGATCGCACGAACGGCCGGCATGTCGTGATCTTCCACGCGACGGCCGAGGGCGTAGGCCATCAGGTTTTCGGTGAAGTTGCGCATCAACGGCAGCGGGCGCTTGAGCAGCGCCTTGGTGAGATCGGCGCTGGTGGTCAGCGGCGTGCCGTCGTACAGGTTGCCACGCGTATCGAGCAGCGCGCCGTTCTCACGGAAGCGCAGCTTACCGGTCACGTCGAAGTTGTCGAGCGCAAGCCCGATCGGATCGATGAAGTTGTGACACGACTTGCAGGTGGGATTGGCGCGGTGCATCTCCATGCGCTCGCGCGTGGTGAGCTGCCGGCCGTCCTTCGCGCCAGCGGTCTGCTCGAGGTCAGGGATGTTCGGCGGCGGCGCTGGCGGTGGCGCCCCGAGCAGCACTTCCATCACCCACTTGCCCCGCAGCACGGGGCTGGTGCGATTGCCGAGCGAGGTCTGTACAAGGACGCTGCCGTGTCCCATCACACCACGGCGCTGGTCGTCCGCATACGCCACCTTACGGAAGTGCGTGCCGGTCACCGCCGGAATGCCGTAGTGCTTGGCAAGCCGTTCGTTCACGAAGGTCGACTCGGCATCGAACGCCCGCAGCACGCTGCGATCCTTGCGCACGAGATCCTCGAAGAACAGCTCCGTTTCCTTCTGCATCGCCTGCGCGAGCTGCAGATCGAAGTCGGGGAAGAGGAACGCGTCGGGCTTCACCTTGTCGAGATCCTGCAGGCGCAGCCACTGCGCCGCGAAGCGCGTGGAGAGCGCCTCCGCGCGCGGGTCGGCCATCATGCGCTTGACTTCGGCGCCGAAGACGGCCGGTTGCGACAGGCGGCGCGTCTTCGCCAGGGTGAGCAGCCGCTCGTCGGGGATGGTGCTCCAGAGGAAGAACGACAGGCGTGTGGCCAGCTCGAGATCGTCGATCTTGTAGTCCTTCCCTTCGGCCACGCCTTCCGGCGTGCGCTCGAACCGGAAGATGAAATGCGGGCTCGCCAGCACGGCCTGCACGCCCAGCCGCACCCCGTCTTCGAAGGCGTTGTTGGCCCCGGCCTTCGCGCCCTGATCGTAGAACTTCATCAGCGCCGTGCGGTCGGTCTCGGTCAGCGGCCGGCGATATGCGCGCGTGGCGATGCGCTCGAGGATGCTCTGCGCACAGACGCGCTGCGCCGCGGCCACCTTGGGCGCGCACGTGAACACCCGGGTGCGGCTCGGCGAGTCGGAGAGCCCGAACACTTTGTTGGGCCCCGTGACCAGCACGTCCATCAGATACGCCGGCTCGGTGGTGCCCGCCGCGCCGTTGCCCTGCGATGCACGCGACCACTCGTGCGGCTTGATGAGATCTTCGTACGGGCCGTCGGCGTTCTTCACGAACGCCACCGACACGGTGCGCTGGCCGCCCTTGATGCGGATGGCGTCGGTGATGAGGTAGTCAGCACCGAGCGGCAGGTCGGCGGATTCGCTGTTGCGATTCACGCCGCGATCGTAGCGCAACAGCGCCACGCGCTCGCCGTCGATCGACACGTCCACATCTTCGGTGGGGCGTCCCACCCCGCCGCCCACGTTGACGCGAATGCGATACTCCCCATCGGCGGGGAATACGTGCTTGATCACCATGCCGCCGCGCGTGCCGTAGGGCGTGCCGTCCACGCGGTCCCACGGATGCTGCGAAGCAAAGGGCGAGGTCTTGTAGAGGACCTGCTGCACGCCGGTCTTCGTATCGCCAAGCGCCATACGGCTCACCGCCGACGCCGCATTGAGGTAGCCCTCGAGCAGCGTGGGCGAGAGGGCCTGCACGTCGGAGATGTTGTCGAAGTTGGCGCTCTTCTGATCGAGCGGCAGCCATTCGCCGGCGTTGACGTCGAGCCCAAGCAGGTCGCGGATCACGCGCTCGTACTCGGCACGATTGAGGCGCTGGAAGGTGCGCGTGCCGGGATTGATCGGCACCGCATCCATGGTCTGCTCGAGGGTTTCGACGAGGGCGAGCAGGGTGTCACCGGTCGGGCGCTTTGAACCCGGCGGCGGCATCATCTCGGCACGCAGCTTCCGAATGATCTTCTCGGTCGCGTCGCTCTCGGTGGCCTTGGCCACGCTGTAGCCGCGCAGGCTGAGATTGCCGCGGCGCATCGTGGGGTTGTGGCAGGAGCCACAATAGCGCTGCACCGTGCTGTCGAGCGCGGCGACGGCCATGCCGCGGGCGCCGTACTTCATGGGCGCGCGCGACGGACGAATGGCCTTCGACAACACCGCATGCGTGGCAGCCGCCCCACCACTCGCGGTGGCGACGACGGGAGTACGCGGCGGGGTGCCGGAGACACGATCACGAGGGACGGGATTGGATGCACCCGACCACAGCGACGAGAGCATCGTCACCGAGGCCGTGAGTCCCGACCATGCAAGCAGAACCTTCATGCCAGCTGCTCCACGAGTGTGCACATGCGCGCGCGATCGACAGAACGATCGGCACCCAGGTGCGTCGCCTACCTGCTGTTCAAGCTGCGAATGCTGTCGCTGCGGGGTGCTCGCGTCCGAGAAGGGAGGAGTTCGGACGCGCTCGGACATCGCTGCAACCGACGCCCGAAACGCGGCAGGAGCCAGACCGCTCCGCTGCCGCATCACTGAATACTACGTTCTAGGCGGGCAACCCGCTGCGGGGTCTTGGTTTGGGTCGGGGCGCTGGTCGGGGTACTGCGACCACAGTCGCGGCACTGCCACGACAGTCTGAGCACTGCAACCACGGTCGGGGTCTTCCCACGGTCGCAGTCGCTGCTTGGGGCTGCGCGGCGCTGCGCTGGCGCGTCG
>NZ_JBIJCN010000064.1:0-12057 GCF_044344655.1 Gemmatimonas sp.
CGGCGGTGCGTCCCTGCGTGCGGAGTGTGCGGTGCACGCCCAGGATGGCAAAGTTGTCCCCCTCCGTACCGCCGGAGGTGAAGCAGATCTCGTCGGCGTGGGCGCCGAGGCAGGCGGCGAGGCGCTCACGTGCCTCGTCGAGGGCGACCCGGGCTTCACGCCCCCAGCGGTGCACACTGCTGGGGTTGCCGAAGCGCGGCCCGAAGAACGGCACCATGGCGGCCATGACCTCGTCGCGCACCGGGGTGGTGGCGGCGTGGTCGAGATAGACGGGGGCGGTCATCCCCGAAATCTAGGGACGGGCAGGGCGGGGGAGAACCGTGGACATGTGTGGCGTCCCGGGGGCGGGGACCGGCGGGAGCAGTCTCCGGCAGGCACGGCCCCGTTCCCCGCTGTTCCCCGACGTCGCTCCACTAAATTTGTCGTATGTTCGCTACGTGCATCCATTGCACTGCCTCACTCGGACAGAACGAGGCGTTTGAGCAGTTTCCCGTGGGCTCGCGACTCGCGTTCGACGCGCAGCGCGGGCGGCTGTGGGTGATCTGTCGCGGCTGCGGGCGCTGGAACCTCTCGCCGCTCGACGAGCGATGGGAGGCCATCGAGGCGATGGAGGCGCGCTTCCGCGCCACACGACTGCGCGTGAGCACCGATAACGTGGGGCTCGCGCGTTTGCGCGAAGGCGTGGATCTCATTCGCATCGGTGAGCCGCAGCGCCCCGAGATGGCAGCGTGGCGCTACGGCGACCAGTTCGGTCGGCGCCGCAACCGGCAGTTGCTGGTAACCACGGCGGTGGTGGGCAGTGCCGTGGCGATCGTCGGTGGCATCATGGCTGCCGGGGTGAGCATCGGCAGCTTTGCTGGTGTCTACGCCAACAGTGGCCTCTGGGATGCCCTAATCAACGGGCGCCAGGGGAAGTCGATCGGACATATCGCACTCCCGGATGGGCGCGTCGTGGGGCTCGAGCGACGCCATGCGCGCATGAGCGCCCTCGTGCGCAGCAGCAATGACGATTCGGTCTTCCTGCGTCTGGAGAGCACGCAGGGATCACATCTGCTGGCCGGTGAGGACGCGCTCAGGGCCGCCCAACGCCTGCTGCCGACGGTGAATCGCTTCGGTGGAACCAGGGCCAATGTGCAGGACGCGGTGCAGCTCCTCGAACGTGCCGGCGATCCATTGCGGGTATGGACCAGGATACAGAATCGGCATGGCTGGACGAGCGGCGACGCGGTGTGGGGTAAGGGGAGCTGGAAGGATGGTGGCAACAGCCGCAAGCCCATCCGCAAGCTCCCCGGTGCGCTCCACACCCTCGACGTTCGCGACCGTCTCGCCCTCGAAATGGCGTTGCACGAGGAGACCGAACGCCGCGCGATGGAAGGGGAGCTGCAACTGCTCGAGCAGGCGTGGCGCGAAGCCGAGGAGATCGCCAAGATCGCCGACAACATGTTCACGTCGGCCGAGATCGAATCGCGTATCGAGGCGCTGCGGGGGAAAAGCGCCGGCTAGCCCCGCACCACACTCCGCAACAACGCCCGCACCGGCGCCGCATCGGCGCCGTGCAGCGACAGCGGCGGGGCCACGAGGTCGTACGCGCCAGGCGCCACATCCCGCAGGTCGAGATTCTCGAGGACGAACGCGTTGCGGCCGAGCAGCGCGTGATGCACGTCGAGCGTTTTCGATTCGCGGCGATCCACACTCGGCGCATCGACGCCCCACAGGCGCAGCCCCTGATTGCTCAGCCACTCCGCCGCATCGCGCGTCAGGCACGGCCAGTCGGCGGGAAAGGCCCCCGTCGCCACGGTGCACCCGGTGCGCAGCAGCACGCGCAGCGGTACAATGCCGCCGAGCAGATCGATCACGTGCATCACGTCGAGGTCCTGCGTTACGGGCCAATCGCCAGGCAACGACACCACGCGCACCGGCCCCACGAAGGCATCGAGCTCCAGCGCCTCCGAGGCGGGCCACGCGCTGTGCACGTGCAACGGCGCATCGGCGTGCGTGCCCACGTGGAAGCTGGTGGTGATGGCGGCGAGGTTCACGCTGTCGCCATCCTCCCTCCGGCAGGTCCAGCCGCAGTGAAACGGCTGATCCCCCGGCCACTCGGGGGTCGCCGCGCTCATGGGAACGGAGATGTCGTGCAGCATCGGCGCGCGGATCAGAAGGTGGAGACGCCGAGTGACGTGACGTCATCCACGGCCATGGTTTCGTCGGTGAAGAACGGTTCGCCGTACTGCGTGCGGATGAGCGAGCCGTAATGCGCGGCATGATGCCGCACGATGTCGTACAATGGTTCGCCGTTCGGGTAGACTTCCCCCGCCTGGGTGGTGCCGTCGAACTGCGAGCCGTACACCTTGATGGCCTCGAGCTTCCGCTCGAACTGCTCCGTGATGTTGACCACGAACGTGGGCTTGGTATAGTCCTCACGGTACGTGATCACGTGCAGCAGCTTGATCGGTCGGAATGGCTCATGATCGCCCGGCGCGTACTTGCGAAGACCCGCCAGAAAGCACGCATCGCGCACAAGTTCGGTGGTGCACCGGTGGTCCGGATGCCGCCCGCGAGGAGCCGGCGCGATCACCACGCGCGGCCGCAGTTTGCGGATCACCTGTACGAGCGCGGCACGCGTGTCGTTGTCGTTGGTGATCCCCGCGTCGGGGAGCCCGAGGTTCTCCCGCACGTGCACACCCATGAGCTGCCGCGCTGTCTCGGCTTCCTGTGCGCGCAACTCAGCCGAGCCGCGCGTGCCCATCTCACCCTGCGTGAGATCGAGAATGCCGACACGCTTGCCGCTATCCACGGCCTTGATGAGCGTGCCACCGCAGGTGAGTTCGACGTCGTCACGGTGAGGGCCGACGGCAAGCAGGTCTAGAGTCATTTCGTAACGTGGGCGGACTCCGGGGAAAAGCGCAACTGCGGCAGCGGGTTACGGCGGGAGCCCCGCCGTTACCGGCTCCCGCCGTTCCGCCGTTTCCCCACCGCGCCCCTCAACCCGCTCTGGTGAGGTACGCGGCCACTCGCTCCGCCACTTGCTGCCCACTGGCGATGCAGTCGCCCACGCTCACGCCATTGCGGTAGTTCCCCGCAAGGTACAGCCCCGGGTTCTGGTGTTCGGTCGTGTCCGCGGCGTCCTTCACGATCTGGTAGCCCACCGTGTACTGCGGGATTGCACGCGGCCAGTACACATGCTTCGCGAATACCGGCTCGCCGCGCACCCCGAGCAGATGGCGCAGGTCCAGGAGCGCCCGCTCCACCAGCAGGTCCGTGTCTTCGCGGGCGCGCTCCGACTGCCGGGCGCCGCCCATGAAGCAGGTGATCGTCACACACCCTTCGGGAGCGCGGCCGGGGAAGAGGGAGGAGTTGAACAGGGCCCCCAGAATGTTGCGGCGCTCCACGGCCGGCACGAGCATGCCGAAGCCATCGAGTGGATGCTCCACATCGGCACGGTGGAAGCCGAGCGTGAGGGTGCTGACCGACGGGTACTCCACGCTCTCGATCGGGGCGGCGTGTTTGCGCATGGCCGCCGGCAGTTCCATCGCCGCCAGGACATGGGCGGGGGTGGCCATCACGACGGCATCCACCGTGCGAGCGCGTGCGGCGCCGTCCTGCCCCGCGTCCACCACCCAGCGAGAGTCGTTGCGGTGTACCAGCCGCACGGGGCACCCCATCCGGAGCGTCCCCGCCAGCGATGCCTCGAGGGCGTCAGTGAGCGTCTGCATGCCGTTCACGAAGCTGATCAGCCGGGCCCGCGCCGGTGGTGAGGCGGTTATCGCGCCCTCGTGCGTGGTGGGCACCGTGCGGTCGGGCGCTGCCAGCGTGCGCTGCGCCATCAGCCCCTTCGACAGTGAGCCATACTCCCGCTCCAGCTCGGCCACACGAGGAAAGGCGTGCGCCATGCTGAGCGTTTCCGGATCGCCCGCAAAGATTCCCGAAATGAACGGATCGACCGCATAGTCCAGCACCTCGCGCCCCAGGCGCCGGCGCACGAAGCTTGCCACCGATTCGTCGCCGCCCGTCCGGCGTGCCCGCACGAGCGGCTCCAGCAACACGCGCAGCTTCGCCTTGAACGACAACAGCCGCGTCCCCAGCATCGCGGGTGGTGTCAGTGGAAAGGGACGCAGCGCTCCGTCACGCATCACGTACCGACGGTTCGCGCCGGGACTGGCCTCAACCACCTCCTCCTGCAATTCGAGCTGCTGGATGAGGGTATCGACGGCCGCCGACGTGACGAAGGAGTTCGGGCCGTGCTCCGCCAGAAAGCCATCCGCGTGCGTGGTGCGGATAGCCCCGCCGGTATGGCCACTCGCCTCATAAAGCGTGACATTCACGCCGCGACGCCGCAACTCGTACGCGGCCACGAGCCCCGTGATGCCGGCGCCTACCACGGCCACCGATCGCGTGGCGCCCGAGTCGCCGTCCGTGGACGGTGCGTTGCCGATCATGTCAGCGAGCGCCCGCATGGTTCACGCTCCCGCGACGTCCGCAACCCAGTCGCGTGGCTCGAGCATCCGGAGAAGTCGAGCTTCGAAGGAATCGGGGGAGTACCGCGGCGCGTAGTGCCACATCGCCACCGGCGGAAGACTCATGAGCACGCTCTCCACCCGGGCATTGGTCTGCAGGCCGAAGGTTGTACCGCGGTCATGCACGAGGTTGAACTCCACGTACCGGCCACGTCGTACCAGCTGGAACTCCCGCTCGGCCTCGTTGAACGCGTCATGCCGTCGGCGGTTGACGATGGGTTCGTACGCCTGACGCAGGACACGCGCCACGTCGGTCACAAACGCCTGCGTGGCCTCGAAGTCGAGCCCATGCGACGGCTCGTGGGCGCGCAAATGGTCAAAGAACACCCCGCCCACGCCGCGCGCTTCATTGTCCCGGTGCACATTCACGAAGTACTCGTCGCACCACTGCTTGAAGCGCGGATAGAAGGACGTGTGGTGCCGATCGCACATGTCGCGCAGTGCCACATGAAAGCCCTGCGCATCCTCGACGTGCGGATAGAACGGCGTGAGATCGGTGCCCCCACCAAACCAGCAGTCGGTGAGCTGGCCGTGCTCGTCGGTGAGTTCGAAATAGCGCACGTTGAGATGCACCGTCGGAACCTTGGGGCTCCGTGGGTGGATCACGAGACTTACCCCGGTGGCGAAGAAGTGCGTGGTTCCCTGCATGGCACCACGTCCACCCAGGCGACGTGCCGCAGCCTCGGGGAGCACCCCCATGACTGCCGAGCGGTTGATCCCCGCCTTTTCGAACGTCACCCCGTCGGTCATCACGCGGGCCACGCCGCCCCCGCCGCCGGGCCGTTCCCAACGATCCTCGATGAACGTGCCGCCACGGTCCAGCCGACCGAAGAACGACGTGAGTTCGTCGTGCAGCCCCGCGATCCAGCGGATGACCTCCCCGCGCCGGTTGGAAGGCGTTGCCGCGCTGAGCCGCTCGTCGGTTGGCATGGCGATGGTGGCACCGGTCATGACATGCCCGCGTGCTGAGGATGGCTCTGGGATGCCCGGAAAGCCGCGATCCGCTCCTCGGTCCACTGCCACTCCTTGACAGCATCGATGAAGGCGCGCGCGTGGTCTGGCTTCATGTCGGGGAGGATGCCATGGCCGAGGTTGGCCACATGGCCGACCGGGCCGAACCCGGCAATCATTTCGTGCGTGCGGCGGCGGATCTCGTCGGTCGGCGCATACAGCGTGCACGGATCGAGATTCCCCTGCAACGCCACGCCGAACGGGTCGGTGAGCCGGCGTGCTTCCGCCGGTGTGGTGTGCCAGTCCACGCCGATCGCGTCGGCATGCGTGGCCGCGGCGATCTCGCTCATGGCCCAGCCGCCGCCCGGTGCGAACACAATCACCGGCACGCCGGCCTCACGTGCGCGCTGCGCAGCCTTCGCGAGGTAGGGCAGGGCGAAGGTGCGGAACTCCTGCGGCCCGAGGGCGCCGGCCCACGACTCGAACAGCTGCACCACCTGGGCGCCGGCCTCGACCTGCGCCACGAGGAAGTCACCCACCGCGGTCGCGAGCTTGTCGAGCAGGGCGTGCGCGAGCGACGGATTCTCGAACAGCATCTTCTTCGCCACCGCGAACTGCTTCGTGCCCTTGCCCTCGATCATGTAGGCCGCGAGGGTCCACGGCGCGCCGGCGAAGCCGATCAGCGGCACGCGGCCATTGAGCGCGCGCTTGGTCATGCGCAGCGCCGAGAGCATGTAGCCGAGTTGGTCTTCCGGTACGACCGGATTGAGCCGATCGAGATCGTGCTGGCTGCGGATCGGTGTCGGGAACTGCGGCCCCACCCCTTCGTCGAGGGTGAGGTGCATCCCCATCGCCTCGGGAATCACGAGGATGTCGCTGAAGATGATCGCCGCGTCCACGCCGACGAGATCGATCGGCTGCAGGGTGACCTCGGTGGCGAGTTCCGGGGTGCGGCACATCGTGAGGAAGTCGGACTTGGCGCGCACCGCCCGGTACTCCGAGAGATAGCGTCCGGCTTGCCGCATCATCCAGACGGGGGGACGGTCAACGGCTTCACGGCGCAGTGCGCGCAATAGCAGGTCGTTCATACGCAGGGGGAGTGCGGGCGGGGTGACGCCCGGGTGATGACAGCCTTCCGGAAACATCTGCAAAAGAACGGCAACGCGTCACCGGTGGGGAGGACGCGTCGCCGGTTGGAGCACGATCAGGTGAACTGCTGGGTCGTCATCAGCGGCACCGCCGGTGTGGCCGGCGGGACGGTGGCCGTGGGGGCGGCGGGCGACGTTGCGACGGGTGCTGACGGCGGCGCCGGCGGCCGTGCGGCGGCGGCCGGGATCTCGCTGGCGGATACGGCCCGATGCGAGCCGGTCGTACGGGTTTGCGATGCACCGGCCCCACCGGCGGGGGCGAACATTTCCAGTAGCATCATGGCGTGCTGGTCGAGCGGCTCCCCGCGCTGCAGCGTACGCCGCAGCGCCGCCATGGGGCCGGCCAGCAGCTTCGCGACAATGCGCGACGCGGCCTTCTCGGCCACATCGGCATCCTTGGCATGGAACGCGACTTCGCGGCGGGCCACACCCTCGAGGGCTTCGCGCAGCGGCTTGATGGCGTCACGTGCCGGCATGGTCGCCAGCCAGTCCATGAATGCCTGCGTTTCCTCCTCGCAGATCGTGTGCGCGTGCGGCACCGCATCCTTGCGCATCACCTCGGCCGACAGCAACGGCTGGTGCAGCGTGTCGAGATCGATGAGTGTGGTACCTGGCTGCTCGGTCACCGCCGGATCGATGTTGCGCGGTACGCTGAGGTCCATCATGAGCAGCGCATAGCCGGTCGACGCGCACGACTCACGGGCACGCTGCAACGCCGGTGCCTCCAGTACGGGCACCTCGCTGCCCGTGGCCACGATCACCACATCGGCCATGGCGGCTTCCACGTGCAGCGCGTCCCATGGCGCTGCGCGTCCGGCCACCATACCGGCAAGATTCTGCGCGTTCTCCAACGTGCGGTTCACCACCACGATGTCGCGGGCCCCGAGCTTGTGCAGCTGCTTGGCGGACCGCGCGCCGGTCTTGCCGGCCCCGATCACGACGCAGCGGGCGTTCTCGAGATTGCCGAATCGCTGGGCCGCCGTGATGGCCGCTTCCGCGCCCACCGAGTTCCGTCCGGCGGTGAGTGAGGTCTCCGTCTGCACCCGCTTGCCCGCGCGTAGCGCCGTCTCGAAAAGGCGGTGCAGCACCGGTCCTGCCGCCTGTCCACGTGAGGCGCGCTTGTACGCCGCCTTCAGCTGGCCGAGAATCTGGTTGTCGCCCAGCACCTGCGACTCGAGCCCCGATGCGATGCGGACCACGTGCTCCGCCGCCTCGACGCCCAGGCGCCGCGTGGCCGTGGTGAGCAGCTGGTTCCCCTCGGAGCGCGTGCGCATCCAGCGCCGCGCCAGCGTCTGCACCGCTCGGTCGATCACGGCCGGATCATCGCTGTCCACCCACGCGTACAGCTCCGTGCGATTGCAGGTGGAGATGAGGGCGGATTCGGTGATGACGTCCGTGCGCGCCGTGCGATACAGCTGCGTGAGACGCTCCTCGGAGAGATGGAAGCGTTCTCGCGTGGCCACATCGGCATGGCGAAAATCGATGGCGATCGAAATCAGCATCGGGGAGGGGATGCGGAGTCGTGAATCAGGCGGGCGCGAGCCCGGCCAAATGCGCCAGGTTCTTGAAGAAAATGCGTACGTGCGAGAACGGCTTGGCCACCACCAACTGCTTGCGCATGTACCCGTCGAACGTCAGCTGCTGCACATCACGATCACGGCAGATCGCCACGAAACGCTCACGGCGATTGTCCGTGGAATACCAGAAGCTCTGCATCACATCGAGCACGAAGAACACGGGGCCATGCAGCCGCATGAAACGGCTGCGGGCCTGCTTGAGTGCTGATGCCTTACCAGACTGCAACGCTGCTTCCACCGCGTCGGCCGCCAGGCGACCGCCCGTCATGGCGTAGAAGATGCCTTCTCCGGACGCCGGCGCTACCACTCCGGCCGCATCGCCAGCGACCACTACGTCGCGACCGTTGTCCCAGCGGGGGAGCGGCTTGATGGGAATGGGCGCGCCCTCGCGACGGATCGTTTCGAGCGTGTCCATGCCGGTGTCGATGCGCAGCTTGGCCACCGCTTCCTTGAGGCCGAAGCCCTTCTGGAAGGTGCCGGTCCCGATCGAGGTGGTCGGCCCATGCGGGAAGACCCACGCGTAGAAGTCAGGGGAGAGCGGCGCATTGTAGTACACGTCGACGCGGTCATGGCCGAACACCTCGCTGTCGCGGGTGGGGGACTTCACCACCTCGTGGTACGCGAAGACATGCTTGGCCTTGTGCGACCCGGGAATGCACTGCTTGGCCACCGGCGACAGGGCACCGTCGGCGCCGATCACATAGCGGGCGCGCACGGTGCGCTCGGCGCCGCTGCGCGAACGCCCCTCCGTGTAGCTGATCACGGCCGTCCCGTCGTGGTCGCGCGAGAAGTGCGTGAACGCCCCCGTGCGGCGCTCGGCGCCCGCCACCGCGGCGCGGTGGCGCAGCCATTCGTCGAACACGTCGCGGTCCACCATGCCCACGAACCCATCGCCGACCGGAATATCCACCTTTTTGGCGGTGGGGCTGATCACGCGGGCCGTGTTCACCCGTGCCACCAGCAGCGACTGCGGGATGCTGAAGTCGCGCAGCAACTGCGGCGGGACCGCGCCACCGCATGGCTTGGTGCGCCACGCGCGGTCGAGGAGCAGGACCTTGCGGCCGGCACACGCCAACTCATGCGCGGCCGTCGCGCCGGCCGGACCGCCCCCAACGACCACCACGTCGAACAGTTCGCCGTCTTCGTACGCCGCGCCGCGCCCCAGCGCGGTCAGCGACTCGTCGTGTCGTGCCCGGTGCTCGCTCATGCGACCCTCCTCATGCGGGCTCACTGGATCACCGCCTGCAGCATCTCGCCCCGCTGCCGGAACACCGTCGTGGCCCGCTCGCTGGATGCGCTACGCATCGCCAGCCAGGCCGACGCGCCGAACAACACCGCCTGCACGCCGAACACCGCGAGATACCCGCGCAGCGGTGAATCGAGCACCGCGCGCGCCACGTCCACGCCCGCCGCTCCGCTCATGGTGCCCACGGCGTAGGCCAATGCCTGCGCGGCGCCAAACACCCCGAGGCGAAGCCCCGCGCGACCGTCCGTCTTGTCGCCTGTCAGCGCCATCATCGAGCCGATCGCGCCGATCGCAAACACCCCGTTGGACAGGCCAAGGAGCACCACGATCGCCGTGAACAGCGTCACATTGGCCAACCCCGGTGACAGCACCAGTCCGACGTAGGTGAGGGCCGAGGCCATGCACCCGGCCGCCGCCCAGTGGCGCAACTGGCCGCTGCGCGTGGCGATCAGGGCCGCGAGGATCATTCCCAGCAGCACACCGCCATGATGGGCCCCCGACAGCTTCGTGCTCTCGCCCGGCGTCATGCCGAATGCGATGCCGGCGAACGGCTCCAGGATCAGGTCCTGCGCACTGTACGCGAACATCGCGAGGAAAATGAAACCGGAGAACAGCCGCGCGGCCGGCTCACGCCACACCGTGCGAAAGGTGGCGAGAAACGAGCCCGTGCCCTCAGCGCGGTCGACCGGTGGCATGAACGGACGCGGCCCCTTCTCCACGCCCCACGTGGCCAGCCCCCCTACCACCAGCCCGGCGCCGCCGATGCCGCCGGCGATCGCGATCAGCCGCGTATACGAGAACGGATCGAGAAGCGCTCCCGACGTGGCTGCCGTAATGATGATGCCCACGATCATCAGGATCCACGTGATGGCGGCGGCCCCGGCGCGCTGCGAGGGCTTGGCGCGCTCACTCATGAGCGCCAGCAACGGCGTGCCCGAGGCGCTTACCCCGGCACCGAGGACCACGCTCGCCAGCGAGGCCAGGGCCACGCCCAGCATCACATTGCTGGCCATGACGGGAATGCTCGCCGCTACCCCGACGCCACCAAGCGCACACACGAAGAGACCGCCGAGGATCCACGGCGTGCGACGACCGTGGCCGTCGCTGTCGTGCCCCAGGCGTGGACGGAGAATGAGCTGCACACCGAAGTGCAGCGCCACGAGAATGCCGGGAATCATCGCCGGCAGCCCGAGCTCCACCACGATCACGCGATTGATGGTCGTCGTGAGCAGTACCACCACGGCACCAATGGCTGCCTGCACAAATCCCAGGCGGGTGAGTTGCCACCAACTCAGCCCCAACTCGGCAGCACCAGTCATGGGCGCAACGGCACCGGTCATGAGCGCACCGCTTCCGTCGCAACGGCGGTGATGATCGGCACCGTGCGAACGGCAAAGGCCGAGACCATCATGCCGCTCACATAAAACGGCACGCCGAACGCGCTCAGGTACAGCGCCCGTTCCACCGGCTTCTGCACAAACCACCACATGAGCCCAGCCTGCAGGGCCGTCAGCACACCAATCGCGGCGGCATAACCCGGACGTCCCCAGGACAACAAAAGCCCGATCACCGCAAATTGCGACACCAGCATGACCATGGAGGCGACCCAGCCCGCGCCCGTGGGCCCGAGCATGACGGGGAGCGAATGGATCCCCATCGTTCGGTCGCCTTCAATGGCCTTGAAGTCGTTCAGCGTCATGATGCCGTGGGCACCGATGCTGTACAGCACGGCCAGCAGCAGCAGCGGGGTGGGTGGCACACTGTTGCCAAGCATGATGCCGGCCCCGGTCACCCACGCCAAGCCTTCATATGTGAACCCGACGGCCGTATTCCCCAGCCATCCATTGCGCTTGAAGCGAAAGGGCGGCGCACTGTAGGCCCACGAAAACGCGAGCGCGACGGCGACCGCACCGAGGCCAAACCGCCCAAGCGGGAGCGCCCAGACGATGCAGAGGGCGCTCCAGACGATCGCGATCGCCAGCCCCCACTGTCCGGGGATGCGGCCGGAGGGGATGGGGCGGTTCGGTTCGTTGATGGCGTCCACGTGGCGGTCGAACCAGTCGTTCACCGCCTGGCTCGAGGCACATACCAACGGCCCCGTCAGTCCGATTCCCAGCGCCAGCGTCCAGAGACGCTCCGACGAAAGCGGAACACCCGCGGAGATGGCTCCGCAGGTGAACGCCCACATCGGCGGAAACCAGGTGACGGGTTTCAGCAACGTCAGGACCGCTTTGGGGTCCAAACGCGCCGGTACCGTGTGTTCGGTGTAGCTGACGCCCATATCTGTCTAGTTTAGTTGACAGCAACGCAGTGCGACAGAGCCCGCCAACGTTTCCGGAGGCTGTTTTCTGGCTAGATGGTGACGTCTTCGTCGCGATCCGTGCTCGGCGTGACCAGCCGGTGTCTCCGGAGCTTGACATACAAGCTTTGCCGGCTCACCCCCAGCACCTCGGCCGCCGAGGTCCGGTTGTCGTTGGTCAGCTCCAGCGCGGCTTCTATGAAGTGGCGTTCCACCAAGTCGATGGTGTCACGCACCAGGTCGCGGAGCGACACGCGACCGACCAGCGAGGTCAGCTCTTCGACGGCCCGCGTGAGGTCGCGCGCGCCTTGGGGCCCGCTCG